>NZ_LGSI01000056.1 GCF_001698815.1 Pseudomonas syringae | reverse complement strand
CAGACAGTTTGAGTTGGCCAGGCTGACCTCATCGGGGACAAGTCCCCTCCTACCGGTTTTATAGGCAGCCGGTAGCGAATTCATTCGCGAAGGGCCGGTACAGCCGAAGGTGGGTAGGACCGGACTTGTCCGGGAAGACAGTGGCTCAGGCACTGACGCTGGGTCAGACAGTTTGAGTTGGCCAGGCTGGCCTCATCGGGGACAAGTCCCCTCCTACCGGTTTTATAGGCAACCGGCAGCGAATTNCAGACAGTTTGAGTTGGCCAGGCTGACCTCATCGGGGACAAGTCCCCTCCTACCGGTTTTATAGGCAACCGGTAGCGAATTCATTCGCGAAGGGCCGGTACAGCCGACATCGATTCAGTGCCTGCAACATCGCCTCGCGAATAAATTCGCTCCTACAGTGCGCACCCAAACAATCTGTCGAACTGCCAGACCCCGCTAAATCCAAGCCCTTCCCCTTCGTCTTCCTGACAAAGCCAATTCCTCTGCCGACGGCGACGAGAGCGATCATGAATCAAATCAATCAACAACCCGACGACGACCTGCTGGCCCTGCTCATGGCTGATGAGCAAGGCACCGAACACGGGATCAAGGCCTCGGCTGCACAAGGTCCGATGCCGGTTTCGTTCGCCCAGCAACGTTTGTGGTTGTTGCAACAATTCGCCCCGGACAGCGCCGCCTACAACCTGCCTCGCGCCTTGTCGATCAAGGGTCGGCTGGATGGCGCGCTGCTGGAAAGCGCATTGCGCAAGGTGGTGGATCGCCACGACATCCTGCGCACCCGCTTCGAGGATATCGATGGCACGCCACAGCAGATGGTTGACCATAACGCGCAGCTGAATCTGGCCCGAATCAACCTTGATGATCGCAACACACTCCCCGGCCATATTGCCGCTGAAGCCGCTCTTGCGTTCGATCTGGGCAGCGCGCCGCTGATCCGCGCCACGCTGCTCAAGCTCGACGAGCAAGAGCACGTGCTGCTGCTCACCTTGCATCACATCGTCTCCGATGCCTGGTCCAATCCGATTCTGATGCAGGATCTGATTACGGCCTTTCAGCGCCTGAGCCTCGGCGATCCCGAGCCCCTCAAACGCCCGACGATTCAATACCTCGACTACGCCCGCTGGCAGCGCGAAGAATACGTGACCACCGAAGCTCACGATCAGGCCGCCGAATACTGGCAGGGCTATCTGGGTGACGACTTGCCGACCCTGGCGTTGCCGACTGACTTCCCGGCCAGCGCCGTGCGCGACAACCGCCAAGGCAGCGTTGCGCTGACGCTGCCTGAAGCATTTTCCCGGCAACTGCAGGGGTTCTGCCAGCAGCACAATTTGTCACCCTTCGTCGTGCTGTTGGGCGCGTGGCAATTGCTGTTGAGCCGCTACAGCGGTCAACGGGACTTCACCGTCGGCGTGCCCAACGCCACGCGCAATCAGAGTGCGACTCAGGAACTGGTGGGCTTTTTTGTCAGCAGCCAGATCTACCGTGCGCGCCTGGACCCGGATCAATCTGTCAGCGACTTCCTGCATGACCTGCGCCACGCTTCACGGGCTGCGCTGGAGCATGCCGATTACCCGATTGAATTGCTGCTGGACCGATTGAACCTGCAACGCAGCACCCAGGCCAATCCGCTGTTCCAGACCCTGCTCAACTGGCGCATCGCCGAGCCTGTCGAAACCACCCTGCAACTGGGCGATCTGCAACTGACCTCGCTGCCGGTCGTCTTGCCGCAAGCCAAGTTCGACCTGAGCATCGATATCGACTATTCGCGACAGAGCATTCGCGCCGACCTGGAATACCGTGCCGAGTTGTTCTTGCCCGAAACCATCGAGCGTCTCGGTCAGCATTGGCAGAATCTGTTGCAGGCCATGCTTGATGCTCCCCAGCAACGTATCGGCGAGCTACCGATGCTCGGCGCAGCAGAACTCACGACTCTCCAGGACTGGAACGCCACGCAAACGGCTTATCCCCTCGATCAACCGGTGCAGCGCCTGATCGAACAACAAGCGCAGCAAACTCCGAACGCCACAGCGCTAGTCTTTGCCGATCAATCCCTGAGCTATCTTCAGCTCAACCAGCAAGCCAACCAGCTGGCACACAAACTCATGGCGCTGGGCGTCGGCCCTGAAGTGTTGGTCGGCATCGCCGTCGAGCGCAGCGTGGCCATGGTCGTTGGCTTGCTGGGGATTCTCAAGGCGGGCGGTGCCTATGTACCGCTGGACCCGGAATACCCCCGCGAGCGGCTGGCCTACATGATCGAAGACAGCGGCATCCAGTTGCTGCTGACGCAAAAAGAGCTGCTCAAGCAGCTACCGACCGAGCACGGGCAGAACATCCTCAGCCTCGACGAACTTGATCTTTCCGGCCTCCCGTCGAGTAATCCCGAGATCACAGTCAACCCGGAAAACCTGGCGTATGTGATCTACACCTCAGGCTCCACCGGCAAACCCAAAGGCGCGGGCAACCGGCATTCGGCGCTGACCAATCGCCTGTGCTGGATGCAGCAGGCTTACGGGCTGGACCGCAGCGACACCGTGCTGCAAAAAACCCCGTTCAGTTTCGATGTCTCGGTCTGGGAGTTTTTCTGGCCGTTGATGACCGGTGCGCGCCTGGCCATGGCCGCGCCGGGGGATCATCGCGATCCGGCGAAACTGGTGGCGCTGATTGAACGCCATCAGGTCACCACCCTGCATTTCGTACCCTCGATGCTGCAAGCCTTCCTGCTGGACGACACCGCGCAGCGCTGCACCGGTTTGCAACGCATCGTTTGCAGCGGCGAAGCCCTGCCCGTGGACACTCAACAACAGGTGTTCGCCAAACTGCCCAACGCCAGCCTGTTCAATCTTTATGGCCCGACCGAAGCGGCCATCGACGTGACCCATTGGACCTGCCGCGAGGAGCACCGCGACAGCGTGCCCATCGGCCAGCCTATCGCCAACCTGGCCACGCACATCCTTGATGGGCAATTGCAGCCGCTGCCAGTCGGCGTGATCGGCGAGCTGTACCTGGGCGGTGCGGGCCTGGCCCGTGGTTATCATCAGCGTCCGGCGCTGACTGCCGAACGCTTCGTCACCAGCCCGTTTGGCGATGGCGAGCGTCTGTATCGCACCGGCGACCTGGCCTGTTATCGCGCCGACGGCGTCATCGACTATCGCGGCCGCATCGACCATCAAGTGAAGATTCGCGGCCTGCGCATCGAGCTGGGGGAAATCGAAACCCGCCTGCTGCAACTGCCGGACATTCGTGAAGCGGTGGTCCTCGCCGTCGACCAGCAACTGGTGGGTTATGTGGTGCCCGTGCAGCCCGCCGAAGCCGGTCGTCACAGCCTTTTGCAGGAGGCGATCAAGGCCCGGCTAGCCGAGCACCTGCCCGATTACATGGTGCCCGGCCAATGGGTGTTTCTCGCGCAAATGCCCCTGAGCGCCAACGGTAAACTGGACCGCAAGGCGTTGCTGGCGCCCGATGCCGCTCAGCGGCAAAACGCTTATGTTGCGCCGCGTACCGAGCTGCAACAGCGCCTGACCGAGCTTTGGCAGGACGTGCTCAAACGCGAAACCATCGGCATCACCGATAACTTTTTCGACCTGGGCGGTGACTCGATCATCTCCATTCAACTGGTCAGCCGCGCGCGTCAGGCCGGTATCCAGTTCAGCCCCAAAGAACTGTTTCAGCATCAGACCATCGCCCATCTGGCCAATGTCGCGCGCATTGACGACGTCGGCCAGATGATCGAGCAAGGCCCGGCAACCGGCGCGGCACTGTTGCTGCCGATTCAGCAGGCGTTCTTCGCCAGGAATCTGGCCGAGCCGCAGCACTGGAATCAGTCGGTGGTACTCAAGCCGAACGTCACCCTGGACGCCGACCACCTTGAGCAGGCCTTACGCGCGCTGCTCGCCCATCACGATGCGCTGCGCCTGACCTTCAGCCAGACGCCCGACGGCTGGACGTCCGCCTATCAATCCATGCAAGCCGGCAGCTTCGAGCTATGGCAGGCGCACATCAGCGATATTGCTGATCTTGCGCAGCTGGGCAACGACGCGCAACGCAGTCTGAATCTGCAAGACGGTCCATTGCTGCGCGCGGTGCTGGTCAGCCTCGACGACGGCAGCCAACGCTTGCTGCTGGCGATCCATCATCTGGTGGTGGACGGCGTTTCCTGGCGGGTCTTGTTCGAGGATTTGCAGAGCAGCTACCGTCAATTGCAGTCAGGCCAGCCGATTGCCCTGCCCGCCCGAACCAGCGCATTTCAGGCCTGGGGCGAACGCCTGCAAACTTATGCAAAAGAAAACACGGCGCTGCAACAGCAGCTGCCGTTCTGGCAGCAACAACTGGCGGGCGCGTCCGACGAATTGCCCGGTGCGCGCCCCGCTGCCCGTCTTGATAATGCACTGGCCGTTACCGTACAAACCCGGCTGGATCAAACCCTCACTCGCCAGTTGTTGCAGCAGGCGCCAGCGGCGTATCGCACCCAGGTCAACGACCTGCTGCTGACCGCCCTGAGCCGAGTGATCAGCCGCTGGACCGGACGCGACAGCAGCGTCATTCAACTGGAAGGCCACGGCCGCGAAGCGTTGTTCGATGATATCGACTTGAGCCGCAGCGTGGGTTGGTTCACCAGTCTGTACCCGGTGAAACTCTCGGCGGCGACAACCTTTGAGGACTCGATCAAGACCGTCAAAGAGCAGCTGCGCGCCATCCCCGACAAAGGCATCGGTTTTGGCCTGCTGCGTTATCTGGGCGACGAGGCGACTCGCGTTCAGTTGAGCCAGGCGCCAACGCCGCGCATCACCTTCAATTACCTGGGCCAGTTCGACGGCAGTTTCGATAGCGCCGCCAACAGCCTGTTCAGCCCTTGTGACGAGAACGCTGGCGCCGAGCAAAGCCCGGAGGCGCCGCTGGGTAACTGGCTGACCCTCAACGGCCGCGTCTACGCGGGTGAGCTGAGCATGGGCTGGACCTTCAGCCGCGAGATGTTCGATGAAACGCTGATCCAGCGCCTGGCCGATGAGTACGCCCGCGAGCTGGCCGAACTGATCGAGCATTGCGCGCAACACAACGGCATCACGCCTTCAGACTTCCCGCTGGCGCAGATCAGCCAGCAGCAGCTGGACGACTTGCCGATTGCCGCCGCAGACATCCAGGACATCTACCCGCTCGCACCGATGCAGCAAGGCATGCTGTTCCATACCTTGCACGAGCAAGCGGCCGGCAATTACCTGAACCAGATGCGTCTGGACGTCAGCGGTCTGGACCCGGAATTGTTCCGTCAGG
Source organism: Pseudomonas syringae (assembly GCF_001698815.1). Classification (GTDB taxonomy): domain Bacteria; phylum Pseudomonadota; class Gammaproteobacteria; order Pseudomonadales; family Pseudomonadaceae; genus Aquipseudomonas; species Aquipseudomonas syringae_A. The sequence goes on along the minus strand of NZ_LGSI01000056.1, from coordinate 243,093 downwards.
CCTGGCAAGCGGTCATCGACCAGCACGACATCCTGCGCACTGCGTTCCTCTGGAGTGGCGAGCTGGAACAGCCGCTGCAAGTGGTCCGCTCGCACCTGGACATGCCGTTCAGCGTGCTGGATCTGCGCAGCTCTGCCAATCAACAACAGGCGCTGAACGAGCTGGCGCAACAAGAGTTGCAGCTGGGTTTCGATCTGAGCCAGGCGCCGTTGCTGAAGCTGATCGCCGCGCAAACCGCTGACAACAGCCATCACTTGATCCTCACGCACCACCACATTTTGATGGACGGCTGGAGCACCTCGCAGTTGCTGGGCGAAGTATTGCAACGCTACAGCGCACGGCCGGTCGCGGCGCATCAAGGTCGCTATCGGGATTACATCGACTGGCTGCAACAGCAGGATCACGCGGCCAGCGAGACATTCTGGCGCGAGCAATTCAAGGCACTGGACGAGCCGCTGCTACTGGCCCGACACCTGACGCCTCCCGTTGATGCGCTTGCCGGTCACGCCGACTACAACCTGGCGCTGGATCCCGAGCAAACCGCGGCCTTGAACGCGTTCGCCCGACAGCAGAAAGTCACCCTCAACACGCTGTTGCAGGGCGCGTGGTCGCTGCTGCTGCAACGCTACACCGGTCAGGACGCGGTGTGCTTCGGCGCCACTGTCGCCGGCCGGCCGACGCAGATCACCGGGATTGAGCAGCAGGTCGGACTGTTCATCAACACCTTGCCGGTGGTGAGCGATCCGCGCCCGGAACTGATCGTCAGCCAGTGGTTGCAAGTGCTGCAAGCGCAGAACCTGAACCTGCGTGAACACGAACACAGCGCACTGTCCGATGTGCAACGCTGGGCTGGGCAGCCGGGCGAAGCCTTGTTCGACACGCTGCTGGTGTTCGAAAACTACCCGATTTCCCAGGCGCTGGAACAAGGCGCGCCGCAAGGTCTGCGCTTCGCCAATATCAGCAGCCATGAGCAGACCAACTACCCGCTGACCCTGATTATCAATGCCGCCGAAAGCCTGGCGCTGCGCTTCAACTATTCGCGTCAGCAGTTCAGCCCGCAGGTCATCGCCGCCATTGCGCGGCAGACCCTTGAACTGCTCAACGCTTTACGGGAAAACGTCAAGCGCCCAGTGGGCGAACTGACACTTAGCGACAGCGCATCCGCCCTTCAGGAATGGAATCCGGCCCGCAGCGAGTTCCCCGTCGAGCCGTGTCTTCAGCAACTGATCGAAGCCCAGGCCGCTCGCGCGCCGAATGCCATCGCCGTAACCTGCGACGGCCAGCAGTTGACTTACGCACAGCTCAATCAGCGCGCCAACCAGTTTGCGCACCAGCTGATTGAACGCGGAGTCGGCCCCGAGGCGCGCGTTGGCCTGGCGGTTGAACGCAATCTGGAAATGATCATCGGCCTGCTGGCGATTCTCAAAGCCGGTGGCGCTTATGTGCCGCTGGACCCGGCCTATCCCGAAGATCGCTTGAGCTACATGATTCAGGACAGCGGCATTGGCGTGCTGCTGACCCAAGGTTCGCTGCTCGGCGCATTGCCGATTAACGCGGATATTCAAGTGCTGCTGCTTGACGACGGCGCGTCCGGCTACAGCGACGCCAACCCGGTCATCAGCATCGATCCGGCAAATCTCGCCTACGTGATTTACACCTCCGGCTCCACCGGCCAGCCCAAGGGCGCGCTGCTGACCCACGCCAACGCCCTGCGTTTGTTCAAGGCCGGCGAACAGCATTTCAGCTTCAGCAAGCAGGACGTGTGGACGCTGTTCCATTCCTACGCATTCGACTTTTCGGTCTGGGAAATCTTTGGCGCGCTGCTCTACGGCGGCAAGCTGGTGATCGTGCCACACGCCGTCAGCCGCAGCCCGCAAGCCTTCCACGAGCTGCTTATCGAACACGGCGTCACGGTGTTGAACCAGACGCCGTCCGCGTTCAAGCCTTTGATGGCGGTGGCCTGCGCGGCACAACAAAGTCTGGCGCTGCGTTATGTGGTGTTCGGTGGCGAAGCGTTGGACGTACCGAGTCTGCGTCCGTGGTTCGAGCAGTTTGGTGATCGCTCGCCGCAGCTGATCAACATGTATGGCATCACCGAAACCACGGTCCACGTCACCTACCGGGCGATCACCCGGGATGATTTCCTCAAGGACACTTCCAGCCCGATTGGCGCGCCATTGGCCGACCTTGCCTGGTACTTGTTGGACGGCGCGCTGAATCCGGTGCCCAAAGGCAGCATCGGCGAGCTGTATATCGGCGGCGCAGGTCTGGCGCGGGGTTACTTGAATCGGCAGGATCTGACCGCAACGCGCTTTGTTCCCAACCTGTTTGCCGACGATGGCAGCCGCTTGTATCGCACTGGCGATCTGGCGCGTTACCGCACCGATGGCAGCATCGACTATCTGGGGCGCAGCGATCATCAGGTGAAGATTCGCGGTTTCCGTATCGAGCTGGGGGAAATCCAAGCGCAACTCTTGGCGCAGCCCCACGTTGAACAGGCCGTTGTTCTGGCCCGTGACAGCAGCGACGGTCAGCAACTGAGTGCGTACATCGTGGCCGACGAGTCGGTCGCCAGCCGGGAAGCGCTCAAGGCTGCTCTCAAGGAGCAGCTGCCGGACTACATGATCCCGACGCACCTGCTGTTTGTCGCCAACCTGCCGCTGACCGCCAACGGCAAACTCGACCGCAACGCCCTGCCGGAACCCCACGCCAGCCAGGGCCAAGGCGAGTTCGTCGCGCCGCAAACCCGGCTGGCGCAGCAAATCGCCGGGATCTGGCAAGACGTCCTCAAGCTGGAGCGCGTTGGCCTGACCGATAACTTCTTCGAGTTGGGCGGGCATTCGCTGCTGGTCATCAAGGTGGTGTCGCGCCTGCAACTGGAGCTCGGCTTGCAGCTGACCCCACAGCACGTGTTCCAGGCCCCGACATTGGGGGCTTTTGCCAACGCACTGGAGCAGGACGGCGATGCCGTGAACACATCGAAATTGAGCAGGCTCGAAGCACTGCTCGACGACATGGAGGAAGTTTGATGGACCGCACGACCGCTTCGAGAATTGCCCGGCGCTTTATCACTCTGCCGCTGGAAAAACGCACTGTCTATTTGCAGAAGATGCTTGAAGAAGGCGTGTCCCCGGCTAACCTGCCGATCCCCGAAGTGCAGTCGAGCTTTGAGCAATTGCCGCTGTCCTTCGCCCAGGAACGCCAATGGTTTCTCTGGCAACTTGACCCGCACAGCGCGGCGTATCACATCCCCATGGCCCTGCATTTGCTCGGTGAACTGGATGTTGCCGCCCTGGAGCGCAGCTTCAACGCGCTGATCGCCCGTCACCAAAGTTTGCGCACCACCTTCCAGCTGGTCGATGAGCGCACCGTGCAAGTTGTTGCCGATGCACAGCGCATCAAGCTGGGCCTGCGCAACGCCGAAACCGGCGCCCCATCCGAAGTGAAAGCCTTCATTGCTGAAACCACCGCGCAACTGTTCGACCTGGAAAATGGCCCGTTGCTGCGGGCTGAACTGCTGCGCCTGAGCGAGCATGAACATGTGCTGGTCATGGCTCAGCACCATATCGTTTCCGATGGCGCGTCCATGCAGGTAATGGTCACCGAGTTGATCGAATTCTATGCCGCGTTCAGCGGCGGTACTGAGCCCGAGCTGCCGGAACTGGCGATTCAATACGCCGACTACGCTATCTGGCAGCGGCACTGGATGGAAGCCGGCGAACGCGAGCGCCAGCTGGATTACTGGACCCGGCAATTGGGCGGCGAACAACCGGTGCTGGAACTGCCCGCCGACCGTCCGCGTCCCGCCGAGCAAAGTTACCGGGGCGCGCAACTGGACGTGGTGCTGGACGCGCAACTGGGGCCAGCCCTCAAGCAACTGGCGCAACAGCACAACGTCACGTTGTTCATGTTGCTGCTGGCATCGTTCCAGACCTTGCTGCATCGCTACAGCCGACAAAACGACATCCGCGTCGGCGTGCCGGTGGCCAACCGCAACCGGATGGAAACCGAGCGACTGATCGGCTTTTTCGTCAACACTCAGGTGCTCAAGGCCGAGTTCAGCGAACACACGCGTTTCACTCAATTACTGCAACAGGTCCGGCAAACCGCGCTGGATGCCCAGGCTCATCAGGAATTGCCCTTCGAACAACTGGTCAGCGCGCTGCATCCGGAACGCAGCCTCAGCCACAGCCCGCTGTTCCAGGTGATGTTCAATCATCAAGGCGCAGACGCCACGGCGGCTCACAGCCAGGTGGCCGGTTTGACCATCGATAACCTCGGCTGGGATAACCCCACCGCGCAGTTCGACCTGACCCTGAACACCTCGCTGACTGAACACAGCTTCAGCGCATCGCTGACCTACGCCACCGACCTGTTCGACGCGGCGACCATCGAGCGTCTGGCCCGACATTGGCAGGCCTTGCTGCGCAGCATCGTCAGCGACCCGGACCAGCTCGTCGCCGGTTTGCCGTTGCTGGATGACACCGAACGCGCCTTGATCGTCGCCGGCTGGAACGCGCCGGTCAGCCAGAATCCGCCGACGCACAACGTGGTGCGTCTGTTTGAAGACCAGACGCAAAAAAATCCCTGGGCCGTCGCGCTGATCGTCGCCGGGCAACACCTGACTTACGCGCAACTCAACCGTCGCGCCAACCAGCTCGCCCATTGTTTGATCCAGCAAGGCGTCGGCCCGGAAGTGCTGGTGGGCATCGCCGTTGAACGCAGCGTGGCAATGGTCGTCGGCTTGCTGGCGGTCCTCAAGGCGGGCGGCGCCTACCTGCCGCTGGACCCGACCTATCCCGAAGAACGCCTGGCCTACATGATCGCGGACAGCGGCATACAACTGCTGTTGACCCAAGCCCACGTACAAGAGCAATTGCCGATTCCCGAAGGCCTGAAAACGCTGGTACTGGATGATCCGGCCAGTAGCCTTGGCGCCTTTTCCGAAAACAATCCCGACGTTGCGACCACCCCGGAAAACCTGGCGTACACCCTCTACACCTCCGGCTCCACCGGCAAACCCAAAGGCGTGATGGTCTCCCACGGCGCGCTGCGCAACTTCACCTCAAGCATGGCCGCCGCGCCGGGCATTGCGGCCGATGACCGGCTGCTGTCGCTGACCACGTTCTGCTTCGATATCTTCGGCCTGGAACTCTACGTGCCGCTGAGCGTTGGCGCGCGGGTGATCCTGGCCGGCAACGACGTCAATCTCGATCCGCAAGCGCTGCTGGACATCGTCCGGCGTCAGGGCATCAGCGTCCTGCAAGCCACGCCTTCGACCTGGCGCATGCTCCTAGATCATCCCCAGCGCGCAGCCCTGCAAGGCTGCAAACTGCTGTGCGGCGGCGAAGCCCTGAGCGATGAACTGGCCGCGCGCATGCTGGCGGTCAGTGACCAGTTGTGGAATCTGTATGGCCCCACCGAAACCACCATCTGGTCGGCGAGCCATCGACTGGACCGCAGCCACACTAAACCCTGGCTCGGTCGCCCCATCGACAACACCACGCTGTACATCCTCGACGCCGACCTGCAACCGGCACCGATTGGCGTCGCCGGGGAGCTGCTGATTGGCGGAAACGGCCTGGCCCGGGGTTATTTCAAGCGGCCCGAGCTGACCGCCGAACGTTTCGTGCCGGACCCGTTCGGCGCGCCCGGTGCGCAGCTGTATCGCACCGGCGACCTGTGTCGTTATCGCGCCGACGGCATCATCGAATACCTCGGCCGCCTTGATCATCAGGTAAAGATTCGCGGCTTCCGCATTGAACTGGGGGAAATCGAAACCCGTCTGCAAGCCCAACCGCTGGTACGCACTGCCGCCGTCGTTGCCCAACCGGGTGCGGCTGGCGAGCAGCTGGTCGCCTATGTGGTGCTGGCGCAACCGGTCAGCGACAGCGCCGAACAAGCCGCGCTGCGCGAACGCATCCGCACTGCCCTGCGCAAGGATTTGCCGGATTACATGATCCCCGCGCAGCTGCTGTTCCTCGACCAACTGCCGCTGACGCCCAACGGCAAGCTGGACCGCAAAGCCCTGCCCGCCGCCGATGCCAGCCAGATGCAACAGGTTTACGTCGCGCCGCAAACCGCCATGCAACAACGCATTGCGGCGATCTGGCAGGACGTGCTCAAACTGGATCAAGTGGGCATCAGCGACAACTTTTTCGATCTGGGCGGCGATTCGATCATCTCGATCCAGCTGGTCAGCCGCGCCCGGCAGAACGGCATTCACTTCACGCCCAAGGATCTGTTCCAACACCAGACCGTCGAACATCTGGCTAGCGTGGCGCGTGTTGATGATCAGGAGACAACCGGCCCGACCGACGCCAGCGCCTTCGCCCTGGCGGGTCTCGATGCAGAGCAACTGGCTTCGCTGCCGGTGCCGCTGGCGCAACTGGAAGACATCTACCCGCTGTCGCCGATGCAACAGGGCATGCTGTTCTACACTCTGGAAGCCAACGATGCGGCGCTGTACCTGAACCAGATGGCGGTGTCGGTACAAGGGCTTGATGTGTCGCGTTTCATTGCCGCGTGGAATGCGGTCATCGAGCGCCACGAGATTTTGCGCAGTGGTTTCTGGTCTGCCAGCGCGCTGGCCGAACCCCTGCAACTGGTTTACAAACACGCCAGCATTGCCGTGCAGCAGCTGGACTGGCAAGACCGCAACGTACAGCCGCAGCAGTTGCAACAGCAGGTCGATCTGGACGCCGCCCAGGGTTTCGAACTGCTCGCCGCGCCGTTGATGCGCCTGACGCTGGTGCAGCTCGATGCGCAGACCCATTACCTGATCTGGACCAGCCACCACATTTTGATGGACGGCTGGAGCAGCTCGCGCCTGCTCGGTGAAGTGCTGGAGCACTACAGCGGCCAGCCACTGGTGCCAAAACACGGGCGCTATCGGGATTACATCGCCTGGCTCAAGGCCCAGTCCCAGCAAACCCTGGAACTTTTCTGGAAAGCCCAGCTGCAAGACCTCAGCGGGCCGACCCTGTTGGCCAGCAGCATTGCGCCTGCGCCAGCCGCCGGTCTTGAAGGCCACGAAGCGTTGTACCTGAAGTGGGACAAGGAGCAAACCAACCAGTTGCGGGAACAGGCCCAGCGCCTGCGCATCACGCCCAACACCTTGATCCAGGCCACGTGGTTGCTGCTGTTGCAGCGTTTCACCGGGCAAGCCACGGTTTGCTTCGGCGCCACGGTGGCTGGACGTCCCGCCAGCCTGGCCCATGCCGATGAAATGCTCGGGCTGTTCATCAATACCCTGCCGATCATCCAGACACCCGATCCGCGTCAGACCGTCGCCGACTGGCTGGCGCAGCTGCAAACCTGCAACCTGGGGATTCGCGATCACGAGCACGCCTCCCTGGCCGATATTCAGCGCTGGTCCGGCAACAGCGGCCAGGCGTTGTTCGACAGCATCATCGTCTTCGAAAACCATCCGCTGGACGAGCGCCTGGATCAAGCGACCCAACACAACCTGCACTTCGGCGAGGTCAGCGCCCGTGGCGTCACCGACTTCGCCATGGATCTGGCGGTGATGCTCAAGGACACGCTGACCATCGAATTCATGTACCTGCGCAACCGCTTCAGCGCTGCGGCCAGCGAGCAAATCCGCCGCAGCTACGAGGCCTTGTTGCTGGCCTTGCTGAATAATCCCCACGCCACCCTTGGCAGCCTGGACATGCTCGACGACAGCGAGCGTCGCCAACTGCGCGGCAATAACCTGATGGCCGAGCCGATGACAAGCGCCCCGTTGTTGGCCGAGTTGATCGCCGGACACGCCGTGCAACGTTCGGATGCAATTGCCGTGACCTGCGCCGACCACCAACTGACTTACGTCGAACTGGAACGTCGCGCCAATGTGCTGGCCCACCACTTGCTCGCCCAAGGCGTCGGCCCGGAAACCTTCGTCGGCGTTGCCCTGGAACGCTCGGTGGACGTGATCGTCGCGTTCTACGCCGTGATGAAAACCGGCGCCGCGTATGTGCCGCTGGACATCGATTATCCTCAGGAACGCATTCAGTGGATTGTCCAAGATTCGGCGATGAACCTGTTGATCACCCACAGCAGCTTGCGGGAGCGCTTTGCCGCACTCGCGCCGAATGTGCTCGCCCTGGACGCCCTTGAGCTCGGTTCGCTGCCGCACACCTGCCCGATCAACCAGGTGCAGGAATCCAACCTTGCGTACCTGATCTACACCTCCGGCTCGACCGGCCAGCCCAAAGGCGTGGCGGTCAGTCATGGGCAGATTCGCATGCATTGCAAGGCGATTGCCGAACGCTACGACATGGACGAGCAGACCCGGGAATTGCTGTTCATGTCCTTCGCCTTCGACGGCGCCCAGGAACGCTGGCTGTCGACATTGCTCAGCGGCGGCGAATTGGTGGTGCGCGACAATCACCTATGGACCCCGGAAGAAACCTGGCAAGCACTGCACGCCCACCGGATCAGCATCGCCTGCTTCCCGCCCGCCTACCTGCAACAACTGGCCGAATACGCGGAAACCCAGGACCAGCCGCCTCCGCCCGTGCGTATTTATTGCTTCGGCGGCGACGCCGTGGCCGACGCCAACTTCGAACGGGTCAAGCGCGCTCTCAAGCCGCAGTTCCTCACCAATGGCTACGGGCCAACGGAAACGGTGGTTACGCCGCTGTTGTGGAAGGTCGACGTGCAGGCCACCTGTGGCGCGGTGTATGCGCCCATCGGTACGCGAGTCGGCGAGCGCAGTTTGTATGTGCTCGACGAAGCGCTGAACCCGTTGCCCGTCGGCGTGGCCGGTGAGTTGTACATCGGCGGCCAGGGCGTGGCGCGGGGTTATCACCGTCGTCCCGGCCTGACCGCCGAGCGCTTCGTCGCCGACCCGTTCGCCAGCGATGGCGGCCGCTTGTACCGCACCGGCGACCGGGTTCGCCAGCGTGCCGACGGGGTTATCGATTACCTCGGGCGGCTGGACAATCAGGTGAAGATTCGCGGTTTCCGCATCGAACTCGGCGAGATCGAAGCACGCTTGCGCGCCATGCCGGGGGTGCAGGATGCCGTGGTGGTGGCGCGGGAAAGCGCAGCGGGTAAACAGCTGATCGGCTATGTCGTCGCAGTTGCGCAAGCCAACCTTGGCCAGCGTTTGCGCAGCGAGCTGCAAACTGACTTGCCGGATTACATGGTGCCGGCGCAGATCCTCACGCTCAGCGAATTCCCGCTGAATGCCAACGGCAAGCTGGATCGCAAGGCCTTGCCGGATCCGCAATTCAAGGGCCGTGAGTTCATCGCCCCGCGCAACGATGTCGAGCGGGGTTTGGCCGCGATCTGGCGAGAGGTGCTGGAGGTCGATCAAATTGGCGTCACCGATAACTTCTTCGAGTTGGGCGGCGATTCCCTGCGCATCCTCAAAGTACTGTCCAAAGTGCGCGCCAGCGGTTTGCCGGTGCAGTTGAAACTGCGTGACATGATCAGTAAACCGACCATCGCCGAGCTGTCCGGCTTTACACTGGATGGCAATCCGGACGAAGGGCAAAACCTCGACCCTTTGTTGCTGCTCAACAGCCGCACCAGCAACGCGCCAGCCTTGTTCTGCCTGCACGCGGGCTTTGGCACCGTATTCGATTACGAGCCGCTGGCCCGGCGGCTGGATGGCAAGCGCAGCGTCTACGGCCTGCAATGCCGCATGTTGTTGCAGCGCGACTGGCAGGATGAATCCCTTGCGGCCATGGCCATCGACTACGCGCAGTACATTCGTCAGAAACAGGCCGACGGCCCCTATCATTTGCTGGGCTGGTCGCTGGGCGGAACCCTCGCCGTGCTGGTAGCTCAGGAACTGGAAAACCAGGGCCAGTGCGTCGAGTTTCTCGGTCTGGTGGACAGCTTTGTGCCCAGCGCCGGACAAACCGATGTCGAAGATGACTGGAACGCCGACCTGCGCAGTTTCCTCGCAGTGATCCTCGGCGTGTCGGCAGAGCAACTGCCAGCGTTCGACCTGGGTGTGAGTCGCAACGTCGATGCGCTGCAAGGCCTGATCGGCAGCATCCAGTCCGGTATGTCGGCGAATTCGGCCTACGCCAGCATCGGCAGCGACGAACTGGCGCACACCTTCTGCGTTGCCATGAAACTCAAGGTGCTGTCACGCCAGATCGACGCCCTGCCCCGCACCGCGAGCACCGCCCATTGCTGGTGGGCGGCCAGCGCCAGCGATGCCGAACATCCACGGATCAGCGGTGCCGTGGCGAACATTCGCATTCCGGCCGGGCATTACCAGTTGCTCAATCACCCAACGCTGCTCAATGGCCTGCTGCAGGTGCTGTCCGCTGCGGAACCGGTCACTCAATAGACGACGAAAGGAACACGCAATGCCTCTGGACCCCGACCTCGAAGGTTTTCTGGAATTGGCGCAGATGGGGCGCCTGAGCGGCAAAAGTCGCCCCATGCACGAGCTGAGTGTCGAACAGGCACGCGCCGAATTTGAACAGACTTCGCAAGTGCTCGACCCTTGCCCGCCCGCCGCCATCGAGGTCAGCACGCTGTCGATCCCGACCCGTGATGGCCAGCACATCAAGGCGAGGCTGTACCGCGTGGCGCAGCAAGAACCGACGCCACAACCGGGAATTCTGTACTTTCACGGCGGGGGTTATGTGGTGGGTAGCCTGGATTCCCACGATTCGATATGCCGTCGCCTGGCTGCCAGTGGTCGCCAATCGGTACTCGCACCCGCTTATCGTCTGGCGCCGGAAGCGCCCTTCCCCACGGCGGTCAATGACGCCCTGGACGCCGCCAACTGGCTGGCCGAACACGCCGCGAACCTCGACATCGACAACCGCCACATCAGCGTCGCCGGTGATAGCGTCGGTGCAACCTTGGCCACGGTACTGGCGATCAGCGCCGTGCTTGCACCGCGGAGCATTCAGCTGCGGCCCAAGGCGCAATTACTCTTCTATCCGGTGACCGACGCCTCGCGAACGCGAGCGTCCCATCAGCGTTATGACGAAGGGTTTCTGCTCGAAAGTGAAACCCTGCAGTGGTTTTACCAGCATTACAGTCCCGATCCGGCGCAACGCAGCGACTGGCGAATGTCGCCGTTGCTGGTCGAAGACCTCAAGCCGCTGGCGCCCGCTTATATAAGCCTGGCCGAATACGACCCGCTGTTTGATGAAGGCGTGGCCTACGCCGAACTGCTCAGTGCCACCGGCACGACGGTGACCCAGAACATTCAGCACGGCCTGACTCATGACTTCCTGCGCATGAGCGGCATCAGCGAAGCGATCCCCGGCGTTTATGCGGCCATCGACGAATGGCTGCTCAAACACTGATTAAAAATGGCTTCAGCGCTGGCTTCCGCGCAGCAGCGCCACTTGTTCCCGAGCCTGCGCGGGTGCCGAACCGTCGGCCGCCAGCGCTGGCCCGGCAACCACGGTGACCCGTGACCACAAGCGCCGAAACACGCCCTTGTTCGGATCGCGACTGAAAAAGCTGCCCCACAAACCCTGCAATGCCAGCGGAATCACCGGCACCTGAGTCTGTTCCAGCACCTTGATCATGCCGCCTTTGAACTCATCGATTTCGCCGTCGCCGGTCAGCTTGCCTTCCGGGAAGATACACACCAGTTCGCCGTCTTTGAGGTACTGGGCGATCCGGCTGAACGCTCGTTCGTAAATCTGCAAATCTTCATTACGCCCGGCAATCGGAATCGTCCCGGCGGTGCGGAAAATGAAGTTGAGCACCGGCAGGTTATAGATTTTGTAATACATCACGAAGCGAATCGGCCGCCGCACCGCGCCGCCGATCAGCAACGCATCGACGAACGACACATGATTGCAAACCAGCAGCGCTGCGCCTTCATCGGGAATCAACTCAAGGTTGCGATGCTCGACGCGGTACATGGAATGGCTGAGCAGCCAGATCAGGAAGCGCATGGTGAACTCGGGCACGATCTTGAAGATGTAAGTGTTGACCGCGATGTTCATCAGCGAGATGACCAGAAACAACTGCGGGATCGACAGCTTGGCGACGCTGAGCAGCAGGATCGACACCAGCGCCGAAACCACCATGAACAGCGCGTTGAGAATGTTGTTGGCGGCAATCACCCGGGAGCGCTCGCTCTCCAGGGTGCGCGACTGAATCAGTGCGTACAGCGGCACGATATAAAAGCCGCCGAAGACGCCGATGCCCAGAATATCGATCAGCACCCACCACGCCTGACTGAAGGACAGCACCTGAAGCCAGTCATTGGCCATGACGTTCTGCGGCATCTGTCCCGAATGCCACCACAGCAGCAAACCAAACACCGTCAGCCCCATAGAGCCGAACGGCACCAGACCGATCTCCACCTTACGCCCGGACAAACGCTCGCAAAGCATCGAACCTGCGGCAATGCCGATGGAAAACACGGTCAGAATCAGCGTCACCACGGTTTCGTCGCCGTACAGCCACTCCTTGGCGTAGGCCGGGATCTGCGTGAGGTAGATCGCGCCGACAAACCAGAACCACGAGTTACCGACAATCGAGCGCGACACCGCTGGCGTCTGGTTCAGGCCCATGCGCAAGGTGGCCCAGGACTGGCTGAAGATATTCCAGTTGATTTTCATTTCCGGCGTCGCGGCGGCCGCACGGGGAATACTGCGGCTGGCGAGATAACCCAGGCACGCCACCAACACCATGACGCTGGCAACCAGCGGCGCGTAGCCCGAAGCGGACATCATCACCCCGGCGCTGATGGTGCCGGCCAGGATCGCCAGAAACGTGCCCATCTCCACCAGACCGTTACCGCCCACCAGTTCCTCTTCGCGCAGGTGCTGCGGCAGGATCGAATACTTCACCGGCCCGAACAGCGCCGAGTGCGTACCCATGGCGAACAGCGCCAGCAGCATCAGCCACAAATGCCCGAACAGAAAACCCGCCGCCCCCACCAGCATGATCCCGATCTCGCCCAGCTTGATCAGACGGATCAACGCATCCTTGGCGTACTTCTCGCCAAACTGCCCGGCCAGCGCCGAGAACAGGAAAAACGGCAGGATGAACAGCAGCGCGCACAAATTGACCCAGATCGAACGATCGCCCTCGATAGCCAGCTTGTAGAGAATCGCCAGGATCAACGACTGCTTGAGCACATTGTCGTTGAATGCCCCAAGGGACTGAGTAATGAAAAACGGCAGGAAGCGGCGTTTCCCTAACAGCGTGAATTGTGACGGGTGGCTCATCGTCCGTGGTCCTGAATAGCGTTGCGATTGGAAGGTCTTGATCCAGTGCGAGCCACATTGAAGACGTTCGTTTACGTTATGTCGATAGGACGTTTCTGATTGTGCAGGGAAATCCGGTTTTATCGAGTGAGCAAAATCCCGTGGGACCGGATTTATCCGGGAAGGCGTTGGCGCTGGTGGCCCGAAACCTCAAGAAAACACGATCCCGTTGGAGCGAGTCCCCGAAGACGCTGGAGCAAGCGCTGAAGATCTCTTTGGCAAACCCGACGCCTTCCCGGACAAGTCCGGTCCTACCAAAGCTTACCCAACCGGTAGGAGGGGACTTGTCCCCGAAGAACGATAACGCGATGGGGCTGGTTGACCAAGGCGCCTGATTCGCGGGCAAGCCTCGTTCCAACGAACCCGCGCGACGTCGTAGGACCGGATTCATCCGGGAGGGCGTCGGTGCTGTCGCCCTGAACCTCAACAAAACACGATCCCGTTGGAGCGAGCGAGCGGCGTTCCGACTTGCCCGCGAATCGATTCACCCATCAATACGCCGTCGACTGACCGGACGCTTTCGCGGGCAAGCCTCGCTCCAACGAGCCCGCGCTATGTCGTGGGACCGGATTCATCCGGGAGGGCGTCGGTGCTGTCGCCCTGAACCTCAACAAAACACGATCCAACGAACCCGCCATCATCCGGCCAGCGGTTGCACCGAACAAACCATCTCCCTATGATTCGCCCCGTCGCTGCAAATCAGCGACCGGATTTGGCGATCCGGCCCATACCTATGCAACAGTTTTTAATGCTCAGTTGTCTTCACCTTGTGTGGGCGACATTCATGACGGCTGTGCGTGGGAGACCTTCGGGTCTGCCGGGTGGGTATGACCGGTTCGCCAACCTGCGTACAGCTGTCACCCAGTTTTGTTTGGCGACGAAACGGGCGACAGGTCTAAAACTACCCTGTGGAGCTTTTTCATGACCCAATACATCCCGCTGAATCAAAACCCAAAAACCGTCCTCTTCATCAACCCAAACGCGCCCTTCCCCGACCTGCACCACTGCGCCGTCGAACGCCTGACCGCCGTGAAAAACCTCATGGCCTGCCTGAGCACCACAGACCTCAAAGACCCCGACGAAAAACACCTCGCCCATGTTGCACAGGCGGCTTGTCTGTTGTTGCAGGACAGTTGTGATGTGCTGGAGGTGATGGAAGTGAGGTTGGATAAGTTCAGAGATTGATCCAAGGCACGTCCACTCCTACAGCGGACCAGCAAAATCCGCTGTAGGAGCGAACTTGTTCGCGATTCGAGTTTAAATCCGACTCAGAGCGTCATGGAGAAACTACCCGCATCACCTAGGCCAAAAAAAATCGATCAATAACCATACTTAGGTAGAAATCTGGATAACGGCGGATGGGTTTTCTTCCAGTCTTCGGCGAAGGCTTTGCCTGCTTCGATCTGTTCGAGATTCATCAACGCGCCAACTTCCTCCAGCGCCTTTTCGCCGTAGGTCTTCCTCCAGGTTCCAGGATCGGCTTGTGCCAATAACAGCGTTAGGCCATAGGCTTTAACCATATCCAATGGGTAACCAACTTCATCAGGCATATGAGCAGTCCAAGCGGCGTAACTGGTCATTGCGCCATAATGGCCGCGCTTTGCAGCAGCTTCAATCCAGTATCCGAGGCCCTTGATATCATTCCTGGCGAGCAACAGCCCGCTCAGATTGCCCATTGCCGGAACATACCCTGACTCTGCAGCGGCGCGAAAAAGACGTTAAATTTCCTTTTCACGTTTTCCGGGAATGAGAAAAATGCCTTTTCCCTCCTGATAGTAAAGCCCCAGCAAGTTTTGCCCCTCAGGAAAACCGGCTTCAGCAGATTTAATCAACCAGCCAAAATCACTTGTCAAAAGGTATAACTGAAACATGGCTTCGCCGTCACCTTGAGCGGCACCTTGGCGCCCCAAGTTTCGGGCTAAATTGCCCCACTGCTCAGGTGTTTTAACGAAAGAGGCGCAGTTTTCTGATAGTTTACAGACAGTATTATCCGCAGTAGCAAGACGAAGCATCGCATAGATGTCACCTTGATCTGCGGACTTTTCATACCAGCGCTGGGCGACAAGACTCATAAACATGGTTTTTTGTCGCTGAATTTCGCCCATATAGTATTGCGCTTCCGGATCGCCTGCTTGCGCGGCCAATTCGAGCAGTGGCACGGCTTCAGCATCAAAGTGCATATTATATAAAGCCAGCCCCTCCTCCTTTATTGATTGGAGCTTGCTCGAAGGCTGCGCCCACACAAAAGACGTGATGGCAAGCAAAGCAAACACAGACAACCTATTGATCAAGGACGAACTCACAGCCATGCCTCCCTAATACTTGACACTCAGTACGTATATTTCGGTCGAAATTCGGATAAAGGCGGATAGTTCCTTTTCCACTGCTCAGCAAAATATTGAGCATCAATTATTTGCTGTTGGTTCATTTTAGGTGCGACTCTTGCGAGCATTTTTTTGCCAAAGCTTAGATTGGACGTTTCCGGCTCTGAGTCACGAAACAACAATGCCAAACCGTAAGCCTTCACATAATCAAGGGGATAATCAACTTTATTAGGCATATGCGCTGTATACACCAAGTACGATGACAAAGCCCCCATATAACCAGTTTTTGCGGCTTTCTCTATCCATTCACCTCCATTTTTTTTCTCTCCACGCCCCACCAAAAGATGCCCATAGTCGTTCATGGCCCGCGGATAACCACTTTCAGCAGATCGTGCCAGCCATTTTTCTGCCTCCTTTTCCCTACTACCGGGAAAGATGAAAAAACCCAAGCCTTCGTCATAGAGGCTCGAAAGCTTGTATTGCGCTTCACCATTTCCTGCTTCGGCCCCCTGAATCAAAAACCTTAATTCTCCAGTCAATCCGAATAACTGCCGCATTGCCTCATTGTCGCCGCTTTGCGCTCTGGCTTCCGCAGTTTTTTGGGCCTCTCGAAACCACTCATCCGGGGTGTGCTCACCGAGTGGACAGCTCCCGGCAATGACGCACAAATCATCCTTTGTATCTGCCAACCTGATCATGGCATCAACACTGCCTTGTTTTGCCGCCGACTCATACAGTTTGTATGCCTCTTCGGTCATCATCATCTTGCCCTGCCGGATTATTTCAGCAAGATAATATTGCGCATCAACGTCCCCTGCGTCTGCGGCAGGTTTGAGATAAGGTATCGCTTCCTCGTGACGAATAAGATTATAGAGATATAGACCTTTATTTTTGGCTGATATCTGATCAGCATTCAATGCTGCAAAAACGTCAAAGGCGCTCACAACCATTAACATGCCGATAATTATTGATACATGATTCACCTCTACCACCATCCTAATTTAAGCATTTCACATACTTCTATATAGTTGAGATTTACACGCACGATTATTAATAAGCTTTAAAATCCATATTTAGGCAAAAACCTAGACAATGGCGGGTGGGTTTTCTTCCATTCTTCAGCGAAAGCTTTTCCAGCTTCTATTTGTTCGTCACTCATCATGTCGGAAATTTTTTTCAACTTTCTTTCACCGTAGCCATACGCACCTGGCTCGGCTTCAGCCAATAAATATATCAACCCATAAGCTTTTACCAAATCCAGCGGTAAACCAACTCGATCTGGCGCATGGGCGCTCCAAGCGCCATAACTACTAACCGCACCAAAATGGCCATGTTCGGCGGCTGCCTTGATCCAATTACCGGCACCTACCAAGTCTTTCTTTGAGAGCAAATACATGGCCAGGTTACCCATCGCGGGAACATATCCCGCATGAGCCGCAGCGCGAAACAGCCGCTCAATTTCTTCGTCGCGCTTGCCGGGAATCAGAAAAAATCCGGCTCCTTCCTGATATTGAACGGCTAACCAGTCCTGCCCTTCAGGAAAGCCAGCATCCGTAGACTTGACGAGCCAGTCCAGATCACCAGTCAATAAATAAAGTTGAAACATGGCTTCGCCGTTGCGCTGGCTAGCGCGCTGCTCCCCTAAAATGCGAGCCGAATCAGCCCATTCTTCAGACGTTTTAACTGCCAATCCGCAGTTCTTCAGCAACTGACAAAGCTTGTTATCCGCGGTAGCCAAACGAAGCATCG
Organism: Pseudomonas syringae; assembly: GCF_001698815.1. Classification (GTDB taxonomy): domain Bacteria; phylum Pseudomonadota; class Gammaproteobacteria; order Pseudomonadales; family Pseudomonadaceae; genus Aquipseudomonas; species Aquipseudomonas syringae_A. The sequence goes on along the minus strand of NZ_LGSI01000056.1, from coordinate 225,806 downwards.
AATATATGTCTCCTTGACCAGCAGCTTTTTGGTACCAAAGCTGTGCCTCAGAAGTCATGAACATTGATTTCTGCCGCTCAATTTCACCCATGTAATATTGGGATTCAGGATCGCCTGCCTTTGCCGCTACCTCGATCAGCGGTGCTGCCTGATTATTAACCTGTTTTCCTAACGACATGTTGTACAAAATCAGGCCTTGTTTCTTAGCGGATTCGAGATCGAAGGAAATTTGGGATAACGATAACGGGCTGAAGAAAAACCAGCAAAACGAAACACAACTGACGAACCATGTGCGCACCGCAGGATCCTCTGAAAATGGGCAGCTTGGGGTGAATGATTATAAATGTACGAGAGAATGACGACTCGAACTACAACCCGTACCTAATGGGAAAGCGCGAAAGCGGCGCATTTGTTTTTTTCCTTTCCTCCGCGAAAGCTTTGCCTGCCGTTATTTGCTCAGGCTCCATACGCCTTTCGAGCTCCTTCAGCTGCCTTTCATCAATTCCCCTCCTGCTCGGAAGCTCTGCCTGCGCAACAACTAACATGAGTCCATAACCCTTAACCAAATCCAGGGGAAGCTTCAAATAATCTGAGGTATCAGTCATCCACGCAGCCAAGTCGACTGTCGCTTCAATACCGCCTGCTTTTGCAGCCCGTTCCGTCCAATACATAATTCCAGCAATATCATTTCGTTCAGCCAGGAGCGTAGTCAGCTCTTCAATAGCTGGTACGTAATTCGAATTGGCAGCAGCCACCAACCACTTATCAGCAGTTTTGAGCCGCCTGCCGGGAACGATAAAAAAGCCCTCTCCTTGTCTATATTCAACACTAAGCCAATATTGACCCTCACCAAAGCCCGCTTCAGCTGACTTTATAAGCCAATCAAACTCACCGCTCATCAAATATAATTGATACATCGCCTCCCCGTCACCTTTGGCCGCACGGGCCATAGCAAATGCGTGCGCTGTCTCGCGCCAATGCTTAGGGCTTCTCGTTTCAGGAGCGCAGTTATTCAGATATCTGCACACCTCATCGCTCGTCTTGAACAGCCGCATCATGGCATAGACATCATTTTGATGAGCAGCCAATTCAAACCAATGCTTTGACAGATCATTCACAAATGTGGCCCGTTTTCTCAACACTTCGCCCAAGAAATATTGTGATTCCCGATCACCTGCTTCCGCGGCGATTTTTAAAAAAGGTACCGCGTCAGTGTGTCGATTAAGATTATATAGAAAGGCACCTTTTACTTTCGCGCCAACCTGATCTGGGGCAAGTACAGCCATAGCGAGCGACTGAAAAATGAGGCCTCCAAGCGAAATAAAAACGCCCAAACGGATATTAAATACTTTCAAAGTCTAAAACCCCAAACATCAAACAACTCATATCACCCGCCAACCATCTAAAAGCAAGATATTCAATACGTGTATTTTGGCCGAAACTCAGACAATGCCGGGTAAATTTTCGCCCATTGCTCCGAAAAAAATTTCGCATCATCTAGCTGTTTTTGGCTCATTTCAGGTGCAATTTTTGCTAGAATTTTCGCGGAAAAACTTAGATCCGAGGTATCGAATCTGGCACTGCTGAACAATAACGCCAAGCCATAAGCCTTTACGTAATCAAGAGGATAATCAACCGCATTAGGCATATGCGCGGTATAGGCGATGTAAGAAGACATCGCACCGACATGTCCAACCTGCGCAGCTTTTTCAATCCAAATACCCGCTTTTTTCTTATCATCTCTGCGCAATAAGAGATTAGCATAGCTATTCATGGCATGCGGATTTCCGCTTTCAGCGGAGCGTAATAGCCATTTTTCAACTTCTTTCGCCCTGTTATTGGGTAAAATAAAAAAACCGAACCCTTCGCGATACAGGCCTGCAAGCCTATATTGCGCTTCGCCATTTCCAGCCTCCGCAGCCTGAAATAAAAACTTTAACTCCCCTGTCAGGCTAAATAACTGACGCATCGCTTCATTATCACCATCTTTTGCCTTGGCCTCTGCTATTTTTCGCGCTTCATGTGCCCACTCATTCGGGGCATGAGCAGTCAGAGGACAACTGCCAGTAATAACGCATAGATCATTTTTTACGTTCGCCAATCTGATCATGGCATCAACACTGCCTTGTTTAGCTGCAGACTCGTACAACTTGCTAGCCTCTACAGTCATCATCATCTTGCCCTGACGGATGATTTCAGCGAGGTAATATTGCGCGTCAACATCCCCTGCATCTGCGGCGAGTTTCAAAGAGGCTTGGGCCTCATCGTGGCGGATAAGATTATAGAGATACATCCCTTTGATTTTGGCCTCCTGTTGCTCCGCAGTTAGCCCTGCCATTGTTCCACCAGCCCAGAACACTGCTAACAATACACAAATGAGCTTCATAGCAATCCCGATCCTTTATTTTTTGAGTTTAAAAAAACTCTTTACATCGAAAGAACAATACGCATTAAGCTTCTTATCGGCGTCAGCTCCTAGCAAATCTCTGTAATTGAAATACCGCTCGCGCACTACCAGATTTTCACCAGTGTCGATCGATAGCACTTTAGACATAAACTTATCCAAGCGCTCAACATTATTTCTATAACAGGGCATATCTGAAAACGGCTTTTCGAATCCCCCCAAACGGATGATGGCCTCTTCGAATTTTCTCTGTGCGGATGCTAGTGATGGTGTGCTTCCATGTTTTACAATTGCGCCTAGAACAACTGCGATAGCTCGTTGCTGAAGAGAATGCATTTCCTCAGTATTGAAAGTTTGCGTTATCACCCCATCTATTGCGACCGCTGCTAAATTATCCATAGCGGCAGGCGCCTGAATTAGGGTATTCAGCAAAGAGCCGAGTCCTTCAGGCGTTAATGTTGCATACCACTCCTGGATTTCTAATTTCCTATGAGTCGCAGCAACCTGCAACGCCATAACCCCTGCCCGATCCCCCGCCGTCATCGCGTCAAACAGCGATTTAACCTTGTTATACCCCAACAAAAACAACCATTGAAGATCCACCCCAACAGCATGCAACACCTGCGCTTTAGCAAAATACTCAAACGCCTCTGGCATGATCCAGTCAAGTTTGTGGTATTCGTTTCTGATCAACTCCCGGTTGAATATATCGAGGAAGTGCACCAGGGCTTTGTAGCCGAGGACGAAGCTGAAATCGCCGTCGGCGCCGACTCCGGCGATGAGCGCGGCTTTGAGACGCAGGATGATCTGACCGTTTTGCAGGGACAGGCTGAATTCACCTTTACCACCCACGCCAGCGGCGGCACTGAGGTTGGCACCCAGGGACGCAACGGCCAGCCAGTCTTTTTTGCTGGGGTCCAGCTCGTTATAAGGCTGCACGCTGCGGGCGGTCAGCAGGTCTTGGGGAGGTGCCCATTGCAAGCTGCCGCTGATCTTGATGCCCGCTTGCACACCTGCGAACAGGTTGAGATTGGCGCTGATGACTTCGTCCGCACGCACGTTGGGCAGGCCGTACACGTCGACGCGGGTGATGCCGCGCTGAGCGTCGCGGCTGGTGTCCAGTTCAACGTCGTTTTTACTGTCGCTGGGTTTGAGGGCCATGTTGGAGCTAAGCAGCATGGACGCGCCGGCGAATCCCCAGGCTTTGATGCCGCCTTCCAGGCAGAAGCGGCCAAGGTCGACTTCAGATTCCTGCTGGTTGAAATTTATATATTTCGCTTTAACGGAGGTGGCCTGGGTGCGTTTGGGGAGTTCGAACTGAAGCAGTTCGACTTCGCCCCGCGCGAGGTTGATGTTCAGAAATGCCTCGACACTGGCGCTGGCGCCTTTGCTCAAGCTGAGTTCGAAGCCTTTGGCCGTGGCGCCGCTGTGCAAATTGCTTTGCGGTGGTGTGAGGCAGCGAATCAAGCGCGCTTGCGGGCTGTTATCCACCAGACGCAGGGGGCCGAGAGGGTTTTTCTTGAAGAGCATTTGCTTGAGGCCATTGCCCCACGCCTCGAACTCGGCGTCATCACGCAGGTTCTCGATATAGAAACCCTGCGCTTTGAGGTACGCCTTAAATCGCCCAGGGGCGAAAAAACCGGACGTGTCGAACCAGTCATCCTGGATTTTCAGGCGTCTGGCGTCCATATGGATGAACCAATAGTCGAGCGCGTCGCCGTCGCTGAGGTTGCCAGCGTCGATTTTGAAATCGGGGTTGCCTGCCTCGGCGGCGATCTTGGCCAGATCTTCCTGGAGGGTCTTTTGCTCCTGTGTCCCCAGGCTATTGCGCAGATCCTTGAAGCTGAGATGGCTAAGACGTGCGCGTTCAGTCGGCACGCTGATTTCTCGCAGGGGAAAGTTACTGCGTACCAGACGCTGTACAGGTTTTGGCTCGAACGTTTCCGGATTCCAGAGCAGGTGCAAGGCCGGTTTTCGGGCGCGGATGATGTCTTCAGCGTCCTGTTTGAGCGCCTTTTCCTTGTTTTCCAGATCCCGCCATTGGCACTTTTCTTGCTCGAACAGGCTGCTTGGTGGCTGTTGCCGGCCAACCCGCAGCCAAGTGTCAAAACTGGTTTCAATATTTTTTTCCAGGTCGGCTTTGTTCTTGAGCAGCTCGTGGTAATCCCGATAGCGCTTGATGCCCCAGGAAATATCCTCGTCAGGGTTATGCAAGGCGAATTCGGGCAAGGCAATGCCATAGGCCGCTGCTCGCATTAATGTTTTGGTGAATTCCGAATAGCGGAACAAACTTTCGGATTCTCTAACCCACTCGGCCAGATTGATGTTTGGGTCGTATTTTCCAGCGTCCAGATCAGCCACCAGTTTGGCGTGGACTTTGCGAAACTGGTCGATTTCCTCTTGTTTGAAATCGGGGATCTTGCCATCGATCAAGTTCTGCCGTTGCTTGAGGTAGGCCTGAATAATTTTTTCCATTTCAATGGCTTCAGGGCTGAACAATTCCGAGCCGACGAAACGGTAGCCTTCCTTCAGCGCCTGTTGTTCAGCTTCAGCCTTAAGGACGAATCTTTCATTGTCCATCTCTCTGAAGTCGCGTTTTTTTCGCTGGAGTTCTTCTGGTGTGTGGATGGCAAAAGCAGGCTTACACATATATTCCCGGCCAAAATCCGAGGTTTCCAGTGAGCCGATCTGCCTGATTTCATCCCCGAGTTCTTTCAGCTTCTTTTCAAGCTCGTGATACCTCTGACTCTTACCCGCATCCAGAAAGCTGCTTAACTTCGGCACCAGGAAAAAGTCCATCAACCCGCGCTCGTCCAGCGCCTTGAGGCGCGAATCCGCGTCGGTGGTGACGACGGCTTTTTTCAATCTGTCCGCTGCTTTAACCAGTACGTCCAGCGTGTGCTCGCGCATCAGCCAGAAGCTGTCCTGCCCGACTTCGTAAAGAATGTCGTAATAGTGATTGCTCTTGTTGCAGTCCTGCTCGCCACAAAAGTTGGTGGTGCCGTGTTCCGCGCTTTCCGGTGTTGGCTCCAGCTTGAGGACTTTACTTACGGGAGGTTCGAGCTCCGTCGCAGCCACTTCACTGCCCGGTGCCGGGATTTGCAGCGTCCAGCCGGCACGAATGTAGTTGGGATTGTTGATGAAGGGGTTCAGCTCGCGCAGTTGGCTGACGCTGCTGCCGAAACGTTGGGCAAGTGTGCTCAGGGTGTCGTCCTGCTGGACGACATAGGTTTGCGTGTTCATGGCTGCACGGCCTCCAGCAGTTGCGCGACTTTGCGGTGTGGTCGTTCGGATGAAGCAAGAATCGGCAGCAGGTCGGTTCGGTCGGCCAGCTCGCCGTGAATGATCAGGTGGGGAATTTCCAGCAGGTCTTCGTCGACGCCGATGCGATGCTTGACGAGGAAGTCGAGATTACGTGCCAGCCTCGGCAATTCGCTGTCAGGCACGCCGCCGAAATGGTTCGGGTTTTCCCGCAGCCAATACACCCAGCGCACGTCCTTGAAGGTGGTGAATACGCTGTCAGGAAAGGCCAGCGGCCAGGTGCAGGAATCGGCTGCGACCGGCGTATCGACTCGCCACTCATGCCAGCGATTGGCATCCGGCTTGAGGCTTGGTGCGGGGGTATAAACCGCATCCCATGGCCCCAGCAGGCAACCGAGGTTGTCGCCCGCTTCCATCGCCAGCGCAGTCCAGTGCACCGGGTTGTAGAAACTTAGAATGTTTGATCTGCCCAGCGGCATTGCCATCAATTTGCGGGCGTGGGCCAGCGCTGCTTCGGCATCACGACAACGCAGGGCGATGCCTTTGGGGCGCTGATGACAAACCTGGGCCATGCCCGCCACTCCCGTTGGCGGCAGAACGAACCAGGTGGGGCCTTTCAGGGCGTGGTCCTTCAATGCCGTGCCGAACCAAAGCAGTTCGTAATTAAAGGGGTGGCCTTGCATTTGTAGTTGGGTTACACCCCAGGCTGGCTTGGTATGGAACGCATCAATGATGAAGATCATCGATTGCCCGTGTTCCTCCCGAGGCGCGTCCAGCGTGGGCAGGTCAAGGAGTCGGGTAATTGCATCGGACATCTGCTCGCTATCCTTTCGTTGTGCAGAAAGGGGCGACGATGCGGGGTCGGAAAAGCGCCCGCAATACAGGGACAGGAAAAGCAGATTGGTCCTACTTTTGTTTAAGGAATTACCCTACAAGGGTCGCCGACGTGCTGATCTTGGCAGGTTCAAAAGGGCGATACCTTCAGAGCAATTACCGCCCCCCCCTCGCGAATAAATTCGCTCCTACAGTTGGACCGCGACGTCGTGGGACCGGACTTGTCCGGGAAGGCGTCGGTGAAGTCGCTGCAGAATTTCGTTGTCAGCAGCATCCTTCGGGAACAAGTTCCCTCCTACCGGGTTGTGTATTGCCAAGTAGGACCGGACTTGTCCGGGAAGACGGAAGCGCAGGCTCCTCGGTGCTCTCGACTAAAGTCGCTCCTACAACCCCCGGCCAGCATGCGAGACTAGCAAGCTTGTCCTTGAGGCTCTGAATTTCTATGTCGCTGTCCAGCGGGCTGATTGCTGCCGTTGCCCTGGTTTATATGGCCATTATGTTCGCCATCGCCTTTTACGGTGATCGGCGCACTACGTCGTTGCCGCCGCGAGTGCGGGCGTGGGTGTATAGCTTGTCGCTGGCGGTGTATTGCACCAGCTGGACGTTCTTCGGTGCGGTGGGCCAGGCGGCCGAGCAGTTGTGGTCGTTCTTGCCGATTTATCTGGGGCCGATCGTGCTGATGGTGCTGGCGCCCTGGGTGTTGCAGAAGATGGTGCTGATCAGCAAGCAGGAGAACATCACGTCCATAGCTGACTTCATCGCCGCGCGCTACGGCAAGTCGCAATCGCTGGCGGTGGTGGTGGCGCTGATCTGTCTGATGGGTGTGCTGCCTTATATAGCCTTGCAGCTCAAGGGCATCGTGCTCGGGGTGAATATCCTGATCGGTGCGGTGGCGGACGCGACCGGCACCCGGGCGCAGGACACCGCGTTGATCGTGTCGCTGGTGCTGGCGCTGTTCACCATTCTGTTTGGTACCCGCACGCTGGACGTCACCGAACACCATCGCGGCATGGTGCTCGCTATCGCCTTTGAGTCGCTGGTCAAGCTGTTCGCTTTCATGGCGGTCGGGGCGTTTGTCACTTACGGCCTGTATGACGGCTTCGACGATCTGTTCAACCAGGCCATGCTCGCGCCGCGCCTGGAGCAATACTGGAAGGAAACCATCAACTGGCCTTCCATGGTGGTGCAGACCGGCGTGGCGATGATGGCGATTGTCTGCCTGCCGCGCCAGTTTCACGTGACGGTGGTGGAAAATATCGATCCGCAGGATCTGCGCCTGGCCAAATGGGTGTTCCCGGCTTATCTGGCCCTGGCGGCATTGTTTGTGGTGCCTATTGCACTGGCCGGGCAAATGCTGCTGCCCGGTTCGGTACTGCCCGACTCGTTCGTGATCAGCCTGCCGCTGGCCCATGCGCATCCGTCGCTGGCCTTGCTGGCGTTCATCGGTGGCGCTTCGGCGGCCACGGGCATGGTGATTGTCGCCAGCGTCGCGCTGTCGACCATGGTTTCCAACGACATGCTGTTGCCCTGGCTGTTGAGCCGCAAAACCACCGAACGACCGTTCGAGGCGTTTCGCCACTGGATGCTGTCGGTGCGCCGGGTCAGCATCGTGGTGATTCTGTTGCTGGCCTATGTCTGCTATCGGCTGCTGGGCTCGACGGCGAGTCTGGCGACCATCGGCCAGATCGCCTTCGCCGCGATCACTCAGCTGTCCCCGGCGATGTTCGGCGCGCTGTGGTGGAAGCAGGCCAACCGACGCGGGGTGTTCGCCGGGCTGGCTGCGGGCATTTTTCTCTGGTTCTACACCTTGGTGCTGCCTATTGCCGCCCACGGCATGGGCTGGTCGTTGAGCAGCTTTCCGCTGCTGGCCTGGCTGCACGGCAACCCGCTGAACCTGCCGATCACCCCGCTGACCCAAGGCGTGGTGTTGTCCCTGGCCGGCAACTTCATTCTGTTTGGCTGGGTGTCGGTGATCTCCCGCACGCGGGTGTCCGAGCATTGGCAGGCCGGACGCTTCATTGGTCAGGAAATCCATGTACGCCCCAGCAGTCGCCCGTTGCTCGCCGTGCAGATCGAAGACCTGCTCAGCCTCTCGGCGCGTTTCGTGGGTGAGGAACGGGCACGCCAAAGCTTTATTCGCTTTGCCTACCGTCAGGGCAAAGGCTTCAACCCGAACCAGAATGCCAACGCCGACTGGATCGCCCACACCGAGCGTTTGCTGGCCGGGGTACTGGGCGCGTCATCGACCCGCGCGGTGGTCAAGGCGGCCATCGAGGGCCGGGAGATGCAACTCGAAGACGTGGTGCGCATCGCCGACGAAGCTTCCGAGGTGCTGCAATTCAACCGGGCTTTGCTGCAAGGTGCTATCGAGAACATCACTCAGGGCATCAGCGTTGTCGATCAGTCCCTGAAACTGGTGGCATGGAATCATCGTTATCTGGAGCTGTTCAAGTATCCAGACGGCTTGATCAGCGTCGGCCGCCCCATCGCCGACATCATCCGCTACAACGCCGAGCGTGGTTTGTGCGGCCCCGGCGAAGCTGAAGTTCACGTGGCCCGCCGTCTGCACTGGATGCGCCAGGGCCGTGCGCACACCTCGGAACGGATGTTCCCCAATGGTCGCGTCATCGAGTTGATCGGCAACCCCATGCCCGGCGGCGGCTTTGTCATGAGTTTCACCGACATCACCGCGTTCCGCGATGCCGAACACGCGCTCATTGGCGCCAACGAGAGCCTTGAGCAACGGGTCGCGGAACGCACTCGTGAGCTGTCGCAGCTGAACGTTGCGCTGACGGATGCCAAGGGCACCGCCGAAGCGGCCAACCAGTCGAAAACCCGTTTTCTCACCGCGGTCAGCCATGACCTGATGCAGCCCTTAAATGCGGCTCGCCTGTTTTCCGCAGCGCTGTCCCATCAAGACGGGGAAATGTCCGCCGAAGCCCAACAGTTGGTGCAGCATCTGGACAGCTCGCTGCGCTCGGCCGAGGACTTGATCAGCGATCTGCTGGACATTTCCCGTCTGGAGAACGGCAAGATCAACCCGGATCGCCAGCCATTTTCCCTGAACACCTTGTTCGATCCACTCGGTGCTGAATTCAAGGCGCTGGCTCGGGAGCAAGGGATTAAATTCCGCGTCCGCGGCACATCGCTACGGGTGGACAGCGACTTGAAGCTGCTGCGGCGCGTGCTGCAGAATTTCCTGACCAACGCTTTCCGCTACGCCAAAGGCCCGGTGCTGCTGGGCGTGCGCCGCCGTGGCACGTATTTGAATCTGGAAGTCTGGGACCGTGGGCCGGGTATTCCAGAGGACAAGCAGCGGGTTATTTTCGAGGAGTTCAAGCGTCTGGACAGCCACCAGACCCGCGCCGAAAAAGGCCTGGGACTCGGGCTGGCGATTGCCGATGGGCTGTGCCGCGTGTTGGGCCATCCGTTGCAGGTCCGCTCCTGGCCCGGCAAAGGCAGTGTGTTCAGCGTCAGCGTGCCGCTGGCCCGGGCCCAGAAGCCAGTCGCCGAAAAATTCAGCGAGCCGGATCGTCCAATGCTCGGCGGCACGCAGGTGCTGTGCATCGACAATGAAGACAGCATCCTGATCGGCATGAACAGCCTGCTCACTCGCTGGGGTTGCCAGGTCTGGACCGCTCGCAATCGTCAGCAGTGCGAAGCGTTGCTGGAACAAGGCGTGCGGCCGCAACTGGCGCTGGTGGATTTCCATCTGGACGAGGGCGAAACCGGCACCGAATTGATGGCCTGGCTACGCACTCGTCTGGGAGAACCGGTGCCGGGCGTGGTCATCAGTGCCGACGGGCGACCAGAGCTCATCGCGCAAGTCCACGCCGCCGGGCTGGATTTTTTGGCCAAGCCGGTCAAACCTGCGGCGCTGCGCGCGTTGTTGAGTCGGCATGTGAGTTTGAATTGAGGGGTCGTACAACGCAGTGGGACCGGATTTATCCGGGAAGGCGTCGGGGCAGTCATCCAAGACATCTGGTATCAGCGCAGGCCTGTTCGGGAATGAATTCCCTCCTACAGAAATCTCACGGCGTCGTTATGGCCTTTCCTTTCGGCGATACGGGAACACATCGATCACCTTGCCCGCGCGAATCGCGTCCTGCAGGCTTTTCCAGTAATCGGCGTTGTACAGCTCGCCGTGCAGGCTGTCGAACAGCCGACGCTGCTTGATATCGGCAAACAGAAACGGCGGGAATTCCTCAGGGAAAACGTCATGCGGCCCGATGGAATACCAGGGTTCTGAGGCCATTTCGTCTTCCGGGGTGCGCGGCGCGGGAATGTGGCGGAAGTTGGCTTCGGTCAGGTAGCAAATCTCGTCGTAGTCATAAAACACGACCCTGCCATGACGGGTGACGCCGAAATTTTTCAGCAACATGTCGCCGGGGAAGATATTCGCGGCGGCCAATTGCTTGATCGCCAGCCCGTAGTCTTCCAGCGCTTCGCGGATCTGCGCGTCGTTGGCGTGTTCCAGGTACAGATTCAGCGGAGTCATGCGCCGCTCGGTCCAGCAGTGGCGGATCAACACAGTGTCGCCCTCCACGTGCACAGTCGACGCCGCCACTTGCAGCAGTTCGGTCAGGCAGTCAGGTTCGAATTTACTCAATGGGAAACGAAAATCGGCGAACTCCTGGGTATCGGCCATGCGCCCGACCCGATCGACGTTTTTCACCAGCCGGTATTTTTCGATGACTGTCGCGCGGTTGACGTTCTTTGACGGCGAAAACCGATCCTTGATGATCTTGAACACGGTATTGAAGCCCGGCAGGGTAAAGACGCTCATGACCATGCCGCGCACGCCGGGCGCCATGATGAAGCGATCATCGGTGCTGGCCAGATGATTGATCAGCGCGCGATAAAACTCCGACTTGCCGTGCTTGTAAAAGCCAATCGAGGTGTACAGCTCGGCAATGTGTTTGCCCGGCAGGATGCGCTTGAGGAAGCTGACGAATTCCGCCGGCACCGGCACATCCACCATGAAGTACGAGCGGGTGAAGGAAAAAATGATCGAGACTTCGGCTTCATCGGTGATCAGTGCATCGATCCGGATGCCTTGACCTTCCGGATGCAGCAGCGCAATTACCAGCGGCCATTGCTCGTCGAGGGTAAAAACCCTGCCTACCAGATACGCGCCCTTGTTGCGAAACAGGATCGATGAAAACAGTTCGACGCTCAGGTTCGGGTCCTTGCACACCCAGTCGGGCAGGCTCTCGCGCAACTGGGCTTCCAGTCGTTGCAGGTCGCCGGGCAGATCGGCGTAGGGAACGCTGAACCGGTAGGCGCTGAAAATCTGCTCCAGCATGCCGGACAAATCACCTTGCGGGTGAAAGGTCCGCGTCTGGGCGGCGCGCTCGTGATGGCGCAAGGTCGGTCGGGTGGTGTGGATGAACATGCAGCCGTCGCTGATCAGGTCATGACTGAACAGCCCGCAGAAAATCGAGTTGAACCAGGTTTCCGAGAGTTCGTCGTCCAGCCGCACATCAATCAGCTGAATGTAAGCGCTTTTGACCAGCGGCCAGCACGTCACGTTGAGCAATTGCTCGGCGGCGAAGGCGGATCCAAGGGTCTTGATGGTCTGGTTGACCTTCTCTTCATAGAGACTGATCCGCGCCGCCGAAGCGCGCTGGGCTTCCTGCCACAGCGCCTGCTCGAAACGAGACTGGGCACCGTCAGCGATCTGCCGAAAATCCTCCCGATAATCATCGAAACCGTCCAGGATCATGCGAGCGATATCAGCGGCGGGCCATGGCGTGGACATTTGGGGATCTCTGCTGGATTCGTATGCCGCAGCTTAGCAGCGCCTGAGACATCTGGACGGGTGAGCAAAATCGTCAGCAAAGATTGCAACCGCCCTCGCCTCCCGGTAAAACTCCCGGCCTTCTGCCAAGGAAGACTTTCCATGAAACCCGCCGACATTATTCGCCTGATCGCGCTCGCCGCGATCTGGGGCGCGAGCTTTTTGTTCATGCGCATCATCGCGCCGGTGCTAGGCACCGTGCCCACTGCCTTTTTTCGCGTATCGATTGCGGCGGTCGGGCTCCTGGTCATTCTCTGGCTGATGCGCATCGACTGGGATTTTCGCGGCAAGCTCAAGACCTGCATGATGCTGGGCGTGATCAACTCCGGGCTGCCAGCGACCATGTATTCGCTGGCGGCGCAGGTCATGCCAGCCGGTTATTCGTCGATCTTCAACGCGACTACGCCGCTGATGGGCGTCCTGGTCGGCGGCCTGTTCTTCAGCGAAAAACTCTCGACGGTGAAAATCATTGGCGTCTTCCTCGGCCTGGTTGGCGTGGGGATCCTGACGCGCGCAGGGCCGGTGGCATTCAATCTGGAATTGCTGACCGGCGCACTGGCCTGCCTGCTGGCGACGACCTGCTACGCGTTCGCAGGATTCCTGACCCGACGCTGGCTGGATCAGCAAGGCGGTCTGGACAGTCGACTTTCGGCGCTGGGCAGCATGCTCGGCGCGACTCTGCTGCTTCTGCCATTGTTCGGCTATAGAGTGTTCACCGATCCTCCGGCGACTTGGGGTGGTATTAACGTGTGGTTGTCGCTGCTTGGGTTGGGCCTGATTTGCACGGCGTTCGCCTACATTCTGTATTTCCGCCTGATGAGCAGCATCGGCCCGCTCAGCTCCATGACCGTAACCTTCATGATCCCGCCATTTGGCGTGCTGTGGGGCGCGTTGCTGCTGGATGAGCCGCTGTCCATGGCGCACCTGTATGGCGGCGCGCTGATCGCAGTGGCGTTGTGGCTGGTGTTGAAGCCTGCGGCTGTTGCGTCGGCGAAGGCACATTGATTTTCAGGAGGTAGCACCGGCTGTAGGACCGGCTTCAGCCGGGAGCAAGCCCTCGCGGCTGAAGCCGCTCCTACGGGCCATTGCGGGAAAGTGCGCCGCCGCAGTCAGGCGTCAACTCGGCTTACGAAACACAAACATCAGCCCCACCACGATCAGCAGCATGCCGAACAGGCTCAGCAACGCGAGGCGGTTGCCGAAGATCAGGTAGTCCATGATCGCTGTTACTGCCGGGACCAGATAGAACAGGCTGGTGACGTTGACCAGATTGCCCTGGGCGATCAATCGATACAGCAAGAACGTCGCCAGCACCGAGACCACCAGCCCCATCCACAGCACCGGCACGATGAAGCCGGTGCTGATTTCGAAGTGGAACGGCTGAAACGGCACGAACACGCCACACAGCAGCGCGCCGGCCAGGTATTGCACCGGCAGCGTTCCCAGCGGGTTATCGGTGATGCGCTTTTGCATGATCGAGCCGCAGGTCATGCTGATCATCGCCAACAAGCCAAACAGCATGCCCGCCATGGACATCCCGCCCAGACCGATACTCTGATAGACCACCAGAATCAATCCGGCCAATCCCAGGCCCAGACCGAACAGGCGCGTCCAGGCCCGATTGCGCTCCATGACCACCGCAGTGAGGATCGGCTGCACGCCCATGATGGTCGCCATCACACCGGGCGTGACTTTCAGGTCCAGCGCCAGCAGATAGAAAATCTGATAAGCCCCCAGTAACACGGCACCGGTCGCTGCGGCATACAGCAGCGGTTTGCCGGTAACGGGCAGCTTGTAGCCCAGCATCGGGATCAATACTGCAAGGGCGATCAGTGCCAGCAGGAAGCGGATCAGTAGAAAAGCAAACGGTGACGCGTGGGCCAGCCCCCACTTGGAGAAAATCGCTCCGCTGCTCCACAGCAGGACAAATAACGTTGTAGTGGCCAACGAAGCCAGTTTTGTATTGATGAACATGAATACCACCTGTGATCGGACACGCATTGGCAGGCCCGGCAAGTTCGGGCCAACGATGTGTTTTTCGATTTTTTTGCGGTTGTATCGACAGGCGCGGCTTGGTTAGAAGCGGCCCATCAAACCGGCAGGACGACGCCTGGCGGTGCTGCAACCGACGTGTACACAGGGGAAGGTGGCGGGTAACGCATGAAGGAGAGCTGTTTGCATCCACACGGCTCGGCAGCAGCAAAAGCTGCGGCGTCGAACTTCAACTGAACGTGGGAAGCAGGCATGGCGCTCGTCTTCTTGAGGGATGAGGAGGCATTGCAACAAAAGGTTTCAGCAATGCCAGCGCCGACTATAACCAGCGGCACACGAGTTAAGCAATAGCAGGCGGGCCCGCGCTCCGTAGGAGCGAATTTATTCGCGAGGGCGTCGGTCTTAAAGTATCGGGTTTTGTCAGGTCATCACGTCGCGACGAGACAGGCCCCCTCCCGGATAAATCCGGTCCTACGAATGATTCATCGTGTGGGCGAGGTTTATTTCAACCAAACAACCAATAACCCAGCAACGTCAGCACCACCACTGCCAGCAACGGGCGCAATACCCGATAAGCCTTGGGATGCTTGCGTTTGAGTTGTTTGACCTTGCCGCTGAAGACGTCGCTGAAGCTCTTGCTCCAGGCGTAGGCGCGATTGATGCCGCCGACGCGTTCATCATCCAGGTTCTGCGGCGCGGTGGCGCGGCCCAGCCAGGCGCTGACCCAACGATTGATGCGCGTCATGATGCGGCTGCGCAACGGGCGTTCGATGTCGCAGAACAGGATGACGCGGGTTTTGTCGGTCTGGTTCTTGACCCAATGCACGTAGGTTTCGTCGAACATCACGTCTTCCCCGTCACGCCAGGCGTACACCTGACCGTCGACATAAATGCGGCAGTCATCGGAGTTGGGCGTCGACAAGCCCAGGTGATAACGCAAAGAACCGGCGAACGGGTCGCGATGCGGGTTCAAATGGCTGTCACCCGGCAACAACGCGAACATGGCGCCTTTGACGTTGGGAATGCTGTTGACCAATGCCACGGTCTTTGGGCAGAGCGCTTCGGCGGAAGGCAACGCCTTGTCGTACCACTTGAGGTAAAACCGCTTCCAGCCCTTCTTGAAGAACGAACCGAAACCGGCGTCGTTGTTCTTTTCGGCGGCACGAATATAGCCTTCGTCGAACAGGTGCATGGCCTCGTCGCGGATGGTTTCCCAATTGTTCTTCAGCACGTCCAGCTCAGGGAAGTCCTGACGGTTCAGGTACGGCTTGGACGGCACTTTGGAAAACAGGTACATCAAGGCGTTATAAGGTGCGAACAGCGCCGAGTGGTTAACAAACTGACGTAGCAGCGGCAACCGCGCTTTACCGCGCAGATGCACGTACAGCGTGCTGGCCAGAAATAGCATCAGGATCGATGCCTTGGCAGCAAATGAAAACGTCATCTAACTCTCCTCGAAACAGGCAATGGCCAAGCGCTGAACGTAGTGCTGGAAAATCATGGATCTTATGCGGCTGGCGAACCGCCCAGAATGATCTGGAACAACCCCTTTGCGGTTCGCGAGCCGGCCATCATAAACGCAAGCCGACCTTACCAAAAGCTGGCAAGACTAAAGATATTGTTACTGTTGCAGCTCCTGGTCGGTAAACAGATCGCTGAACAACATGCTCGACAAATAACGCTCGCCGGAATCCGGCAGGATCACCACGATCGTCTTGCCCTGCATTTCCGGCGTTTCGGCCATGCGCACCGCTGCCGCCATGGCGGCGCCGCAGGAAATCCCGCACAAAATACCTTCTTCCTGCATCAAGCGCAGTGCCATGGTTTTGGCTTCCTCATCGCTGACCAGTTCCACCCGGTCGACCAGTGACAGGTCCAGGTTTTTCGGGATGAACCCGGCGCCGATGCCCTGAATCTTGTGCGGGCTGGGTTTGATCTCTTCACCGGCACGCGCCTGGGTGATGATCGGTGAACCGAGGGGTTCGACCGCCACAGACAGAATAGGCTTGCCCGCTGTGTTCTTGATGTAGCGCGACACGCCGGTAATCGTGCCGCCGGTGCCGACGCCGGCGACCAGCACATCAATGGCGCCGTCAGTGTCGTTCCAAATTTCCGGGCCCGTGGTTTTTTCGTGGATGGCCGGGTTCGCCGGGTTCTCGAACTGGGCCGGCATGAAGAATTTTTCAGGATCGCTGGCCAGCAGTGCTTCGGCCTTTTCGATGGCGCCTTTCATACCTTTGGCGGGTTCGGTCAACACCAGCTCGGCACCCAGCGCCTTGAGCACTTTGCGGCGTTCGATACTCATCGAGGCCGGCATGGTCAGCATCAATTTATAGCCACGGGCGGCGGCGACGAAAGCCAGGCCAATGCCGGTATTGCCTGAGGTCGGTTCGACAATAGTCATGCCGGGCTTGAGTTTGCCCTTGCTTTCAGCATCCCAGATCATGCTGGCGCCGATCCGGCATTTCACCGAGTAGCCCGGATTGCGCCCTTCGATCTTGGCCAGGATGGTAACCCCGCGCGGGGCGATGCGATTGATCTGCACCAGGGGTGTGTTGCCGATTGAATGGGCGTTGTCAGCGTAGATACGGCTCATGGTGGTGTCCTTGTGCACGTTCATTTAGGGACTTTGAAAAACCAAAGCCTATGCCCCCAGCCCTGCGGCCGTCCAGTCGCAGCGAACGGATGCGCGCGCATGCAGTCAACCACTGAACAAAACCCGAGACCGCTACCATGAAACGTCGCTACAGCTGGCCACTCTGGACCCTCGCGGGAATCGTCGTGCTGCTGATTGCTGTGCACATCGCCCTCCCCTATGTGGTGCGCAACTATTTGAACGACAAACTCGCCGAAATGGGCGATTACCGCGGACAGGTCACGGATGTCGACCTGGCTTTGTGGCGCGGGGCGTACAGGATCAACGGGCTGAATATCGTCAAGGTCGACGGCAAGGTGCCAGTGCCGTTCGTCAAAGTACCGGTCATCGACCTGGCCGTCAGCTGGCATTCGCTGTGGTACGACCACGCGGTGGTGGCCGAAGTAGTGTTTCAGCGTCCGGAGCTGAACTTCGTCGATGGCGGCGCCAACAAACAAGCGTCGCAGACCGGTCAGGGCACTGACTGGCGCGCGCAGATGAACAAGCTGTTGCCCATCACGCTCAACGAAGTGCGCATTCAGGACGGGATTATCACCTTCAACAACTTCACCACCACACCGAAGGTGAAAATCGAAGCCGACAAGGTCAATGCCAGCCTTTATAACCTGACCAATGTCGAAGACGTCGAAGGCAAACGTGACGCGCGTTTCGAAGGCAAGGCACTGTTGCTGGGCCACGCGAATCTGGAATCGTCGGCGACGTTCGATCCGTTCAGCAACTTCGAAGACTTTGACTTCCGCCTGCGCGCCACCGACATCGAACTCAAGCGCCTCAACGACTTTGCTTCGGCGTACGGCAAGTTCGACTTCAACGCCGGCAGCGGCGATCTGGTCATTGAAGCGCAGGCCAACAAAGGGCAACTGACCGGTTATATCAAGCCGCTGCTGCGCGACGTTGATGTCTTTAACTGGCAGCAGGATGTCGAGAATCAGAACAAAGGCTTCTTCCGTTCGATCTGGGAAGCGGTGGTTGGCACCAGCGAAACCGTGCTGAAAAACCAGAGCAAAAACCAGTTCGCCACCCGCGTGAACCTCAGCGGCAGCGTGCACAAACAGGACATCAGCGCGTTTCAGGCGTTTTTGCAGATTCTACGCAATGCGTTCGTCCAGGCGTTCAACGCGCGGTATGACGGGAGCAAGGGTTAGGTCAATTCAGCTTAAAAGCGCCACCCCGCGACCGCCCATTCACCGATTGAATGCCCGGTCTGCGTTCACAGTGGCCGGGGCTGCGCGTTATAGTCCGCACACCTTGTTCGAGGATTTACCGATGAAGTTTGAAGGCACCCGCGCATACGTCGCCACTGACGACCTCAAGCTGGCAGTCAACGCGGCAATTACCCTGGAGCGCCCGCTGCTGGTCAAAGGTGAACCCGGCACGGGCAAGACCATGCTCGCCGAACAACTGGCCGAGTCCTTCGGCGCCAAATTGATCACCTGGCACATCAAGTCCACCACCAAGGCGCATCAGGGCCTTTATGAATACGATGCCGTCAGCCGTCTGCGCGATTCGCAACTGGGTGTGGATAAAGTCCACGATGTGCGCAACTACCTGAAGAAGGGCAAGCTCTGGGAAGCCTTCGAAGCCGAAGAGCGCGTTATTCTGCTGATCGACGAAATCGACAAGGCCGACATCGAATTCCCCAACGATTTGCTGCAAGAACTCGACAAGATGGAGTTCTACGTTTACGAAATCGACGAGACCATCAAGGCCAAAATCCGGCCGATCATCATCATTACTTCCAACAACGAAAAAGAGCTGCCAGACGCCTTCCTGCGCCGCTGCTTCTTTCACTACATTGCCTTCCCTGATCGCCCGACCCTGCAGAAAATCGTCGATGTGCATTATCCGGACATCAAGAAAGAGCTGGTCAGCGAAGCGCTGGACGTGTTTTTCGATGTGCGCAAAGTGCCCGGTCTGAAGAAAAAGCCTTCCACCTCGGAACTGGTCGACTGGCTGAAGCTGCTGATGGCCGACAACATTGGCGAAGCGGTGCTGCGCGAGCGCGATCCGACCAAGGCCATTCCGCCGCTGGCCGGGGCGCTGGTCAAAAATGAGCAGGACGTTCAGCTATTGGAACGACTGGCGTTCATGAGCCGTCGCGGCAATCGCTGATCCTGCGGAGAGACGACAGCCATGCTGCTCAACCTGTTCAACGAAATGCGCGCAGCCAAGGTGCCGGTCTCGGTGCGCGAACTACTGGACCTGATCAACGCCCTGAAACAGCGAGTCACCTTCGCTGACATGG
This sequence comes from Pseudomonas syringae, assembly GCF_001698815.1. Classification (GTDB taxonomy): domain Bacteria; phylum Pseudomonadota; class Gammaproteobacteria; order Pseudomonadales; family Pseudomonadaceae; genus Aquipseudomonas; species Aquipseudomonas syringae_A. Next base: position 206,614 of record NZ_LGSI01000056.1, on the reverse strand, counting down.
ACGAATTCTACTATCTGGCGCGCACGATCCTGGTCAAGGACGAACGTCATTTCGACAAGTTCGACCGGGCATTCGGCGCCTACTTCAACGGCCTGGAAAAGCTCGATGACCATCTCAAGGCGTTGATCCCCGAAGACTGGCTGCGCAAGGAGTTCGAGCGTTCACTGAGCGAAGAAGAGCGCGCGCAGATTCAATCGCTGGGCGGCCTGGACAAACTCATCGAGGAGTTCAAGAAACGCCTCGAAGAACAGAAAGAGCGCCACGCGGGCGGCAACAAATGGATCGGCACCGGCGGCACCAGCCCGTTCGGCTCGGGTGGCTATAACCCGGAAGGCATTCGGGTGGGCGATGCTGGCGAGCGCAAGGGCAAGGCGGTCAAGGTCTGGGATCAGCGCGAGTACAAGAACCTCGACGATCAAGTGGAACTGGGCACCCGCAACATCAAGATCGCCCTGCGCCGCCTGCGCAAGTTTGCACGCCAGGGTGCGGCCGAAGAATTGGACATCGACGGCACTATCGACCACACCGCTCGCGACGCCGGACTGCTGAATATCCAGATGCGCCCGGAACGGCGCAATACCATCAAGTTATTGCTGCTGTTCGACATCGGCGGCTCGATGGACGCCCACGTGAAGATCTGCGAAGAGTTGTTTTCGGCCTGCAAGACCGAGTTCAAACACCTGGAATACTTTTACTTCCATAACTTCATTTATGAATCGGTCTGGAAGAACAACTCCCGCCGCGGCTCGGAGCGCACTTCCACTCAAGATCTGCTGCATAAATATGGCGCAGACTACAAAGTCATCTTCATCGGCGACGCCTCAATGGCGCCTTACGAGATCACTCAAGCGGGCGGCAGTGTTGAACACTGGAACGAAGAGCCCGGTTACTTGTGGATGCAACGCTTCACCGCCAAGTTCAAGAAACTCATCTGGATCAACCCCTACCCGAAAGACGCCTGGGCCTATACCACTTCGACCAATATCGTGCGGGACTTGATCGAAGATCAGATGTATCCGCTGACCTTGCGCGGTTTGGAAGAAGGGATGCGCTTTCTTTCTAAATAAACACAACTCGGTGGAGATTCTATGTTCGCAAGCAAGCTCGGCTCCTACAGGTCTCAGCAATTGCTGATTAGCCCGCGTAAATACTCAACATGTCGCTGATGCGCAACGTTTTGCACAATCGGCCTCAACCGCAAGGTACTTCCCGGCAATCGCTGCGCAAGCCTGGCCAACGAAAGTGGCGTCAGTGCGCCCAGCCGTGGATAGCCGCCGATGGTTTGTCGGTCGTTGAGCAGGACGATGGGTTGGCCGTCGGGCGGGACCTGGATCGCGCCCAGGGGAATGCCTTCGGAGATCATCGGCGCGCCCTGATAAATCAGTTCCGGCCCCAGCAGGCGAATGCCCATGCGGTCGGCGCGGCTGTCCAGGGTCCAGTCGTTGTTGAATACGTCGAACAGGCTCAGGCCGCTGAATTCGCCGATTTGCGCACCAAGGACCACGTCCAGCGGCGCAGCGTCATTGAAATTCGGGATCTGCTGTTCGGTCAGCGTGCGCAGTACGAAAGCCGACCCTGAATAACCCAGCCGATCACCTTTGGCTAACGCTTTGCCCAAGCCATCCAGCCCACCGAGTTCTTCGCGGCTAACACTCGCGCAGCTACCCAGCACCTTGGGCGCATCGAAGCCGCCGGGTGCGGCCAGATAGGCCCGAGCGCCGAGTTGCGGCTGACTGAAGCGCAGGCGCTGGCCCTTGCCGACGAAAAAACTGCGCCATGGCTGGACCGGCCGGTCGTCGAGCATCGCGCCCAAGTCAGCACCCGCCAAGGCCAGGCAGCAATCCTCCTCGGCCAGCAACGTCAAACCACCCAGCGTAATTTCGACGACCGCAGCATCCAGTGCGTTGTCCAGCAGGCGATTGGCCCAGGACATGGACACCCAGTCCAGCGCTCCGCCCTGAGTCACGCCCAGATGCCGTACGCCAAAACGCCCGGCGTCCTGCAACAGGCACAGCGGTGTGCTGTTTTCGATCAACAGCGCGCTCATGGCTGCACCTCCAGCGGCGTGTCATCGCCACCCAGGCGCACGAACTCCGCGTGATCGACTGCAGCGAAAGTCACGCTGTCACCGGGCTGCATCAGGCTGTAGCCGTCCCGTTGGCGATCAAACAGTTTGCTCGGTGTACGCCCGATCAGGTTCCAGCCGCCGGGGGAAACCACCGGGTAAGCAGCGGTCTGCCGCTCGGCAATGCCGACGCTGCCCGCCGCGACGCGCTTACGTGGTGTGTTCAAGCGTGGCGCGGCGAGAATTTCTTCAACCAGACCCATGAACGCGAAACCCGGCGCGAAGCCCAGGGCGAAGACCTGATACTCACGCTCGCAGTGACGACGAATCACTTCGCTGATTTCCAGGCCGCTGCGCCGCGCCAATAAAGTCAATTCCGGGCCGACGCTGAGGTCGTACCAGACCGGCAACACATGATGCTGACCTCGCGCCGCCGGGTCCGGGGCCAGATCGCGCAGCGCCCGTTGGATCAGCTCCCGGGCCTGATCGGGATTCAGGGCGAGCACATCGTAATGCACCATCAAGGTGGTGTAAGAGGGCACCAGATCAACCAGATGCACGCCGAAACTCTCCCGCAAGCGGGCCGTAGCAGCCAGCATCCAGGGCATGTTGGTTTCGTCGATGGCATCGAACAGCCGCACCATCAGGCAATCGATCGCCACCACTTCAATACGCAGTTTCATAAGGCGAACTGCTCGTCCAATGCCTGGCGGATGCGCTGCACGGCCGCAATCGAACTGGCGTTGTCGCCATGCACACAGAGCGTATGCGGCTTGAGGTGCAGCGCTGTGCCATCGCTGGCAATCAGCGGTTCGCCACGCGCCAGCGTCATGGCTTGGGCGATGATGATTTCTGCATCGTGGTGAACGGCGTTCGGCAGTTGGCGCGGCATCAGACGCCCTTCTGCGTCGTAACCCCGATCAGCAAACGCTTCGAACCAGAGTTGTACGCCAAACTCGTCGGCAATCGCCTGTGCGGCGCTGTTGTCGCGCATCGCCAGCAGCATCAGCGGCAGTTGCGCGTCATAGCGGGCGATGCCTTCGATGACCGCACGCAGCTGAACGGGATTGGCCATCATGTCGTTGTACATCGCCCCGTGAGGTTTGACGTATTGCACTCGCCCGCCCTGAGCGCGGCAAATGCCGTCCAGCGCGCCGATCTGGTAGTGCAGCAGATCCTGGATTTCCTGCGGGCTGCACGCCATGGAGCGGCGGCCGAAGCCGACCAGATCCGGATAGGCCGGATGGGCGCCAATCGTTACATCATTGGCAAGCGCCAGGCTGACGGTCTTGCGCATCACGCTCGGATCCCCTGCATGAAAACCGCAGGCGACGTTGGCGCAATCAATGAACGGCATGACTTCGGCGTCCATGCCCATGGTCCAGGCGCCGTAACTTTCGCCGATATCGCAATTCAGTAACAGGCGGCCCATGGGCGTATCTCCTGTGTGCGTAAGTAATTTCGGACAACAAAGCCAGAGTCTAACGCGCCGTTTGTGTTCAAGGGCAGCGTTGCGACGAGCCTGTCAGGTACAGCGCATTTTTGGAGGGTAGCGGACGTGGCGTCCAACTAATAAAAGCGGGTGGGATGGATAAGAAAAAGTGATGAGCGATGTTAATCGATCCGTAGGACCGGCTTTAGCCGGGAGCAAGCTGGCATTTTCACAGCAGCTCCATCGTCAGAACTGTTGTCCTCCCGGCTGAAGCCGGCCCTACGGGTTCACTGTTTGTGTCAGTAGTCCCGCTCAAGCCTGTGCTTGCGGCGCCCGCCCGTGGCGACCCAACCAAGCATCAGGAAGAACGTCTCGATCAGCAGCGCCAGGACCAACGCGCAGACAATGCCCCAGGCAATCACTCCAGGGGCCAGCAGCACCTGCCAGGTGTAGCCATTCCAGGTTTCGCGACGGATATCGGCATCGGCGGCGATGGCCACATGCAGCGCCCTGGCGTACCACGGACCTTGCATGGCCAGCCATTCGCGTTCGAGGATCTGCGTGCGAGTCAGCAGCGCGTTGATGCTGTCGGCATCGCTGCGAAACACCGGGTCTTCGCTTTCGCGGTAATGCTGGATCAGCGCCTGCACGTCGCCTTTGAAGAACTGCGCGGCAGTGGCATTGTAGCCCTTGATGCTTTGCTGGGCCTCGATCAGGTGCGCTTCGACACGCTTGCCGTAATCACTGACAAAACCAGGAATCTGTACCCCGAACAACAGGCCCACGGTGAACAAGACCAATCGCAGATAACTTCGCAGCATTTAGATCCCTCTCAGTTGGGTCGATGTTCTCAAGCGTTGCCCTGGGCAACGCATTCGCCACGCCGCCACAGCGCCCATTGGCCCGGCTCGTAGCGATTCCAGATCTCGTCTTCGGTCAAGGGTTCGGTGGCAATCACGGTCACCACGTCATTGGGGGTGGTTTCGGCCTGGAAATCGACGATGACGTCCACGTCCTTCAAACGGGCCGGACCAAACGGCGCGCGCCGGGTGATTTGCACCAGCTTGGTCGAGCAGAAGCAGAACAGCCAATCGCCATCGCTGAGCAGGGCATTGAACACGCCTTTGCTGCGATATTCGCTGCAGGCTTCGACCAGCGACGGCAGCAGCTGTTCGATTTCCACCGGCTCGGGAAACGCTTCGCGCACCTGATTGAGCAGATCGCAGAACGCAGCTTCGCTGTCGGTGTCGCCCACGGGTCGATAGAACGTGGCTCGGGGAGTGAAGTCCGCGAGCTGACCGTTGTGGGCGAAACACCAATTACGGCCCCAGAGTTCTCGGACAAACGGATGAGTATTGGACAGGCACACGCGACCGACATTGGCCTGACGGATGTGCCCGATCACCACTTCGCTCTTGATGGGATAACGCTGAACCAGCTGTGCGACTTCTGACTCGCTGCTCGCCGCAGGGTCCTGGAACAAACGCAAGCCGCGACCCTCGTAAAAGGCAATGCCCCAGCCGTCGCGATGGGGGCCGGTGCGCCCGCCACGCTGCATCAGCCCGGTAAAGCTGAAAACGATATCGGTCGGGACATTGGCGCTCATGCCCAGTAATTCACACATGTTCAGGTTCTCGTTTGAGGGCGTTCAGCGGCGCGTTTGGCGACCAGCGCCTACAGACGTGGCTCGACCCGAGAACGGCTGCCGGCGCCGGGCGCGGCAGGTTTGCGATCAAAGCGGTCGTCATCGGAGAACGGCTCGTCCTGCGGTTCCTGCGCGGGCGTCGCTGGCTCGGCGGCGACTTGCGGATGGCGCGCCTTCCAGCTTTTCTCGAGGGGCCAGCGAATCAGCACAAACAGCAGGTACAGGCCAATGGCGATCATGCCGTACATGGCCAGATCAGACACCGCACGCCAGACATTGCTGCCGACCTTGAACAACAAGTCCAGGGCCGTGATGGCAACCGCCGGGGCGAATTTTTCCTTCACCGGATCAATGATGGTCGGGGTCAACAGCAGGACGGCAGCGATTACCAGCAGTGGCTCACGCAGGTAGCGCCACATCCAGCGTGTCATCAGGAACCACACCAGCAGACAACCCAACGCAGCAAATGCGTAGAGGCCCCAGGCGATCGTATAGTCGTTCTCGGTCATGACGTCCGTGGTAAGGCAGGTAATTAGGCGCTTATGATAACGGCTTTTCGCCAACCCGGCTTCCCCGGCTTCAGTTATCGATGCCATCTGCCATCAAATGGCACTGCGCAGTCGATAGCGCACAGCCACCCATGAGAGCCCCGTATGTCTCAATCACATTCGATTTCCAGCGCCCCCATCGCCCACAAAGCCGATGGCGCCGATCCTTATGCCTGGCTGCAAAACCGCGACAGCGACGAAGTGCTGGATTATCTGAAGGCGGAAAATGCGTATCAGCACGCGCAACTGACCGATCAGGAAGCATTGCGCGAGACGCTGTTTCAGGAGATCAAGGGCCGCATCCTGGAGACCGATCTCTCGCTGCCTTCGCCCTGGGGGCCGTATCTGTATTACACCCGCACCACCGAGGGCGATGAATACGCTCGGCACTATCGCTGCCCGCGCCCGGCGGACGACTCGCAAACGGTAGACGAAAGCCGCGAAGAAATGCTTCTGGACCCCAACCAGCTGGCGGGCGGCGGTTTCTTTTCCCTGGGCACTTTCAGCATCAGCCCGGACCACCAGCGGCTGGCCTACAGCCTGGACACCAGCGGCGAAGAGGTTTACCAGCTTTACGTCAAGGAGTTGAGCAGCGGCAACGTCAGCGCCCTGCCCTTCGAAGACTGCGACGGCAGCATGACCTGGGCCAACGACAGCCAGACTCTGTTCTTCGGCGAGCTGGACGACACGCATCGCCCGCACAAGCTGTATCGCCACCGTTTGGGCAATGACTCGGCGGATCTGGTGTTCAACGAGCCGGACGGGCGGTTTTTCCTGCATTGCTACCGCAGCAGCTCGGAGCGGCAGTTGATTCTCGGCCTGGACAGCAAAACCACCAGCGAAGCCTGGGTGCTGAACGCCGAAAAGCCTGAACACGCCTTCGTGTGCATGGCGCCCCGGGCGGAAGGTCACGAATATTCCGTGGATCACGGTCAGGTGGACGGCAACTGGAGCTGGCTGATCCGCAGCAATCAGGGCGGCATCAACTTCGCGCTGTATCAGGCCGCAGAAAAGCCCAGCGGCGTACCCACCCGCGACGACTGGCAGGTGCTGGTACCGCATAGCCAAACCGTAATGCTCGATGGCTTTAGCCTGAATGCCAAAGGCTTGACCCTGAGCCTGCGTGAAGGTGGCCTGCCGATCATCGAGATTTGCCCACAAGGTTTGCCGGCCTATCGCGTGCAACTGCCGGACGCTGCCTACAGCCTCTACGTGCAGGATTCCCTGGAATTCAACAGCGACAAGATTCGCCTGCGCTACCAGTCGCTGAATCGCCCGGCGCAAGTCCGTCAATTGACTCTGGCGACAGGCGATCAGGTGGTGCTCAAGGAAACCCCGGTGCTCGGCCCGTTCGACGCCGACGCTTATGTCAGCCAGCGCATCTGGGCAACAGGCAAGGACGGCACGCAGATCCCCATCAGTCTGGTGGTCAAACGCGAACTGCTCGGCCAACCGACGCCGCTTTATCTGTATGGCTACGGTGCCTACGGTGAAAGCCTCGACCCGTGGTTTTCCCATGCGCGCCTGAGCCTGCTGGATCGGGGCGTGGCTTTTGCCATCGCCCACGTTCGCGGCGGCGGCGAATTGGGTGAAGCCTGGTATCGCAACGGCAAGCAGGAAAACAAGCAGAACACCTTTGACGATTTCATTGCCTGTGCCGAGCATCTGATCGCTGACAACCACACCCGCGCCGAGCAACTGGTGATCAGTGGCGGCAGCGCCGGCGGGCTGTTGATCGGCGCGGTGCTCAATCAGCGTCCTGACTTGTTCAAGGCGGCGATTGCCGAAGTGCCGTTCGTAGATGTGCTCAACACCATGCTCGATCCGGATCTGCCGCTGACTGTCACCGAATACGACGAATGGGGCAACCCGCAGCAGCCCGACGTTTACGCACGTATCAAAGCCTATGCGCCGTATGAAAACGTCCGCGCGCAAGCCTATCCGGCGATGCTGGTGATCGCCGGTTACAACGACAGTCGCGTGCAGTACTGGGAAGCGGCTAAATGGGTGGCAAAATTGCGTGCCCACAAAACCGACGACAATCTCCTGCTGCTCAAGACCGAGCTGGGTGCTGGCCATGGCGGCATGAGCGGGCGTTATCAGGGGCTGCGCGATGTGGCGCTGGAGTACGGATTTATCTTCAAGGTATTGCAGCTGGCCGTTTGAACTCGGCCTGAAATGTTTGTCTTACTAACATCTGGCCGGACGCTTGCTGTCGTCCGGCCAGCACTTATTCATAACCAGACCGAGCCATGCCAGAACAACCGTCTTACCTGAACAATGAAATCCGCGACATGCTCATGGACTGCGGCCTGTTCGACGCCCTGCTGCCTGCCGAATTTCAGGCCGCAGCCGGCTATTTCAACATGACGTCAATCAGCCAGGGAGACGCGATCTTCAGCGAAGGCGATGCTGGCACATTCATGTGCATCATCCATTTGGGTTCGGTGTCGGTGCAGAAACTCAATGCCGACGGCCAACCGGTGGAAATCGCCACGTTGCGTCGCGGCCGGGCTTTCGGCGAGATGGCGGTGCTGGACGGCGAACGGCGTTCGGCCAGCTGTGTCGCCGCGTCGAACTGTCAGCTGTTGAATCTGGGGCGGGATTCCCTGGACAAGATGCTCGACGAAACGCCAAAGATCGCCGCAAAGATCATCCGCGCCCTGGCCACCTCGCTGTCCAAACGCTTGCGCATGGTCGATGGCCAGTTGCTGAGCTGACAGGCGCAGCGACGTTATTTGGGTACGTTGTCCTTGTCTGCCGGGCCGCTCTCGACCGTCGGTAACGGCTGATCCTTGGGCGGCCGGGGCATTTCAATTTTGGGCAGTAAAGGCGAGTTACCTTGCGTCCCACCAGCCTTGGGAATACTCGGCGGCACGACCTGCGGATACGGCGTTGGTGTCGCGGTGCCCGGTGAACCGGGTTCCGGCGCCGGCGAAATCGGTTGTAGATTGTCCGCCTGCACGACACTTAACGAGAGCGTCGTCAGGACAATCGCCGTTAGAATAGAACCTTTCATCAATGGCCTCACATGCCAGCCTGTCACATTGTGCGGCTCAGGCTACTCCTTGCCTTGAGACCGCGTTCAACTTTTTGCCACCGCCTTCTTCCGATGAGTGCTCAATGAAACGTTTCGTCCTGCTCGACACCACCGCCATTCCCGATAACGGCGGTGCCTTGTGCCTGTTCGAATACGGCGAAGATTTCGTGATCAAGATCCAGGGCGGCGATGGCGGCCAGTTGATGAACACCCGCATGCACGGCTCCGAAGATGCCCTGGCGGAAATCCCTTGCAAGAAGGTCGCACCGCGCCTGCAACCGCGGGTATTGATCGGCGGTCTGGGCATGGGGTTCACCCTCGCCTCGGCCTTGAAACACCTGGGCAAGAACGCCGAAGTGGTGGTCGCCGAACTGGTGCCGGGCGTTGTGGAATGGAATCGCGGCCCGCTGGGCGAGAAGTCCGGCAATCCGCTGCTCGACCCACGCGCCAAGGTGGTGATCGGTGACGTCGCCCAAGTGTTGAAGAGCGAACCCCACGGTTTCGACGCGATCATGCTCGACGTCGATAACGGCCCCGAAGGCCTGACCCAGAAGTCCAACAGCTGGCTGTATTCGTCCGGCGGACTCGCCGCCTGCGCCCAGGCCTTGCGTCCGAAAGGAATTCTGGCGGTATGGTCCGCCAGTGCGGATCAGAAGTTTTCCGACAAGCTGCGCAAGGCCGGCTTCAAGGCCGAAGAAGTGCAAGTCTTCGCCCACGGCAATAAGGGCACGCGCCACACCATCTGGATTGCGGAAAAACTCAAGGGCTGAACGCTTCGCGAAGCGCTAGACTTGGCCCATTACCGTTTTCAACGAATGAACATGACACAGGTGACCCCATGAGCACGGCCAACCCCCCTTCCCACACCGCCAAGCTGGATCGCATCCTGGCCGACGCCCAGCGCGACCGCGAAATGGGTTATCGCGACAAGGCACTGCGCATGTACCCGCATGTCTGCGGCCGCTGCGCCCGTGAGTTCGCCGGCAAACGCCTGAGCGAGCTGACCGTCCATCACCGCGACCACAATCATGACAACAATCCGCAGGACGGCTCCAACTGGGAGCTGCTGTGCCTGTACTGTCACGATAACGAGCACTCGCGCTACACCGACCAGCAGTATTTCTCGGAAAGCTCCACCAGCAGCCCGAAAATCGCCAAGGCGACCCACAACCCGTTCGCGGCGTTGGCAGGGTTGATGAAGAAAGACGAATAACGCAAGGTTGGCCACCGTATAATCGCTCGCTTTTCCCAGCGAGCATTTCCCCCGTGGCCAACAAACGTTACGCCTGCATCGGCTTGTACAACCCCAAGTCTCCGGAAAACGTCGGCTCCGTGATGCGTGCAGCGGGTTGTTATGGCGTGGCGTCGGTGTTCTACACCGGCAAGCGCTACGAACGCGCCCGGGATTTCGTGACCGACACCAAGAAAATTCATCAGGACATCCCCCTGATCGGCATCGATGACCTGAAAAACATCTTGCCTCTGGGTTGTATTCCAGTGGCCGTGGAACTGGTTGAAGGCGCACGTTCGTTGCCCGAATACACCCACCCTGATCGCGCGCTGTATATCTTCGGCCCGGAAGATGGCTCGCTGGACCAGGAAATCCGCGATTGGTGTGAAGACGTCGTCTACATCCCCACCACCGGCTGCATGAACCTCGCCGCGACCGTCAATGTCGTGCTTTACGATCGCATGGCCAAAGGCATCAATACGCGCTCCGGGCCGCAGTTCGGCAGAGAAAAAGCCGACTAGTGGCACGATTGCTGACAAATGCATTGAACAGTTCCGAACGGCGGCAGTCAGTTTTACTGAACCGAATTCATCTCATCATGGAGAACGATCATGAGCGACACCCCGATCATTGAACGCATCGACAGCACCCCATTCCAAAGCCATACCCCACAGAACGTTCATGGCTGGGAGCGAGTCGGCTCTCTGGCAGGCGGCGTATTGATGATGGGCAAAGGCCTGCGTCGTGGCGGCATCTTCGGTTTGATCCAGCTGGCCATTGGTGGCGCTGTATTGGCACGCGGCATTACCGGCCACTGCTCGGCCAAGAGCCTGATCGAGAAAAGCCGCAGCGATCTGGACACAGCCAAAGCGCGCATCAAGCGCGCGGGTGATGAACTGAGCTTGCTGAAAACCAAGGCGGAAGTGACTGCTGAAAACGTCGTTGCCGATGGCGTTGATGCACTGACCAAGCCTAAAGCTGAGGTTTGAGCACAACGGACACTATGTGCAGTCAACATAGAACATCAGGTAGGAGGGGACTCGTCCCCGAAAGGCGGCAGTTCAGGCAGCGTTAACCTTCCGGATTTTCGTTGTCAGGACCATCGTATTCGGGGACAAGTCCCCTCCTACCGGTCATTAGGTATTCAGCCAGATACCAATCCTAGCCCGCGCGAAAGATCAGATAGTCTTCCCAATCATCCTCGGCCACGCTGTTTTCACTGAGCATGCGTCCGGACTGAGAGATGCGTTCCCGATGCACTGCATCGCGATCGCCGCACACAAGGTGATGCCACAGCGGCAAGTCCTTGCCTTCGCTGACCAGCCGATAACCACAGGTCGGCGGCAACCATTTGAACTCGTCCGCCTGACCCGGCGTGAGCTGAATGCAATCAGGCACCGAAGCCCGGCGATTGCTGTAATCGGTGCATTGACAGGTTTTCAGATCCAGCAACTTGCAGGCGATACGCGTGTAATAAACGCTGTTGTCGTCCTCGTCCTCAAGCTTTTGCAGACAGCACAGGCCGCAGCCGTCGCACAGCGATTCCCACTCGGTTGAATCGAGCTGATCGAGGGTCTTGCGTATCCAGAAGGGTTCGACTTTAGCGGCCATGGTTCGGCAATCAGCATCAACAGTGAAAAGGTCGCCAGTCTAGTGCCACAGAGGGCGCGGGCCAAGCGCTTACGACTGCCGGTAGCCAGGACTTGTCAGATTGCCAGCAGCGCAGTAGTTTTAGACCGCTACCTCCCGGACTTCCGCGATGCCTGCCGTCCACGGCCCATCTGCTTGAGCGTCTGCAATTCTATTTTTTCAGGATTCTCATGAGCACAAATCCACGCATCGCCGATCACCCTATCGATCCACAATTCACTGAACGCTGGTCGCCTCGCGCCTTTACCGGCGAAAGCATTCCGCAGGAAACCCTGTTGAGCTTCTTCGAAGCGGCTCGCTGGGCGCCGTCAGCGTATAACTCGCAACCCTGGCGTTTTCTGTACGCCCGTCGTGACACGCCGAACTGGGCGCGTTACCTGAGCCTGCTGGTCGAGTTCAACCAATCCTGGGCGCAACACGCTTCGGCGCTGGTCATCGTGATCTCGAAAACCACGTTCGTTGCACCCGGCGCGACTGAAGAGTCGCCAGCGCTGTGGCATACCTTCGATACCGGTTCCGCCTGGGGCCATCTGGCCTTGCAAGCGAGCCTGAGCGGCTGGCACACCCACGGCATGGCTGGCTTCGACAAGGAACGCACGCGTCAGGAGCTGAATATTCCAGAAGGCTACGAAATCCACGCAGCAGTGGCGATCGGCAAACTGGGCGATAAATCGACCTTGCCTGAATACCTGCAAGGCCGGGAAGTCCCAAGCCCGCGCCGTCCGGTGGAAGAGCTGGCGGCTGAGGGTGATTTCACGCTGTAAGCAGCCATTCAATGGTTTTTGTAGGAGGGAATTTATTCCCGAACAGGCCGGTGCAGACAGTGACGATCCACATGTCTGCACCTACGCCTTCCCGGATGAAGTGGAACGCCACCCCGGCCGGTCCCACAAAAACCGGCCAGAAACGGCTCAGTAACCCCGCGAGAAATCCACTTCCCCACGCAACGCTTCACCCGCTTCGAAAGCCTTCAGGTTGGCGAGGAACAACTCGACCATGGCCGTAGGAGAGGTCGGCGCGGCGCTGTGTCCGGTCAGCAGCAAGCCCCATGCAGTCCAGAACGGATGGCGCTGCGGCAACGGCTCCTGACGGCAGACGTCGATGACTGCGCCAGCCAGATGCCCTTCCTTCAATGCCTCGACCAGATCAGCGTCAACCACGGCAGCGCCGCGCCCAACATTGATGAACAAACCGGTTGGCTTGAATTTGGCGAACAGCTTGGCATCGAACAGGTCGTGGGTCTCCGGCGTGTTCGGCAGCAGATTGATCACGTAATCCACCTCACCCACCAGACGATCCAGATCCGCCATGGCCGCCACTTCAACGAATGGCGCATGGGTGCGGGCCTGGGACGCAATGCCATAGACCTGCACGCCAAAGGGTGTAAGGAATTGCGCAACGCTCAGGCCGATGTCTCCTGCGCCAACAATCAATACCTTGCGACCTGCCAGGCTCTGACTGGCGCGGTTGTCCCACTTGCGCTCAACCTGACTCATCAGGCGTGCCAGCACTTCGCGCTCATGGCCGAGCATGTAGGTCAGAACGAATTCAGCCATCACCTGACCGAAAATGCCCACGGCACGGGTCAGACGATAATCGCGGCTCAGGCTGTCGACCAGCAGCGGCGTAACGCCCGCCCAGGTCGATTGCAGCCACTGAGGCGTATGGCCTTGGCGCAGCAGGTTGGCCAGCAAATCCGGCTGACCCAGCCAGACCGGACAATCGGCCGCCAATCGCGACAATTCAGCCGAGTCGCCGGTACTCATGACTTCCAGTTCCGGAGCAGCCTGGCGTAGCAATTGGGTGTAAATAGGGTAATCGTGTTCAGCAATCAGAACGCGCATGGCTCAAAACCTTTAAAAACAAAACAGGCGACTGAGACAGATCGGGCCTGATCAAATCCGGGTCGCGTATGCAAAAAGCAGTTTGAACACCCTGGCCCGCAGGCGCAGGGGAATTGGTTGCTCACATCGGATCGTTGCGACGCAGCAGTTCTTCCGGCAAGTGCTCGATGTATTCGTCTTCAGCCGGCGGCATCTGCAGGTGATAACCCTGTTTGTCGAGGTTCTCCAGAACCTTGTGGATGTCTTCCCGTGCCAGTGGACGCTCCGGGCTGAGCACCAGATCGAACGCGTGATGCGGCGTGCCAAAGGCAACCATCAGCTCAACCGGAACACGCTTGAGTACGTCGCTTTTGAGCACGTACAGGTACATTTCGTTTTTCTTGGTGCTGCGATAGATCGAACAAATACGCTTCAAGACTGTTCTCCGGTACCGGCCAGGTGGTCGAGCAGCGCCTGGCCCATCAGGTCGCGACGCCAGCCGCGCAACGACTCTGGCAATTGATAAGGCCCGTCGGGATAGCCGCTCTTGAGCAGTGCTTCGAGGGTTTTCTTGCGCAGCATCAGTTCTGGAGCCATGTCCAGTTGCTCGGCGTAGCGTTGGCCCAGCGCGCGAAGGCTTTTGAGCAGGGTCGCGGCGTCGATCGGCAAAGGCTCGGGCAATGCCTGGGGCCATTGCTCAGGCGGGACGCTGCCGGACCGTTTGATCAGGTCGAGCAAAAACTCGCCGTCCTGGCGTACGGTTTTCGGGTGCATGTCGTCGATCTTTGCCAGCGCACCGAGATTGTCCGGCTGAGTCTTGGCCAGCGGCCACAACGAGTGCTCACGCACGATACGGTTACGCGGCAGGTTACGGGCGCGGGCCTCGCGTTCACGCCACGCACAGAGCTCACGCAGCACAGCCAATTGAGCGCGGGACAGCTTCCAGGCCAGTTTGGCCTCGCGGTACACCTCGTAAGGGTCGACTTCACGGCGCAGGTTGGCGACCAGCTCGGCGCCATCGTCCAGCACCCAGGCGTACTTGTCGTCCGAAAGGCGCGGCCGCAGGATGTTGTAAACCTCAGCCAGATGCACCGCGTCTTCTGCGGCATAGCTGATCTGGGTTTCCGACAGTGGACGCTGCAGCCAGTCAGACCGGGTTTCGCCCTTGGGCAGGTCGATGTTCAACACCTCCTGCACCAGTCGCGAATAACCCATGGAGAAGCCCAGGTTCAGATAAGCCGCAGCCAGTTGGGTGTCAAACAATGGCGCTGGCAGGCTGCCCGTCAGGCGCAGCAGGACTTCGAGGTCCTCGCTGCACGCGTGGACCACTTTGATGACGTCCGGGTTTTCCAGCAACGCAGACAGGGGACGCCAATCATTGATGAGCAGCGGATCAATCAGCCAGGCGCACGAACCGTCACCAATCTGCAGCAGCGCAGCGATGGGATAAAAGGTGTCGACCCGCATGAATTCGGTGTCGAGGGCGACAAAAGGCAATGCCTGCCATTGAGCGCAATGTCGGGCGAGGCTGGCGTCGTCGCGAATCCAGTGAATATCGATGGCCACACGGCTCTCCCATGAAGAATGGCGCGCAGTATATATCGCCATGGAGGCTTACCGCGCATCTGTCCTACAAGTGTTGAACATCTTCATCTTGAGCTTTTGGCCAAAATCCGCACGAAACCGACCGGTGACCGGATTACTGATTGATCTTGCGCAGCACGTATACCCGCCACATGGCGTACCCGGGAAGAAAGTCGTAATGGCCGAGAATCGTGAAACCTGACGCCTCGAATTCTCCTTTGATCTCAGTCCTGCCGACGACGAACCGGCTGCGTCTCGCGGCTGGCAGTCCGCCACTATCGCGCTGGATCTGCATGCGCTTGCGACGCCACGACCTGATATTGCCATCGACCCACAACGCAACAATCACGGTGTCGCGGCTGACGCGGTGGAACTCACGCAAGACCTCCGAGCGTTCGTCGCTATCGGCAATATGGTGGAACAGCCGCATGCAGAAAATGCAGTCCACCGCGTTGTCGTTGAGGTCGATGGAAAACGCTGAGGTCTGAAATGTCTTGATGCGCTTTAGCACAGCCGTTGGGCAGTGATTCTCGGCCAGGGCCAGCTTGTCTGCGGATTGATCCCCGGCGAGGATTACGCGATTGGAGTGTTCGGCCAGCACCGACCAGAACTTTCCCGTACCGCTCGGCAGATCGAGGACCAGGCCCGGCTCCCCCGCGACCTTCAATGCATGGCGCGCCAGTTGCTCGTCACGCCACAGGCTGAATCGCCGGACGAACCCCGGTCGGGGTTTCTCGCCCACGTTATTCATTTGCCAGGACACTATTGCTGGCTAAGCCACGGCAGCCGGCAAACATATCCAGACTCGGGTTGTAGACCTTGGTATTAACCTCCAGCAAACCGAGCATGGAGTGAAACAGATTGTCCTGACTTAGCGGTGCATTACGCTCTTTTTGCAGGCAACCGGTGTCAACCGAAAAAGACGCTTTATAGGCATCGGAAAACCAGGCAAACATTGGAACATGCTTCTGCTGATCCGGCGCCAACATATAAGGTGTGCCATGCAGGAACAGATTGTATTCACCCAGCGACTCGCCATGGTCCGACAGATACAGCATCGCGGTATCGACCTTGGCCTGGTTACTGCGCAAGATATTGATAAGGCTCGACAGCACATGATCGGTATACAGCAAGGTATTGTCATAACCATTGACGATGCTTTCGCGAGTGCAATTGTTCAGCGCGTTACTTTCACACACAGGGGTAAACTTCTCGAACTCTTTGGGATAGCGTTTGAAGTATTCGGGACCATGACTGCCCATCTGGTGCAATACCAGAACGGTGTCTTTATCCAGGTTATCAATGAAGCTTTGTAGGCCCTGAAGTAGAATTTCGTCCCGACATTCGTTGCTGGCGCACAGCACCGGATCCTTGAGGTTACTGACATCCTGCAAGGTCACCCGATCACAGGTTCCCTTGCAACCGGACTGGTTGTCACGCCAGACCACATTCAGCCCCGCACGCTTGATGACGTCCAGCAGCCCCTCCTCGTTTTTCGCCTTGACCGCGCTGTAATCCTTGCGACCCATGTTGGAAAACATGCACGGGACGGAAACCGCAGTCTCGGTGCCGCAGGAGTGAACGTCGGTAAAAGCGATCAGGCCTTGTTCCTTGCTCAGGTTGGGCGTGGTATCACGGCCGTAGCCGAGGATGCCGAAGTTCTCGGCACGCGCGCTTTCACCCACCACCAACACAGTCAGTGATTTGCGTTTGCGCTCCGCCCACTGCGGCGCGAGCCTGGCATCTTCGCCAACGGCCAGGAACGGGCGCTGAGCCGAAACCGCCTGTTCTTTCAGATAGCCGAACGATGCGCCGATGTAATTGCTCGGCACGACCATCAAGCGCAGCTCATGGTGGTTACGAAACAATGACGACAATCCCTGATAGTTGGCCAGAGCGACACCGCCAATCACTACCACACACGCCACACTTACCAATATCTTGCTGATCAATTCCCGGTGCCAGCGGCGATAATTAACTGGGGTCTTGAGCAATAATAACGATGGCAGCAAACCCAGAAATACAATATAGAGGCCCAACTTTATAGATAACAGGCCTTGCGCTTCAGTCGCGTTGGTTTCTGCAAAATTACGAAACATCCCGGCGTCAATCATTACGCCGTACTCACTCATAAAGTAAGCAACGCCGGCACTGATAAAAAACAACAGGATCAGAACAGGCTTTAACGTTCGCTTAAACGCAAACAAGGTCAGAAAGATATTAAACACGCAAAAAATCATCACGCCGAACGCGGCGCGCATGGCAACCCCCTTCCAGTCGGAAGCGGTGATCGCGAACAAGTGTTTCCATAGCGTCACGTTGAACGCGAACAATAAAAAACTGCTGGCGAGCAGGGTTACAAGCTCGGGGCGCATGGCTTTAACTTTCAGCATGACAGTCTGCTTTTATGAGTTGAAATACGTCAGAGCGGCGCAAGTCAGGCAACTCCTCCGACGTAGCAAACTTTAGTCAGGCAGCCATCAATTTTTTGTGAAAAGGATGCGAACAAATAGTCTTGTTCAGCTTCTTTTCAGGTAGGAAAAATCCACTAGAACTCAAAACCTTAGCGCGGCAAGCCGGCTTAGAACGCGAGCTGTTGTTGATCCGCCATCTGGATCGCCACACGTTCCAGACGCAGGAGGAACTCCTTACGTGGCTTGCCGCCGCCATAACCGGTCAGCGAGCCATCGGCGCCGATCACTCGATGGCAAGGCAAGACGATAGACATGCGATTACTCCCGTTCGCTAACCCTACCGCGCGACTGGCGCTCGGCTTGCCCAATAGAATGGCGATCTGCCCATAGGTGCAGGTTGTGCCATACGGCACCTGGCGCAATGCACTCCAGACCTGATTCTGGAAAACACTGCCAGGCGTATGCAGCGCGACGTCGAAACGGGTCAAGGTGCCAGCGAAATAACGTGCCAGCTCGTCCTCGATCTGCTCCAGATGCGGGTTATTCCCTTGCGTTATCGCGTAGCCGAATCGAGCGCGCAGCTCTTCGAGTTCACGCATCAGGATCGGCCGATCAAGAAACTCAAGCATCACCAGACCACGTTGTTCCGCCATGGCAAGCATGGGCCCCAGCGGCGTGGACAGGCGCATGAAGTGCAACGGCTCGCGTGGCTTGGTCTGGGCGGAAGTCTTGCGGCCAGTGGCTGGCGCCGAACTGAAAAGCTCGCCGTCGTAGCGATTGTCGCCATCCAGCATGGCTTTGAGCTTATCGGCGTAGGACAACGGCGCAGGTTCGATGGATAGATTCATGGGCCGAGTTTATGCCGCTTGCCGGCGGCGCTCTAGTGCAGAATCGTCAGCCCGTTTCTGGCAGCACAAAAAAGGCCGCCGCAAGTTTCCTTGCGGCGGCCTCAGGTCCTGCGTCGAGCGTTAAACAGCGCTGCGACGATACGACCGATAGTTCGGCATCCAGAAGTTACGCTGAATAGCCTCGACCAACATCTCTTCAGTGGTCTCCAGCGCCACGCCATCGGCCTGGGCCTGCTTGGCAACCGCCAGGGCGATCTTGCGGCTGACTTCCTGAATCTCTTTCAGCGGCGGCAATACCGCATCGCCCTTGCCCGTGACCATCGGCGAGCATTCAGCCAGCGCGTTGGACGCAGCCATCAGCATCTTGTCGGTGATCCGCGTGGCTTTGCACGCAATCACACCAAGGCCGATACCAGGGAAGATGTAGGAGTTGTTGCATTGCGCGATATGGAACGTGCGATCGCCTACAGTCACCGGAGCAAACGGACTACCGGTTGCGACCAATGCATCGCCGTTGGTCCAGGTCAGGACTTCCTGCGGGGTCACTTCCACTTTCGAAGTCGGGTTGGACAGCGGCATGACCAAAGGCTTGGCGCAGTGTTTGTGCATTTCGCGAATGATTTGCTCGGTGAACAGGCCACGCTGGCCGGATACACCAATCAACACGGTCGGCTTGCCATTGCTGACCACATCCAGCAGTTCCGGATAGCCTTCGCTGCTTGACCAGCCAGCGATGTCGCCCGCTTTTTGGGCCAGGTTCTTCTGGAAGTCCAGCAGGTTATCCATGCTGTCGGTCAACAAGCCGAAACGGTCGACCATCATCACGCGTTTGCGTGCCTCGGCTTCGCTCAAGCCTTCAATCACCATCGCGGCAATGATGTGTTCGGCAATCCCGCAACCGGCAGAGCCCGCGCCGAGGAACACCACGCGTTGCTGGCCGAGGGTTTCATTCTTGGCCTTGCAGGCGGCGAGCAGCGTACCCACGGCAACCGATGCGGTGCCCTGGATATCGTCGTTGAAGCAGCACAGCTCGTCGCGGTACTTTTCCAGCAGCGGCATGGCGTTGGTCTGGGCGAAGTCTTCGAACTGCAGCAATACGTCCGGCCAGCGACGCTGAACAGCTTCGATGAACAGCGCGACGAAGTCTTCGTATTCCTTGCCCGTCACACGCTTGTGGCGCCAGCCCATGTACATCGGGTCGTCGAGCAGTTCCTGATTATTGGTGCCGACATCCAGCACGATAGGCAAGGTGTACGCCGGGCTGATCCCGCCGCATGCGGTGTACAGCGACAATTTACCGATTGGAATGCCCATGCCGCCGATGCCCTGGTCGCCCAGACCCAGAATGCGTTCGCTGTCGGTGACCACGATGATCTTGATGCGGTCTTTGGTGGCGCTGCGCAGGATGTCGTCGATACGGTCGCGTTCCGGGTAGGAAATGAACAGGCCCCGGTGCGTGCGGTAAATTTTCGAGAACTCCTGACACGCCTGGCCAACCGTCGGCGTGTAGATGATCGGCAGCATTTCATCCAGGTGCGAATCCAGCAGGCGGAAGAACAACGTCTCGTTGTTGTCCTGGATCGAACGCAGGTAGATGTGCTTGTCCAGGTCGCTCGCGCACTGGTTGTACTGGCTGAAGACCCGTGCGACTTGCTCTTCGATGGTCTCGACGTTCTGCGGCAGCAGCCCGATCAGATTGAACTCGACCCGCTCTTGCGGGGTAAAAGCACTGCCCTTGTTCAGCAGGGGCATTTCCAGCAGCGAAGGGCCAGCATAGGAAATATATAAAGGTCGCGAAGTCTTGGTCATTTTCAGTTATCGCCTTTTCTCGTCTACTCGTGTTCGGTTCGTACCGCCGTGGCTGGCCGCTGGAATCTCTTCAAGAGCGCATCAGGGCCAGCCACGAAAAATCGGGGCAGTGAAATCAAGGTGCATATCTTACTCGCGCCAAGTCGTGTTGCGACATTTCGCCGCTACTACATGGCTAAAGGATGGCAAAGAAATGCGAAGTATCTTCGCCGAGCAGCACACGACCGCCAGCCGCAGCCCTGAATTATTTTGCAAATACGCGAGATTGGCGAAGCCCGCCGTTTGAAGCTGGAATGATCAGGACCTTTCAGACCAGAAGACATTGTCGATTATGTATCCGAAGGAATACACTTCTCAGGCCCGATATTCACTCCTTGTCACGGCAGAGTTCAACTCATGGATGAGCAATCTGAAGGACCCTAAAGCAAAAGCGCGGATTGCGGCGCGACTGGTTGCTGCCGAAATGGGGAATTTCGGTGATACGCAGATGGTCGGTGATCGCGTCAATGAAATGAGGATCCATACCGGGCCAGGCTATCGAGTGTATTACTCGCGCCGGGACGCAACGGTTTATCTGCTGCTGTGCGGCGGGGACAAATCCTCGCAATGGCGCGACATAAAACATGCCAGACAGATTTTGAACACAATCGAGCGAGAGCTATAGCAATGAGCCAACTAACCCCATTCCAGGCGTCTACTTACCTAAGTGATGAAGAAACCATTCACGAGTTTCTGACTGCGGCACTTGAGGATGAAAACCCCGATGTATTCCTGCGGGCCTTGACCGAGGCGGCTAAAGCACATGGAATGAGCCGATTGGCGCGCGAAACCGGCCTGGGTCGGGAGAGCTTGTACAAAGCCCTGGCCCCAGGTGCCAAACCCCGCTATGACACAGTGTTAAAGGTGCTCAACGCGCTGGGAATCAAGTTGATCGCTCAACGGCCTTAGACGTCCCCGCACAACCACTATCACCGTGAGGTAGTACATGCTTGACCAAAAACGCTTTTCAGCTTTCCTGTTCGACATGGACGGCACCCTCCTCAACTCGATCATCGCAGCCGAGCGGGTCTGGACGATTTGGGCGCAGCGGCACGATCTGGACGTCGCAGCCTTCTTGCCGACCATTCATGGCGTGCGCAGCGTCGACACCATCCGCCGCCTGAACCTGCCGGGACTCGACCCGATCACTGAGGCTGAGGGCATATCCCAAGCCGAAATCGAGGACGTGGAAGGTGTCGTATCCGTTGCTGGCGCTGCCAGCTTCCTCGCTTCGCTGCCTGCGGAACGCTGGGCCATCGTCACCTCTGCTCCACGCGCCCTGGCCGAAGCACGCCTGAAAGCCGCAGGCCTGGAACTGCCCGTCAACCTGATCACTGCCGAAGACGTCAGCCAAGGCAAACCCGCGCCGGATTGCTTCCTCCTCGCCGCCAAACGGCTGGGCGTCGATATCAAGGATTGTCTGGTCTTCGAAGACGCGCCAGCCGGGATTGCTGCAGCAGAAGCGGCAGGCGCTAGTGTGGTAGTGATTACTGCGACGCACGAGCAGGCGATCACGACGGCACATGCGACGCTGGCGAATTATGAAGGGCTGAAGGCAGTGCTTAACGCGCAAGGTCTTGGATTGATACGAGACTGAAACGGGAAAGCTGCGGGGTTGTCGGGGGGTTAGTTAAGTAATTTGATGACCAGTGTGGTCACGGCGACCGTCGCAGCAATCATGCCGCTGGCGATTGCCACGGGATACCAGAATGTTTCGCGAGTCATCTTTCCGGCCTCGGCATAGAGCTTGCCTGACTCGGCGCTAAGCTTGCCAGCCTCGGCAACCAGCTTGCGGGTTTCGGCTGCCAGTTTGGTGATCTCGATTTGAATTTTTTCGAGCTCGGCGTTTGTCATCGTGATTTCCTGCCCTGGTTTCTTGAGCGGGCAGCTGCCATTCCGCCTGTGCCCTGAATGCGAGCCTGTTGCGCGGGCTCGAAGTCATTATCAGCCAATTCCATTTGGCGTCTGCGATAGATATTCACCTCGTGCGCTGTCAGGTGTCAATTAAGCTACCCCAAAGCCTCCTCGTCATGCACGGCGCAATTTGTCGCGTAAACGGCGGTTGTGACTGAACGATCATGATTCAACTGTCTTGGACAATCAGACAAACCGCTGCACACAAACTGTCTTCATTTGGATACACTACCCTTATATGTACACGATTCGGCAAACAAGCATTTTTGCTCAATGGCACGCGACATTGCGAGACATCCAGGCAAAAATCGCCATTGCACGCCGAATCGAACGCGCGTCTGCAGGCAATCTAGGCGATGTGAAGTCTGTAGGCGAAGGAGTATCCGAGATGCGGGTAGCTGTTGGCGCTGGCTACAGAATCTATTTCACCACAAGGAACAGGACTATTATCGTTCTGCTGGTCGGCGGCGATAAATCAACTCAGCCTGCTGACATCAAGCAGGCGAAAACAGTGGCTAAGGAGGTTTGATCATGACCACCACTCTGGTGCCGTTTGATATGACGGCAATCCTCGATAGCGACGAGGCAATCAACGAGTACCTTACCCAAGTCCTTGCTGACGGCGACACCGACGAACTGATCCGAGCTGTTGGGCATGTAGCCAAAGCCCGTGGAATGGCACAAATTGCCAAGGATTCGGGCCTGGGCCGAGCCAGCCTGTACAAGGCGCTGGCTCCGGGTGCGAAGCCACGATTTGACACCATAATCAAAGTAATGCGTGCGATGGGCATAGAGTTGCATGCCAGGACAACCAGTCATTTGTAACCGGAGCCCGGTTGCGAATACTGCAGGAAGGTTGAGAAGCCAATCACCATTCCCCAAATTTTTCCCAAATGCAAAAGCCCCAGAAGCATAACTTCTGGGGCTTTCATTTGTATGGCGGAGAGATAGGGATTTGAACCCTAGGTACTGTCGCCAGTACAACGGATTTCGAATCCGTCCCATTCGGCCACTCTGGCATCTCTCCAACGGCGCGCATCATAACAGCTCAAACGCAGAAGGCGAACCTTTTTGCTAATTTATTTTGTGCTATCAAGCGCTTGCACGTTTTTTCGGGTTAAAGCGGAACGCCCAGACGGTTGGCGACTTCTTCGTAGGCTTCGATAACGTCACCGAGGCCCTGGCGGAAGCGGTCCTTGTCCATCTTTTTGCGGGTTTCCTTGTCCCATAGGCGGCAGCCGTCAGGGCTGAATTCGTCGCCCAGGACGATTTCGCCGTGGAATACGCCGAATTCGAGCTTGAAGTCCACCAGCAGCAGGCCAGCGTCGTCGAACAGCTTGTTCAGAACTTCGTTGACCTTGAGCGACAGTTCTTTCATACGAACCAGTTGCTCGGCGGTGCCCCAGCCGAACGCCACGACGTGGGATTCGTTGATGAACGGGTCGCCCATGGCGTCGTTCTTCAGGAACAGTTCGAAGGTGTACGGATTGAGCTTGGTGCCCTCTTCGATACCCAGGCGTTTGACCAGGCTGCCAGCGGCGTAGTTACGCACGACGCATTCGACCGGGATCATGTCGAGTTTCTTGACCAGGCATTCATTGTCGCCCAGCAGCTTGTCGAACTGGGTCGGAACGCCCGCTTCTTCGAGCTTCTGCATGATGAAGGCGTTGAACTTGTTGTTCACCATGCCTTTGCGGTCCAGCTGTTCGATGCGCTTGCCGTCGAACGCCGAAGTGTCGTTGCGAAACAGCAGGATCAAGCGGTCAGCGTCGTCGGTGGTGTACACCGATTTGGCTTTGCCGCGGTAGAGTTCTTCACGTTTTTCCATGATGGGCTCCGCTTGCTAAGTAGTTGGGCTAGGCGATATGTCGCCAGTCGAGCCCTGAATCTTGATCGGCCAATTGTAGCCAGTCCGGATCGCACCCGAGGGTGTCGACGAAACATTGCCGGGCCAGATGCGGCAGATTGTTCTTGCTGCTCAGATGGGCCAGGACCAGATGCTGCAGGTCTTGCCATCCCAGTTCATTCACCAGGTTTGCGGCCTGATGGTTGTTCAAATGTCCTTCGTCGCCACCGACCCGCTGCTTCAGGAAGTACGGATAGTGACCACGGGCAAGCATGTCCCGGCAGTGGTTGGCCTCGATCATCAACGCGTCCAGGCCCTGGTAGCTTTGCAGCACTGACGGACAGTACGAGCCAAGATCGGTCAGCAAGCCGAATCGACGCTGGCCGTCATTGAAGACGAACTGCGTCGGTTCCAGCGCATCGTGGGCCACGGACACCACATCGATGTTCAAGCTCCCCAACTGCAAAGCCTGACCACCCACGAGGAACCCGGCAGCCTCGATCGGTTTGCGCATCCCGCGCGACGTGCCACTGCTCAGGTAGACCGGCAGATTGTAGCGCCGAGACAGCAAACCCACGCCATGCACATGATCGGCATGTTCGTGGGTTACCAGAATCGCGCTCAACTGATGGGCACTGATCCCGAGTCGAGCCAGGCGCCGCTCGGTTTCTCGCAATGAGAAACCGCAATCGACCAGCACATACGTGTCATTGCTTGCGACCAGCGTGCCGTTCCCTCGGCTGCCGCTGCCTAATACTGCGAAACGCACTTAACCCAGGTTGTCTTGAATGACACCCAGTACACGACGGGCAATGTCTGCCGGCGCGACGGTGTTGATGTTCTTCTCGACGGTTACCTGCACGCTGTCGCCCACCTTGCTCAGGCGAACCTGATAGCGCTCGGCGCGGGCATCGATCTCTTCCTTGCTTTCCTTGCTACCGAAAAGACGACCGAAGAAGCCGGGCTCGTTTTCAGGTGTCTTGGCTTTCTCGGCAAGGTTGATGTAGTAAAGGCCCAGGCTGCGGTTGATGTCTTCAACGCGCCACTCACCCTGATTCAATGCACGACCCACGCTGGACCACGCGCGATCCAGATCCGAACCTACGTTCAGAACCGGGTTGCCGCTGCCGTCTTCGGTCAGTGCTACTCGGCTTGGGGTGTCGTAGTCGCGTGCTGCGACCAGCGATACCGAACCGCCTTGTTCTGCGCTACGGCTCAGCGTGGCCAGCATGTCGTCGGTCAGCGCCGAATCGAGGCCCAGATTGGTGGTGCGCGTCGGGAAATCGACTTCGGCGGTGCTGCCAGCTGGACGCTGGATGCTCACGACGTAGATTTCACTGGTGTTGCGCTGTACGCCCGGTTCGATACGAACCCGCACGCGGGTTTCTGCATCAGCAGCAGTGCCGGTGGCGCTCAGACGCTTGGCGACGGACGCGGAAAGCTCGTCCAGACGCTGCCAGGTGGTGCTGAATTCGCCGGTCTGCGGACGGTCTTCAGCAATACGGAAGCCGTTATCTTCGAAATACTGATGCGCCACTGGCCAGACTTCGGCGGGCGCACGCTGGGCAAGCACCCAGCGAGCATCGCCGCTTTTTTGCAGGCTGAAGTCGCTGGCATCGGCAGTTACGGACAGCGGCTGCGGACGAGGAACCACGAATTCGCCGCCTTTCTGCGCGTCATCAGTGACGTTGCGCGGAATCGGCAGCAGCGGGTCCAGACGTTTGGTTTCCGAAACGCCGGCAGGCAGCTGCATCGGTGCTGTCTGGGTCGCTTCCAGGTAATCACTGCCGCGATCGCGGAAGTAACCATCTTCACCCCATAGCCAACCGCAGCCACTGGTACTGGAGATAATCAAGGCTAGTGCGGAAAGTCCGGCCAATCGCTTCATTGCGTAGTGCTTCCTCATTAAACCAGGACGCCGGACTGGCGCAGGGCCTGACGCAGCGGTTCGTGACAGGCTTGGCTGAGCCAGGTGAGCGGCAGACGGATACCGTCCGGCATCAAACCCATTTCATGCAAGGCCCATTTCACGGGGATAGGATTGGATTCGATAAACAGGGTCTTGTTGAGCGGCATGAGTTTTTCATGAATCGCACGAGCCGTAACTGCATCGCCACGCATCGCTGCGGCACACAGATCGCTCATGGCCCGTGGCGCCACGTTGGCCGTCACGGAAATATTGCCCTTGCCGCCCAGCAGCATCAGTTCGACGGCAGTCGCGTCATCGCCGGAATACACCAGGAAGTCGCTGCTCACGCCAGCCAGGATGTCCTTGGCGCGCTGCAGGTCGCCCGTGGCTTCCTTGATGGCGATGATGTTCGGCACGGTGGACAGACGAATGACCGTCTCGGCCAGCATGTCGCAAGCCGTTCGGCCAGGCACGTTGTACAGGATCTGCGGAATATCGACGGCTTCGGCGATAGTCCGGAAATGCTGGTACAGGCCTTCCTGAGTCGGCTTGTTGTAGTAAGGAGTCACCAGAAGGCAGGCGTCTGCGCCGGCGTTCTTGGCATTGGTCGTCAGTTCGATCGCTTCGCGCGTCGAATTGGCGCCAGTGCCAGCGATGACAGGAATACGCCCTGCAACCTGGGCAACCACGCGACGGATCACCTCGATGTGTTCATTCACATCGAGCGTGGCCGATTCACCTGTGGTGCCAACGGCAACAATGGCGTTGGTGCCCTCTTGCAGGTGGAAGTCCACCAGTTTGCTCAGGCTGTCCCAGTCCAGACGTCCCTGTGCATCCATGGGTGTGACCAGTGCCACCATACTGCCCGCAATCATGCAACCGCTCCTGCCGGAAAAAGAGAGCGGTAATGGTACTGGCGCTATCAGCCTTGCACAAGCGAAGTACCGTACTGTGAGCATTCCCCTGAGCGATGGTTTTCGCTACCCTTCGTTCTTTGATCGGTACTGGTCACCTGCTTGCCTCGCTCTTTTGATCGATTTAATCGTCAGAACCCCTGCTCCAGCGCTGTTGCGGCCTGCTACGTCTTCATTATGCAGACGCACCCCGTCGGGGTTATGGTTGATGTCCGGCGCTGTCGATCAATGAAAGGGTCCAGCAAGCCAAAATGTACCGACCGCTCATCGTCTAGGAATGCTGCATGTCGTCCACCCCCACAGTTCGCGAACAATTCCTTGTCATCAGTGCCCTTGGCGCAAACCCCATGGAGCTGACCAACGTTCTGTGCCGCGCCAGTCATGAAAACCGTTGCTCGGTGGTCAGCTCACGCCTGACCCGGCACGGTGAATACAGTGCGCTGGTGCTGCAGATTTCCGGTAGCTGGGACGCCTTGGCTCGTATGGAGACCGGCCTGCCCGGCCTGTCGAAGAAGCACGCCTTCACGACCAGCGTCGTGCGCAGCGCCACCCTCGAAAGTCGTCCTGAGGCGCTGCCTTACGTGGCTTACGTCAGTTCTGCGTATCGCCCGGACATCATCAATGAGCTGTGCCAGTTTTTCATGGACCACAACGTCGAGCTGGAAAACCTGATCTGCGACACCTACCTGGCGCCGCAAACTGGCGGCACCATGCTCAATGCGACGTTTACCGTGACCCTGCCCGCCGGCATTCAGATCAGCTGGCTGCGCGATCAATTCCTTGATTTCGCCGATGCGTTGAACCTCGATGCGCTGATCGAACCGTGGCGCCCACAAGCCCCAATGTAAGGAAGTTTCATGGCCGTAGCAGTAGATCAACCCGTCGCCGACTTTCAGGCCCAGGCCACCAGCGGGCAAGCGGTCAGCTTGTCCGCGCTCAAGGGCCAGCAGGTCGTTGTTTATTTCTACCCCAAGGACAACACGCCGGGTTGCACCACCGAAGGCCAGGACTTCCGTGATCATGTCGCGCCCTTCGAGGCGGCCAATACGGTCATCTTCGGCGTCTCCCGCGACAGCCTGAAGACTCACGAGAACTTCAAGGCCAAGCAATCGTTCCCGTTCGAACTGATTTCGGACAAGGATGAAGCCCTTTGCCAGCTGTTCGACGTGATCAAGCTGAAGAAGCTGTACGGCAAGGAATACCTTGGCGTCGATCGCAGCACTTTTCTCATCGACAAGGATGGCCTGCTGCGTCACGAATGGCGCGGCGTGAAGGTGCCCGGCCATGTGGCGGCGGTGCTTGAGAAGGCGCAGGCGCTGAATAACGCCTGATGATCGATACGTCTCGCTGCGCGCCTGCAACAGGCCCGCAGCGATTGTTGCGTCTGGCTACAGCAAGGGCGCCACAGTGGGCTCATTGCGCGGCCAGGCGTCGAGCACGGCCTTGAACAGGGTGGCGAGCGGAATCGCGAAGAACACGCCCCAGAAGCCCAGCAGCCCGCCAAACAGCAGCACGGCACAGATGATCGCCACCGGATGCAGATTGACCGCCTCCGAAAACAGCAGCGGCACCAGGACATTGCCGTCCAGCGCCTGAATCACGCCGTAGACTGCCATCAGATAGATGAACTGGTCGCTCCAGCCCCACTGGAACAAGGCGATCAACGCCACTGGCACGGTAACCACCACCGCGCCGATGTACGGCACCACCACCGAAACACCCACCAGCATCGCCAGCAAGGCTGCGTAATTGAGCCCCAGCGCCACGAACGCGATGTAGGTCACCCCGCCGCAGACGAAGATCTCGATGACCTTGCCGCGAATGTAATTAGCAATCTGCCGGTTCATTTCCTCGGCGACCCGGGTGATCAGCGCGCGCTCGCGAGGCAGATAGCCACGCGCCCAGCGGCCGATGACTTCCCGGTCCTTGAGGAAAAAGAACACCAGGATCGGCACCAACACCAGATAAATCATGATATTGACCAGCAAGGGCAGGCTCGACAGCGAGAACGTCAGCGCCCACTGACCAAACTTGCCGATTTCGCCCCGTGCAGCCTCGATGGCGCGCAGTACTTGTTCATCCGAGACCAGATGCGGATAGCGCTCAGGCAACAACAGGAGCAACGACTGCCATTTGGCGAGCATGCCCGGCAACTCGTTGAACAACGTGATCAGCTGATGCCAGAGCAACGGCACCAACACCAGCAGAAACACCAGCAGCGCGCCCATGAACAAGGTAAACACCAGCGCCACCGCGCCGCCCTCGGGCACGCGCAGCCGCTCCAGCAGATTCACCAGGCCTTGCATCAGAAAAGCCAGCACCAACCCGGCCAGCACCGGAGCCAACATGCCGCCCAGCGTCAGAACGATCGTGAATGCCAGAAACAGCAATACTGCGAGCACCACCGCCTCTTCATCAGAGAAGTAGCGTTGCACCCAGTCGCGAAGCACCTTGAACATCAAAAATCCTTTTGGGAAATGGAAAGCCGCCGCCACTAAGCCTTGCGCAGCCAATACTGATAAACGCCGTCTTCGGCTTCTTCATGCACCAGCGTATGCCCCGCCAGTTTGGCGAAGGTACGGAAGTCACGTTGGGAACCGGCATCGGTGGCAATCACCTTAAGCACTGCGCCACTGGTCAGGCGGTTGAGTTCAAGCTTGGCCTTGAGCAGCGGCAACGGGCAGTTGAGCCCGGTTGCATCGACTTGGGCGTCACACGTTTGCGGGCGCGTTACAGCGTCAGACATCGTTTCTCTCCAGGCAGGCACATCAAAATGCAAAGCAGCGATAAAAATCAGGTCGGACATTTCAGGCAGGACACAAAGAATACCGCACTCTGGTCAGCAAGCCATTGAGCCAGCTACAGTACGGGGTCTTCAACTCAGAGCTCCATGGATGAATTTTCTGCGACCCACCCTGCTGACGCTGGCCTGCCTGCTCGCTGTACCGAGCCATGCCGACGACCTGCCCTCTCTGGGCGACGCCAGTTCTTCCATCGTTTCTCCGGAACAGGAGCACCAACTCGGGCGCGCCTGGCTTGGCCTGTTGCGCAGCCAAGTAGCACAGCTGTCGGACCCGCAACTCAAGGACTTCGTCGAGACGTCGGTCTATAATCTGGCCGAAACCAGCCAGGTTCAGGATCGACGCCTTGAGTTCATCCTGATCAATAGCCCGGAACTCAACGCCTTCGCCGCTCCAGGCGGGATCGTCGGCGTCAACGGCGGGCTGTTCCTCAATGCCCAGACCGAAGGCGAATATGCCTCGGTGCTCGCCCACGAACTGGCTCACTTGTCGCAACGCCACTTCGCGCGCGGCGTCGAAGCCCAGCAACGCATGCAGGTGCCAGTAATGGCCGCCATGCTCGCCGGTATCGTCATGGCTGCCGCTGGTGCTGGCGACGCGGGCATTGCCGCCATCGCCGGCTCCCAGGCCGCCGCCATTCAAGAGCAGCGGCGCTTTTCCCGCCAGAACGAGCAGGAAGCTGACCGCATCGGCATCCTCAACCTGGAAAAAGCCGGCTACGACCCGCGCAACATGCCGACCATGTTCGAGCGGCTGGCGCGTCAGTATCGCTTCGACGCCAAGCCGCCGGAATTCCTCCTGACTCACCCGGTTACCGAATCTCGCATCGCCGACACCCGCAACCGCGCCGAGCAATCAAAACCGGGCGGCAAGGAAGACAGCCTGCGTTATCAGCTGATGCGTGCACGGGTTGCGCTCATGTATGAAGAAACGCCGGGCATCGCTGCAAAACGCTTCCGCGCCCAGCTCACTGAAAACCCGAAATCCGATCCTGCCCGTTACGGGTTGGCGCTGGCACAAATCAAGGCCGGACAGCTCAACGAAGCTCGCGAAAGCCTCAAGCCGCTGCTCGACAAGGCGCCGAACGACATCACTTACAACCTCACGCAGATCGACCTGGACATCACCAACAATCGCTTGCCAGATGCGCAACAACGGGTTGACCGGATGCTGAATATGTTTCCAGACAACTATCCGCTGAATCAGGTGCGAGTCGACGTTTTGCTGAAGCAGAATCGCAATGCCGAAGCCGAGAAATCCCTCAACGGCTTGCTGAAAAACCGTCCTGACGATCCGGACATCTGGTATCTGGTCGCCGAAACCCGCGGCCTGAACGGCAATACCGTCGGCTTGCACCAGGCTCGCGCCGAATACTTCGCACTGGTGGGTGATTTCCGACAGGCGATCCAGCAACTGGACTTCGCCAAGCGCCGCTCCAACAACAATTTCCAACTGGCTTCACGTATCGATGCCCGGCAGAAAGAGCTGCTGGATCAGGAGCGGATGGTCAAGGACTTGATGAATTAAGGTCGGTCCAACAGGACTTATTTTCCGCAGGACTATCAAGCATTCCCCGCCAGTTTCATCCGTGCGGCGCGGGTGAAATCCAGCATGCGCTGCAACGGGCGTACCGCATTTGGGATCACCGCCGGGTCGACGAATATTTCGTTAGTGCCTTCACGCAGGCACTGCAGCGTGCGCTCCAGGGTATTCATCGCCATCCACGGGCAATGCGCGCAACTGCGGCAGGCCGCGCCGTTGCCGGCGGTGGGGGCTTCGATGAAGATCTTGTCCGGGCATAGCTGCTGCATCTTGTAGAAGATGCCGCGATCAGTCGCAACGATAAACATCTTGTTCGGCAGCGTCTGTGCGGCGGCAATCAACTGACTGGTGGAGCCCACGGCGTCTGCCAGATCGATGACCGATTCCGGCGACTCGGGGTGCACCAGAATCGCAGCATCCGGATACAGCGCCTTCATGTCTTCCAGTTGCTTGGATTTGAATTCTTCGTGGACGATGCACGCGCCATCCCACAACAGCATGTCGGCGCCAGTCTCGCGCTGGATGTAACGACCCAGGTGTTTGTCCGGCGCCCAGAGGATCTTCTCGCCGTTGTCCATCAGGCTTTCGACGATTTCCAGCGCGCAACTGGAGGTCACGACCCAGTCTGCCCGGGCTTTGACCGCAGCCGAGGTATTGGCATAAACCACCACCGTGCGCTCGGGATGCTGATCGCAAAAGGCAGAAAATTCGTCCACAGGGCAACCCAGATCCAGTGAGCAAGTGGCCTCAAGGGTCGGCATCAATACGCGCTTTTCAGGATTCAATATCTTCGCGGTTTCGCCCATGAAACGGACCCCGGCAACCAGCACGGTTTTCGCCGAATGGTTATTGCTGAAACGGGCCATTTCCAGAGAGTCGGACACGCAGCCACCCGTTTCCTCGGCCAAGGCCTGGATAACCGGATCGCAATAATAGTGAGCTACCAGCACGGCGTCCTGCGCCTTGAGTTCGGCAGCAATCGCAGCGCGGTAATGGGCCTGTTCGTCGAGGCTCAGCTCTTTAGGCTGCTTGGCATCGAGATGGGCCTGGACCAGAAGGCGTTCGGAAATCTGCGTCATGTTCGCGGGACCTGAAGGCGCTCTATAGCGCGAAAGGCAAGTTTACACCCGAAAGGCAGACACAAAAAAAGCCGGAATTCCTCGTTTCTCACGGGCCTTCCAGCTTTTATAAGTATGTCGACCTTGGGTCGTAGGGTTCGGTTTTGATCTGGACGGGGGCAAACCGGTCGATCAAGCCGCTGAAGGCGGAGCGGATTCTAGCCAGCCCACTATGGATTTACCAATGATTTGCGCGGCATTGACCACCGTCATTAGCGGCATTACGCCACTTATTCGCCCGATCAAGCGGCAGACTCGCGCACTGATATTGTTTCGATGCTACGACATTGACGCTGCGATCCGATATCATGCCGCCCCAACAAACCGTGCTCGCGACAAATCAGCGAATTATGCCCCAGCGTCGTTTCGGCACCATGGGGCACAACGTCGCAGCGCGAGCGCTTGCCGGAACAGACGAGCAAGGGTTTGCAGATGGGCCGGATAGCTCCGGGCTCGTCGGCCAATGAGTTACCAAAAGCAGTGTCGCCCCAAGTAGCTGAAGCCAATGACTAATAAAAAGTCAGCACAGGCGGGACATAAAAGTGAGGCTAAGCTTTATTAAGCCTTGTGTGCCCATCACCTTCCGAAACTGGTGACGGGAATCTTCCGGCTTACCGTGAGCCGCAAGAACCCTGATCAGCAAGGCAGGCGCATGGCGTCCTACCATATGGATTTACAGCATGTTGAAGAAAGTGAACACGGCCCTGCTGGGCCTGGCCATGTCGATGGGCATCATGCCCACTCATGCAGCCGAGACCAAAAAAGTCGATGTGGTACTGATCGGCGGCGGCATCATGAGTTCTACCCTCGCGGTCTGGCTCAACGAGCTGGAGCCAGGCTGGTCGATGGAAATGGTCGAGCGCCTTGACGGCGTCGCCGAGGAAAGCTCCAACGGCTGGAACAACGCCGGTACCGGTCACTCTGCCCTGGCTGAGCTGAACTACACGCCAGAAGACAAGAACGGCAAGGTCGACATCTCCAAGGCCATCGAAATCAACGAAGCTTTCCAGATCTCGCGTCAGTTCTGGTCCTGGCAGGTCAAGAACGATGTTCTGAAGAACCCTCGTTCGTTCATCAACTCCACACCGCACATGAGCTTCGTGTGGGGTGACAACAACATCAAGTTCCTGAAGAAGCGCTACGACGCTCTGCAGGCGAGCCCGCTGTTCAGCGGCATGCAGTTCTCCGAGGACCCAGAGCAGATCAAGAAGTGGGTTCCGCTGATGATGGAAGGTCGTGATCCGGCGCAAAAACTCGCGGTCACCTGGAGCCCGATCGGTACGGACGTCAACTTCGGCGAGATCACTCGCCAGTTCGTCGGCCACCTGAAAGCCCAACCAAACTTCGCCCTCAAGCTGTCGAGCGAAGTGCAGGACATCACCCGCAACAAAGATGGTTCGTGGCGCGTCGAGTACAAGAACCTGAAAGACGGTACCGAAACCACGACTGATGCCAAGTTCGTGTTCATCGGCGCTGGCGGCGGTGCCCTGCATCTGCTGCAGAAGTCCGGTATCCCGGAAGCCAAGGATTACGCCGCCTTCCCGGTTGGCGGTTCGTTCCTGGTCACCGAGAACCAGGACATCGCCATGCAGCACATGGCCAAGGCCTACGGCATCGCATCGACCGGCGCACCACCCATGTCGGTTCCGCACCTGGACACTCGCGTGCTGGATGGCAAGCGCGTCGTCCTGTTTGGCCCATTCGCGACCTTCTCCACCAAGTTCCTCAAAGAAGGCTCGTACCTGGACCTGCTGACCAGCACCACGCTGCATAACGTGTGGCCGATGGCTCGCGTTGGTGTCGAGCAGTACCCGCTGGTTGAATACCTGGCGGGTCAACTGATGCTGTCGGATGACGACCGTTACAACGCCCTGAAAGAATACTTCCCGCACGCCAAGAAAGAAGACTGGCGTCTGTGGCAAGCCGGTCAGCGCGTGCAAATCATCAAGCGTGATGAAGAGAAAGGCGGCGTACTGAAGCTCGGCACCGAGATCGTTGCGTCCCAGGACGGCAGCATTGCCGGCCTGCTCGGCGCCTCCCCTGGCGCGTCGACTGCTGCGCCGATCATGCTGAGCGTGCTTGAGAAGGTCTTCAAGGACAAGGTAGCAACACCGGCCTGGCAGGAAAAACTGCACCAGATCGTTCCGAGCTACGGCACCAAGCTGAACGCCAGCCCG
Organism: Pseudomonas syringae; assembly: GCF_001698815.1. Classification (GTDB taxonomy): domain Bacteria; phylum Pseudomonadota; class Gammaproteobacteria; order Pseudomonadales; family Pseudomonadaceae; genus Aquipseudomonas; species Aquipseudomonas syringae_A. The sequence continues at coordinate 172,265 of NZ_LGSI01000056.1, read as the reverse complement.
GAAGCCGTTGCCAAGGAATGGGCCTACACCGCCGAAGTCCTGCAACTGACGCCGCCGCCACCTGTGAACAATCAGGTTGTGGCGCCAGCGCCAGCCTCTGACAAGCCCGCAGCACCGAAGAAAAGCAATCCAGCGGCCGACATGGCGCTGTAAGACAAAAGCCCCGCCAGACAGCATCTGACGGGGCTTTTTGCTGCCTGCTTGTTGAGCGACACCTACCCTGCGGGAGCGAGCTTGCTCGCGAAGAACGATGACGCGGCGTGCCTGGCCCACCAAGGCGCCTGATTCGCGGGCAAGCCTCGCTCCAACGGGAATAACAAAAGCCCCGCCAGACAGCATCTGACGGGGCTTTTTGCTGCCTGCTTGTTGGAGCGATACCTACCCGTGGGAGCGAGCTTGCTCGCGAAGAACGATGACGCGGCGTGCCTGGCCCACCGAGGCGTCTGATTCGCAGGCAAGCCTCGCTCCAACGGGATGGCTTCGACTCGAAATAGCGCGGTAAAAACCGGACGCAAAAAAAAAGCTGTAAGGCCACATTTTCACGGGCCTTACAGCTTTACAACTACTACATCTAAAAATGGTGGGTCGTGTGGGATTCGAACCTACGACCAATTGGTTAAAAGCCAACTGCTCTACCAACTGAGCTAACGACCCTCTGTTGCGTGGCGCGTATATTACTGATTTCTATGAGTAATTCAACACCTAACTGTAATTAATTTAAAAATAACGGGTTGGGTCCGTAATTCCGGCGTTTGCGAAGCCCTCTGCGCGCAGGCGGCAGCTGTCGCATTTGCCGCAGGCGCGGCCTTGATCGTCCGCCTGATAGCAGGAAACCGTAAGGCCGTAATCGACGCCCAGACGCACTCCAGCCTGGACGATTTCGGCTTTGCTCAGATTCTGCAGCGGCGCCTGAATCGTGAAGCCGTTACCTTCAACGCCTGCCTTGGTGGCCAGATTGGCCATGCGCTGGAACGACTCGATGAATTCCGGCCGGCAGTCCGGGTAACCCGAATAATCCACCGCATTGACGCCGATGAAGATATCCCGGGCGCCAAGGACTTCTGCCCAACCCAACGCCAACGACAGGAAGACCGTGTTGCGTGCCGGGACGTAGGTCACCGGAATGCCTTCGCCAGGGGTTTCCGGGACAGCGATGGAGCTGTCGGTCAGCGCCGAGCCACCCATGCCATTCAGATTCAGGCCGATCACCTTGTGCTCGACAGCGCCAAGGTCGCGCGCGATGCGTGCAGCCGCATCGAGCTCCGAGCGATGGCGCTGGCCGTAGTCAAAGCTCATGGTGTAACAGGCATAACCTTCGGCACGGGCCATGGCCACGACGGTTGCCGAATCCAGGCCGCCAGACAACAGGATTACCGCACGTTTTTCAGTCATGGTTGATTCACTCATCTCAGCGCCCCGGCTCATCGTTCCAGAGAAATTTATGCAGCTGCATTTGCAGGCGTACAGGCAGGTTGTCCGCAACGATCCAGTCAGCCAGATCCCGTGCACTCAGTTGATGGTGGCTCGGCGAAAACAGCACCTCGCCCGCGCGACGCTCCAGACCATACTGAATCAGCTTGGAAACCGCCCAGTCGTAGTCTTCGCGGGAACACAGCACGAACTTGACCTGATCGTTCGGGGTCAGCAGGTCGATATTTTCATAGCGATTGCGTGCGACTTCCAGCGAACCTGGCGTCTTGAGATCGAGGATGCGGCTGACACGCGTGTCTACAGCGGAGATATCAAGGGCACCGCTGGTTTCCAGCGACACCTCGTAGCCGGCGTCACAGAGGCGTTTGAGCAGGGCAATGACGTTAGGCTGGGCCAATGGCTCACCGCCAGTCACACAGACATAACGAGGGCGATAGCTCGCCACTTGTTCGACGATGGCGTCCAACGCCTGAATCGTGCCGCCGCTGAACGCGTAGGCGCTGTCGCAATACTGGCAGCGCAACGGGCAGCCGGTGAGGCGCACAAATACAGTGGGCAGGCCGGCTGTACGTGTTTCACCCTGCAACGAGTAAAAGATTTCGGTGATACGTAATGTGTCTTGCATAGGGGCCACGGGCGTAACAGCTAAACAGGCCGTCCGCCTCCGTCAGGCACTTCAAGGCACCCTGCACACGCAGAATCCAGAGAAGCGTATTAAATACCGGAATTTCGGGTGCCGAATTCTAACGAAAAAAGCCGCGACAAGCGCGGCTTTCTTGAGTTTCGGGTCAGAACGTCAGAGACGTTGCAGATCTCGTTGCGCCAGCTGCGCAGCCGACGTGCCCGGATACTGGGCGACAACCTGCTGCAAAATGCCTTTCACCTTGTCGGTATGACCGAGACGGCGCTCGACATCAGCGAGCTTGTACAACGAGTCTGGCACCTTGGCGTGCTTGGGATAAAGCTGGCTGACCTTGGCAAATGCCTGACCGGCGCCTTGCAGGTCGCCTTTGGCCAGATTCACTTCACCCAGCCAATACTGGGCATTGCCCGCGTATGAACTGTTTGGATACTTGCGAAGGAAAGCGGTGAAAGCCTGGCTGGCCTTGTCGAAATCCTTGGCCTTGATCAGGTCAAAGGCGGCTTCGTAATAAAGCTTTTCCTTGGCCGGATCGGGCGTTTCGGTACCTGCGGCCGGTGCTTGAGCCGCCGGTGCGACAGGTGCTCCGCTGGCGTTGATTTCACCGCCACCGGGTTGAGAATTATTGGTAGCCGCTGCGGCTGCGCCGCCTGCTCCTATGCGTGAATCAAGATCCTGATACCGTTCAAGCGCTTCTTGTTTCATGCGCTGGATATCGTTTTGCTGGACCTCGACCATACCGCGCAAACGCGCGATTTCGTCCTGCATTTGTTGCAACTGCATGAACAGCTGACCTTGTGCCGAGGGAGGAGCCGTAACCCCTCCCCCAGCATAGGCGCCGGACGTGCCATAACCCGCTGGCGGATAACTGTTGCTGCTGCCAGAGCCAGAATTGTTATCGACCACAGGAGCCGCACCCCACGCAACAAGTGGAAGGGTGAGGGCCAAAACGGTTAGAGCACGTCGGCACGTTCGCATGTCAAATTACTTACGCAGTTCGACGCGACGGTTTTGAGCCCAGGACTGCTCGTCGTTGCCGGTAGCAACTGGACGCTCTTCGCCGTAGGAAACCAGTTCCAGCTGAGCTGGGGAAACACCTTGCAGTACCAGGTAGCGTTGAACGGCTTTCGCACGACGCTCGCCCAGTGCCATGTTGTACTCACGAGTACCACGTTCGTCGGTGTTGCCTTCCAGAACGACGCGAGCGCCATTGCCTTTCAGGTCTTTGGCGTGAACGTCCAGAGCGCGCATGGCTTCTGGCTTCAGGTCCGAGCTGTCGTATTCGAAGTAGAAGGTGGTGATGGCGCGCAGAGCAGCTTCTTCGCTCAGGGAACCGTCAACAGCACCAGTGTTTGCGCCGTAACCAGCGTTTGGATCAACAGCAGCGCCTGCACCGGCATTGTCGCCGCCTTTGGACGAGCAACCTACAGCTACAGCCATGGCCAGAGCCAGCGCAGCAAACTTACCAAACTTCAGCATTTCCATCTTGAAACTCCTAATGAACCCCAGTGTGTTAAGCAAAACGTGTAGCGCCGCGTCAGTTCAGGTAAGGGGACCAGGAAGGTTCTCTGACTTCGCCTTGAGCGGTAGGAAGCGGGAGCCTTACGCGTCCATTAATGGACACGAGCATCAAGACTCCCCGGCCCTGCTGGCGGGTGGCGTAGATTACCATGGTGCCGTTGGGTGCGACAGTAGGCGACTCATCTAGGTTGCTATCTGTGAGGATTTTTACACTTCCCCGTGCCAGATCTTGCACTGCAACCTTGAAATTCGTGAAGCCGTCCTGCCTGTGAATCATTACCAGCGTCTTTTCATCGGCCGATAATTTCGGGTTAGCGTTGTAGTTACCAATAAAGGTAACTCGCTCGGCACCGCCACCACTGATGTTGGTTTTATAGATCTGTGGCTTGCCGCCACGATCCGATGTGAAGTAAATCGTCGAGCCATCCTTGCCGAAGAACGGTTCGGTATCGATCGAAGAATCATTGGTCACGCGATTCAAGGCGCGGGAAGCCAGGTTCATCACGTAGATTTCCGGGTTGCCGTCCTTGGACAGCACGAACGCCAGCTTGCTGCCATCCGGCGACCATGCAGGCGCGCCATTGAGGCCTTCGAAGTTGGTGATCTGCTCGCGGCGACCGGTATCGATGTGTTGAACGAAGATACGTGGACGCTTCTGTTCGAACGACACATAAGCGATGCGCTTGCCATCCGGTGCGAAACGCGGCGACAGGATCGGTTCACGGGACTGCAACAGCGTCACTGCACGGGCACCGTCGTAATCCGAACGTTGCAGGGTGAAGCGGGTGTTGTTTTCCGAGAAGCGCTCAGCCGTCACGTACAACATACGGGTAGAGAACGCGCCCTTGATACCAGTCAGCTTTTCGAAAGACTGGTCAGCGATGTAATGCGCCATGTCACGCAGTTGATCGTTGGTCCCCGAAACATTACCGGTCAACACTTGCTGTTCGGTCGCGACGTTGAACAAGGCGTATTGAATCTGCAGACGACCGCCAGCAGGAACAATATTGCCTACCATCACGTATTGCGCATTCAGCGCTTTCCAGTCACGGAAAATGACTTCGCTGGCCTGGGTCGGCAAGCTGATCATGTTCTGCTTTGGAATAGGCGAGTAATAACCCGAATTACGCAGGTCGTTGCTGACGATTTCCGCCATGTCTTCAGGCAACACCGCCCCGCCCTGCCAGCCAAACGGCACGACAGCAATCGGGGTGGCACGGTCACTGCCGCTCGTGACCAGAATGTTCTTTTCATCTGCGGCGACCAATGTGGCTGCACAACAGAGAACGACTACTAGCAATCCTCGAAAAAGCTTGATCACAAGGCTAGATCTCCAGGTGTGAATGTCATCTTGAATGAACGATAGGGAGCGAAGTCAGCCGGCTTCAGGCCCTGCATTTCTGTTAAACGCCCAATATTCTTGACCGCTGCTACCGCGGAACTGTCAAACGGACCGTCGCCGCTGGATTTGGCCACCGACACAGACGATATCGTACCGTCCGGCAGCATCCCGATCTGCAGTATTACCGACATATTGTTGCGTGCTGATGGTGGTCGGCTCCAACCTTCGGAAGCCCGAACACGAATCAGATCATCGAAACTACCTGCCGTTTCATCGCCCTGCTCGTCCGCCAGCGCCTGTTGCCGCTCCGGTTTATCAGAGAGCAAGTCAGCCAAGGCCTGAGCCTTTTTCTCTTCGGCCGATTTACGCGCAGCTTCCTGCGACTTCTTGGCCGCATCGGCTGTGGATTTCTTCTTGGCGTCTTCGGTCGCTTTTTTCTTGGCGTCTTCCGCGGATTTCTTCTTCGCGTCTTCTGCCGCTTTTTTCTTCGCGTCATCGGCAGCCTGTTTCTTGGCTTCCTCTGCGGCGGCTTTCTTGGCGTCTTCTTCAGCCTTTTTCTTGGCGTCTTCTTCGGCTTTTTTCTTGGCTATATCCGCCAGTTGTTTCTCTTCAGCCTTTTTAGCGTCATTCACTTTCTTGGCTTCGTCGGCTTTCTTGACGTCGTCGGCCTTTTTGGCTTCCTCTGCTTTCTGCTCAGCCTTCTGTGCAGCGTCTTCAGCCTTTTGTTCCTCGGCTTTTTGAGCGGCCTCTTCTTTCTTTTGTTCCGCAGCTTTTACAGCTTCCTGCTTTTTCTGCTCGACTAATTTCTGTTCCAGCTGCTCGGCTTCAGTCTGGCGCGCAGCGGACTTCTTCGCCTCGCCGGCAATCTTCTGATTGGTCTGGGTCGTCGCCTGGCTCTTGGATTTGAGCTGGTAAAGCGTTGCCTGAACGATAGGCTTGGATTCCGGCAGATCCGGAGTCATGGCGAAGCTGACGAAGAGCAGGCCAAAAATCAGGATGTGCAGGGCCACGGCCCAGATACCAGGCCAGAAGTAGCTTTCCGAGGCGGAAGGCTCTCGAATTGGCTGCATCAGGGTGCCTCAGTAATCAAACCAACATTGCCGACCCCAGCTTTCTGCAACCCGCCCATCGTGCCCATCACCGAGCCGTAATCAACGGTTTTGTCACCACGAATGAAGACCTGCGTCTGCTTGCCCGCTTCACGACCGGAGGCGACGATCTTGGTCACCGCCGCGGTCAACTGCGGCAGGGTCATTGCCTTGTCCATCTGCTTGTCGGTATCGACTTCGCTGCCAAGGTTCCAGTAGTAGGTCTTGTCAGCCTTGATCGAAATGGTCAGGACCTGGTTGTTGTTGTCTTGCGGCAAGGCCTCACTGGAGACCTTGGGCAAATCGACTTTCACGCCCTGGTTGATCATGGGTGCAGTGACCATGAAGATGACCAGCAGCACCAACATCACGTCGATGTACGGCACCACGTTCATTTCAGCGGTCGGCTTGCGTTTTTTGCGTCGATCTCGAGCGATTAAAGCCATTGGGAATTACCTGCTCACTCTTCGCTGGTGTGCACTTTACGGTGCAGGATGGCCTGGAATTCGTCGGCGAAGGTGTAATAACGGCTGATCAAGGTCTCGCTGCGAGCGGCGAAACGGTTGTAAGCGATTACTGCAGGAATCGCCGCGAACAGGCCAATGGCTGTTGCGATCAAGGCTTCGGCAATACCCGGTGCAACAGTGGCGAGTGTCGCCTGTTGCGCGGTAGCCAGGCCACGGAAGGAGTTCATGATGCCCCAGACGGTACCGAACAGGCCGATGTAGGGGCTGGTGGAACCGACAGTGGCAAGAAACGACAGGCCGGCTTCAAGTTTTTCTTCTTCACGGGAAATAGCCACGCGCATGGCACGCGCCACACCTTCCATGACTGCATCAGGATCGACGCCGGCCTGCTGACGCAGACGGGAGAATTCCTTGAAGCCAGCGCGGAAGATCTGCTCCACACCGGAATCAGGGTCCGGGTTGCTGCCAGCCTGACGATACAGTTTGGACAAATCGATACCGGACCAGAAACGCTCCTCGAAGCTTTCCAGCGCACGCCGCCCAGCGCGCAGCATATTGCTGCGCTGAAAAATCATGACCCACGAAGTGACTGAAGCAGCCACCAGGATCAGCATCACCAACTGAACCACGACGCTGGCATTACTGACCAAACTCCACATGGAGGAATGGTCGACGACGTTAGCTTCCACGCTTTATCTCCTGCTCTGAATGTGTACCCGCGCCGCTCTGGTCGGCAAAGGCCGCACGCAAAGCTTCGGGAATGGCCCGGGGTTTCAAACTATCGGCGCGTACGCACGCCACCAAAAACTGCCCTTCACAGAGCAGCGTTGCATCCGCGGCCCGCCTGACCTGTTGCTTGAAGCGCAGGCTGGCACGGTTCAATTCGATTACTTCGGCGCTGACCAGCAGTTCGTCATCCAATCGCGCCGGCTTGTGATAACGCGCCTCGCTGGAATGCACGACGAACAACAGGTTCTCCCCTGCCAGCGCGGATTGGGCGAACCCCAATTCCCGCAGCCGCTCGGTACGAGCCCGCTCCATGAATTTCAGATAATTGACGTAATAGACGATGCCGCCAGCATCGGTGTCTTCGTAATAAACCCGACAACGATGTGCGAACGACTGAACCCCGTTTTGCGCGCGCATACTCTAGTGCTTACTCCTCAGATTGCCAATCCGCCAGGCAACTGTTTTTCAAGGTTTTGCAGGATATTCCCTGTCAGATTGGCGCAACTGCCAGTCTGACCACGCAAACCCCGAATAAATCGGTGGTCGGCAGCTTTTTAATTGTCATTGTTCTCGACAAAATCTTCCGCGACCGGCATTTCCCCCATCCGCGAAGGCAGATTCAAACCAAAGTGCAGGTAAGCATGCCGCGTCACCACACGGCCACGAGGTGTGCGCATGATATAGCCTTGCTGGATCAAATAGGGTTCGAGTACATCTTCAATGGTGTGACGTTCTTCACTGATTGCCGCCGCCAGGCTGTCGACACCCACCGGACCACCGTCGAACTTCTCGATCATGGTCAACAGCAGGCGCCGGTCCTGGTGATCGAAACCGTGCTCATCGACATTCAGCAGGTTCAACGCCAGATCGGCGATGGATTTGGTGATCTGCCCGTTGCCGCGCACTTCAGCGAAATCCCGGACGCGACGCAGCAGCCGGTTGGCGATACGTGGCGTGCCCCGCGCGCGACGGGCGATTTCGAAAGCGCCCTCCGGCTCGATGGGCAGGCCGAGAATCCCTGCCGAGCGGGTCACGATCGTCGTCAGGTCGGGGATGCTGTAGAACTCCAGGCGCTGGACAATACCGAAACGGTCGCGCAACGGATTGGTCAGCATGCCGGCCCGAGTCGTCGCGCCGACCAGGGTAAACGGCGGCAGGTCGAGCTTGATCGAGCGTGCGGCCGGACCTTCGCCGATCATGATGTCCAGCTGGAAATCTTCCATTGCCGGGTACAGAACTTCCTCGACAATCGGCGACAACCGGTGGATTTCATCAATGAACAACACGTCATTGGGTTCCAGATTGGTCAAGATCGCCGCCAGGTCACCTGGCCGCTCCAGCACCGGACCGGAGGTGCTTTTGATCGATACCGACATTTCCTGGGCAATGATATTGGCCAGCGTCGTCTTGCCCAGGCCGGGCGGGCCGAAGATCAGCGTGTGATCAAGGGCTTCGTTGCGACCGCGAGCGGCCTGGATGAACAACTCCATTTGCTCGCGCACGGTCGGCTGGCCAATGTAGTCGGCAAGGCTGAGTGGGCGAATCGCGCGATCCAGTTGTTCGTCACGGTCACGGCCGCCAGTGGCGGTTATCAGGCGGTCAGCATCAATCACTTAAGCCATTCCCTTCAGGGCACGTCGAATCAAATCAGCACTGCTCAAGTCTTTTTCCTTGATCGCGGAGACGGCTTTACTCGCCTCCTGAGGTTTGTAGCCCAGGGAAATCAGTGCGCTGACCGCGTCGGACTCTGCTGACGCTACCGGTTCCAGCGCGTTCGGGCCATTGGAAACCAGGGTAAAAGTGCCAGGCAATGTTTCCCAGGCCTTGAACCGGTCCTTGAGCTCGACCAGCAGGCGCTCGGCGGTTTTCTTGCCCACGCCCGGAATCCGGGTCAAGGCGGAAGTGTCCTGAGCCTGGACGCAACGCACCAGCTCGTCGACTTCCAGACCCGACATCAAGGCCAGCGCCAGTTTCGGGCCAACGCCATTAAGCCTGATCAGCTCGCGAAACAGCTCGCGCTCACGCTTTTCGTAAAAACCGTAGAGCAGGTGGGCATCTTCACGCACCACCAGATGAGTGTGCAGCGTCACTGGCTCGCCAACATGCGGCAGTCGATAGAGTGTAGTCATGGGGACTTCCAGCTCATAACCGACGCCGTTGACATCCAGCACCAGATGCGGCGGCTGTTTCTCGGCCAAAAAGCCGCGTAAGCGTCCAATCACGTATCGGATCCTTTCGTATCGCTGGCCCGATAAGAAGCCAACGGCAAATCAATAGTCGCAATCATTGCAGGAGTGACACGCCCTGCAAGCAAAAAATAATTCATAGCCAGCCCCTTCCGCTATAACCGCAACCGGCCACCGCGACTTCGCGCGGTGCCCAGGCCATGGGGAATCAGACTGGAACGGGTATGCGCATGGCACAAGGCGATCGCCAAGGCATCCGACGCATCGATCTGCGGTTTCTGGGTCAGCTTGAGCAAATGCATGACCATCATCATGACCTGCTCTTTATTCGCGCCGCCGGTCCCCGCTACCGCCTGCTTGACCTGGGTCGCGGTGTACTCGGCGATTTCCAGGCTTTCCTCGGCGCCGGCAACGATGGCTGCACCCCGCGCCTGCCCCAGCTTGAGGGCCGAGTCGGCGTTGCGCGCCATGAAGACCTTTTCTATCCCCATGGTTACCGGGCCGTAGGTTTGAATGACCTCGCGCACGCCGCGATAGACAATCTGCAAGCGCTCGTGCAGCTCGCCGCTTCCGGTTCTGATGCAGCCCGACGCCACGTAGACACAACCACGCCCGGTGTCACGCACCACGCCATAGCCGGTAATTCGCGAACCGGGGTCGATACCAAGAATAAGAGTCATAACGCCTGCAGCTTGAGAAGTAACGCATAGCAAAGAGCGCAGCATAAAGGCAGAAGCCGGAGGCCGATAGCGATGTGATCAACACCGCGTCGGATCTCCGGCTTCTGTGTAGCGCTGACAGCACGCTGTCAGCCAAGCTGTTCCATGACTTCGTCCGGAATTTCCGCATTGGAATAGACGTTCTGCACGTCATCCAGGTCTTCAAGCATGTCGATCAGCTTGAGGACTTTTTCAGCGGTTTCCAGATCAAGCACGGCACTGGTGGTCGGCAGCATGACGATTTCGGCGTCCGCAGCCTTGAAACCGGCGGCCTCAAGGGCGTTGCGAACGGCATAAAAACCGGCGAAGGACGTGAACACGTCGATGGAGCCATCTTCGTTGGTCACCACGTCGTCGGCATCGGCTTCCATTGCTGCTTCGATCAGCGCGTCTTCATCAACGCCTGCGGCAAAGGAAATCTGCCCCTTGCGATCGAACAGATAGGCCACCGAACCGTCGGTCCCCAGGTTGCCACCGCATTTGACGAATGCATGGCGAACCGCTGCCGCCGTGCGATTGCGATTGTCCGTCATGGTTTCGACCATGACCGCCACACCACCCGGCCCGTAACCTTCGTAACCCAGCTCTTCTACATCGTCACCTTCCGCAGCACCGGCGCCACGCGCAACCGCGCGGTCGATGGTGTCGCGAGTCATGTTCGCACCCAGAGCCTTGTCCAGCGCCAGACGCAAGCGCGGGTTGGTGCCCGGATCACTACCGCCCTGACGGGCAGCGACGGTCAGTTCACGAATCCACTTGGTGAAAATCTTGCCTTTCTTGGCATCCTGACGCTCTTTGCGGTGCTTGATGTTCGCCCACTTAGAATGACCTGCCATATCTCGCTCCAGATTCTTTTCAACACGTTCATGTGTGTCGCAGACAACCGCCACAAGCTTGCCCGGCCAAAACGCAAACGGGGCGCATCGACGTCAATAGTGACGCGATACGCCCCGCCCGGTATTACTCGGCTTTCGGCTGTTCGCGCAAACGGATGTGCAATTCGCGCAATGCCTTGGCGTCAACCACACCAGGCGCCTGGGTCATCACGTCCGCAGCACTCTGGGTTTTCGGGAAGGCAATGACTTCACGAATCGACTGAGCGCCAGTCATCAGCATGACCAGACGATCCAGGCCGAATGCCAGACCACCATGGGGTGGCGCGCCGTATTTCAGAGCGTCGAGCAGGAAGCCAAACTTCTCCTGCTGCTCGTCTTCGGCAATGCCCAGCAAGCGGAATACCGCCTGTTGCATTTCCTTGCGATGAATACGGATCGAACCGCCACCCAATTCGGTGCCGTTGAGCACCATGTCGTAGGCGCGGGACAGAGCGGTTGCCGGATTGGCTTCCAGTTCTTCCGGGCTGCACTTGGGTGCAGTGAACGGGTGGTGCAGCGCAGTGAAGCTGCCGTCGTCGTTCTCTTCGAACATCGGGAAGTCCACGACCCACATCGGTGCCCACTCGCAGGTGTGCAGCTTGAAGTCGTTACCGACTTTGATCCGCAGCGCGCCCAGGGCTTCGCTGACAATCTTGGCTTTGTCCGCACCGAAGAACACGATATCGCCATCCACCGCGCCAACACGATCGAGGATCACGTTGAGATTGGCTTCCGGGATGTTCTTGACGATTGGCGACTGCAGACCATCAACGCCGTTGGCGCGCTCATTGACCTTGATGTACGCCAGGCCCTTGGCACCGTAGATGCCGACGAATTTGGTGTAATCGTCGATCTGTTTACGCGGGATACTTGCCCCACCTGGAACCCGCAGAGCGGCAATACGACATTTCGGGTCGTTAGCCGGGCCGCTGAACACCTTGAAGTCGACGTCCTTGAGCTGATCGGCAACGTCGACCAGTTCCAGCGGGTTACGCAGGTCCGGCTTGTCCGAACCATAACGACGCATGGCCTCTTCGAAGGTCATGTGCGGGAAGTCGCCGAATTCCAGGTCGAGCACTTCCTTGAACAACTGACGAATCATCTTCTCGGTCAGGCCGATGATGTCTTCTTCATTAAGGAAGCTGGTTTCGATGTCGATCTGGGTGAATTCAGGCTGACGGTCGGCACGCAGGTCTTCGTCGCGGAAGCACTTGGCGATCTGGTAGTAACGATCAAAGCCGGCAACCATCAACAGCTGCTTGAACAGCTGCGGCGATTGCGGCAAGGCAAAGAAACTGCCCGGATGTGTGCGGCTCGGCACCAGATAGTCACGGGCCCCTTCCGGCGTCGCGCGGGTCAGGATCGGCGTCTCGACGTCCAGGAAGCCGTTTTCATCCAGGTAACGACGGATGCTGGTGGTGATGCGCGAACGCAGACGCAGCTTCTCGGCCATTTCCGGACGACGCAGGTCGATGAAGCGATAGCGCAGGCGGGTTTCTTCGCCGACGTCCGAGTACTCGTTCAGCGGGAACGGCGGGGTTTCCGACTCGTTCAGCACTTCGAGCTCGTAACCCAGCACTTCGATGGCGCCCGAGGCCATATTGGCATTCACTGCGCCCGCAGGACGAGCACGCACCTTGCCGGTGATCTTGACGACATACTCGCTGCGCACGCGGTCGGCGGCGGCGAAAGTGTCAGCGCGATCCGGGTCGAAGACCACCTGGGCCAGACCTTCGCGATCACGGATGTCGAGGAAAATCACCCCTCCATGGTCACGACGACGGTGGACCCATCCGCAAAGGGTAATTTCCTGACCTTCCAGGCTCTCGTTCAGTTGGCCGCAATAATGGCTGCGCATCATGATGGTGGTTTCACTTCCGTAATTCGAAATTCGTGGAGCTTTCGCTCTTGGCTTGCGCTCAATAGTGCAAGAGCCCAGGCATGCAGTTCAAGCTGTCAGCTCATCGCTGGGCGCTCTGTTTGCGCAGAAGCATGCCCGTTTCGGCAAGGCGGGGGATTATATAGGGTTAATCGAAGCCGTGCAGCCGCACGAACCCATCCCGGCAGGATAAGTTCGTCGCAGCCGCTCACGCATCACGAAGCGCATGCATCAGGACGCATACAGAGCGGGCCCGCCACACTGGCGAGCCCGCAGAAAATGGGAGCGTATCCAACCTACGCCTGGACCAGATCCAGGCTATCGCCTTTCAGGACATGAGCCACACAGACCACCCTGATAAGACCGCTGAAATTTTTCACACCGCCGTAGCGTAAATGAACTTCCCTGTCGATGTAGGACAGCACCGCATTGACCGAACAGTTGTTTGATCGGGCAATGGTTCCAAGAATGTTCCAGTAAACGTTTTCCAGCCGCAGGCAAGTTGCCAACCCATTGAGGCGCACCGACTTGGAGTGCGGTTGCGCAAGGTTCATGTTGAAATCCTCGACAAAAGGATCATTACGTATTTTTCCGTGACGGTTTAAGTCTTGTACGTCGCGTTCAACCCCTCGAACCATGGTGATATTTCCTCTACACAGATCAATTCAGACTTCATGAAGAAACATTTAAATATAAATAAATGTGCCTGCTTATAAAGCCCGAATCCCGACGTTATAGCCAGTAGAGCCAATACTCATACTGTGTAGGAGATCACTACAATTGATAGGCGAAACAGACTTTCCACCTGGTGATAACCGACCTGACCGGTAAGCAGGTGTTTAATATTTATGTAGTCGCGAAAAATATCGACAAACGCCAGCCCAACCGGGGAAGGAAGGTACAAGCCAAAGGGGGGAAGGAATCGGAGAGTCGTGAGAGAAGCGACGCAGCGGGTGCGTCGCTCAGCAGGATCTTAATTGGTCTCAAGCATCGAACGCAGCATCCAGGCTGTTTTCTCATGCACTTGCATCCGCTGGGTCAACAAGTCAGCCGTCGGCTCATCACTGACCTTATCCAACAAAGGAAAAATACTACGAGCAGTGCGGACAACAGCTTCTTGACCCTGAACCAGACTTTTGATCATGGCTTCAGCACTCGGCACGCCTTCTTCTTCCTTGATAGACGACAGGCGAGCGTAAGTTGTGTAGGTACCCGGTGCCGGGAAGCCCAGTGCGCGAATGCGTTCGGCAATCGAATCCACCGCGAGGGCGAGTTCGTTGTATTGCTCTTCGAACATCAAATGCAGCGTACGAAACATCGGGCCGCTGACATTCCAGTGAAAGTTGTGGGTTTTGAGATACAACACGTAAGTATCTGCGAGCAAGTGAGAAAGACCGTCAACGATCGACTTACGATCTTCTTCGCTGATACCAATATCGATTGCCATGTTTTGCCCCTTAGAGATGGATTATTCAGCAGGTACAGCGGGCACTCTACCAAGAGAACGGCCATGACGCAGCCCTGCCTGGAAAAACAGCTTCAGCTATCAGTCCCGCCGGACGCCGACAAAAACTTCGAAGCCAGACACTGCTCCAACCACCGCTCGTCGCTTTACATAACCCATTTCCAACAATGCCGACGGACCTGCAGGCTCCTGATTTGAGTAGCCCCATGCTTTGCTGTTAAATACACCGCGTGTCGTTGCTGACTTTTCCTGCAACGCATAGGCTGACCCTCGCTCGTGCAGCACGCCTCCACTTTTCCAGAAGCGTACCGGGTGTCATCAGCTATTTCCTCGTGATCCATCTTAATGTGAGTTATCAACATGTTGAAAATCGTTCACCTGCTAACGGGAGCCGCAGCCCTGCTGCTTTCCTTTATCCCCAGCCTGCGTAGTGAAGCCTTGTCTTCATATCTCCTGCAGCCCGATGCGCTTTATCTGGCGTTCTTTGGCCTGCTCAATCTGTTGCTTGCACCAGTGATCCCCTATTGGAACCGGGGTCCACGTCATCAATTGCAAAACCTTGTCAGTGCGTTGCTCATTCTTGCCGTCGTTCTTCAAATCCTGACCCTGCTCGTCCCGCTGGAGATCGTCGCCGGTCAACCCGCCATCATGCTGAGCCTGATCGCCGCCACACTTGCGGTCGCCTTGCACATCGGGATCAGCTTCTATAGATCTTCGCCGTCCCCCGCCGCGCAAAGTCATGACATGACCAATCGCGATACAGGGACCGTGAAGTGGTTCAATACTTCCAAGGGTTTTGGTTTTATTTCCCGGGATTCGGGCGATGACATCTTCGTTCACTTCCGCGCCATTCGCGGCGAAGGCCATCGTGTCCTCGTAGAAGGGCAGCGTGTCGAGTTCTCGGTCATGAACCGCGACAAAGGCCTGCAAGCAGAAGACGTCATCGCGGCACTTCCCCGCCGCTGATTGTCTCGCCTGATAAAAAACCGCGACCTCCTCCCGGAGATCGCGGTTTTTTTGCGCCAGCAGCTATTAATAGTGCGGCGGCGGCGCATCTTCCTCGAAGGTGTCGAACTGACTTCCCAGCTCTTCCTGGCGCTTGAGCATCGCCGCCATTTGCTGTTGCAGCCGGTCAAGTGCGCGCTGCTGGGTCACCAGCACGTCATTTAATGCCTGAATCGTATCGTCCTGGAATGCCAGCCGGCTTTCGAGTTCGGTCACTCGTGCTTCAACAGTCATGACAATTCCTCCACGAAGGTGAAGCCAACGGTCAGTTCGCTGCGCAATTGCTGCACGATGGTCGACACTTGCTGCGCCGTGTAAGGTTGCGCGGGATGCTTGCCCCACACCGGAGCAGGCCATGCCGGATCGCTGTGTCGACGGGCGATAACATGCATGTGTAGCTGACTAACTACATTACCCAGTGCCGCAACATTGATTTTGTCAGCAGCGAATACCTTATTGAGAATCACTGACAATACAGTTGTTTCCTGCCACAACTGCAACTGATCTTCAAGTGCCAACTCAAATATTTCACTAATGTCCGGCCGCTTGGGCACCAGGACAAACCAGGGATAGTTTGAATCATTGGATAACAGCAGCCGGCATAACGAAAAATCGCCAATGGCCACTGTATCTGCCTGTAAACGCGAGTCGAGAACGAACACGGTATAACTCCTGATCGTCAGGTTAGGTTTTTTTTGCGCACCCTCGTTTAAGTGCATGGCGCATTACCGAGCAGGATACTCGGGAATAAGTTCGAGTTCACTGCCGGGCTCAGTTACACGACATCTGGCACAGCCAAGCGCAAGGGATGGCGAGCCCCGGATCCAGCAACGGCGGAGGCCCTTCTGCACCAGGAATGACCAGCGACTGACAAAATGCACTCGTTTGGGACGGTAATTGAGTGTTTTCAACAGTGATACGGTTGTTACAAATCGCTACCTAAAAGCGCTATTCGAAGGCATCAGATCCTCCCAGAGGGTTTTGCTGAGAGCCTGATGAAACAGTTGCCGGGTCCGAATAGCTTATAGATCACAGCCGTGGGCCACCTTCAGGCATCTGGAGCCAGGCGTGCACCAAAACAACCCACTCATAACGGCGAAAATGCCTGCCTATCCAGAATTTACCCATGCCGATGGGCAGAAAGTAACGTTCCGCACAGTCTTCAGAGCCCCAAAAACCTCGAACCGCAGCGACCTGAGAGAAATTCTATAATTTTAAAATAGTTATAAATCAAGTAGTTATGGTAGAAAAGCGAGGTAAATGCTGCATTTTTCACAAATTTTTCTCATCAGGCTGAGCTTTGTGCACGGTTGTTGCTATATCACTCACAAGGTTGTCACGGACCCTGGCGGAAAACAGGATCCGGCTATCGTGAGAATGCGAAGGCTTACCCAGGCATTACTTGGAAACCAGGCTTAGATTGTTTCACCCTATGCTTAGGTCGTAAAAAGTAATGCGGTAGTTGTAGAGTCGATATGGAAACAGTGCATTTTTGCGACATGGACAGAGCAGTTTGCGACACCGCCGTAAAGATTTCGAAAGGATAGGTCTGTAACTATCGCCACCATTGTCAGCGTGATATAAGTTTCGCCGACACAAAAAAGAAAGAGCCGTCCCAGATAAAAAAACAGGTGGGTCGGCAGCAACTCTTCTTAAAACCAAAGGAGCAAGTCACGATGAGAGTGATGAAGTGGAGCGCAATCGCACTGGCAGTTACTGCAGCCAGCACCCAACTGGCAACGGCAGCAGCGTTCGTCAGCGATCAGTCGGAAGCAAAAGGTTTCGTTGACGGCAGCACGCTTGATGTGAAAGCTCGCAACTACTATTTCAATCGCGACAAGAAAGACGGCGCCGTTGATGACAAAGACTGGACCCAAGGTTTCTGGGGAACGTTCAGCTCTGGTTACACTCAAGGCACCATCGGTGTGGGCGTTGAAGCTTTCGGTTATTTCGGCCTGAAGCTTGACGGTCAGGACAAATATTCCGGTTCGGGCAACCTGGTCACCAACAGCCAGGGCGAGAACGAAGACAGCTTCGGCAAAGCCGGTGGCGCTGTTAAGTTCCGTCTCTCGAAAACCGAGTTGAAAATCGGTGACATGCAGCCTACCAGCCCAGTGTTCGCAGTAGGCGGTTCCCGTCTGTTGCCACAAACTGCCAGCGGTATCAGCCTGCAGAGCAGCGAGATCAAAGGTCTGGATCTGGAAGGCGGTCACTTCTACTCCGGCACCAGCCAGGACGACACCAGCCACAACGGTAACATCTGGGCTACCTACGCCGGTGTTTCTGCAAAGAGCGCTGACTTCGTTGGCGGTAAATACGCGATCACTGACAACCTTGGCGTTGCCCTCTACGGTGCCAAGCTTGAAGACGTGTGGGACCAGTACTACGCGAACGTGAACTACGCACTGCCACTGACTGACTCCCAGTCCCTGGCATTTGACGCCAACCTGTATCGCACTGTCGATGAAGGCAGCGCCAAAGCAGGCGACATCAGCAACACCGCGTTCTCCGGTTCCGTTGCCTACTCGTTCCTGGCAGCACACACCCTGACCCTGGCATTCCAGAAGGTCAACGGTGATACGCCATTCGACTACATCGGTATCGGCGACAACAACAAGGGCGGCGACTCGATCTTCCTGGCCAACTCCATCCAGTACTCCGACTTCAACGGTCCTGGCGAGAAATCCTGGCAGGCTCGTTACGACCTGAACATGGCTCCGTACGGCGTTCCTGGCCTGAGCTTCATGACCCGCTACATCAAAGGTTATGACATCGACGGTACCAACACCCCTACTAACAGCACTTATGCTGGCCTGTATGGTGAAGACGGCAAGCACCACGAGACCAACCTTGAAGCCAAATATGTGCTTCAAACCGGTCCAGCCAAAGACCTGTCGTTCCGCGTCCGTCAAGCCTGGCACCGCGCCAATGCTGACGAGGGCGAAGGCGATATCAACGAGTTCCGCCTGATTGTCGACTACCCTATCTCGATCCTGTAATCGCACTTCAGCTACTCGTTACGGAAAAGCCCGGCTGATGCCGGGCTTTTTTATTCAGACAATAAAGTAATCAGCTTCGCTTCCCTCAGAGGCCTTGCGCTGTACGGGGGTAACTCGGCCCCGTACAATGCCCAGTCATTTCTAGTCTCAGCAACCGACAACGGCCTCCCATGCGCACCAGTCAATTTTTGCTCGCCACACAGAAAGAAACCCCTTCCGATGCGGTCGTCGTCAGTCACCAGCTGATGCTGCGTGCCGGCATGATTCGCAAACTTGCTTCCGGCCTCTATACCTGGCTCCCCATGGGCCTGCGCGTGTTGCGCAAGGTCGAAGCCATCGTTCGTGAAGAAATGGACGCTGCTGGCGCACTCGAAGTATTGATGCCGGGCATCCAGCCCGCAGAGCTGTGGCAGGAATCCGGCCGCTGGGAACAATACGGTCCTGAGTTGATGCGCCTGACCGACCGGCACAATCGCGAATTCTGCCTGGGCCCGACCCACGAAGAAGTGATCACCGATCTGGCCCGCAACGAACTCAACAGCTATAAACAACTGCCGATCAATCTGTACCAGATCCAGACCAAATTCCGCGACGAGATCCGCCCACGCTTCGGTTTGATGCGCGGCCGCGAGTTCGTCATGAAGGACGCGTACTCCTTCCATGCCGATCAGGCTTCCCTGCAGGAAACCTACGACCGCATGCATCAGGCGTACTGCAACGTGTTTACCCGCCTTGGGTTGAAATTCCGCCCAGTGGAAGCAGACAACGGCTCCATCGGCGGCGCGGGCTCCCATGAGTTCCACGTGCTGGCCGAGTCCGGCGAAGACGATATCGTATTCAGCAATGGCTCCGATTACGCCGCCAACATCGAGAAAGCCGAAGCGATTCCCCGGGAAACCTCTCGCGCCGCGCCGACCGAAGAGCTGCGCCTGATCGATACCCCGAACGCCAAGACCATCGCGCAACTGGTCGAAGGCTTCAATCTGCCTATCGAAAAGACCATCAAGACCTTGGTGGTGCATGCTGCTGAAGAAGGCAAGCTGATCGCACTGATCATCCGTGGCGATCATGAGCTGAACGAGATCAAGGCTGCCCAGCAAGAACTGGTTGCCAGTCCGCTGGTCATGGCATCGGAAGCCGAGTTGCGCGACGCCATTGGCGCCGGTGCCGGTTCGCTGGGCCCGCTGAATCTGCCGCTGCCTTGCATCATCGACCGTTCGGTAGAACTGATGAGCGACTTCGGCATCGGTGCCAACATCGACGACAAGCACTACTTTGGCGTGAACTGGGAACGCGATCTGCCTGTTCCGACCGTTGCCGACCTGCGCAACGTCGTGTCTGGCGATCCAAGCCCGGACGGCAAAGGCACGCTTGAGATCAAGCGCGGCATCGAAGTCGGTCACATTTTCCAGCTGGGCACCAAATACAGCGAAGCCATGAAATGCCAGGTCCTTGGCGAAAACGGCAAGCCGGTCAACCTGTCCATGGGTTGCTACGGCATCGGCGTTTCCCGGGTCGTCGCCGCAGCCATCGAGCAGAACAGCGATGCCAACGGCATTATCTGGAATGATACTCTGGCGCCCTTCCAGATCGCCCTGGTTCCGCTGCGCTATGAAACTGAAGCGGTTCGCGAAGCCACTGACAAGCTTTATGCCGAACTGAAAGCCGCTGGTTTCGAAGTGCTGCTGGATGACCGCGACAAGAAAACCAGCCCCGGCAACAAGTTTGCCGACATGGAGCTGATTGGTATCCCCCATCGCATCGTGGTCAGCGACCGCGGCCTGGCCGAAGGCAATCTTGAGTACAAGAGCCGCATCGAGCCTGAGGCCCAGGCCCTGCCGGTTGCTGACGTGTTGTCGTTTATCCAGGCCCGTATCCGCCGCTGAGTCATGGGCGCGCCCGCCGCTCGCCAAAACGAGCATGGAGCGCGCCCATTTCAGGCACCGCGCCTTATCCGCATCAAGAGATCCCATGTTCAAGCGAAGATCCTTAAGCCTCGGCTGTACAGCTCTGTGCGCCAGCCTGCTTGTCAGCGGTTGTGCCAACCACTTGTCACAACGCAGCGAGCATGAAGAGCGTGTCGAACGCAAATTGCTCGAACATACCCTGCAAATTGATATGGGTGAGCCCAAGACCCTTGAGCTGCCTCAGCGCCGCGTGCGCATCCATGAACAAAAAACCTTTGAAGTCACCGAATTCGAAGTCACCCGCCGCTACGATCGTTACACCGCGTATCAGCCGTGGCGGGAAATCTATGAGATTCCGCTGGGTGCCGTCGCGGTGGTGGCCGGTGTCGGCGCCAACGTGGTCAACGTGCTCGCCTTCGGGCAACTGCCGGACAGCGTGACCAAGGACTGGATCAACTATGGCGTTGCCGGGCTCAACCCGTTCATGAACGCGCCGTCCAACGGCCGGGCGCAACAAAACCTGGCGCACATCGACGAAGTCCAGAAGGACAAGCGCATCGAAAACTCGACCCTGCCCTGGAATGAACGCCCGGTACTGGTCAAGTCAGGCACGCAAACCCACGAGCTGACCACTGATCGCAACGGCGTGTTGCGCCTGAGCCTGCTGGACAGTCCATTTGCCGAGCAGGACCTGAGCCACGTCACGCGAATCTACTTCAGCGTCGAAGACGATCAGGACAAGGTTCACGCCAATGCGGATTTGCCCATCAGCAAGCTGTTGCGTGGCAAGTTACTTGAGGCGCACAGCCTGATCTACGATGACCTGGAGGATGATGAAGTCAGCCAGTGGGTCTATCGCGTCAAGCGTCTCTCGGAGCTGGGGCTTGAAGATGAAGCCAGCGAACTGGAGCAGAGCCTTATCGAGCTGACGCGCAATGATCCCCAGTTGCAGCATGAGTTTGTGAAGTCCCTGGCCAAGGATGCGGGTCGCCTGGTCGCGGATCCCGGCGCCAAGCACTGACATCCCCTGCTGCGTGCTCAGGGCGCGAACAGCTCCAGCTGTTCGTGACCGCTGCGCAGATCCTGCAAACGCACACCGATCCCCAATAACCGCACCGGCTTGTCGCCGCGGGCAAACGCCTGGGTCAACAACTGCTGGAAA
The DNA here is from genome assembly GCF_001698815.1 of Pseudomonas syringae. Taxonomy (GTDB): domain Bacteria; phylum Pseudomonadota; class Gammaproteobacteria; order Pseudomonadales; family Pseudomonadaceae; genus Aquipseudomonas; species Aquipseudomonas syringae_A. The sequence continues at coordinate 150,850 of NZ_LGSI01000056.1, read as the reverse complement.
CCGGTCAGATCCCGTCCCGCCCCGGATTGCTCAAGGGTCGTCTGCGTGAAATCGTGGAATTTGACTTTTACGAAGGGTTTGCCAGGCCGATAGTTGTCGGCGATGCGCGCCATGCGCCCGGACAAGGTTTCCATCAGCTCCGGTAATTTTTCCAGGCAACTGGCCAGATCTGGTAAATCCGTATCGTAGGTATTTTCCACACTCACCGACTGCCGTCGGCTGTCGTTTTGCACCGGCCTTTCGTCGATGCCATGAGCCAGCCCCCACAAGCGCTCGCCGAAAGAGCCAAATTCACGAACCAGCGACAGCTTGCTCCAGCCCCGCAGGTCGGTGCAGGTGACAATGCCCAGTCTGCCGAGCTTGTCGGCTGTCACCTTGCCAACGCCATGCAGCTTGTTGACCGGCAGCAGTGCGACAAAATCCTCGACCTGATCCGGCGTGATCACAAACAGCCCGTTGGGTTTCTTCCAGTCACTGGCGATCTTGGCGAGGAATTTGTTCGGCGCAACGCCCGCCGAGACGGTGATATGCAGTTGATTGGACACACGACGGCGTATGTCCTGAGCGATGCGCGTGGCACTGCCGCCAAAGTGGCTCGCATCGGACACGTCCAGAAATGCCTCATCCAGCGATAACGGCTCAATAAGATCGGTGTAATCCCGAAAGATCGTCTGGATTTCCTTCGATGCTTCTTTATAGGCGTCCATGCGCGGCTTGACGATGGTCAGATCCGGACACAGCTTCAAAGCATGCCGCGATGACATCGCCGAGCGCACTCCATAGGCGCGCGCTTCATAGTTGCAGGTCGCGATCACGCCGCGTCGATCCGCCGAACCACCTACTGCCAGCGGTTTGCTCGCCAGTCGCGGGTCATCGCGCATTTCGATGGCGGCATAGAAGCAGTCACAGTCGACATGAATGATTTTTCGCTGCGTCATGTAGGGCGATTTGCGAGAGGTAAGGTCGCGCAGTATCTCATTGGCATCAGGATGTGGCACTGCGTGATGTGCGAATGGTCATGAAACCTTAGCTGAAAACGCCCAAACTTGGCCCATAACCCCGCACGGCAAGGCGTCACAGCCACATCAGGCCTCAATAGGCGCCGCTAAGCGATTGAAGGAAAAGCAGTTTTTTTAAACTAACGGTTGACAGCACAGCGATCCGGCGTAGAATGCCGACACACAGACGCGGGATGGAGCAGTCTGGTAGCTCGTCGGGCTCATAACCCGAAGGTCGTCGGTTCAAATCCGGCTCCCGCAACCAAACATCAAACAAGGCTACTCGAAAGAGTGGCCTTTTTTGTGTCTGTCAGTTTTNGAAGGTCGTCGGTTCAAATCCGGCTCCCGCAACCAAACATCAAACAAGGCTACTCGAAAGAGTGGCCTTTTTTGTGTCTGTCAGTTTTTCATCCCCTTGATTGCAATACGCCGGTCCGCAATATTCTGTAGGACCGGCTTTAGCCGGGAGGGCGGCTCCCGGCTAAAGCCGGTCCTACGGCTCCTGCCTGGTCGCACTCATTTACCCTCATTTAGCATTAAAGGTTGACACCTCGTCGTTCGGCTGTAGAATGCCGCCACACAGACGCGGGATGGAGCAGTCTGGTAGCTCGTCGGGCTCATAACCCGAAGGTCGTCGGTTCAAATCCGGCTCCCGCAACCAAACATCAAAAAAGGCTACTCGAAAGAGTGGCCTTTTTTGTGCCCGTAAGAAAAGCATCGCTCCAGTGAAGCTAAGCGCTTGTCAGAAAAGGCTATTTTGCATTGCAGGTTTCATCTCATTTTCACGCTTGTAACGTAATATTGCTGTGGGCGACAGTTTTTCCATGGTCGGCCGATAGACTTTTGTGACTCAATAGTCGCTTAAGAGACACAGACAAAATCCGCTCCATTCGCTCGTTAGACGTTGACGCGCTAACATCTCGAAATATTTTTTGCGTAGGGATTGGTAACTTGGCTGCATACCTCCATCCTGTCGCGCACGATCCAAGGAGTGATTGATGCGCGCCAACCCGTCAGAACCCAATGAAGCAGTCACGGCGAATCAACCTATTCAACCTGCTCGCCTGCAATGGCTGGAGCTGCTGAGCAAGTATCGCCAACCCATCGGCCTGGCCGTTACGCTGCTGCTTTTCGCCATCGCGCTGATAGCTTGCCGGCACATGCTGAGCGAGCTGGATCTTTATGCGCTGCATGATTCGCTGCTTAGCGTGCCGCTGCCATCCCTGGCAGGTGCCGTGCTGGCGATGATTGTCGGCTTTATCATCCTGCTGGGCTACGAATGGTCCGCCAGTCGATATGCCGGGGTTGATCTGCCCAACAAGACCCTGGCGATGGGCGGCTTTACCGCGTTCGCCATCGGCAACGCAGTCGGGCTTTCGATGCTGTCCGGCGGCTCGGTGCGTTATCGGCTGTATTCCCGCAAAGGCGTGGGCGCGATAGAAGTCGCACGCATGACGCTGTTCGCCAGCCTGTCACTGGGCTGCGCCCTGCCGCCACTGGCTGCACTCGCGACCTTGAGCAATTTGTCCGGCGCTTCCCTGGCCCTGCACTTGCCCGTGGGAATACTCGCGGCGATTGCAATCGGGGTGCTGATTCTGACCGCGCTGCTGACCATGGCGGTGTATCGCCGTCGTCTGCCGGAACAAACGATCCCACACACTCTATTGGTGCGTGCTGGCAGAAGAACACTGCGTTTGCCAGGCCTGCGCCTGACGCTGATGCAGCTGGTGATCACCGCGCTGGACGTCGCCGCAGCGGCCACGGTTCTGTATTTGCTGCTGCCGCAATCCCCACCATTTGGTGCGTTCCTGCTGGTTTACCTGCTGGCATTGGCTGCGGGCGTGCTCAGTCATGTTCCCGGTGGCGTGGGAGTTTTCGAAGCCATTCTGCTCGCTGCGTTCGCCAATGAACTGGGCGCCGCGCCATTGGCTGCCGCGTTGCTGCTGTATCGGCTGATCTACGTGGTGCTGCCGCTGCTGCTGGCCTGCCTGACCCTGTTGTTCACCGAAAGTCAGCGCCTGCTGCCAACCAAACAGGCGATGCGCGTCGCGTCGGGCCTTGCGGCACCGATTCTGGCACTGCTGGTGTTTCTTTCCGGGGTGGTGCTGCTGTTCTCGGGTGCAACGCCGGAAATCGACACCCGCCTGGAAAACCTCGGTTTTCTGATCCCGCATCGCTTGATCGATGCTTCGCACTTCGGCGCCAGCCTGATTGGCGTGCTGTGCCTGTTGCTGGCTCAAGGACTGCGCCGTCGCCTTTCGGCGGCATGGATGCTGACCACCATTTTGCTGGTGACCGGCTCGGTGCTGTCGATGCTCAAAGGCTTCGACTGGGAAGAAGCGATCCTGCTGATTCTCACTGCTTGCCTGCTGGGCGTTTTCCGTCGCTCGTTCTACCGACCGAGCCGCCTGCTGGAATTGCCTTTCTCGCCGCTGTATCTGGTGGCGAGCGTCTGCGTGTTGGGCGCTTCGATCTGGCTGCTGCTGTTTGCCTATCAGGACGTCCCGTACAGCCATCAACTCTGGTGGCAGTTCACTCTGGATGCCGATGCCCCGCGCGCCTTGCGCTCGGCGCTGGGCAGCGCAGTGCTGCTGGTTGTCGTGTCGCTAACCTGGCTGCTGCGCACGGCACGGCCGGTGATCAAACTCCCCGACGCGGCAGAGCTGGCCAAGGCCGCCGAAATCGTCAACGCTTCGTCACAACCGGATGGCGGGCTGGTGTTGACCGGCGACAAGGCGATCCTGCTGCACCCCAGTGGTGATGCCTTTTTGATGTACTCGCACCGTGGCCGCAGCCTCGTGGCCTTGTATGACCCGATTGGACCCACCCAGCAGCGCGCCGAACTCATCTGGCAGTTCCGCGACCTGTGCGACGTCCACCATGCGCGCCCGGTGTTTTATCAGGTCCGCGCCGAGAACCTGCCGTTCTACATGGACATCGGCCTGACCGCGATCAAGCTGGGCGAAGAAGCCCGGGTCGACTTGCGCCGCTTCGACATCGAAGCCAAGGGCAAGGAAATGAAAGACCTGCGCTACACCTGGAACCGGGGCGGACGCGATGGTCTGTCGCTGGAGATCTACGAAGCAGGTCAGGCACCGCTGGATGAGCTGAAGGTGATCTCCGACGCCTGGTTGACTGGCAAGAACGTCCGGGAAAAGGGCTTTTCCCTCGGCCGTTTCAGCCCGGAATACCTCAAGCACTTCCGCATCGCCATCATTCACTTTGAAGGCAAGCCGGTAGCGTTCGCCAACCTGCTGGAGACGTCGCGCCACGATCTGGCCAGCCTGGACTTGATGCGCGCGCATCCGGATGCACCGAAACTAACCATGGAATTCATGATGGTCGGGCTGATTTTGTATTACAAACAGCACGGCTACGAACGCTTCAGCCTGGGCATGGTGCCGTTGTCAGGCTTGCAGCCGCGGCGTGGCGCACCTTTGACCCAGCGTTTGGGCTCGATGGTGTTCCGCCGTGGCGAGCAACTCTACAACTTCCAGGGCCTGCGGCGCTTCAAGGACAAATTCCAGCCTGACTGGGAACCTCGCTATATGGCCGTGCCCGCCGGACTCGATCCGCTGGTGGCACTGGCTGACACCGCTGCCCTGATTGCAGGCGGCCTGACTGGATTGGTGAAACGCTGATGATTCAACGCTACTGGCGCTTTTTGCTCGCAGCCCTGGTTATTCTCGTCGTGGCGTTGGGGGTCTGGTTGTGGAACCGCCCTGCTCCGCCGGCAACCCTTGTACATTCCACCCTGGCTGACGGCTCGGCGCTGACCGATGTAACGCCGGGCAGCCGGACCAAGGTGCGGGTTGCATTGGCGGTCACTGCTGACGACTTACTCACCGACAAGCAATTGCAGGCCTTGAGCCAGGATGCCGCCGCACGGATCATTCAGGTGGTGTTGCCCAAGGACAATTGCGTCCTGCAGCAAAAAACCTTCAACGACGCCCTGCAACAGCTGGATGACGCACCGACCGTCGTCGGCGGTATCGGCCCGGGGGCGACATTGGCCTGGCGCTGGCTCGCGGGTCAGGACGACGACGATGCAGAGGCGATTTCGGTAGGTTTTTACCTGGAAGTCCCGTCCCAGCCGGCTCCGGTGGTCGAGGCCGACGAGCCCGCGCCAGTGATCTGCGACGTGGCGCTGCCAAAAACCGCGCCCCACGGCCACTGGATGGTTGCATGGAACGACGCGCCCGACGACGCGCCTGCGGCGTTTGTGCGTGACCAGGCCAACGCCGATACGAGCATCAGCGACTACGACATCAAGCTGCCACAGGTTTTAAACAGCGAACTGCGCCACAAATTGATCGGAGAAGATGACAAGGGTGGCGGCGTCGGCGTGCCGGTGGTGGAAGTCCCGTCTGCGCAGCCCTCCGACACGGTGACGCTGTTCATGTCCGGTGACGGCGGCTGGCGCGACCTGGACAAGGTAGTGGCCGGCGACATGGCCAACCTGGGTTATCCGGTGGTCGGCATCGATGTGTTGCGCTATTACTGGGAACACAAGACGCCGGAGCAGACTGCCGCCGACCTCACCGAGCTGATGCAGCACTACCGTCAGAAGTGGGGCACCAAGCGCTTCATTCTCGCTGGCTACTCCTTCGGTGCTGACGTGATGCCGGCGGTCTACAATCGCCTGCCCCCCGAGGAACAGAACCGCATCGACGGCATTATCCTCCTCGCTTTCGCCCGCACCGGCAGCTTCGAGATCCATGTCGACGGCTGGCTCGGCACTGCTGGCAAGGAAGCCACTACCGGCGAAGAGATGGCCAAGCTGCCTGCCGAGAAGGTGCTGTGCGTCTACGGCATCGAAGAGAAGGATGAAAGCGGCTGCACCGCAACCACGGCCGTGGGCGAGAAGCTGCAGCTTCCTGGCGGTCACCACTTCGATGAGAACTACCCGGCACTGGCCAAACGCCTGATCGCCGCCATCGACAAGCGTCAGGGCAAAGCCGAGAGCAAGTAGAAGCTTGCGCAAGGCATAAAAAATCCCCGCAACCTTATTGAGGTGCGGGGATTTTTTTCTGCGGGGAATGCAGAAACTGTGTGGGAGCGACCGGGGTGGCGATCCACCTTGCTTGCGAAAGCAACAGATCAGGCGCTGGAAAATACCGATCTTCGCGAGCAAGCTCGCTCCCACAGGAGGATTACATCTCCACCTGCGTCCCCAATTCGATCACCCGGTTGAACGGCAGCTTGAAGAAGCGCAGGTTGCCGTTGGCGTTCTTGAGCATGAAAGCGAACAGCGCCTCGCGCCAACGCGCCATGCCGACCATTTTCGACGGGATCACTGTCTCGCGACTGAGGAAGTAAGTGGTCCGCATCGGGCTGAAGTCCAGCTCCTTCAAATGACACAGGCTCAGCGCGGCCGGCACGTCCGGCTCGTCGATGAAGCCGAAATGCAGGATCACCCGATAAAAGCCTTCGCCATGGGCCTCGACTTCAAAGCGTCGCTGCGCCGGTACTCGCGGCGTGTCTTCGTAGACCACGGTCAGCAACACCACTTGCTCGTGCAGCACCTGATTGTGCAACAGGTTATGCAGCAAGGCATGCGGGACGGCATCGGCGCGGGCAGTGAGAAATACCGCTGTACCCTGCACCCGATGCGGCGGCTGAACCTTGATGCTGCTGATGAAGATCGGCAGTGGCAGTCCGCCTTCGTCGATACGATCAACCAACAACTGCTTGCCGCGCTTCCAGGTGGTCATCAGGATGAACAGCACCACGCCGGCGATCACCGGAAATGCCCCGCCTTGAATGACCTTCGGCACGTTGGCGGCGAAGAACAGGCCGTCCACAAGCAATAGACACAGCAACAACGGCACGGCCAGGAATGCAGGCCACTTCCACAACAGCAGCATGACTGACGACACCAGAATCGTGGTGCACAACATCGTGCCGGTAACCGCCACGCCATACGCCGAAGCCAGGGCGCCGGAAGACTCGAAGCCCAGCACCAGCAGAATCACGCCAACCATCAACGACCAGTTGACCGCACCAATGTAGATCTGGCCTTGGGCATCGCTGGAGGTGTGCTGGATCTGCATGCGCGGGATGTAACCCAGCTGGATCGCCTGCAACGTCATGGAAAACGCGCCGGAAATCACCGCCTGAGACGCAATGACCGTCGCCAGCGTGGACAGCCCCACCAGCGGCAGCAGCGCCCAGCTCGGCGCCAACAGGTAGAACGGGTTGCGCGCGGCTTCCGGGTCTTCGAGCACCAGGGCGCCCTGACCGAAATAGTTGAGCACCAGCGCTGGCAACACCAGGATGAACCAGGCGCGGGCAATCGGCTTGCGACCGAAGTGGCCCATGTCGGCATACAGCGCTTCAGCACCGGTCAGCGCCAGCACCACCGCGCCAAGGATCGCCACGCCAATGCCCGGATGGACGATAAAGAAGCGCACGGCCCACAGCGGGTTCATCGCGTGCAGCACTTCCGGCTGGCGCAAAATGCCATGAATGCCCAGCAAGCCCAGTACCACGAACCAGGTGACCATGACCGGGCCGAACAGCACACCGATGCGTGCAGTGCCATGCCGCTGGATCAGGAACAGCCCGACCAGCACCACCAGCGCCATGGGCACTACCCAGCGTTCGAGGCCATCGAAAGCCAGTTCCATACCCTCCATGGCCGACAGCACGGAAATAGCCGGGGTGATCATGCTGTCGCCGTAAAACAGCGCCGCACCGAACAAGCCGAAGACCACCATGACCGCCTGCAGTTTCGGCTTGCTCGCCGAGGCCCGTCGCGCCAGGGCCGTGAGCGCCATGATGCCGCCCTCGCCCTGGTTGTCGGCGCGCAGGATGAACACCATGTACTTGAACGAAACGACCCAGATCAATGACCAGAAGATCAATGACAGAATGCCCAGCACCGCGTCATGAGTGACCCCTACGCCATAACCACCCTGAAACACTTCCTTGAGGGTATACAGCGGGCTGGTGCCGATATCGCCATATACCACACCCACCGCCGCCATCAGCAAACTCAAGGGTTTGGCTGCGCTTTGCCCGGTCTCAGCCTGACTACTTGCTTGACTCATCTACCACTCCAGAAACCAAGGCTCGCGCCACTCGACACAAGATGATGCTTTGAGCCTGCCGACACTTATCAGGTGCCATCGAAGCCAGCGAATTCGACATATCCGGTAACGCCGCGAAGCATAGCGCAGCACTCGTCGTAATTCTCTGCATAAAGCTGGTCAATCGCAGGACTGACCGCTAGAATTGCGCACTTTTTGACCAGAGGCGCACGTATCCGCTATCGGATACCAACGCCCAGCCGGTGCCGACGCACCACTTACGCCGAGGTTCGCCATGTCCACCGTTATCACGCCTTCCGCCCCGAAGGTTGGCTTTGTTTCCCTGGGTTGCCCGAAGGCCCTGGTGGATTCCGAGCGCATCCTTACTCAACTGCGCATGGAAGGCTACGAAGTGGTCGCGACCTATCAGGATGCCGACGTCGTTGTCGTCAACACCTGTGGGTTCATCGACACCGCCAAGGCTGAATCACTGGAAGTTATCGGTGAAGCCATTGCCGAAAACGGCAAAGTGATCGTGACCGGTTGCATGGGCGTCGATGAAAGTGTCATCCGCAACGTGCACCCCAGTGTTCTGGCCGTAACCGGGCCACAGCAGTACGAACAAGTGGTCAATGCCGTCCACGACGCCGCGCCGCCGAACCTCAATCACAACCCGCTGATCGACCTGGTTCCGCCGCAAGGCGTCAAGTTGACCCCGCGCCATTACGCGTACCTGAAGATTTCCGAAGGCTGCAACCACAGCTGCAGCTTCTGCATCATCCCGTCGATGCGCGGCAAACTGGTCAGCCGTCCGGTGGGCGATGTGCTCGATGAGGCGCAGCGTCTGGTCAAGGCTGGCGTCAAAGAGCTGCTGGTGATTTCCCAGGACACCAGCGCCTATGGCGTGGACGTTAAATACCGCACCGGTTTCTGGAACGGCGCGCCGGTCAAGACGCGCATGACCGAACTGTGCCAGGCTCTCAGCTCGCTGGGTGTCTGGGTTCGTCTGCACTATGTTTACCCGTACCCGCACGTCGACGAACTGATTCCGCTGATGGCTGCCGGGAAAATCCTGCCGTATCTGGATATCCCGTTCCAGCACGCCAGCCCGAAAATCCTCAAGCTGATGAAACGTCCGGCCTTTGAAGACAAGACCCTGGCACGCATCAAGAACTGGCGCGAACAGTGTCCGGACCTGATCATCCGCTCGACATTCATCGTCGGCTTCCCGGGTGAAACCGAAGAAGACTTCCAGTACCTGCTCGAATGGCTGACCGAAGCCCAACTCGACCGCGTTGGCTGCTTCCAGTATTCCCCGGTCGAAGGCGCTCCGGCCAACCTGTTGGACGCACCGATTGTTCCGGACGAGATCAAACAGGATCGCTGGGACCGCTTCATGGCCCATCAACAGGCCATCAGCGCAGCGCGCCTGCAAATGAAGATCGGCAAGGAAATCGAAGTCCTGATCGATGAAGTCGACGAGCAAGGCGCAGTAGGCCGTTGCTTCTTCGATGCCCCGGAAATCGACGGTAACGTCTATATCGCCCTCGAAGCCGGCAGCCAGGTCAACCCCGGCGACAAGATCATGTGTCGCGTGACCGACGCCGATGAATACGATCTGTGGGCGGATTTGCTCTGATCGCCTGTTCGTAGCCTGAAGTAAATCAGCCCTGCCCTTCAAACGGCGGGGCTTTTTATGGGTCGAACAGACTGGCGACTTTCCTTTGCACAGCGGCCAGACGGAGCCAAGCCCATGCAAGACCAGCATCACGAGATTTTCATCCCCGACAAGAACGAATACCCGAAACTGACGCAAGTTTGGGAAGACTCGGTCCGTGCCACCCACGATTTTCTTCCCGACTCGTATATCTCGATCCTCAAGAGCCTGCTTCTCTCGCGCTATCTGGATAGCGTCACGCTGTTCTGCGGTCGGGATGTACACATGAACATCACTGGTTTTGCCGGCGTAAGCAGGACCAAGCTGGAGATGCTCTTCATCGACCCCGCACATCGCGGCGAGGGCCTGGGAAAACTGCTGCTTGCCCATGCCATCGAACATTTCGGCATAGAAGAACTGGACGTCAACGAGCAGAACCCGCAGGCGCTGGGTTTCTATCTCAAACATGGTTTCGAAGTGGTCAGCCGTACCGAGGTTGACGGTCTGGGCCAGCCGTACCCAATGTTGCGCATGCGCTTGAAGCCAAACTGATCGCTGGGGAATCTCCCGTCGTCCGCGGCCCGTTGGAGCGAGGCTTGCCCGCGAACCGGATTTTCTGTCGACTTATCGATCGCCTGAAATGGCGACGTTCGCGGGCAAGCCTCGCTCCAACAACTGAGCCGTCACCACTGATTCCGGCCCATTTGTAATGTTGCCGCGATTAACCGGGCGTGCACGGGTACAATAAGCGCCTTTCTCTTAAGTAACGGCTCTTTGTCATGTCAGAACCCATCCGCCTCTCCAAACGTCTTATCGAGCTGATCGGCTGCTCCCGTCGGGAGGCTGAGCTGTATATCGAAGGCGGCTGGGTCACCGTGGATGGCGAAGTCATCGAAGAACCACAGTTTAAGGTCGACACGCAAACCGTTGAACTCAGCCCTGCAGCCAAGGCTGATGCGCCGGAACCGGTGACGATCATCCTGCACAAGCCGGCTGCAATGAGCGACGCCGATGCATTGGCGCTGATCACGCCGGGCACCCTGTCCGAAGAGCACAGCTTCGGCAAGCGTCCACTCAAAGGGCATTTCCTGCGCCTTGAACCCATTTCGACCTTGCAGGCCAATGCCAGCGGCTTGATGGTGTTCAGCCAGGACTGGAAAATCCTGCGCAAGCTGACGGACGACCGCAGCAAGATCGAGCAGGAATACATTGTCGAGATTACCGGCGATATGGTGGCCCACGGCCTGAATCGCCTGAATCACGGCCTGACCTATAAAGGTAAGGAATTACCTGCGGTCAAAGCCAGCTGGCAGAACGAAAACCGCCTGCGCTTCGCCATGAAAAACCCGCAGCCGGGCATCATTGCCCAACTGTGCGAAGCCGTTGGCGTGAAGATCGTTTCGGTGCGCCGCATCCGCATCGGCGGCGTGTCGATGGGCAAATTGCCCGAAGGCCAGTGGCGCTATATGACCAGCAAAGAGAAGTTCTGACCCACGCACTACCGATCCAGCCCCCATTCAGTGCCGCAGCGGTCAGCTTCTGCGGCGTTACACCCGTCTTACCAGGACTCGAACACACCATGATGAACAATGACGTACTGCGCAGCGTGCGCTACATGCTTGATATCAGCGACGGCAAAATCGTCGATATCGTCAAGCTGGCAGGCTTCGAAATCTCCAAGGCCGACGTGATCGCCTTCATGAAGAAAGAAGACGAAGAAGGTTATCTGGATTGCAGCGATGAAATCATGGCGCACTTCCTCGATGGCCTGGTGATCTTCAAGCGCGGCAAGGACGACAGCCGTCCGCCACACGCGGTTGAACTGCCAATCACCAACAACACGGTCCTGAAAAAACTGCGCGTGGCCTTCGAGCTCAAGGAAGAAGACATGCACGCAGCCCTCAAGGCCGCCGAGTTCCCTGTGTCCAAGCCTGAGCTGAGCGCCCTGTTCCGCAAATTCGGTCACAGCAACTACCGCACCTGTGGCGACCAGTTGCTGCGCAACTTCCTCAAAGGCTTGACCCTGCGGGTTCGCGGCTGATCCAGACCGCATCCTTGATCCCAGACTTGTAGGACCGGCTTCAGCCGGGAGGACATTCTCCCGGCTGAAGCCGGTCCTACGGATTGACATTCAATTGCGATGACTGGCCTTAACCCTCATGCCTGATTCCTACAACGTCTCCCCCATCGGCTACGTGCGCTCCTGCTTCAAGGAGAAGTTCGCCATCCCGCGTCAGCCGCAGCTCGCTCCGGCGGCTCGCGGTGTGCTGGAACTGGTGGCGCCGTTTGATCAGGGCGATGCCGTGCAGGGTCTGGAACAGGTCAGCCATGTCTGGCTGTTGTTCCTGTTTCATCTGGCACTGGAAGACAAGCCACGCCTGAAAGTGCGACCGCCGCGCCTGGGCGGCAATCAGTCCATGGGTGTGTTCGCCACCCGCGCGACCCATCGGCCGAATGGCATAGGCCAGTCAGTGGTCAAGCTGGACAAGGTTGAAGCCGGACGCCTGTGGTTATCCGGCATCGACTTGCTGGACGGCACGCCGGTGCTGGACGTCAAACCCTACGTGCCCTATGCCGACAGCGTGCCAACAGCGAGCAACACCATCGCCAGCGCCGCACCCGAGCTGATCCCGGTTCAGTGGACGGATGAAGCGCTGCGTCAGGCCCACGAACATGCGCTGCGTCTGGGCGAGCCATTGGTTGAACTGATCAAGCAATGCCTGGCCCAGGACCCGAGACCGGCTTATCAAGTGCCGACACCGGAGCGTCGCTACGGTGCGCAACTCTGGGATCTGGATGTACGCTGGCATTATCCGCAAGCCGGGCTGATTCGCGTGCTTGAGGTCGTTCTGGCCACAAGCTGAGTCGCAGCCGACAGACCAAACGTCGCCCACAAAAAAACCGCCTGGTCCGTGACCCCCAGGCGGTTTTTTCGTCACAAGCGCGATGTACCTTGCAGCACATCCCGCGTTGTAATTCAGCTGCGCACGTCGCTTACTTCTCGACGAACGCACGCTCGATCAGGTAATCACCCGGCTCGCGCATACGCGGCGAAACAGTCAGGCCGAAGCTGTTGAGCACTTCGCTGGTTTCGTCGAGCATGCTCGGGCTACCGCACAACATCGCGCGATCATCCTGAGGATTGATCGGCGGCAGACCGATGTCGCTGAACAGCTTGCCGCTGCGCATCAGATCGGTTAGCCGGCCTTCGTTCTCGAAAGGCTCGCGGGTAACGGTCGGGTAGTAGATCAACTTGTCACGCAAGGCTTCACCGAAGAACTCGTTCTGCGGCAGATGCTCGGTGATGAATTCGCGGTAGGCCACTTCGTTCACGTAACGAACGCCATGGCACAGGATGACCTTTTCGAAACGCTCGTAGGTTTCCGGATCCTGAATGACGCTCATGAACGGCGCCAAGCCAGTACCCGTGCTCAGCAGGTAAAGATGCTTGCCCGGCTTGAGGTCGTCCAGCACCAGCGTACCCGTAGGTTTCTTGCTGATGATGATCTCGTCGCCTTCCTTCAAATGCTGCAGCTGCGACGTGAGGGGACCGTCCGGCACCTTGATGCTGAAAAACTCGAGATGCTCTTCCCAGTTTGGGCTGGCAATCGAATAAGCGCGCATGAGCGGGCGACCATTTGGCTGCTGCAGACCGATCATGACGAACTGACCGTTCTCGAAACGCAGACCTGGGTCGCGGGTGCACTTGAAACTGAAGAGAGTGTCGTTCCAGTGATGGACGCTAAGGACACGCTCGTGGTTCATGTTGCTCATGTACGTAGGAACTCCTGAAATTTCACCCGCGCCGGGTAAGAGCGCTATTGCGCGATATTCTAGTGGCAGACACAATATCTGTTAACTGGATTATCAAGATATAGGTTATCGGTTATATAGATATGCGATTTACTCTGCGTCAACTCCAGGTCTTCGTCGCCGTCGCACAACAGGAAAGTGTTTCCCGTGCGGCCATACTGCTGTCCTTGTCGCAATCAGCGGCGAGTACCTCAATTACAGAACTGGAACGCCAATCCAGCTGTCAGCTGTTCGACCGCGCCGGCAAACGCCTGAGCCTCAACGCCACAGGCCGCCAGTTGCTGCCGCAGGCCGTCGCGCTGCTGGATCAGGCCAAGGAGATCGAGGACCTGCTCAACGGCAAATCCGGTTTCGGCTCACTGGCGGTCGGCGCGACACTGACTATCGGCAACTACCTGGCAACCCTGCTGATCGGCAGCTTCATGCAGCGCCACCCGGAAAGCCAGGTCAAGCTGCACGTGCAGAACACTGAGCATATCGTGCAACAAGTTGCTCACTACGAAATTGATCTAGGTCTGATTGAAGGCGATTGCACGCACCCGGACATCGAAGTGCAGCGTTGGGTCGAAGACGAACTGGTGGTGTTCTGTGCGCCGCAGCATCCGTTGGCCAAGCGTGGCCATGCCAGTCTCGATCAACTGACCGAAGAAGCCTGGATCTTGCGTGAACAGGGTTCCGGCACTCGTCTGACCTTCGATCAAGCCATGCGCCATCACCGCAACGCACTTAATGTGCGACTGGAGCTGGAACACACCGAGGCGATCAAGCGTGCGGTGGAATCGGGATTGGGAATTGGCTGTATTTCCCGGCTGGCCCTGCGCGATGCTTTCCGACGCGGCAGCCTGGTGGCCGTCGAAACGCCGGAGTTGGACCTGATCAGGCAGTTCTATTTCATCTGGCACAAGCAGAAGTATCAAACCTCCGCCATGCGCGAATTTCTCGATCTGTGCCGCTCATTCACCACGGGCATCCGACGCAGTGATGAAATTGTCCTGCCAAGCATTTATCAGGCTGGTGTCTAAGCGTCCTGGACTGGTGCTTCAACCCAGCAGGATCAAACCCCAGACCACGGCGATCATCCCCAGGGCAATGAGCTGTGCGGCGCTGCCCATGTCTTTGGCATTCTTGGAAAGCGGATGCAATTCCAGGGAAATCCGGTCGATCGCGGCCTCGACAGCCGAATTGAGCAATTCAACGATCAGTGCCAGAAGGCAGACAGCGATCAACAAGGCATGCTCGGCCTTGCTGACGTGAAACAGGAAAGACACGGGAATCAGGATCACGTTCAGCAATACCAACTGCCGAAAAGCAGCCTCGCCTTTAAAAGCGGCGGACAGGCCGTCAAAGGAATAGCCGGTGGCATTGAAGATACGTTTGAGGCCGGTTTGGCCTTTGAAAGGAGACATAGGTAGGCTGCTGCTTGAATAGAAAAAGCGAAGTTAATTCAGGACAAGTCAAAAAAGCGTGAACCCACGGCGCTGCGCACGCAATCAGTTTGGCGAAATCGATTCCAGTTGTTGCAGGAGCAGCGCGGCCTGAGTGCGAGTACGCACGCCCAGCTTGCGGAAAATCGCGGTCACATGCGCCTTGATGGTCGCTTCGGAGACGCTCAGTTCGTAGGCGATCTGCTTGTTCAACAAACCTTCGCAGACCATGGTCAGTACCCGGAATTGCTGTGGAGTCAGACTCGCAAGGCCAGCACTGGCTGCTTTGGCTTCAGCCGAAACACTGACGTGCTCATTGACCTGCGCTGGCCACCAGACATCCCCTTCGAGAACCGCGCGCACGGCTTGCTGGATGGTTTCCAGGGAACTGGATTTGGGGATGAAACCGCTGGCGCCGAACTCCTTGGAGCGTACGACAATCGACGCTTCCTCCTGAGCGGAGACCATTACCACAGGAATCTGCGGATACTGCCCGCGTAACAGCACCAAACCGGAAAAACCGTAGGCACCCGGCATGTTCAGATCCAGCAGAACCAGATCCCAATCGGTCTTTTCACCCAAATGAGTTTCAAGCTGAGCAATGCTGTCGGCCTCTACCAACCGGACATCCGGGCCGAGCCCGAGGCTCAATGCCTGATGCAGCGCACTGCGAAATAGCGGATGGTCATCGGCAATCAGGATTTCGTAGGTCATTGGGTGATCCTGTTTTTATAGGAGCAGCGATCCGATCGCTGCTCAGCAAGGCATTCGGAAATGCCAGCAAATGCTCGTTGGGCGACACAGCACATTCGACGCAAACCCACAAAAACAAGCGTCCAATCCTTTATGCGGCGCCAAGCATGCCCAGCGAAGTCGGGGTGGTCAAGCGCCATGCTTGGTGAAACGTTATTGCTTATTGTGCAATTATCTTCAGCGGGTGAGCGCCGCAGATCAGCTATCTATATAAAAGCTTTCAAGTGAGTGTGGGCGGCGTCCTGCGCATCAATAGGGTTTTGAAATTTGGCCCCCAGATAATGCGCGGTGAACACGTCCAGATAAGCATCCAGAACACCGCTGGCGTGGGTATCGCCCGCCAGTTCAAGGCACAACGCCGCGACTTCGGCCGTACAGAAATGGTCGTCGCGCTTGGAGCGGCGCAGTCGGTAGCGAGACAGCTGTTCCGATTCCAGACTCAACACTGGAAAACGCTCCAGATACGGACTCTTGCGAAACATCTTGCGGGCCTCGGTCCAGGTCGCATCCAGCAAAATAAACAGCGGCCGCTTACCTGGTTCGAGCCTGACTTCACTGACCACGCGCTCCTCCGGGACAAACTCACCAGGAAAAACGATGTACGGCTGCCACTGCGGATCGTCCAATAATGCCAGCAGTTGCGGATTGATCTCGACCCGCGACCAGCCAAATGCGTAGGTATCTTTGATCACGTCAGCAATCAGCCAGCCGGTATTGGTAGGTTTCAAAGGCTCAGTGTCGTACATCAACAGGCACATGCCCGACGTAGCCGGCACACTCGGTTTCCAGGCGCACAGGCAATAATCGGAAATTACCCGACAGCCGGGGCACCGTGGCGCGCGTGATCCGCGGGCAATGAACGGCTTGGTACTTTGCGCCAGGCGTTGATCGCGCAGACGGGAAACGGCATGACTCATGGTTGAGTGCACCGATGAACAGAAGGCGTTGACACTGGGTTGCCCCGAGAAGGTAATAAGTTGTCGAAGTTTACCAGAGCAGCGCGGTCAACCGTTGCGCTGTCCTCCCAGGAATCTGTTTTCGGCCTAGGAGCTGTATCGGCTCGTCCTCTATACTTCGCCCCCGCTGAAGCATCTGCATCTGGCAGCCTGCTTAGTGAACGTACTTTTATGTTTCCGGTCCAACGGCCAGTCACTGAATCAGGAGAGTTTAATGCTGCGCCTTATCGTTCCCACCCTTACGCTGTTGCTCGTTGCTCCACTGTGCGCCAATGCGGCGTCCAAGCAGGAATTCGAACTGAGCAAAATGCTTGAAAAAGTCGCGAAGGAAAGCAGCGTCGGTACACCACGGGCGATCAACGAAGACATTCTCGATCAAGGCTACACGGTTGAAGGCAACGCGCTGATCAACCACCTGAGTGTGCGCGAAGGGCAGGCACAACAGATGCGCGCCAACCCGGATGCCGTGCGCAATCAACTGGGTAACAGCGTTTGTCACAACAACGGCTATCGTCAGTTGATGACCAAAGGCGCGGTACTCAAGTATCAGTTCACCGAGTACAAGACCAATCGTCCGGTTACCACCCAGATGTTCAAGGCAACCGACTGTGCTGTGAAGAAGTAACTGATTCCTGCTGGTAACAGGTGGCGCCCAATGCTTGCTCAGCGGCGCGCCACCTGACAGAGTTCTCCCCCTGCAGACCATCGTGTTCTGCGCGCAACACATCCCCATAAATCATGATTCCGACGCAGACAATCGTTGCCAGCTTCAATGCTATAAGCACATCATCGAAAAGAGCCAGGCTTCCTGTTCGAACGATCAGCTTTGATCAGGATGATGATTCTGCGCATGGAGAAGCTTTGAATGCCTTACGTACCGAATGACCTTCTTTCAACACACTTTCAGGGCAACGGTGTCGACCTCGCCCGGCAAATTGAAGAACTGATCAAAGTCGTAGCCCCTGACAGCCCGAATCTTCCGCTCTACCGCGACATGATGTTGACCGTGCTGCGCATGGCTCAGGATGATCGCAGCCGCTGGAACGCGAAAATCACCCTGCAGACCCTCCGCGAGCTGGACAATGCATTTCGGACCCTTGATCAATTCAAGGGACGGCGCAAAGTGACAGTCTTCGGCTCCGCGCGAACCCCTGCCGAGCACCCGATGTACAACCTGGCCAGAGAACTTGGGCAGGTACTGGCGCAAGCCGACTTGATGGTCATCACCGGCGGCGGCGGCGGCATCATGGCTGCGGCGCATGAAGGTGCGGGTCGCGAGCACAGCCTGGGTTTCAATATCACCCTGCCCTTCGAGCAACATGCCAATCCGACGATAGAAGGCACCAGCAACCTGCTGCCTTTCCACTTCTTCTTCACCCGCAAGCTGTTTTTCGTCAAGGAAGCCGACGCGCTGGTTCTTTGCCCTGGCGGCTTCGGTACGCTGGATGAAGCACTGGAAGTTCTGACGCTGATCCAGACTGGCAAAAGCCCACTGGTACCTATCGTGCTGCTCGACGCACCTGGCGGAGGCTTCTGGCAAGGCGCCCTGGATTTCATCAAGGCCCAACTGGAAGCCAATCATTACATCCTGCCCAACGATATGAAGCTGTTGCGTCTGGTCTACAGCGCTGAAGAAGCGGTCGAAGAAATCAACCAGTTCTACAACAACTTCCATTCAAGTCGCTGGCTGAAGAACAAGTTTGTCATCCGTATGCACCACTCCCTCAGCGAACCGGCGATGGAGCATATGCAGGAAGCGTTCGCTGACCTGCGCCTGGCGGAAGGTTTCCACCAACACAGCTATGCGGGAGAAGAACACGACGAGGCCCAGTTCAGCCATCTGACCCGGCTTGCCTTTACCTTTACTGGCCGCAATTACGGCCGTTTGCGAGAGTTGGTCGACTATATCAACCAGCCGGAAAACTGGACCAAAACAGACACTCAACCCCATCACCAACGCACGTCGGTGAAAGTCACCTGATTCTTCGCACCTGATTGGTCCGTGATGCAAGGTCAGCGGGGTGATCAGTCGTCCCCGCCCCGGCCGCTGAGCAAGCGGCCGATCATATCCAGCGGGTAACCGCGATAACTCAGAAACCTGCCTTGTTTGGCTCGTTCACGGGGATCGATCGGCAGGTGCCCGGCAAATTTGCGTTGCCAGGTTTGCTGAAGCATCTCCTGCCAATCGAAGCCGCATTCACGCAACGCCTGTTCGATATCCCCACGCTGCAAGCCGCGCTGGTTGAGCTCTTCACGAATGCGCAAAGGCCCGTAGCCCGAGCGCGCACGATAGGAAACAAAGCTTTCAAGGTAGCGGGATTCTGAGAGCAGCCCTTCTTCCGTCAAACGGTCCAGGGCCGGGTCGATCAATTCGGGAGGTGCGCCGCGCTGACGCAGTTTACGCGTCAGCTCGACACGACCGTGCTCGCGACGCGCGAGCAGGTCCATTGCAGTTCGCCGGATGGCGACGGGTGTGTCCAGTATCGCAGACATGAACTATCAGATATCGACGTCAGCTTCAGCCATGTCAGCAGCCGGAGCGACAGCAGGACGTGAACCTTCGGCCTTGGTGTCAACGCCCGGAGTCAGCAGCTTGTCGCGAATCATCTTCTCAAGCGCAGCACCGACTTCCGGGTTATCCGCCAGGTACTTGGCCGAGTTGGCTTTACCCTGACCGATCTTGCTGCCCTGATAGCTGTACCAGGCGCCGGACTTCTCAACGAAACCGTGCAACACAGCCAGATCGATGATCTCGCCGTTCAGGTAAATACCCTTGCCGTAGAGAATCTGGAACTCGGCCTGACGGAACGGCGGCGCCACCTTGTTCTTCACAACCTTGACGCGGGTTTCGCTACCAACGACTTCGTCGCCTTCCTTCACGGCACCTGTACGACGGATATCCAGACGTACCGAGGCGTAGAACTTCAGCGCGTTACCACCAGTAGTGGTTTCCGGGCTACCGAACATCACACCGATTTTCATGCGGATCTGGTTAATGAAGATAACCAGGCAGTTGGCATTCTTGATGTTACCGGTGATCTTGCGCAGCGCCTGAGACATCAGACGAGCCTGCAGACCCACGTGCATGTCGCCCATCTCGCCTTCGATTTCGGCCTTTGGCACCAGAGCTGCCACGGAGTCGACCACGATCACATCGATCGCATTCGAACGCACCAGCATGTCGGTGATTTCCAGGGCTTGCTCGCCGGTGTCCGGCTGCGAAACCAGCAGGTCATCGACGTTTACGCCCAGCTTGCCGGCGTATTCAGGATCGAGTGCGTGTTCCGCATCGACGAACGCGCAGGTTGCGCCCATTTTCTGGGCCTGAGCGATAACCGAAAGGGTCAGCGTGGTTTTACCGGAAGATTCCGGACCGTAGATTTCAACGATCCGGCCTTTAGGCAAGCCACCGATACCGAGCGCAATATCCAGACCGAGCGAACCGGTGGAGATAGAAGGAATCGCCTGGCGGTCATGGTCACCCATGCGCATCACGGCACCTTTACCGAATTGACGCTCGATCTGACCCAAGGCCGCAGCCAAGGCTTTCTTCTTGTTCTCGTCCATTGAAGTCCTCACGTAATCAAATTCAATTAGGGGCCTGACGGCCACAACACCTGTATAAGTAGACAGTATTATTCCACAGGGTTGAGCGCGCGCCTACCCCTGTGTTGGAATTTCTGTCCCAGCAAGCGCTATCAGCCCCTCTAGCGCGGCCTTTACCGTTTGTCGGCGTACATCGTCGCGATTACCGTCGAACTGGCGCCGCTCGGAAATGAGCGTTCCTCCGTTCCCCCAGGCCAGCCAGACCGTACCCACCGGCTTGTCGATCGAACCGCCATCAGGCCCTGCGACGCCGCTGACTGCCACGGCAAACTGTGCGCCGCTGTGGGCCTGTGCACCGCGTACCATGGCTTCGACAACTTCCCGGCTGACTGCGCCAACCGTCGAAAACAGCTCGTCTGGCACTCCGAGCTGCAAGAGCTTCTGTCGATTGGAATAAGTGACGTAACCGGCTTCGAACCAGGCCGAGCTACCGGAAATCCGCGTAATGGCCTCGGCGATGCCGCCACCGGTGCAGGATTCAGCGGTGGTCACCTGTGCATCCAGCGCTTTGAGATGTTTGCCAAGGTTGGCGGCAAGCTGAGTAATCTCGTCCAACACATTCTCCTTCATTGCTCACGTCCAGAATGGGAACGGCTGCGCAGGCAACCGTTCCTTCATAAATCCATCAAGATTCTTTCTTCTTCGGGCACGCTGGCTTTTTGATGGTTTCAACCGTGGTTTCCCTCGGTCGACGCTTGGCTTCCTCGACGGGAATGAAGCGCCCGCTACCTGAATCCCTTGCACGCTTGTTCGTCATATAAAATTCCTTTTTTATAAGAGCCGGCACTCAATCGGCCGGCGACGCAACGAAGTCTATACAGCGATTTCATTTCTGTGATCGTCCCGAAACGCAAAGTCACGAATAAGCCGCCACGCAGCGGACCTGCGTGGCCGGAGCGCCCGTGGTAACCTTACGCCCATCGCAAATACCCGGACTGACCGGCCTCATGCCACCCCCGACGGGGGTGCAGGTCATGCCCTTTGATTTGCCTCACCTTTTCTAACGAACTTGCCTAACTATCTGATGAATAAAGCAATTTCCGACCTGTCCGCGCACACCCCCATGATGCAGCAATACTGGAGGCTGAAGAATCAGCATCCCGACCAGCTGATGTTCTATCGCATGGGCGACTTCTACGAAATCTTCTACGAGGACGCCAAGAAAGCGTCCAAGTTGCTGGATATTACCCTCACCGCCCGCGGGCAATCTGCTGGCCAGGGCATCCCCATGTGCGGGATCCCCTACCACGCCGCCGAAGGTTATCTGGCCAAGCTGGTGAAGTTGGGCGAGTCGGTGGTGATCTGCGAACAGATCGGCGACCCGGCAACCAGCAAAGGACCGGTCGACAGGCAAGTAGTGCGCATTATCACGCCGGGCACGGTCAGTGACGAAGCGCTGCTGGATGAACGTCGCGACAACCTGATCGCTGCGGTACTGGGCGATGAGCGTTTGTTCGGTCTGGCCGTGCTGGACATCACCAGTGGCAATTTCAGCGTGCTGGAAATCAAAGGCTGGGAAAACCTGCTGGCCGAGCTTGAGCGGATCAATCCGGTGGAGCTGTTGATCCCTGACGATTGGCCTCAAGGGTTACCTGCGGAAAAACGTCGCGGCTCGCGACGTCGCGCGCCCTGGGATTTCGAACGCGATTCGGCGCTCAAAAGCCTTTGCCAGCAGTTCTCCACTCAGGATCTGAAGGGCTTTGGTTGCGAGAACCTGACGCTGGCCATCGGTGCTGCCGGCTGCCTGCTGGGCTACGCCAAGGAAACCCAGCGCACGGCATTGCCGCACCTGCGCAGCCTGCGCCATGAACGGCTGGACGATACCGTGGTGCTCGACGGTGCCAGTCGGCGCAATCTTGAGCTGGACACCAATCTTGCCGGCGGTCGTGAAAACACCCTGCAATCGGTCATGGATCGCTGCCAGACCGCCATGGGCACGCGTTTGCTGACCCGCTGGCTGAACCGGCCGCTGCGTGACCTGAAGGTTCTTCAGGCGCGGCAAAGCTCGATCACCTGTCTGCTGGAGCGCTACCGCTTCGAGAACCTGCAGCCGCAACTCAAGGAAATTGGCGATATCGAGCGGATTCTCGCCCGTATCGGCTTGCGCAACGCCCGGCCACGCGATCTGGCGCGCCTGCGCGATGCGCTGAGCGCCCTGCCTGAATTGCAAGTGGCGATGACTGATCTGGAAGCGCCGCACCTGCAACAGCTCGCGCAAACCGCTGGCACTTACCCGGAGCTGGCGCAACTGCTGCAGCGGGCGGTCATCGACAACCCGCCAGCGGTCATTCGTGACGGCGGCGTCTTGAAGACCGGCTATGACTCAGAACTGGATGAATTGCAGTCGCTGAGTGAAAACGCCGGGCAGTTCCTGATTGATCTGGAAGCCCGGGAGAAAGCACGCACGGGGCTGGCCAACCTGAAAGTCGGCTACAACCGGATTCATGGTTATTTCATCGAGTTGCCGAGCAAGCAGGCGGAACAGGCGCCCGCTGATTACATTCGACGCCAGACCCTCAAGGGCGCCGAGCGCTTCATCACGCCAGAACTCAAGGAATTCGAAGACAAGGCGCTGTCGGCAAAAAGCCGTGCGCTGGCGCGGGAAAAAATGCTTTACGAAGCGTTGCTGGAAGATCTGATCGGCCATCTCGCGCCGCTTCAGGACACCGCAGCGGCGCTGGCCGAGCTGGATGTCTTGAGCAACCTGGCCGAACGCGCACTGAACCTCGACCTGAACTGCCCACAGTTCGTCGAAGAGCCCTGCATGCGCATCGACCAGGGTCGCCATCCCGTCGTCGAGCAAGTCTTGTCCACACCCTTCGTAGCCAATGACCTGGCGCTGGACGACAGCACGCGCATGCTGGTGATTACCGGACCGAACATGGGTGGTAAATCCACCTACATGCGGCAGACGGCATTGATCGTGCTGCTGGCCCACATCGGCAGCTTCGTGCCTGCGGCCAGTTGCGAGCTGTCCCTGGTGGACAGGATTTTCACCCGGATTGGCTCCAGCGATGACCTCGCCGGCGGGCGCTCGACCTTTATGGTGGAAATGAGCGAAACCGCCAACATCTTGCACAACGCTACCGACCGCAGCCTGGTGCTGATGGACGAAGTCGGTCGTGGCACGAGCACATTCGACGGTTTGTCCCTGGCCTGGGCTGCGGCAGAATGCCTCGCCCAATTGCGCGCCTACACCTTGTTCGCCACGCACTATTTCGAGCTGACAGTGCTGCCGGAAAGCGAACCGCTGGTGGCCAACGTACACCTCAATGCCACCGAGCATAACGAGAGGATTGTCTTCCTGCATCGGGTACTGCCAGGGCCGGCCAGTCAGAGCTACGGCTTGGCCGTGGCCCAGCTGGCGGGGGTTCCAGCGAAAGTCATCGTGCGCGCCAAGGAACATTTGCAACGCCTGGAGACGACCAGCCTGCCCCACGAACAACCCCACGCCAAACCGGGGAAATCCGCTGCACCGATGCAAAGCGATCTGTTCGCCAGTCTCCCGCACCCGGTATTGGATGAGCTTTCCAAGGTCAAAATCGACGATCTCACGCCGCGTCAGGCACTAGAGTTGTTGTATACCCTGCAAACACGCATCTGACGTGAACGGTTACAAGCTGGTAGAATCCCGCGCGGTTTGGGATGCTGCCCGCTTTTAGCCTGGCTTGAGCAGATTAGCCGAGCCGCGTGGAAACGTAGCGACCTGAAGTTGAACGAAGCGCATGCAGCCAGCCTGCCTGTGAGTCGTTCGGCCAATGCATTGTTTTCACAAAGGCCGGGATACTTCCCGAACCTGGCAACCCTGTCTGGAAGGGCTCTGCTACCGCCGCCTGAGGAGAGAATTAGAAATGACCTTCGTCGTCACCGACAACTGCATCAAGTGCAAGTACACCGACTGCGTAGAAGTGTGTCCGGTGGACTGCTTCTACGAAGGCCCGAATTTCCTGGTGATTCACCCGGATGAGTGCATCGATTGCGCACTCTGCGAGCCAGAATGCCCTGCCAACGCCATCTTCTCTGAAGACGAGGTTCCGGCCGGCATGGAAAACTTCATCGAGCTGAACGCTGAGCTGGCGGATATCTGGCCCAACATCACCGAGAAGAAAGACGGCATGCCCGATGCTGCAGAGTGGGATGGCAAACCAGACAAGATCGCAGACCTGGAACGCTGATCCACTGAAGTATCAAAAAGGCCCTGACGGGGCCTTTTTTGTTATCAGCCCGCGCACTTTCGGACAGACGAAAAAAAGGGGCGGTATGAACCGCCCCCCTTTGTACTATTCCTTGCAATCCATTAATCATCATCCTGATGAATCGCATCCTGCGATGTC
Source organism: Pseudomonas syringae (assembly GCF_001698815.1). Classification (GTDB taxonomy): domain Bacteria; phylum Pseudomonadota; class Gammaproteobacteria; order Pseudomonadales; family Pseudomonadaceae; genus Aquipseudomonas; species Aquipseudomonas syringae_A. The sequence continues at coordinate 126,278 of NZ_LGSI01000056.1, read as the reverse complement.
CTTTGACTGTCTTCCTTGACTGTCTGTGCCTGTCCGTTGGCACAGTTCTGATATTAGTGCTTTTTTCGTGCAGGACAACCCTCGAAAACCTTTCAAAAAATTCCACCCCTTGCACTTTTCAAAAATAAAACCCTTCAATTTCAATCAATTACGATAAATCACTCCAGATAAAGGGGCATCTATTGCTTTATCCAACAACAATAACTTACACATCGCGTACGTAAAGGCTTACAGGGAAAGTACGCAAAAGCAGCACATTCAAGGGTGTACGGTTTAGATAATGAGAATCAAAAACCAGCAGATATTTATACGTATTTACAATTAAAAAAAATGACAGAAAAAAACACCCCACAAGGGGGTGTTTTGTTTAGCAAAAATAACAGCGTTTAATTAGCGAGCTAAGCAAAGTGTTGCTTTATTGAAACAATGACTCACTGGATAAACCATTTTTCTCAAGAATCTCCCGCAGACGCTTCAGGCCTTCAACCTGAATCTGGCGGACACGCTCGCGCGTAAGACCGATCTCCAGCCCGACGTCTTCCAGAGTACTGCTCTCATGACCGCGCAGGCCAAACCGGCGGATGACGACTTCACGTTGTTTATCGGTAAGTTCGGAAAGCCACTGATCGATGCTCTGGGAGAGATCGTCATCCTGCAACAGCTCACAAGGATCTGTCGGACGATCATCGGTCAGGGTATCAAGCAGGGTCTTGTCAGAGTCCGGCCCGAGTGACACGTCCACCGAGGAAACACGCTCATTGAGGCCCAGCATGCGCTTGACCTCGCCCACCGGCTTCTCGAGCAGGTTCGCGATTTCCTCAGGAGAGGGCTCGTGGTCGAGTTTCTGGGTCAGCTCGCGAGCCGCCCGCAGGTAGACATTCAATTCTTTGACCACATGAATCGGCAACCGGATGGTCCGGGTCTGATTCATGATGGCGCGCTCGATGGTCTGACGAATCCACCAAGTGGCGTAGGTAGAAAAGCGAAAGCCTCGCTCTGGATCGAATTTTTCGACTGCCCGGATCAAGCCCAGGTTGCCTTCCTCGATCAGGTCGAGCAATGACAGCCCACGATTGACATAACGCCTGGCGATTTTCACCACCAGTCGCAGGTTGCTTTCGATCATGCGTTTGCGTCCCGCCGGATCACCACTTTGCGACAGACGTGCAAAATGGACTTCTTCTTCGGGGGACAACAGGGGAGAGAATCCGATTTCATTGAGGTACAGCTGGGTCGCATCTAGCGCCCGGGTGTAATCAATGTATTTGTGTTGCTTGAGCGATGTGGAGTTTCTGGCCTTGGCTCGAACCGAAGCTTTTGCAGCTTTGTGCTGCTTTTCGTCCGATTCGGATTCCAGGACGACACCGGCTTCCATAAGGAGAACCTCGTCGTCGATGTCAAACTCCGGCGCTTCTTTGCTGAGAGCCATTGTTATAGTCCTTTGGTGAGTTCGACCTCAAGCTCTAGCGACGCCTATTTCCATGGCAACGCTTGAGCCTGTCCCTCTACGTCAGGAACAGGCTGGAAGCAATCAACGACGTGGCAAGAATTGCAGTGGATCTACAGGTTTTCCCTGGCGGCGAATCTCAAAATGCAGTTTCACTCGGTCGGTTCCCGTTGACCCCATTTCGGCAATTGTCTGCCCTGCCTTGACCTGCTGCCCCTCCCGAACCATCAACCTGCGGTTGTGACCGTAGGCGCTTACGTAGGTATCGCTGTGTTTGATGATTATCAATTCGCCGTAGCCCCGCAATCCACTCCCGGCGTAAACAACTGAACCATCAGACGCAGCCAAAACAGGCTGTCCCAAATCACCAGCGATATCAATTCCTTTATTCAAACTACCGTTTGAAGAGAATTTCCCGATCAAAATACCACTGGAGGGCCACGTCCAGCCTGTCGGAGAAGGTCCGGCAGGGCCTGTTCTCACATCTCCAGAGGGGGGAATAACCACCGGCACAACCGAGATTGGCTTGGAAATTACCGTGGTTTTGATCGAACCGGAACTGCTGGTAGACGTGGAGGAAGTGCTCGGCGCAACGCCCGGCCGGCCTGCTGTCGCGACCGCTGAGGAGCTGGAGCCAGAGCGCCCGTCGAAGCGAATCGTCTGACCCGGCCGGATGGTGTAGGGCTCCGGGATCTGGTTGCGGGCGGCCAGCGCCTTGTAGTCCCAGCCATAACGGAAGGCAATGGAAAACAGCGTGTCACCGCGCCGCACCACGTACTGCCCGGTGGTCACCGTAGGGCGCTGGGGCGCGGCGTTATTGTTCCGATCCACAACCCGAACGCCGCCGGATGGCGTACTGGAGCAGCCGACCAAAAGGACACTGAGAACGATGCCAGTCACCAGTCGCTGAAAACTTTTTGAAAACATACGCTGCCGAATGACTGTGCGACTCACCCGCCACTCCCTTTACTGGTGACTGAATTTAAGCTGCCTATTGTGCCGTAATAACGGCGGCAGCTACTGCTTAAACTTTTTGAAGCCCTTGGCGCACATCGCGCGAGCTCGCCGGACACTGCACTCGGACCGCGCGGCTGCGACAGGTGATAGACCAACGGCGATGATCAGAATTCAGTGGCCGGGCCAAAGGTTCTCAGGCCAACGGCCCATTGAGCAGCGGAACGAAGCGCACCGCCCCCAGAACATGCCGGGAAAAACCGTTTTCTTCACGAATGATCAGCATCAACTGCTGGACTTCGCCTGAACCTACTGGAATTACCAGCCGCCCGCCCGGAGCCAGTTGGTCAAGCAGCGCCTGGGGCACGTCCGTCGCCACTGCCGTGACGATGATGCCGTTATAGGGCGCGAGTGCCGGCCAGCCTTCCCAGCCATCCCCCCAGCGAAACACCACATTGCGCAGGTTCAGTTCGACCAGCCGCTCTTTGGCACGGTCCTGCAGCACCTTGATCCGTTCGACCGAGAACACCCGCTCAACCAGCTGCGCCAGTACGGCGGTCTGGTAGCCCGATCCGGTGCCGATTTCCATAACCTTGTCCAGCGGACCCGCAGCGAGCAGCAGCTCGCTCATGCGCGCCACCATGTACGGCTGGGAAATGGTCTGGTTGTGACCGATCGGCAATGCCGTGTCTTCATAGGCGCGATGGGCCAGAGCCTCATCGACAAACATATGCCGTGGTGTCTTGCGGATCACGTCCAGCACCTGCACGTTGGACAGACCTTCGTCATACAGACGTTGAATCAGCCGCTCGCGGGTACGCTGGGAAGTCATCCCGATTCCACGACGTAACAGATCATCTTGTTCGCGCGACATCAGAGAAGGCCCTCCAGCCATTTGTTCAGGCTGCTGAACCCGTCCTGATAGGTACGATCGAGCTGCAACGGGGTAATCGATACATACCCTTGCATCACCGCATGAAAATCAGTTCCCGCACCGCCATCTTCGGCATCACCGGCGGCTGCAATCCAGTATCCCGAACGACCGCGTGGATCAACCACCTTGATTGGTGCCGCCGCACGGGCGCGATGGCCCAGGCGCGTGAGCTGGATGCCACGGACATGCGCCAGCGGCAGATTGGGGATATTCACGTTCAGGACCGTGCGCGGTGGCAGGTCCAGTTGCTCGTGGGACTCGACCAGCAGGCGCGCGTAATGCGCCGCCGTGGCCAGGTTTTCCGGCTGCCGGGAGAGGAACGAAAAAGCAAACGACGGCCGTTGCAGAAACCGCCCCTCCAGCGCAGCCGCCACCGTACCGGAGTACAGGACATCATCGCCGAGGTTGGCGCCCAGATTGATTCCGGACACCACCATGTCGGGCGGGGTATCCAGCAGGCCGTTAAGCCCCAAGTGAACGCAATCGGTCGGCGTGCCGTTGACGCTGATAAAGCCGTTCGCCAGGGTGTGGGGATGCAAAGGACGGTCGAGCGTCAGCGAGCTGCTGGCGCCGCTTTTGTCTTGATCGGGAGCGATAACCACGCATTCGCTGTAATCGGTCAGCGCCGCATACAGCGCCGCGAGACCGGGCGCAGTTACCCCATCATCGTTTGAAATCAGAATACGCATGAGCTGTCCGTCTGCCCTACCGGTACCAGATCGACGAGTTCGCGCACCAATACAGTGGCGAAGCATCCAGCCGGGAGGACGAATTCCAGTTGCAGAATGTCAGGCTCGGGATAATGCCACGTCAACCCGCCAATGGGCAGTCGCAGGATACGCCGTTCGTGTTCCATTCCGGCTCGAATCAACCAATCGCGCAATGCCGCTTCGCGATTGGCGATGTCGTTCTCCAGCGTAGCAGTTGCGCCCGACGCTGGCGAAGGACCTTCGCCCCATTGCGGGCCAGTCGGATGCAGATCGAGAATCGCCAGACGCGGGTCGCTGCACTCGTCGATGCCGGCCGGGAAAAAACTGCGGCTGTCGGTAAAGGCCAGCAGGTCGCCGACCTGAGCCCGTTGCCAGCTGCCATCGGCCACCCGCGCGGCCAACACCTGATTGAACAGATAACTGCGTGCCGTGGAGAGCAGACGCGAACGAACGGCGCGCTGTTCGGGCAACGCCTGGCGCCCGGCGTAATCACGGGCTTCACCCAGGTTGCCGCCTTGATAACCGAAGCGCTGGCTGCCGAAATAATTGGGGATCCCGGCCTTGGCTATCTGCTCAAGACGCTGCTGTAGCGCGTCCTTGTCGCCATTCAGTTGCGTCAGACGCAGGGTAAAACCGTTCGCCGCATGCGCGCCGCGCTGCAACTTGCGCTTGTGGCGGGTGGTTTTGAGGATCTTCAGCGTGTCGTCTTGTGCCGCCGCCAGATCAGGATCGGCCTTACCTGGCAACTGGATGCTGAACCACTGCCGCGTCAGGGCCTGGCGGTCTTTGAGACCCGCGTAGCTCACGGTTCTGAGCGGCACGCCAGCGGCCTTGGCCAGTCGACGAGCGGCTTCTTCGGTATTGAGGCCGCGCTTCTCAACCCACAGCCAGAGGTGTTCGCCGTCGCCGGAAAGCGGGATGTCCAGCACTTCATCGACCTGAAAGTCTTCCGCCGTTGCCTTGAGCACGGCGCTGCCCAGCGACTCGCCATACGCGCGCGGGCCCAGCAGTTCCAGTTCCGTCATGCGGACAACAACAGGGCAACCGCGTGAACCGCGATGCCCTCTTCCCGACCCGTGAAGCCGAGTTTTTCGGTGGTAGTAGCCTTTACATTCACTTGATCCAACTCAACCTGAAGATCCGCGGCGATCAGCGCGCGCATCGAATCGATATGCGGGGCCATTTTCGGCGCCTGGGCAACGATAGTGGCGTCGACATTGCCGACCTTCCAGCCCTTGCTCTGGACCAACGACAGCACATGGCGCAACAAGACTCGGCTATCGGCGCCCTTGAACTGTGGGTCGGTGTCCGGGAAATGCTTGCCGATGTCACCGAGCGCAGCCGCGCCCAGCAAGGCATCGCTCAGGGCATGCAACAGCACATCGCCATCGGAATGGGCCAGCAGCCCGAAACCGTGCGCAATCCGCACCCCGCCCAAGGTAATGAAATCGCCTTCAGCGAAACGGTGCACATCATAGCCATGGCCAATACGCATAAAAAAAACGCCCTGAAAAAAGTCAGGGCGTGATTCTACCTACTTTGGCGAAGGTTAGCTGTTTAAGGCGTCGCCATGATGGCGCAGGTGGTCTTCGATGAAGCTGGCGATGAAGAAATAGCTGTGGTCGTAACCCGGCTGCATGCGCAGAGTCAACGGATGACCGGCGGCTTTCGCAGCCTGCACCAGCGCTTCGGGCTTGAGTTGATTGGCCAGAAAATCATCACGGTCGCCCTGATCCACAAGCATCGGCAACTGCTCCGACGCCTCGGCGATCAGCACGCTGGCATCCCATTCGCGCCAGCGGGCACGCTCTTCGCCCAGATAACGGGAAAACGCCTTCTGCCCCCACGGGCAATCCATCGGATTGCTGATCGGCGAAAACGCCGAGACCGACTTGTAGCGACCCGGATTACGCAGGGCGCACACCAGCGCACCGTGGCCGCCCATGGAGTGCCCGCTGATACCCCGCGCCTGCGAAGCCGGGAAATGCGCTTCGACCAGCGCGGGCAATTCGTTGACCACGTAATCATGCATCTGATAATGCCGCGCCCAGGGCTGCTGCGTGGCGTTCAGATAGAAACCGGCGCCGAGGCCGAAATCCCAGGCTCCGTCCGGATCACCCGGAACGTCCGCGCCACGCGGGCTGGTGTCCGGCGCAACGATGATCAGGCCCAGCTCGGCGGCAATGCGCAGCGCGCCAGCCTTGTGCATGAAATTCTCATCGGTACAGGTCAGGCCTGACAACCAATACACCACCGGCAGTTTGCTGCCCTGTTCGGCCTGAGGCGGCAGGTAAACGGCGAAGACCATGTCGCAGCCAAGCACTTGGGAATGGTGTTTATAGCGTTTATGCCAGCCGCCGAAGCTTTTCTGGCAGGAAAGGTTTTCCAGGTTCATGGTCGTGGACTCCCAGCTTTCAAGCCTCAAGCTAAGCTGCAAGAGGGCGCAGAACCCTCTTGCAGCTTGAGGCTTGAAGCTTACCGCTGCTACTTAGAAATGAATGACAGTGCGAATGCTTTTGCCTTCGTGCATCAAGTCGAACGCCTTGTTGATATCTTCCAGGCCCATGGTGTGGGTGATGAAGGTATCCAGCGGGATCTCGCCTGTTTGAGCCTTTTCGACATAGCTCGGCAGCTCGGTACGGCCACGCACACCACCGAATGCCGAACCGCGCCAGACGCGACCGGTCACCAACTGGAATGGACGGGTGGAGATTTCCTGACCCGACGGGGCCACACCAATGATCACCGATTCGCCCCAGCCCTTGTGGCAGCACTCCAGCGCGGCACGCATCAGGTTCACGTTACCGATGCATTCGAAGCTGTAATCCACGCCGCCATCGGTCAGTTCAACGATCACGTCCTGGATTGGCTTTTCGTGATCTTTTGGATTGATAAAGTCGGTGGCACCCAGCTCACGAGCCACGTCGAATTTCGACGGGTTGATGTCGATCGCGATAATGCGCGAGGCCTTGGCCATTTTCGCGCCGATGATCGCCGCCAGACCGATACCACCCAGACCGAAGATGGCGACAGTGGCACCCTCTTCCACTTTGGCGGTATTAAGCACGGCACCGATGCCGGTGGTCACACCACAGCCCAACAGACAGACTTTTTCCAGAGGGGCTTCTTTGGGAATCTTCGCCAGAGAAATTTCCGGCACCACGGTGTACTCGGAGAACGTCGAACAGCCCATGTAGTGATAGACCGGCTGGCCGTTGTAGCTGAACCGGGTGGTGCCATCAGGCATCAGGCCCTTGCCTTGGGTGGCGCGCACCTTCTGGCACAGGTTGGTCTTGCCGGACAGACAGAATTTGCACTCACGGCATTCAGCGGTGTAAAGCGGAATCACGTGGTCGCCCACTGCCAGGGAAGTAACGCCCTCACCAATCGCCTCGACAATTCCGCCGCCCTCATGACCCAGGATGCAGGGGAATACCCCTTCGGAATCGGCGCCGGACAAGGTGTAGGCGTCGGTATGGCAAACGCCGGAGGCAACGGTGCGAATCAACACTTCACCGGCCTTTGGCGCTTCGACGTCGACTTCAACAATTTGCAGCGGTTCGTTAGGGGCAAAGGCAACAGCAGCGCGTGACTTGATCATCAATCTTCTCCAGCGAGATAAAACAAGCCGTCGAGTGTATAGCAGTGCCGATTGGTTAATAATCCAGGCGAAAGCAAAACATTATTGCTGTACAGGGATAATCGATGTACGCCAATCGCTGGGAAGGTCTGGATGAGTTCGTCGCCGTGGCTGAATGCGGGCAATTCACTGCTGCCGCAGAACGCCTTGGGGTCTCTTCATCGCACATCAGCCGCCAGATCGTCCGCCTGGAAGAACGCCTGCAAACCCGTTTACTGTATCGAAGCACCCGGCGAGTAGCGCTGACCGAGGCCGGACAAACATTTTTGCATCACTGTCAGCGTCTGCAGGATGGCCGCGAAGAAGCGTTGCGCGCGGTCGGCGACCTCACCAGCGAACCCAAGGGCTTGTTGCGCATGACTTGCGCGGTGGCTTACGGCGAGCGCTTCATCACGCCGTTGGTTACCCGCTTTATCGATCTGTATCCGCAACTGCGGGTCGATATCGAACTGAGCAATCGCACGCTGGACATGGTTCATGAAGGCCTGGACCTGGCGATTCGGCTGGGGCGGCTGCAGGATTCCCGTCTGGTCGCCACACGCCTGGCGCCGCGCCGCATGTATCTGTGCGCATCACCGTCCTACCTTGAACGCTATGGTCGTCCGCATAGCTTGTCGGAATTGAGTCGACACAATTGCCTGATTGGCAGCAGCGACACGTGGCTGCTGCAGCAAAATGGACGGGAGTTTTCGCAACGGGTGCAGGGCAACTGGCGCTGCAACAGTGGCCAAGCGGTGCTGGATGCTGCGTTGCATGGCGTCGGCTTGTGTCAGCTGCCGGATTATTACGTGCTCGAGCATCTGCACAGCGGCGCGCTGATTTCCCTGCTCGAAACCCATCAACCGCCCAATACCGCCGTCTGGGCGCTATACCCGCAACAACGCCACCTCTCGCCGAAAGTGCGCAAGCTGGTGGACTTCCTCAAAGAGGGATTGGCGCTGCGGGATGAGTATCGGGAGTGAAATGCTATTCGTTGGAGCGAGGCTTGCCCGCGAAGAACGATAACGCGGTGGGTCTGGCTCACCGAGGCGATTGGTTCGCGGGCAAGTCGGAACACCGCCCGCTCGCTCCAACAGGTTTAGCGTTTGAATTCAGTGCGCCGCTGGCGCAGCCACTCCAGATCCTCGGGGCGAGTGACCTTGATGTTGTCGGCGCGGCCTTCGATGAGTCTTGGCGACTGCCCTGCCCATTCGATCGCCGACGCTTCGTCGGTGATGTTCACGTTCGAGACCAGGCCGTCGGCCAGTGCCCGGTGCAGTGCGCCGAGGCGGAACATCTGCGGCGTATAGGCTTGCCAGATGAAACTGCGATCCACGGTTTCGGTCACGCGGCCGTTGCTGTCGGCGCGTTTGAGGGTGTCGCGCGCTGGCACTGCCAACAGGCCGCCAACCGGATCATCGGCCAACTCGCGCAGCAGGTTGTCCAGATCCGAACGCGCCAGGTTTGGCCGCGCCGCGTCGTGGACCAACACCCAATCGTCATCACCTGCGCCGTGGGCATGTAGATGCAGCAAGGCGTTGAGTACTGAGTCCGCGCGCTCAGTGCCGCCGTCGACCCGCTCGATTCGCGAGTCCAGCGCACAGGGCAATGTCGGCCAGTAAGGATCATCCACAGCCAGGCTGATCACCAGACCCTTGAGCCGGGGGTGATCGAGGAAACAAAGCAGGCTGTGTTCAAGAATTGTGAGGCCGCCCAGTTGCAGGTATTGCTTGGGACGGTCCGCTGCCATACGAGCACCAACGCCCGCAGCAGGAATTACTGCCCAGAAGGCAGGAAGGGAGTCATTCATTGTGCCAACTGATAAAGCGTTTCGCCGTCCTTGACCATACCGAGTTCGTGGCGGGCACGCTCTTCGACAGTCTCCATACCTTTTTTCAGCTCCAGCACTTCCGCATCCATCACGCGATTGCGCTCCAGCAAGCCTTCATTTTCAGCATGCTGATCGGCGATTTGTTGAGTGAGGCTGGCTACTTGCGCCAGGCTCCCGGTGCCAACCCACAGGCGATATTGCAGGCCCGCGAGCATCAGGAGCAAGACGAGGAACAACCAGTTAGGACTGCGCATTGAATATCAGGACCCAGTAAAAAAAGACAGCAGAGCCAACAACGGAAATAAGCGACTGAGGGCATTGAGCCTGGCATCGCCAGGCTCAATCATCCCCACAGAACTCGGGAATGTCCGCATCGGTGCTGCACGATCATCCGGCAAAGCGGAATGCTCTTACAACACCGGCTGTCTTTTTACCATCTCAGAGTCAGCCGCGAAACTCGGCGCGACCACGATACGGGGCCTTGGCACCCAATTGCTCTTCGATACGCAGCAGTTGGTTGTACTTGGCGATACGGTCGGAACGGCTCAGCGAACCGGTCTTGATCTGGCCCGCAGAAGTGCCCACGGCCAGGTCGGCAATAGTGGAGTCTTCGGTTTCGCCGGAGCGGTGCGAGATGACTGCAGTGTAACCGGCAGCCTGGGCCATCTGGATGGCTTCCAGGGTTTCGGTCAGGGTGCCGATCTGGTTGAACTTGATCAGGATCGAGTTGGCGATCTTTTTATCGATGCCTTCCTTGAGGATCTTGGTGTTGGTCACGAACAGGTCGTCGCCCACCAGTTGCACCTTCTCGCCGATCTTGTCGGTCAGGATTTTCCAGCCAGCCCAGTCGGACTCGTCCAGACCATCTTCAATGGAAATGATCGGGTGCTTGCTGACCAGGTCCGCCAGGTAATCAGCGAACGCAGCGGAATCGTACACGCCCTCTTCGCCCAAGGTGTATTTGCCGTTCTCGTAGAACTCGCTGGCCGCGCAGTCCAGCGCCAGGGTCACGTCGGTGCCCAGGGTGTAACCGGCATTGGCGACGGCTTCGGCGATGGCGCTCAGCGCGTCTTCGTTGGAAGCCAGGTCAGGGGCGAAACCACCTTCATCACCGACAGCAGTGTTCAAGCCACGGGCTTTGAGTACAGCCTTGAGGTGATGGAAAATCTCGGTGCCCCAACGCAGGCCTTCAGCGAAGGTCTTGGCGCCGACCGGCTGAATCATGAATTCTTGGATATCGATGTTGTTATCAGCGTGCTCGCCACCGTTGATGATGTTCATCATCGGCACCGGCATCGAGTAGACACCCGGCGTGCCGTTGAGGTTGGCAATGTGCGCGTACAGCGGCAGATCCTGATCCTGGGCAGCAGCTTTGGCAGCGGCCAGGGAAACAGCGAGGATCGCGTTGGCGCCCAGGCTGGCTTTGTTTTCAGTACCGTCCAGAGCAATCATGGCGCGGTCCAGGGCTTGCTGATCAACAGGATCCTTGCCCAGCAACAGGTCACGGATCGGGCCATTGATGTTGGCTACGGCCTTGAGTACGCCCTTGCCCAGGTAACGACTCTTGTCGCCATCACGCAGCTCAAGCGCCTCGCGCGAGCCGGTTGAAGCACCGGACGGTGCGCAAGCGCTACCGATGATGCCGTTGTCGAGGAGCACATCTGCTTCCACGGTGGGATTGCCACGGGAGTCGAGAACTTCACGACCTTTGATGTCGACGATTTTTGCCATTGTTGTAAACACTCCAAGATTGGACGAGAACGACGCAGCTGGAAAACATTCAGCGCGCTGAGGCTTTGATTGCAGGGCAGGCCTCAGGGCGATAACCCCGATGAAACCATCGGGGGAAAACGATCAAGCGGCACTTTACCGGAGGGTGTCTGCCCGGAGAAGCGCGATTTAAGCGGTTTCTACGAGTGGAAAGCTCTTCACCAGTTCATCCAGAGCCTTGAGCTGAGCCAGGAACGGCTCCAGCTTGTCCAGACGCAAGGCACAAGGGCCATCGCATTTGGCGTTATCCGGGTCCGGATGCGCTTCGAGGAACAGCCCGGCGAGGCTTTGACTGATGCCGGCCTTGGCCAGTTCCAATACCTGGGCACGACGACCACCGGCAGAGTCGGCGCGACCGCCCGGCATTTGCAGGGAATGGGTCACGTCGAAGAAAACCGGGTAGTCGAACTGCTTCATGATGCCGAAGCCGAGCATGTCCACCACGAGGTTGTTGTAGCCGAAGCTGGAACCGCGCTCGCAGAGGATCAACTGATCGTTACCCGCTTCTTCGCACTTGTTCAGGATGTGCTTCATTTCCTGCGGCGCGAGGAACTGGGCTTTCTTGATGTTGATGACCGCGCCGGTGCGGGCCATGGCCACGACCAGATCCGTCTGCCGCGACAGAAATGCCGGCAGTTGGATGATGTCGCAGACTTCAGCGACGATTGCGGCCTGCTCAGGCTCGTGAACATCAGTGATCAGCGGGACATTGAAGGTCTTCTTGATCTCTTCAAAAATCCGCATACCCTCTTCCAGGCCGGGGCCACGGTAAGAGTGCATGGACGAACGGTTGGCCTTGTCGAAGCTGGCCTTGAACACGTAAGGGATGCCGAGTTTCTCAGTAACCTTTACGTATTCTTCGCAGACCTGCATGGCCATGTCCCGGGATTCGAGCACATTCATGCCACCGAACAAGACCATAGGTTTGTCGTTGGCGATCTCGATCGAACCTACGCGGATTGTTTTCTGAGCCATGTTCTGGGTTTCCCGAATCAAGCATTTTTCTGATGTTGAACCAGCGCCGCCTTGACGAAGCCAGTGAAGAGCGGATGACCGTCGCGAGGTGTCGAGGTGAACTCAGGGTGGAACTGGCAAGCCACGAACCACGGATGATCCGGTGCTTCGACCACTTCAACCAATGCGCCATCACCGGAACGACCCGAAACCTTCAGGCCCGCTTCCATCAATTGTGGCAGCAACTTGTTGTTCACTTCGTAGCGATGACGATGACGCTCGACGATGACATCCTTGGCATAGCAGTCATGAACCAGAGAACCTGTCTCAAGCTGGCAATCCTGAGCACCCAGACGCATGGTGCCGCCCAGATCGGAGGTCTCGGTACGCGTTTCGACTGCACCGGTCGCGTCTTCCCATTCGGTGATCAAACCCACCACGGAGTGCGTGCTGTTGCGATCAAACTCGGTGGAGTTCGCGTCTTTCCAGCCCAGTACATTACGCGCGAACTCGATGACCGCCACTTGCATGCCCAGGCAGATGCCCAGGTACGGCACCTTGTTTTCACGAGCAAACTGCACAGCGGTAATCTTGCCTTCCACGCCACGCAGGCCAAAACCGCCAGGCACCAGAATCGCGTCGACACCTTCGAGCAGAGCAGTGCCCTGATTCTCGATGTCTTCGGAGTCGATGTAGCGCAGATTGACCTTGGTGCGATTGGAGATGCCAGCGTGACTCATCGCTTCGATCAGCGACTTGTAGGCGTCGAGCAGTTCCATGTACTTGCCGACCATGGCGATGGTGACTTCATGCTCAGGGTTGAGCTTGGCGTCGACCACTTTTTCCCACTCGGACAGATCGGCGCCGCCGCACTGCAGACCGAAACGCTCGACAACAAAATCATCCAGGCCCTGGGAATGCAGGATGCCGGGGATCTTGTAGATGGTGTCGGCGTCTTCCAAAGCAATCACCGCACGCTCTTCAACGTTGGTGAACTGCGCAATCTTGCGCCGCGAGGAAATGTCGATCGGGTGATCGGAGCGGCAGACCAGCACGTCCGGTTGCAAGCCGATGGAACGCAGTTCCTTCACCGAGTGCTGGGTTGGCTTGGTTTTGGTTTCGCCGGCAGTGGCGATGTACGGCACCAGCGTCAAGTGCATCAGCATCGCGCGCTTGGCGCCGACTTCGAAACGCAATTGACGAATGGCTTCCAGAAACGGTTGCGACTCGATGTCACCCACGGTCCCGCCAATTTCGACCATCGCAACGTCGGCATCGCCAGCGCCTTTGATGATCCGGCGTTTGATTTCGTCGGTGATGTGCGGAATGACCTGAATGGTCGCGCCCAGATAATCACCACGGCGCTCTTTGCGCAGGACGTGTTCGTACACACGGCCAGTGGTGAAGTTGTTGTTCTGGGTCATAGTGGTGCGGATGAACCGCTCATAGTGGCCCAGGTCCAGGTCGGTTTCGGCGCCGTCGTGGGTGACGAACACTTCACCGTGCTGGAACGGGCTCATGGTGCCCGGGTCCACGTTGATATAGGGGTCAAGCTTGAGCATGGTGACCTTAAGTCCCCGCGCCTCCAGGATGGCCGCCAATGAAGCCGAGGCAATGCCTTTCCCCAATGAAGAAACAACACCGCCCGTGACGAAGATGTAGCGCGTCATGAAAAACCCTAGAAGTCTGCGTTAAAGCGGTCAGAGCCGCCGGGGATAGCGAAGGAAGGCCGAAGCCCCCGATTACCGAAAGAATTCACGGTGCACTCCCGAACTGCTGCGTTGAAACGGACCGGCTGTAACAGCCTGTCGATTGCGCGCCACATTTAAGAATTACTCAGCAAAAACGGGTTGGTAACCGGCAGCTGCCGTCGATTAAAAAACAATCCACAGAAGCTGTATCAAGAAGGGAGCGTAGTCTACCGGAAATGGCCTTTCAGCTCAAACTTTGGTCATTCGTCGGCGCCTGCCATTGCAAACGCCAGTCGCCATGGGCATCGGCGTTGAGTTCCGGCAGGTTGGCAACCGCCAACAACTGCCCGTTGCGGTACAGCAGCGGCAATCGGCCGCGGACAAACAGCGGAATACCGCGCTCATTGAGCAAACGCTTGAGATCCCGATGACCGCGACCCGGCAAATGCAGGATTTCCCCGCCCTGGCGATAACGCACCTCGAACGATCCCGCCGGAATATTTCCATCAATGCGCAGCTGGCCATTGCCGGGTAGGCGCAACGGCCGGGCAAGATTGCCCCACGCCGAAACCGCCTTGAGTGGTTGCAGGAAGTCACCGGAAAGCCACCAGATACGGCCTTCGGCACGATGCAATTCGCCGTCGGCCAGACGCCAGACCGGCCGCGCATCCTGCCCGGCATCACGCAAGTCTTCCCAGCCGCGCCAGTGGTCGCTGTCCGGCAAGCGCGTCAAGGGCGCGAGCCAATGGCGCAGCGCATTACGTTGTCGCGCTGCCGACAAATCGACCAACGGCGCCAGGCCCAGCGACGGGATGGCGACCCACGGCAACAGGCTGTCAGAACGCGCGGCCACAAGATCCTGCTCCGCCAGTTCGTTCAGCAACTGCTGCGCTTCATCCAGATGTGCGGCGGTCCGCGCCAGGTTTGCCGCCGCTTGCGGCCAGCGTGAGGTCAACGCTGGCATTACCTGATTGCGCAGGTAGTTGCGGGAGAAATGCACGTCGTCGTTGCTTGGATCGTCGATCCAGTCCAGCTCGTGCTCTCGGGCATAAGCTTCAAGATCCGCTCGCGAGATCCCCAGCAACGGCCGCAACAGGCTCCCCTCGCCCAGCGCACGGCTGACGGGCATCGCCGCCAGCCCGCGCAACCCCGCGCCCCGCAGCAAACGGAACAGCAGGGTTTCAGCCTGATCGTCCTGATGTTGCGCCGTCAGCAGCACCTCGCCCGGTTTCAACGTCGCGGTGAATGCCGCATATCGGGCATCCCGCGCTGCCTGTTCCAGGCTGGCTTCTGCCTTGACCTGCACGGCAATCACCTGCAACGACACGCCCAGCGCAGCGCACACCTGCTGACAATGCGCAGGCCAGGCATCGGCAGCAGCCTGAAGACCGTGGTGGACATGGATGGCGTTGATGGGTGGCAGCGTTTCGCGGCGGGCAAGATCAGCCAGCACGTGCAGCAAAACCGTGGAATCCAGGCCGCCGGAGAAACCGACATGCCAAGCGGGCGCGTGGCGCCAAGGGGCCAAGGCTTGGGCAAGCCTGGCGGGGAGATCGTGGGGGTGTTTGTGTGTAGTCATTGCAACAAATTTCAACCGTGGGACCGGCCGGGGTGGCGTTCCACTTCATCCTGGAGGAGGCGATTCAGGCGCTGCTTCTGTGGCGCCTGAAATACCGTCTCGCGAATAAATTCGCTCCTACAGAGACACCGCGCGCCCCTGTAGGAGCGGATTTATCCGCGAAGGCTCGCGAACGAATCAGCTCCCACAGGGTATCCAGATTACAGACCGTAACTCATCAAACGCTCATAACGACGGGCCAGCAGCGCGTCGTTATCGAATTTTTTGAGCATCTGCAACTGATCGCTCAGTTCCTGACGAATCGACTCGGCTGCACCGGCAGGATCGCGATGGGCGCCGCCCAGTGGTTCGCCGATGACTTTATCAACGATGCCCAGCCCCTTGAGGCGATCAGCGGTGATGCCCATGGCTTCGGCAGCGTCCGGCGCCTTGTCGGCGGTTTTCCACAGGATCGAGGCGCAACCTTCTGGGGAAATGACCGCGTAGGTCGAATACTGCAGCATGTTCAGCTGGTCGCAGACGCCAATGGCCAATGCGCCGCCGGAACCGCCTTCGCCGATAACGGTGGCGATGATCGGCGTTTTCAGACGCGCCATGACCCGCAGGTTCCAGGCAATCGCTTCGCTCTGGTTGCGCTCTTCAGCGTCGATGCCAGGGTAAGCACCCGGCGTGTCGATGAAGGTCAGGATCGGCATCTTGAAGCGCTCGGCCATTTCCATCAGACGGCAGGCCTTGCGGTAGCCTTCGGGACGCGGCATGCCGAAGTTGCGGCGAACCTTTTCGCGGACTTCACGACCCTTCTGGTGGCCGATGACCATCACTGGCTGACCTTCCAGACGCGCGACGCCACCGACAATCGCGGCGTCGTCGGAGAAGTGACGGTCGCCGTGCAGTTCGTCGAACTCGGTGAAGATGTGCTGAATGTAGTCCAGGGTGTACGGACGACGCGGATGACGCGCCATACGTGCGATCTGCCAGCTGGTCAGATTGCCGAAAATGCTTTCGGTCAGCGTGTTGCTCTTTTCCTGCAGACGCGAGATTTCGTCGCCGATATTCAGCGAGTTGTCATTACCCACCAAGCGCAATTCTTCGATCTTGGCTTGCAGGTCAGCGATCGGCTGTTCGAAATCAAGAAAATTCGGGTTCATAGGCATCCGTCTTGGGTCGACGGCCAAGAGGCCGGCCGGTTGATCCGTGAGCGCCATACCTTACGGGAACTGGCGCATTCAGGTCGAGATTAAAAATTCAGGGCTGAGTTCAGCGATACTGCAGGAAGACGTTCTCACGCCCGAACTGGTCACGCAGCGCTTGAATCAAGCTGTCTGCGGGATCGATTCGCCACGCTTCGCCAAACTGCAACAACGCCTTGGCATCCAGGCCGGTGTAATCCAGGGTGATCGGGCAAGCGCCGCGATGTTTTTTGCACAAATCGCCAAGCCAGCGCAGCCGGTCGCCCTTGAGCGCCTCGGCATGCACGGTCAGGCGCAGGCTTTCGGCAAGGTTGGTGCGGGCATCTTCGATACTCATCACACGCTTGGCGCGCAGACGCAGGCCGCCGGAGAAGTCGTCATTGCTGACTTCGCCCTCGACTACCACCATTGCGTCGGTCTGCAACAGCGATTGCGCCGAGTGAAACGCTTCGGCAAACAACGAGGCTTCGATACGCCCGGAACGGTCGTCCAGGGTGATGAAACCCATCTTGTCGCCCTTTTTGTTCTTCATGACCCGCAACGCGATGATCAGGCCCGCGACAGTTTGAGTATCCCGCGCCGGCTTGAGATCGATGATCCGTTGCCGGGCAAAACGGCGAATTTCGCCTTCATATTCGTCGATGGGGTGACCGGTCAGGTACAGCCCCAGGGTTTCTTTTTCGCCGCGCAGCCGATCCTTGAGCGTGCCTTCCTTGGTCTTGCGGTGGTTAGCATAGACGTCGGTGTCTTCTTCGACGAACAAACCGCCGAACAGGTCCGCGTGACCGCTGTCATGGCTGCGCGCGGTTTGCTCGGCGGCCTGAATGGCTTCGGCCAGCGCCGCGAGCAATACCGCGCGATTGCGGTCGATGTTGGCTTGGTAGGCTTTGGGTTCGCTTTCGAAATATGGCCCCAAGCGATCCAGCGCGCCGCTGCGGATCAAACCGTCCAGCGTGCGCTTGTTGACCCGTTTGAGATCGACGCGGGCGCAGAAATCGAACAGGTCGGTGAACGGCCCTTCCTGACGCGCTTCGGTGATGGCTTCAACCGGGCTCTCGCCAACGCCTTTGATCGCGCCAAGGCCATACAGAATCCGGCCGTCGTCACTGACCGTGAACTTGAACTCCGAGGTGTTCACGTCCGGCGCATCGAGGCGCAGCTTCATGGTCCGCACTTCCTCGATCAAGGTCACGACCTTGTCGGTGTTGTGCATATCCGCAGAAAGTACCGCCGCCATGAACGGCGCCGGGTAGTGAGTCTTCAGCCAGGCAGTCTGGTACGAGACCAGGCCATAGGCGGCCGAGTGAGACTTGTTGAAGCCGTAACCGGCGAATTTTTCCACCAGGTCGAAAATGTTACCGGCCAGGTCCGGGTCGATATTGTTGTTGGTACAGCCTTCAATGAAACCGCCGCGCTGCTTGGCCATTTCTTCGGGCTTTTTCTTGCCCATGGCCCGGCGCAGCATGTCCGCACCGCCCAAGGTGTAACCGGCCATGACCTGGGCAATCTGCATCACCTGTTCCTGATACAGGATGATGCCGTAGGTTGGCGCGAGTACCGGCTTGAGGCCTTCGTACTGATAATCGACGTGAGGGTACGACAGCTCGGCGCGGCCGTGCTTACGGTTGATGAAGTCGTCAACCATGCCTGATTGCAGCGGGCCCGGACGGAACAAGGCCACCAGTGCGATCAAGTCTTCCAGGCAGTCGGGCTTGAGCTTTTTGATCAGCTCCTTCATGCCTCGGGATTCAAGCTGGAACACTGCCGTGGTTTCAGCCTTTTGCAGCAGCTGGTAAGTCGGCGCGTCGTCCAGCGGGATGAAAGCGATATCCAGCGGCGGCTCATCGACCTTGGCGCGGTCGCGATTGATCGTCTTCAGCGCCCAGTCAATGATGGTCAGGGTCCGCAGCCCCAGGAAGTCGAACTTCACCAGCCCGGCAGCCTCGACGTCGTCCTTGTCGAACTGGGTGACCAGACCGTCGCCGACTTCATCGCAATAGATCGGCGAGAAGTCAGTCAGTTTGGTCGGCGCGATGACCACGCCGCCAGCGTGCTTGCCGACGTTACGCACGATGCCTTCCAGCTTTCGCGCCATCTCCCAGATTTCAGCCGCTTCTTCATCGACCTTGAGGAAATCGCGGAGGATTTCTTCCTGCTCGTAAGCCTTTTCCAGGGTCATGCCGACTTCGAACGGAATCATCTTCGACAGGCGATCCGCCAGGCCGTAAGACTTGCCCTGCACTCGCGCAACATCGCGGACCACAGCCTTGGCGGCCATGGAACCGAAGGTGATGATCTGGCTTACCGCATTGCGCCCGTATTTCTCGGCCACGTAATCAATCACGCGGTCGCGGCCATCCATGCAGAAGTCGACGTCGAAGTCGGGCATGGAGACCCGTTCCGGGTTCAGGAAGCGTTCGAACAGCAGGTCATATTCCAGCGGATCGAGGTCGGTAATCTTCTGAACGTACGCCACCAGTGAGCCAGCACCCGATCCACGGCCGGGGCCGACCGGAACGCCATTGCTCTTGGCCCACTGGATGAAGTCCATCACGATCAGGAAGTAACCGGGGAAACCCATCTGGATGATGATATCCAGCTCGAAATTCAGCCGGTCGACATACACCTGACGCTTGGCGTCGTAATCTTCGGTAGTGTCCTTGGGCAGCAATACCGAAAGCCGATCTTCCAGACCGTCGAACGACACTTTGCGGAAGTATTCATCGATGGTCATGCCATCGGGGATCGGGAAGTTGGGCAGGAAGTGCGTGCCCAGCTTGACCTCGATGTTGCAGCGCTTGGCGATTTCCACCGTGTTTTCCAGCGCCTCGGGCAAGTCACTGAACAGCTCGGCCATTTCCTCGGCGCTTTTCAGGTACTGCTGATCACTGTAATTGTGCGAGCGGCGCGGGTCGTCCAGGGCGCGTCCTTCGCCGATGCACACACGGGTTTCGTGGGCTTCGAAATCTTCCTGCTTGATGAAGCGCACGTCGTTGGTCGCAACCAGCGGCGCGCCATGCCGATCGGCCAGGGCCACGGCAGCGTGTAAATGTTCTTCATCGTTGGGACGGTTGGTGCGCTGCACCTCGACATAGAAACGGTCAGGAAACACCGCCATCCATTCGCTGAGCAATTTGTCGGCTTCGTCGGGATTGTTGCCGAGCAAGGCCATGCCGATCTCGCCTTCTTTGGCGGCAGACAGCGCAATCAGGCCTTCGCTGGCCTGGGCAACCCATTCGCGCTCGATGATCACCTGGCCGTTACGCTGGCCCTCGATGAATCCCCGGGAAATGAGTTCGGTCAGGTTGCGATAACCCTTGGCGTTCATGGCCAGCAGGCTGATGCGACTCAGCGCTGCGTCTTCGTCCTTGTTCGACAGCCACAGGTCCGCGCCGCAAATGGGCTTGATCCCCGCGCCCATGGAGGCTTTATAAAATTTGACCAACGAACACATGTTGTTCTGGTCGGTCACCGCCACGGCGGGCATGTTCATGGCAGCCAGGGTCTTGACCAGTGGCTTGACCCGGACCAGGCCGTCGACCAGCGAATATTCGGTGTGCAGGCGTAGATGAACGAAAGAAGCCGGCATGGTGATCCTATAGCGCTAGAACAAAAAACGAAGGCCCGGATTGTACCGGGCCTTTGGCAAAACATCAGCCCACTGTCAGTCCAGCGGGAATGCCGATATCGACGGCATGTTGCTCAACATCATCATCTCCCGGGCTTCATAGGCAGCACGTACCGGCGCAAAGGAGCGCCGATGAATCGGCGTCGGGCCCAGGCGCGCCAGGGCTTCCAGATGGACGGGCGTCGGATAACCCTTGTGGGCGCCCATGCCGTACCCCGGATAAATCAGTTCAAATGCGGCCATTTCCCGATCACGACTGACTTTGGCCAGGATCGATGCCGCTGCAATCGCCGGAACCAGGGCGTCGCCCTGGATCACCGGCGCGCTGGGCACCGACAGTTGCGGGCAGCGGTTGCCGTCGATCAGCGCCAGCTTCGGCGTGATGATCAGCCCCTCGACGGCACGCTTCATGGCCAGCATCGTGGCGTGAAGAATGTTCAACTCGTCGATTTCCTCGACCTCGGCCCTGGCGATAAACCAGCACAAGGCTTTCTCGCAAATTTCGTCGTAGAGTTTTTCGCGCTTGGCTTCGGTGAGTTTCTTGGAGTCATTCAGACCCAGAATCGGCCGACGCGGATCGAGGATCACCGCAGCGGTCACGACTGCGCCGCACAGCGGGCCGCGACCCACCTCGTCGACGCCGGCAACCAGTTCTTCGACCAGATTGAAATCCAGACCCATTTGCATTGTTCGCGCACTCACAGTGAAGGCGACCGACCGATCAGGCTCAATACCGCTTCGGCGGCCTGATTGGAGGCATCGCGACGCAAGGTCCGGTGTATTTCATCAAAGCTCGAGGTCTGTTCCTGGCCGCCTTCAAGCAGCGGCAGCAGCGTCTGCGCCAATGTTTCAGCGGTCGCAGCATCCTGCAGCAGTTCCGGCACCAACAGGCGCTGGGCCAGCAGGTTCGGCAGGGAGACGTACGGGCTTTTCACCAAACGCTTGAGTATCCAAAAGGTAATCGGTGCCATTCGATAGGCAACGACCATTGGTCGTTTGTACAGCAAGGCTTCGAGGGTAGCGGTGCCGGACGCGATCAACACCGCGTCGCAGGCGGCGAGCGCCAGATGCGAACCGCCGTCGAGAAGCGTCAGTGGCAACTCACGACCTTGCAGTAATTGTTCGATTTGCGCACGGCGCTGCGGGTTAGCACACGGCAGTACGAAACGCAGCCCCGGACGCTGGGCCAGCAGCAGCTGCGCAGCATCAAGAAACAGGCCGCCCAGACGGCCTACTTCGCCGCCACGGCTACCCGGCATCAAGGCTACAACGGGGCCGTCGCCCAAGCCCAGCTCGGCGCGTGCCGCAGCACGATCAGCCTCAAGCGGGATGGTGTCGGCCAAAGGATGCCCGACGAATTTGACCGGAACGCCTTTTTCTTCATAGAAACGCGCTTCGAAAGGCAACAACGTGAGCATCAGGTCGCAACCCTCACGAATCTTCAGCACACGCTTTTGCCGCCAGGCCCAGACCGACGGGCTGACGTAATGCACGGTCTTGATACCGGCACGGCGCAATTGAAGTTCGATGTTGAGGGTGAAATCCGGTGCATCGATGCCGATGAACACGTCCGGTTTTTCATCGATCAGGGTCTGGACCAGCACTTTGCGTTTGGCGAGCAGTTCGCGCAAACGCCCCAGCACCTCGACCAGCCCCATGACCGACAGGCGCTCCATGGGGAAATAGGAAACCATCCCTTCGGCTTCCATCAACGGACCGCCTACCCCGATGAATTGCGCATCAGGATGACGAGCCTTGATGGCGCGCATCAGTCCGGAACCGAGAATATCGCCGGAAGCCTCGCCAGCCACCAGCGCGATACGCAATACGCCAGTCATGGTTAGCGAGTGATGCCGCGAGTCGACGATTGAATGGACTCGAGGAACACCGCCACTTCAGGAAACAATGCGGCAGGTTCGGCGAGTTCGGCAATCGCCTGATCGACCGTCAGGCCTTGGCGATAAACCACTTTGTAAGCTCGACGCAGCGCGTGAATGGCGTCTTCGGCAAAGCCGCGACGACGCATGCCTTCGAAGTTCATGCTGCGGGCCTCGGCGGGGTTGCCGAAGACCGTGACGAATGCCGGAACGTCCTTGCCAATCGCGGTGCCCATACCTGAAAAGCTGTGGGCGCCGATGTGGCAAAACTGATGCACCAGGGTGAATCCGGACAGAATCGCCCAATCGTCAACGTGCACATGGCCGGCCAACGCGGTGTTGTTGACCAGAATGCAGTTATTGCCGATGACGCTGTCATGGCCAATATGCGCGTAAGCCATGATCAGGTTGTGATCACCCAGAGTGGTCTCGGCGCGATCCTGAATGGTGCCACGATGGATCGTCACACCTTCACGAATCACGTTGTGATCGCCGATCACCAGGCGGGTCTCTTCGCCTTTGTATTTGAGATCAGGCGTGTCTTCGCCTACCGACGAAAACTGGTAGATGCGATTGTGTTTACCGATCCGTGTCGGGCCACGCAGGATCACGTGCGGCCCGATCACTGTACCCTCGCCAATTTCCACACCGGCTCCGATGATCGACCACGGGCCGACCTCTACATCGTCAGCCAGAATGGCTGTCGGATCGATGATTGCGCGAGAGTCAATCAAACTCATAGTTTACGTTCCGCACAGATGATTTCTGCGGAGCATACCGGCTTGCCGTCGACCGAGGCCTGGCATTCGAACTTCCAGATCTGACGCTTGCAGCTGATGAACTTCGCTTCAAGAATCAACTGGTCGCCCGGCAGCACTGGCTGACGGAAGCGCAGCTTGTCGGAGCCCACGAAGTAGTAAAGCGTGCCATCAGCAGGCTTCACGTCAAGCATTTTAAAACCAAGGATACCGGCTGCCTGGGCCATTGCCTCGATGATCAACACGCCCGGCATGATTGGATGCGCAGGGAAGTGACCATTGAAGAACGGTTCATTGATGCTGACATTCTTGTAGGCACGAATGCTCTTGCTCTCAACATCCAGCTCAACTACACGGTCCACCAGCAGGAACGGGTAGCGGTGAGGCAGGTATTCGCGAATTTCGTTGATGTCCATCATTTCGTGGGGAAGCCTGTAGTAAAGATTGGGAGTGCGCGACGGGTGCGCAGCACTCCTCTGCAAATCAAGGAGGCAATTTATCGGCTGTGCACGCTTGATATGAAAAAGGTATCAGCCATCAGATGAAGCATTAACGCCTGAGGTCACGGCCTCGACCATCTTTTCCAGCTTTTGCAGCCTGCGAGCCATTTCATCGATCTTGCGAATGCGGGCTGCGCTCTTACGCCATTCAGCGGCCGGTTGCATCGCCGTACCCGAAGAATAGGCCCCTGGTTCGGTGATCGAGTGCGTCACCATGGTCATGCCGGTGATGAAAACGCCGTCGCAGATTTCGATATGCCCCACCAGTCCGACACCGCCGGCAAGGGTGCAATGTTTGCCAATCTTTGTGCTACCGGATATCCCCACGCAGGCGGCCATCGCGGTGTGATCGCCAATTTGCACGTTGTGGGCAATCTGGATCTGGTTGTCCAGCTTCACGCCATTGCCGATGCGGGTATCGGCCAGCGCGCCACGGTCGATGGCGGTATTAACGCCAATTTCCACGTCGTCGCCCACCAGGACACCGCCAATCTGCGCAATCTTCTGCCAGATACCTTTGTCATTGGCGAAACCAAATCCTTCGCCACCCAGCACCGCGCCCGACTGAATTACCACGCGCTCGCCAATGCGTACATCGTGGTAAAGCGTAACCCGTGGGGCGAGCCAGCCGCCTGCACCGATTTCACAACGGGCACCAATGAAGCAGTGGGCACCAATGGCTACGCTGGCGGCAATCCGCGCACCGCTTTCAATGACGGCGAACGGGCCGACACTGGCAGTGGCATCGACGAATGCATCCGCCGCGACGATGGCCGTTGGATGCACACCGGGTGCAGCCTTGGGCTTGGGGTCAAACAGGTGAGAAATTCGTGCATACGCCAGATAAGGGTCTGGCACCAGCAACGCATCCCCGACGAACAACTCGGCATCCGCAGGTTTAAGCAACACGGCAGACGCGTGGGTATCGGCAAGAAATTTACGATATTGCGGATTTGCCAGGAAACTGACATGACCAGGGCCGGCCTCTTGTAAAGTGGCCAGCCCGGTTATCTCTTTATCCTCGGCGCCACGCAGGGTCGCGCCAAGGAACTCGGCCAATTGGCCAAGCTTGATGGATACAGTCATGACTTACTTCAGCTGATTCATGCGCTCGATGACCTGGCGAGTCACGTCGTACTGAGGTTTGACGTCAATCACAGCACCGCGTTCGAAGACCAGGTCAAATGCGCCTTTCTTGATCACTTCTTCTACAGCCTGATCCAGCTTCGGCTTGAGTTGCTTGAGCATTTCGCGGTCGGCAACGGCTTTGGCTTCGTTCAGCTCCTTGGACTGGAACTGGAAGTCACGGGCCTTTTGCTTGAATTCAAGCTCAAGGCGTTCGCGCTCAGGCTGGGCCATTTTGTCGCCGCCACTTACCAGACGATCCTGGATGCCTTTGGCGCTGCTTTCCAGAGACTTCAGCTTGGTCAGTTGCGGACCGAACTTCTTCTCTGCGTCAACGGCGTACTTCTTGGCCGCATCAGATTCCAGCAAAGCCATCTGATAGTTCAGGACAGCGATTTTCATGTCGGCAAACGCCGGGCTTGCAACGAGAACAGTTGCCAGCAGTACCAATTGAGTCAACTTACGCACGATCTACTCCTACGGAATTCGTTGTCATTAGCTAAGACCAGACCCTTAGAAGGTCTGACCAAGGGAGAACTGGAATACTTGAGTTTCGGTGTTGTCGTCCGGCTTCTTGATCGGCATCGCCAAAGCGAAGCTCAACGGGCCAAGCGCAGTGATCCAGGTCACGCCTACGCCGACGGAGCTTGCCAGACCGGAAAGGTCGACGTTGTTGCACTCGACTTTTTGACCATTGAGCGTCTTGGCAGAATCACAATTGCTGTCGAAGACATTACCTACGTCCCAGAACAGCGAAGTCCTCAGGGAACGTTGATCCTTGATGAACGGCAGAGGGAACATAACCTCTACGCCACCCTGGACCAGCACGTTACCGCCGAACGGCAGTGGATCCTGGTCCGGATCTGCAAGTGTGCCCGGTTTAGTACCGCTGCTCGGCGTACTGCGCGGACCAAGGGTGCTGTCCTTGAAGCCACGTACCGAATTGAAGCCACCGGCATAGTAGTTCTCGTAGAACGGCAGACCCGAGGTCGAACCATAACCGTCGCCATAACCCAGCTCAGTGTGCAGACGCAGGGTGTAGTTGTCGGTGATCGGGTGGAAATACTGCGCGCGGTAATCAAGCTTGAAGAACGACAGGTCGCTGCCCGGCAGCGTGGTTTCCAACACCAGGCTTTGCGAATGACCGCGAGTCGCCAGTACGCCTTTGTTCAAGGTGGACTCGGACCAACCGGCAGACGCCTTGAAGTTCAGGTACTTGTCGCCTTCCTGGTCAACGAAGTCGAAAATCTCATCGACGGTATAAGTACCGGTCTTGATTTCATCCTGCTGAACGGTCAGGCCGAAGGTCAGACGCGAGGTCTCGTTGATCGGGTAGCCCATGCTGATGCCAGCACCCAGGCTGTCTACGGCATAGCTTGCCACGTCGACGTCGAGGTCATCGTAGTCGGTCGTGCGGTAGAACGCGTTGTAACCCAGGCTCACGCCATCAGCAGTCCAGTACGGATCGACATAGCTGAAGTTGTAGCGGCTCTGGTATTCGCTGCGGGTCAGGCCGATGCTGACCTTGTTACCGGTACCGAGGAAGTTGTTCTGGCTGATCGAACCACCGAGGATCAGACCGGCGCTCTGGGCAAAACCGACGCTGGCGGTGATCGAACCGGACGCTTGTTCTTCAACGGCGTAGTTGACGTCCACCTGATCGTCGGTACCCGGAACAGGCGGGGTTTCGACGTTCACTTCCTTGAAGAAGCCCAGACGATCAAGACGGGTTTTCGACTGGTCGATCAGGTAGGTCGAAGCCCAGCCGCCTTCCATCTGGCGCATTTCGCGACGCAGCACTTCGTCCGCGGACTTGGTGTTGCCACGGAAGTTGATGCGGTTCACGTAGGCACGCTTGCCCGGATCCACCACGAAGGTGATATCAACCGTATGGTCTTCGTCGTGCGGCGTTGGTACGCCGTTGACGTTGGCGAAGGTGTAACCCTCGTTACCCAGACGACGGGTGATCAGTTCGGAGGTGGTGGTCATGACCTTGCGGGAGAAGACCTGGCCCGGCTTGACCAGCAGCAGGGATTTGACCTGGTCTTCCGGCACCTTGAGGTCGCCGCTCAGCTTGACGGACTTGACGCTGTATTTCTGGCCTTCATTGACGTTGACCGTGATGTACACGTTCTTCTTGTCAGGCGTGATCGATACCTGGGTCGAAGCGATATCCATATTGATATAGCCGCGATCAAGGTAGTAGGAACGCAGACGTTCGAGGTCGCCGGAGAGCTTCTCACGGGCGTACTTGTCGTCGTTCTTGAAGAAGGAAAGCCAGTTGGTGGTCTTGAGCTCGAAAAGACCAATCAGGTCTTCATCAGGGAACACCGTGTTACCCACCACGTTGATGTGCTGGATAGCAGCGACGGTGCCTTCATTGATGTTGATCTTCAAGCCAACGCGGTTGCGGGGCTGAGGAACGACTTCGGTGGCCACTTCAGCGGAGTAACGGCCTTGGGCAACGTACTGACGTTGCAGCTCGTTACGCACACCCTCAAGGGTTGCGCGTTGGAAGATCTCACCTTCAGCCAGACCTGACTGCTTGAGACCTTTCATCAGGTCTTCGGTAGAGATGGCCTTGTTGCCCTCGATCTCGATGCTCGCCACGGACGGGCGCTCGACAACACTGATAACCAGCACATTCCCGTCACGGCCCACCTGGATGTCCTGAAAGAACCCAGTCTTGAACAGCGCGCGAGTGGCATCGACCAGACGACCATCATCCGCTTGCTCGCCAACGTTCAGCGGCAGCGCACCAAATACACTGCCAGCGGAAACCCGCTGCAGGCCATTGACACGGATATCGGAGATGGTGAAGGACTCAGCGTGAACTTCGGCGATCATCAGTGCGGCAAGAACCGCAGTTAGCAGCAGACGTTTCATGAAGTCCTTTCTTATTCCAACTGGCAATAAACAAACTGCCGCAAAATGCGGCAGATTCGCAACTCAATGAAGCTTTACAGTCGACCCAGATCGTTGACCAGCGCGAGCAACATAACACCCACTACCAGACTTATACCGATCTGAACCCCCCAACCCTGAACCTTTTCCGAAAGGGGGCGACCACGCGCCCACTCGATCAGATAAAACAACAAATGCCCCCCGTCCAATACGGGAATAGGCAGCAAATTGAGAACACCCAGGCTTATGCTCAGATAAGCAAGGAAATTCAGGAAATCACCGACGCCCGACTGGGCCGAAGCGCCCGCCACTTTAGCAATGGTTATCGGTCCACTCAAGTTTTTTACAGATAGCTCGCCGAACAACATTTTCCTGAGCGAATCGAGGGTTAGCACACTCATGGTCCAGGTACGCTTCGCGCCCTCGCCCACAGCGGCCAACGGACCGTAACTGACTTCGCGCAACATCTCCGGCGGCCAGTCGATACCCTTGACTCCAGCACCCAGGTAACCGGCGGCGGCCTTGCCTTCGCCACGTGTAGCCAGGGTCAGCGGGACATCCATTTGCGCGCCATCGCGCTCGACGCGCAGGGAAATCTTCGCTTCGGGACGTTCGCGCACCCGATCCACGACCTGCTGCCACTCGGTCAGCGGCTGACCATCCAGTGCCAGCAGCCGATCACCGGTCTTGAGGCCTGCGGCCTGCGCCGGGCCTTTCGGATCCAGTTCAGCCAATACCGGCGGCAGCGCCGGACGCCATGGGCGAATCCCCAGGGATTTGATCGGATCAGGCTCGTCAGCGCCTTTTAGCCAGTTATCCAGCGCTAGCTGACGCGGCGAGTCGACTGTCGAGCCTTGCTCACGCACCTTCAGAGCGATGGTGCCGCTTTCACCCAGGCGTCGCACCAGCTGCAGATTGACCGCTGACCAGCCGGCAACAGGCTCGCCGTCTACGTCGACAATTTCCTGACCGGCAGTCAGCCCGGCTTTTTGCGCGATGCTGCCCGGCTCGACTGCGCCGATAACCGGCCGCACCTGCTGACTGCCCAACATTGCCAGCGCCCAGAAAAACACAATGGCCAACAGGAAGTTGGCAACCGGACCGGCGATGACGATGGCGATACGCTGATAAACCGTCTTGCGGTTGAAGGATTGATCGGCAAGCTCAGGCGGGACATCGCCTTCACGCTCGTCGAGCATCTTCACGTAGCCACCCAGCGGAATCGCAGCAATCACATATTCTGTGCCCTTACGGTCATGCCACTTGACCAGCGGCATGCCGAAACCGACAGAGAAACGTAAAACCTTGACGCCACAACGCCTGGCCACCCAAAAGTGGCCAAATTCGTGAAAGGTCACCAGCACGCCCAGCGCAACCAGGGTGCCAACAATCATATAGAGCGCGCTCATCAACCTTCTCCAGTCACCGACTCAACGGGCGTTTTCGGTTGCCGTCGCCTGAGCCCGTGCTTTCTTGCGTGTGCTGTTATCGCTCGTTGCGGCTGAGCCATTGCTCAGCCAGAACGCGCGCTTTGGAGTCAACCTCAAATACTGCGGCCAGATCTTCGAGCGCAACAACCGGCTCAAGACTCAAAACCTCATCGATCATACTCGCGATCTCGGGATAGCGGATGCGCCGATCTAGAAATGCGGCTACCGCGACTTCGTTGGCGGCGTTAAGCATCGCCGGAGCGCTGTCGCCCGCCTCCGCCGCCTGTCGAGCCAGACGCAGGCAAGGGAAGCGATTTTCGTCCGGCGCCTGGAAATCCAGGCGCGCGATACTGAACAAGTCCAGAGGTGCTACGCCGGAGTCGATTCTTCCCGGCCACGCCAGGGCATGGGCGATCGGCGTGCGCATATCAGGATTGCCCAGCTGGGCGATCACCGAGCCATCGACGTAATCCACCATCGAATGAATCACGCTCTGTGGATGAATGACCACTTCGATCTGTTCAGGACGCGCATCGAACAGCCAGCACGCCTCGATCAATTCCAGGCCCTTGTTCATCATGGTTGCCGAGTCTACGGATATTTTGCGCCCCATCGACCAATTAGGATGAGCGCACGCCTGCTCCGGGGAAACATCGTGCAACTCGGCCAGTGGCGTCTCGCGAAATGGACCGCCCGATGCCGTCAGCAGGATACGCCGCACACCCACCGGCCCCAGGCCACGAGCATAATCCACCGGCAAACACTGGAAGATCGCATTGTGTTCGCTGTCGATGGGTAGCAGTACCGCGCCGCTGTGCCGCACGGCCTGCATGAACAGCGCCCCGGACATCACCAACGCTTCCTTGTTGGCGAGCAGGACTTTCTTGCCGGCCTCGACAGCCGCCAGCGTCGGCCGCAGCCCCGCTGCACCGACAATCGCCGCCAGTACGGTATCGACCTGCGGATGTGCTGCCACTTCGCAGAGACCACGTTCGCCGACCAACACCCGGGTGTCCAGGCCGGCAGCAGCCAGATCATCCTGCAGCTTGCGAGCGATGTCCTGCGTCGGCAATACGGCAAAGCGCGGCGTATGCCGTAAGCACAACGCCAGCAATTCGCTGGTGCGACTGAAGCCGGTAAGCGCGAACACCTGATAACGATCAGGATGCCGCGCGATGACGTCGAGGGTGCTCAGGCCGACCGATCCAGTCGCCCCTAGGACAGTAATCAGTTGCGGAGCACTCACAGAACGCCCCACTCAGCAGCCCACAGCAGCGCCGCGAAAACAGGAATGGCAGCGGTCAGGCTGTCGATGCGATCAAGGACGCCGCCATGCCCAGGCAACAGGTTGCTGCTGTCCTTGATGCCGGATTGGCGCTTGAACATGCTTTCTGTCAAATCACCCACCACGGAAATGAATACGACGATGGCCGCGCCAAGCAGTCCCAGCACGAACTGCGATCCCGACCAGCCGCGAAACACGCCGACGATGGCGGTAATCACCAGACAGGTAAGCAAACCGCCATACACGCCTTCCCAGCTTTTGCCGGGACTGACCTTTGGAGCAAGCTTGCGCTTGCCGAACGCCTTGCCGGAAAAGTACGCACCAATGTCCGCGCCCCAGACCAGAACCATCACCGCAAGGATCAGCCAATTGCCCAGTGGCCACTGCTTGATCAGCACCAGCCCCTGCCACGCAGGCAGCAGGATCAACAGGCCGATCGTCAGTTTGCAGGCGGCACTTGCCCAATGCGCACTGGACGCGGGATAGGTCAGCACCAGATAAGTCGCCACTGCCCACCAGATCACGGCCGCGACCAATACCCACGGCGCGAGCCCAGGCACCAGATAGAGCACGAACAACAAGGCGGCGACGGCCACGGCATAGGCAATTCGTGCGGACTGGGCAGGGAAACCCGCCAGGCGCGCCCATTCCCAGGCACCCAGCACCACGACCAGACCGATGAACAACGCGAAACCAGCGCCCTCAAGGAGGAAAAAGCCACATAGTGCGATTGGCAGCAGAATCAGTGCCGTGATGATCCGTTGTTTCAGCATTAAGCCCGGGCTCCAGCTTCTACCTGCTCGCTCGTTTTACCGAAGCGACGTTGGCGCGAAGCGAAATCGGCCAGCGCAGCGCGCATGGCATCGTGTTTGAAGTCCGGCCAGAACAGGTCGGAGAAGTACAGCTCGGCGTACGCCAGCTGCCAAAGCAGAAAGTTACTGATGCGGTGCTCGCCACCGGTGCGGATGCACAAGTCCGGCAGCGGCAAATCGCCGGTTGCCAGACAGGTTTGCAGCAGCTCCGGCGTTATGTCTTCAGGCTGCAGATGGCCGGCCTGGACTTCACGGGCCAGACGCTGGGCAGCCTGGGCGATATCCCACTGACCGCCGTAGTTGGCGGCGATCTGCAGGACAAACCGATCATTGCCTGCCGTGCTCAATTCCGCTTCGCGCATGGCGGCCTGCAATTCTGGGTGGAATCGCGAGCGATCACCGATGATCCGCAGGCTGATGGCGTTGTCATTCAGACGCCGGGTCTCACGCCGCAGGGCCGTGAAAAACAGCTCCATCAGCGCGCCGACTTCTTCCGCCGGGCGCTGCCAGTTCTCACTGGAGAACGCAAAAAGCGTGAGCACTTCGACCTTGGCCTCGGCACACACCTCAATCACCGCACGAACAGCATCGACGCCTGCTTTATGCCCGGCGACACCGGGTAGCAGGCGTTTCTTTGCCCAGCGATTATTCCCATCCATGATGATCGCTACATGACGCGGCACCGATGAAGGCCCGGCCAGTTTTGTCTTTTCCATGAAAGCCCCGAACCTTATACAGCCATCAGGTCAGCTTCTTTCTGCTTCACGGCGACTTCAATTTCAGCGACGAATTTGTCGGTCAGTTTCTGAACGTCGTCAGCACCGCGACGCTCTTCGTCTTCGCTGATTTCTTTCTCTTTGACCAGATCCTTGAGCTGACTCAGAGCATCACGACGGATGTTGCGCACGGCAACGCGGGCGTCTTCTGCTGCTTCGCGAGCCTGCTTGGTGAAGCCCTTGCGGGTTTCCTCAGTCAGAGCCGGCATGGAAATCAGCAGCAACTCACCCAGATTGGTCGGGTTGAAACCCAGGCCGGAACTCTGGATCGCCTTGTCGACGGCGGCCAGCATGTTGCGCTCGAAAGCGACGACCTGCAGCGTACGCGAGTCTTTGACGGTGACGTTGGCAACCTGGTTCAGCGGGGTATCTGCGCCGTAATACGGCACCATCACACCACCGAGAATGCTTGGGTGAGCCTGACCGGTACGAATCCGGCTGAACGCGTGCGCCAGGGATTCCAGGGATTTCTGCATGCGCTCTTGAGCGTCTTTCTTGATTTCGTTGATCATTGTTGGCCTTCCTCGATCAGGGTTCCCTCAGCGCCGCCATGGACGATATTCAGCAGGGCGCCGGGCTTGTTCATGTTAAAGACGCGCAACGGCATCTTGTGGTCGCGGCACAGGCAAATTGCCGTCAGATCCATCACGCCCAACTTGCGATCCAGCACTTCATCGTAAGTCAGATGATCGAACTTCTCTGCATGAGGGTCTTTGAACGGGTCTGCGGTGTAGACACCATCGACCTTGGTCGCCTTGAGCACGACGTCGGCATCGATTTCGATCGCACGCAAGCACGCAGCCGAATCGGTGGTGAAAAACGGATTGCCAGTACCGGCGGCAAAGATGACGACTTCCTTGGCGTTCAGGTGACGCATGGCCTTGCGACGGTCGTAGTGGTCAGTCACGCCGACCATGGAAATCGCCGACATCACGATAGCCGAGATGTTGGCGCGCTCTAGCGCATCGCGCATGGCCAAGGCATTCATCACAGTGGCCAGCATGCCCATGTGATCGCCTGTAACACGATCCATACCGGCAGCACTCAGCGCCGCACCGCGAAACAGGTTGCCACCGCCAATCACCAGTCCGACCTGAACACCGATGCCGACCAGCTGGCCGACTTCAAGCGCCATCCGATCCAGAACCTTGGGATCAATGCCGAACTCTTCCGAGCCCATGAGGGCCTCGCCGCTAAGCTTGAGTAGAATGCGTTTATAGCGAGCCTGATAACCACTGCCCTGCTGAGCCATTGCGAATCTCTCCTGCGGCGTTTTGCTGAAAAAAAATCTGTGCTGGCACTTTAAGCCTGCGCTAACTCTAGCTTGACGCTGCGACAGCGTCGGAAGAATGCAGCCTTGTAAGCCACTTCTCCAAGGAAAACAAATACCTTTTCCTTTTTGCCTTTGCCAAAGAGGCTGCGCGCGTGAGCGGGCAGCCTCTTTGGGGCGACAGCTGAAAAACCGTCTTACTGCTTGGCAGCAGCCAGTTGTGCAGCAACTTCGTCAGCGAAGTTATCAACTGGCTTCTCGATGCCATCGCCTACTTTGAAGTAGGTGAAAGAAACGATTTCAGCGCCGGCTTTCTTGGCCAGTTCACCGACCTTGACTTCCGGGTTTTTCACGAAGGCTTGCTCAACAAGGCTGGCTTCGGCCAGGAACTTGGTGATACGGCCGCCAACCATTTTCTCAACGATTTCGGCTGGCTTGCCTTTGATCTTGTCTTCGTTCAGTTGCATGAAGACGCCTTTTTCGCGCTCGATCGCTTCGGCCGAAACTTCCGAAGGCAGCAGGAACTCAGGGTTGCTTGCCGCTACGTGCATGGCGATATCTTTAGCCAGCTCGACGGTGCCGCCTTTGAGGGTCACAACTACACCGATCTTGTTGCCGTGCAGGTAAGAACCTACAACGTCGCCTTCGATGCGGGCCAGACGACGGATGTTGACGTTTTCGCCAACCTTGCCGACCAGTACCAGACGTGCAGCTTCCTGAGCTTCGATCAACGGAGCGACTTCAGTCAGTTTGTCAGCAAAGGCTTTCTCGACGCTGGCAGCAACGAATGCCTTGAAATCGTCCTGCAGAGCCAGGAAGTCGGTCTGCGAGTTGACTTCGATGATAACGGCAGCCTTGCCGTCGTCCTTGATTGCGATAGCGCCTTCAGCAGCAACGTTGCCTGCTTTTTTAGCGGCCTTGATCGCGCCGGAAGCACGCATGTCATCAATGGCTTTTTCGATGTCGCCGCCAGCCTTGGTCAAGGCCTTTTTGCAATCCATCATGCCTTCGCCGGTACGCTCGCGCAGTTCTTTAACCAACGCTGCAGTAATCTCTGCCATTTCAAAATCCTCTTGGATAGGTCTTAAACCATTCCACCCGACGGATCGGGCGTACAAAATTCTTGAAAACACAGGGTGACAGCCGTACATGACAACAGCGCCATGACTACGCCGACACATGGTTTTCGAGGTGGCAAAAAGGGGGCCAAGCCCCCTTTTTGCGTACTGAGTCAACGCCAGGCGTTAGTTACTCAGCCTTCAACCACTGCTGCAGCTGGAGCTTCTTCGACGAAAACGTCGGTGCCGCCAGCAACATTGTTACGACCACGGATTACAGCATCAGCCATCGAACCCATGTACAGCTGGATAGCGCGGATTGCGTCATCGTTGCCTGGGATGATGTAGTCAACGCCTTCCGGGCTGCTGTTGGTATCGACTACGCCGATAACAGGGATGCCCAGCTTGTTGGCTTCGGTGATTGCGATGCGCTCGTGATCAACGTCGATAACGAACAGTGCGTCTGGCAGACCGCCCATGTCCTTGATACCACCCAGGCTACGATCCAGCTTTTCCAGATCGCGAGTGCGCATCAGCGCCTCTTTCTTGGTCAGCTTGGCGAACGTGCCGTCTTCAGCCTGGATTTCAAGCTCGCGCAGACGCTTGATGGACTGACGGATGGTTTTGAAGTTGGTGAGCATGCCGCCCAACCAGCGGTGATCGACGTACGGCGAACCGCAACGTGCTGCTTCTTCAGCAACGATCTTGCCAGCCGAGCGCTTGGTACCAACGAACAGGATCTTGTTTTTGCCCGAAGCCAGGCGCTCAACGAAAGTCAGAGCTTCGTTGAACATTGGCAGGGTTTTTTCAAGGTTGATAATGTGAATCTTGTTACGCGCGCCGAAAATGTATTTACCCATTTTCGGGTTCCAGTAACGGGTTTGGTGACCGAAGTGCACACCGGCCTTCAGCATATCGCGCATATTGACTTGGGACATGATAGTTCCTTGATAAGTCGGGTTAGGCCTCCACGTATCCCAATGACCAACCAGCGGCTTCGAGCCGAAGGCACCCAGGTCATCGTGTCGACACGTGTGTGGGTTTGGGCTTGCGGGGCATACCCCGGAAAGCGGCGCATTTTATATCATAAAAGTTCGGATAACGAAACCCGGATCAAGCGCTTGTTCTCACACACTTTTATTAGTGGCTTCGCGCCCCTATATAAGGAAGCCATGATCACCCGGTCTTCGACGGTCTGATAGAATCGCCGCTTTCCGTATTAGCCGCACGCTTGCCGTGCCGAGAGAGTTCGTATGACAGTCACCATCAAAACCCCTGAAGACATCGAAAAGATGCGTATCGCCGGCCGCCTGGCTGCCGACGTCCTGGAAATGATCGGTGCTTACGTCAAGCCTGGCGTTACAACCGAAGAGCTGGATCGCATCTGCCATGACTTCATCGTCAACGAGCAGAAAGCCATTCCTGCGCCCCTGAACTACAAGGGCTATCCAAAATCGATCTGCACCTCGATCAACCACGTGGTCTGCCACGGCATCCCCAATGACAAGCCACTGAAGAACGGCGACGTGCTGAACATCGACGTGACGGTCATCAAGGATGGCTACCACGGCGATACCAGCAAGATGTTCCATGTTGGCAAAGTGCCAGAATGGGCTGAGCGCCTGTCGAAAATCACTCAGGAATGCCTGTATAAAGGCATCGAAATCGTGCGTCCTGGCACCCGTTTGGGTGATATCGGCGAAGTGATCCAGAAGCACGCCGAGAAGAGCGGTTTCTCCGTGGTGCGCGAATATTGCGGGCATGGCATCGGCAAGGTCTTCCATGAAGAACCTCAGGTCCTGCACTACGGCAAGGCCGGCGATGGCATGGAACTGAAGGAAGGCATGACGTTCACCATCGAGCCGATGATCAACCAGGGCCGCGCCGAAACCCGTCTGCTGGGCGATGGCTGGACCGCGATCACCAAGGACCGCAAATTGTCCGCGCAGTGGGAACACACGATTCTGGTCACCGCCGATGGCTATGAAATCTTTACCTTGCGCAGCGACGACACCATTGCCCGAACGTCAGCCTGATCCGGATTTCTGTTCTGATCCCCAGGCTCGCCCGATATAGATAAAAGGAAAGCAGTTCCATGCCGCAGGTGGATCCCGATTTGTTCGACCGCGGCCAGTTCCAGGCCGAACTGGCCTTGAAGGCGAGCCCTATTGCGGCCTTCAAGAAAGCCATCCGCAATGCGCGGGAAGTGCTCGACGCACGCTTCAAGTCCGGCCGGGACATCCGTCGGCTGATCGAGGATCGGGCCTGGTTTGTCGATAACATCCTGCAACAGGCCTGGGATCACTTCGACTGGAGCGAAGAAGCCGACATCGCCCTTCTGGCCGTTGGCGGCTACGGGCGCGGCGAGCTGCATCCATTTTCGGACATTGACCTGCTGATTCTGCTGGAAAGCGCCGATCACGAAGTCTTCCGCGAGCCCATCGAACGTTTTCTGACGTTGCTGTGGGACATCGGCCTGGAAGTGGGTCAGAGCGTGCGTTCGGTCGACGAATGCGCCCAGGAAGGCCGCGCCGACCTCACGGTGATCACCAACCTGATGGAAAGTCGCACCATTGCCGGGCCGGAGCGTCTGCGCCAGCGCATGCTGGAAGTTACCAGCCCGACGCAAATGTGGCCGAGCAAGGAGTTTTTCCTCGCCAAACGCGCCGAGCAGAAAAACCGGCATCACAAGTACAACGACACCGAATACAACCTGGAGCCCAATGTAAAAGGGGGTCCCGGCGGTCTGCGCGATATCCAGACCATCCTGTGGGTCGCCCGTCGCCAATACGGCACCCTCAACCTGCACGCATTGGCCGGCGAAGGTTTCCTGCTGGAAAGCGAGAACAATCTGTTGGCCTCCTCCCAGGAGTTTCTCTGGAAGGTTCGTTACGCCCTGCACATGCTGGCCGGCCGTTCCGAAGATCGGCTGCTGTTCGACTATCAGAGCAGCATCGCCGCCCTGCTGGGTTATCAGGACAGCGACGCGAAGCTGGCCATCGAACGCTTCATGCAGAAGTATTACCGCGTGGTCATGAGCATCGCCGAGCTGAGCGACCTGATCATCCAGCATTTCGAAGAAGTGATTCTGGTCGAAGACGAAGGCGCGGTGACCCAGCCGCTCAATTCGCGCTTCCAGTTGCATGACGGCTACATCGAAGCGACCCGGCCGAATGTGTTCAAACGCACGCCGTTCGCCATGATCGAAATCTTCGTGCTGATGGCCCAACACCCGGAAATCAAAGGCGTGCGCGCCGACACCATCCGGCTGTTACGCGAGCATCGACACCTGATCAACGATGATTTCCGCCACGACATTCGCAACACCAGCCTGTTCATCGAGCTGTTCAAGTGCGAAATCGGCATCCATCGCAACCTGCGCCGGATGAACCGCTACGGCATTCTGGGCCTGTATTTGCCGGAGTTTGGCCACATCGTCGGGCAAATGCAGCACGACCTGTTCCACATCTACACCGTCGATGCGCACACCCTGAACCTCATCAAGCATCTGCGTAAGCTGCAATACACGCAGGTGACCGAGAAATTCCCGCTGGCCAGCAAGATCATGGGCAAGCTGCCCAAGCCGGAACTGATTTATCTGGCCGGCTTGTACCACGACATCGGTAAAGGCCGCGGCGGCGACCACTCGGAGCTGGGCGCGGTGGATGCCGAGGCGTTTTGCGTGCGCCACCAATTGCCGAACTGGGACAGCCGGTTGATTGTCTGGCTGGTGAGCCACCACTTGGTGATGTCCACCACCGCCCAGCGCAAGGATCTGTCCGATCCGCAGGTGATCCATGATTTCGCTCAGTTCGTAGGTGACGAAGTTCATCTGGATTACCTGTATGTGCTGACCGTGGCCGACATCAACGCCACCAACCCGACGCTGTGGAATTCATGGCGGGCCAGCCTGTTGCGCCAGCTGTATACCGAAACCAAGCGTGCCTTGCGTCGCGGCCTGGAAAACCCGGTGGACCGCGAAGAGCAGATCCGCCGCACACAAAGCGCCGCGCTGGATATTCTGGTGCGCAGCGGCACCGATCCGGACGACGTCGAGCAGCTCTGGGCGCAACTGGGCGATGACTATTTCCTGCGGCATACCGCCGGGGATGTGGCGTGGCACAGCGATGCGATCCTGCAACAGCCGGTCGATGGCGGCCCGTTGGTGCTGATCAAGGAAACCACCCAGCGCGAGTTCGAAGGCGGCACGCAAATCTTCATCTATGCGCCCGACCAGCATGACTTCTTCGCGGTGACCGTGGCGGCGATGGACCAGCTGAACCTGAACATTCACGATGCGCGGGTCATTACCTCCAGCAGCAAGTTCACCCTCGACACCTATATCGTGCTCGACAACGACGGCGGCTCGATTGGCAACAATCCCGAGCGGATCAAGCAGATTCGTGATGGCCTGACCGACGCGCTGCGCAATCCGGACGATTACCCGACGATCATCAAGCGCCGGGTGCCGCGCCAGCTCAAGCACTTTGCTTTTGCGCCGCAAGTCACTATTCACAATGACGCCCAGCGTCCGGTCACGGTCCTGGAACTCTCTGCGCCCGACCGTCCCGGCCTGCTGGCGCGCATCGGCAAGATCTTCCTGGAGTTTGATCTGTCATTGCAGAATGCCAAGATCGCCACCCTGGGCGAACGCGTGGAAGACGTGTTCTTCATCACCGATGAAAACAACCAGCCGTTATCCGATCCGCAACTGTGCAGCCAATTGCAGGACGCAATCGTCGAGCAACTCAGTGTCGATCAGGAACCCGGCGGCGAATGGCGCATCAGCATCTGATCCGCTTTCTTCATGAATCGATTCAACGGCGCTCGCCACCCCGAGCGCCCTGCTCTTGAGACCCAATCAATGAACAACGCGATGCAATTGCTTCAGCCTTACCCGTTCGAGAAGCTGCGCGCGCTGCTTGGCAGCGTGACGCCCAATCCGGAAAAACTGCCGGTCGCGCTGTCCATCGGCGAACCCAAGCATCGTTCACCGGAATTCGTCGCCAAGGCGCTGGCCGATAATCTGGACCAGATGGCGGTTTATCCAAGCACATTGGGCATTCCGGCCCTGCGCGAATCCATTGCCGGCTGGTGCGAGCGGCGTTTCGGCGTGCCCGGCGGCTGGCTTGACCCGGCGCATAACGTGCTGCCGGTCAACGGCACTCGCGAAGCGCTGTTCGCCTTCACCCAGACCGTGGTCAATCGCGGCGACGACGCACTGGTGGTCAGCCCGAACCCGTTTTATCAAATCTACGAAGGCGCAGCTTTTCTGGCCGGTGCGCAGCCGCACTACCTGCCGTGCCTGAGCGAGAACGGTTTCAACCCGGATTTCGACGCAGTCTCGGCCGATGTCTGGAAACGCTGCCAGATTCTGTTCCTGTGCTCGCCCGGCAACCCGACCGGCGCGTTGATCCCGCTGGAAACCCTGAAAAAGCTCATCGCTCTGGCTGACGAATATGATTTCGTGATCGCCGCCGACGAGTGCTACAGCGAGCTGTATTTCGACGAACAAACCCCGCCAGCAGGCTTGCTCAGCGCTTGCGTGGCGTTGGGTCGTCAGGATTTCAAACGCTGCGTGGTGTTCCACAGTCTGTCCAAGCGCTCGAACCTGCCAGGCCTGCGTTCCGGCTTTGTCGCCGGTGACGCGGAAATCCTCAAGGCCTTCCTGCTGTATCGCACTTACCACGGCTGCGCGATGCCGGTGCAAACCCAACTGGCAAGCATCGCCGCCTGGAATGACGAAGAACACGTGCGTGCCAATCGCGCGCTGTATCGGGAGAAATTCGACGCCGTGCTGGCAATCCTCGCGCCGGTCATGGACGTCCAGCGTCCGGACGGCGGCTTCTATCTGTGGCCGAATGTCGGCACCGATGACGCCGTATTCTGTCGCGACCTTTTCGTCGAGCAACATGTGACCGTGGTGCCAGGTTCGTATCTGTCGCGAGAAGTGGACGGTTTCAACCCAGGCGCCGGTCGCGTGCGCATGGCACTGGTAGCGCCGCTGGCCGAGTGCGTTGAAGCCGCTGAGCGGATTCGCGACTTTATTACCCGCTAAGTCAACAAGGTTTATCGATCGTCCGTAGGACCGGCTTTAGCCGGGAGGGCATTCTCCCGGCTAAAGCCGGTCCTACGGGTTGACGCGATATCTCAGATGGCGCGAAGCCGGACACGACCCACATCGCACAACTGCAATATCTACTGCCTACACTGCGCGCGGCCTCCTCCCGGAGGCAAATTGCAAGCGTTTCGGCGACAAGTTGCAATAAACCCGTCAACCTGTCGCAGCCGAACCCGCTGGTCCATGGCATAATCCGTCACCGTTTTTTTCTCGCACCGTTCCAAGGGGGCAAGCTCGTGGCTGATGAAATCAACAAGTTGCACCTTTACGGAATCAAAGCCTGCGACACTATGAAGAAGGCGCGCACCTGGCTCGATGAAAAAGCCGTGAGCTACGACTTTCATGACTATAAAACTGTCGGCATCGACCGTGAGCACCTGACGCAGTGGTGCAATGAACACGGCTGGCAGGTTGTGCTGAACAGAGCAGGGACAACGTTTCGCAAGCTCGACGACGGACAGAAGACCGATCTCGACCAGGCCAAAGCGATAGAACTGATGCTCGCGCAACCCTCGATGATCAAGCGCCCGGTGCTTGATCTCGGCGACAAAACCCTGATTGGCTTTAAACCCGACTTGTATGCAGCGGCCATCCGATAAGCCAAAGCGCTATCGATGGTCCTTTAATCAGTAAGAGGTATTCGCATGTCCACTACCCTGTTCAGCCTGGCCTTTGGCGTCGGCACTCAAAATCGTCAAGGCACGTGGCTGGAAGTCTTTTACGCCCAGCCGCTGATCAATCCGTCCGCCGCGCTGATCGCAGCCGTGTCCCCGGTTCTGGGTTACACCGGCGGCAACCAGGCAATCACTTTCAACACCGACATGGCTTTGAAGCTGGCCGACTCGCTGAAATCCGTCGACAGCATTCAGGCAGCATTGCTGACCCGTCTGGCAGAAAGCCACAATCCACTGGTTGCGACCCTGCTGGCCGAAGACACGGCACTGACTTCGACGCCTGAGGCATACCTCAAGCTCCACCTGCTGTCCCATCGTCTGGCCAAGCCGCACGGCTTGAACCTGGGCGGGATCTTCCCGTTGCTGCCAAACGTGGCCTGGACCAGCCAGGGCGCTGTCGACCTGGGCGAACTCGCCGAGCGTCAACTGGAAGCACGCCTCAAAGGCGAGCTGCTGGAAGTGTTCTCGGTGGACAAATTCCCGAAAATGACCGACTACGTGGTGCCGAGCGGCGTGCGTATCGCTGACAGCGCTCGCGTACGTCTGGGCGCTTATATCGGCGAAGGCACCACCGTCATGCACGAAGGTTTCGTCAACTTCAACGGCGGTACCGAAGGCCCGGGCATGATCGAAGGCCGCGTTTCGGCGGGCGTTTTCGTCGGCAAGGGTTCGGATCTGGGCGGCGGTTGCTCGACCATGGGCACCTTGTCCGGCGGCGGCAACATCGTGATCAAGGTGGGCGAAGGCTGCCTGATCGGCGCCAACGCCGGTATCGGCATTCCGTTGGGCGACCGCAACACTGTTGAATCCGGCCTGTACGTGACCGCTGGCACCAAAGTAGCCCTGCTCGACGACAAGAACCAGTTGGTCAAAGTCGTCAAAGCGCGTGATCTTGCCGGTCAACCGGACCTGCTGTTCCGCCGCAACTCGCAAACCGGCGCTGTGGAATGCAAAACCCACAAGTCGGCCATCGAGCTGAACGAAACGCTGCACGCTCACAACTGATCGATGCCGCGTCCGGGTTCGCGCCTGCCTTTAAGGCAGTCCGAACCCGATTCACCGAGCTAAAACGATGCCCCTCTCTTCTCCCTGGC
This sequence comes from Pseudomonas syringae, assembly GCF_001698815.1. Lineage (GTDB taxonomy): Bacteria > Pseudomonadota > Gammaproteobacteria > Pseudomonadales > Pseudomonadaceae > Aquipseudomonas > Aquipseudomonas syringae_A. Next base: position 84,287 of record NZ_LGSI01000056.1, on the reverse strand, counting down.
GCGCTGACTTCCCAGCCATCGCCGCCCTGCAACGGCAAGGCCAGACCTATCTGGACAACGCCGCCACCACGCAAAAACCCCAGGCATTACTTGATGCCCTGAATCATTACTACGCCAACGGCGCGGCCAATGTGCATCGTGCCCAGCATTTACCGGGGGCGCATGCCACCCAGGCGTTCGAAGACAGCCGTGGCAAGGTCGCCAGTTGGCTCAATGCCAGTGAATCCGGGCAGATCGTCTTCACCCATGGTGCAACCTCGGCGCTCAATCTGCTGGCTTACGGCCTGGAGCATGAGTTCGCAGCGGGTGATGAAATCGCTATCAGCGCTCTGGAGCATCACGCCAACCTGTTGCCATGGCAGCAATTGGCCCAACGCCGGGATCTGAAACTGGTGGTCCTGCCGCTAGCAGCCGATGGCCTGATTGATCTGGACGCTGCCGCTCAGCTGATCGGCCCGCGCACTCGATTGCTGGCAGTCAGCCAGTTGTCCAACGTGCTCGGCGCCTGGCAGCCGCTGCCTCAACTGTTGGCGCTGGCCAAGGCCAAGGCCAACCATGCGCTGACCGTGGTGGATGGCGCCCAAGGTGTGGTGCATGGTCGGCATGATGTGCAGGCACTGGGCTGCGATTTCTACGTGTTTTCCAGCCACAAATTGTATGGCCCGGAAGGCCTCGGTGTGTTGTACGGGCGTCATGACGCCTTGTCTCGCCTCAATCACTGGCAGTTTGGCGGCGAAATGGTCCTGACAACGGACTATCACCACGCGAAATTCCGCCCTGCCCCACTGGGTTTCGAGGCCGGCACGCCGCCGATTGCCAGCGTGATCGGTCTGGGTGCGACGCTGGATTATCTGCAAGGCCTTGATCATGTCGCAGTGGTCGAACACGAAGCTCAACTGCACGCCCTATTGCTGGATGGCTTGCAGCAACGGCCAGGCATTCAGGTATTGGGCTCGCCGCAACTGGCGTTGGTCAGTTTCGTCGTCGAAGGCGTGCATAACGCAGATCTGGCGCATTTGCTCACCGAACAAGGCATCGCCGTACGTGCAGGCCATCATTGCGCCATGCCGCTATTGAAGAGTTTAGGTTTGCCCGGCGCGATCCGGGTTTCTTTGGCGCTGTACAACGATTCCGACGATCTTGTGCGATTTTTCAGCGCGCTGGATCAGGCTTTGGAGCTGCTGCAATGATGCTGCCCGCTGACGCTCAGGCAGCATTGGAAACCTTCAACCAGCTTCAAGGTTGGGAACAGCGTGCGCGTCTGCTCATGCAATGGGGCGAACGCCTGCCAGCGCTGAGCGATGACGAGAAAAGCGACGAGCATCTGGTGCACGGCTGCGAAAGCAAGGTCTGGATGGTGGGAGATTTCGTCGAAGGCCGCTGGCAGTTTCGGGCCAGCAGCGATGCGCGGGTGATTCGCGGTCTGGTCGCGGTGTTGCTGGCGCGGGTCAATGGCCTGTCGGCAGAGGAATTACAGCAGGTTGATCTGCCGGACTGGTTCAACCAACTCGGCCTGAGCCGTCAGCTGTCGCCTTCGCGCAGTAACGGACTGAACGCTGTACTGGGAAAAATGCGTCAGATTTCTACCGCTGCCCGTTGAGGCGGCGGCACCGAAACCGGTTTAGCGCGCTCTGAAGGACGCCGCGTTCCCGCTACGATTTTGTCCACGGCTTTGGTCGCTGCAACCATGCCGAAGGTCGCCGTAACCATCATCACTGCGCCGAAACCACCGGCACAATCGAGTTTGACGCCGTCGCCGACGAAGCTTTTCTGCAGGCAAATGCTGCCGTCGGGCTTGGGATAGCGCAGCTGTTCCGAAGAAAACACGCACGGCACGCTGTAGTGACGGGTCACGGTGCGGGAAAAGCCATAATCGCGGCGCAAGGTCGAACGCACCTTGGAAGCCAGCGGATCATTGAAGGTACGGTTCAGATCGCAGACCTGAATCTGCGTCGGATCAATCTGCCCACCCGCGCCGCCGGTGGTGATGATCTGAATCTTGCGGCGCTTGCACCAGGCGATCAGTGCAGCCTTGGCGTTCACACTGTCGATGCAATCCAGCACGCAATCCAGATTGGACGTGATGTATTCGGCCATGGTATCGCGGGTCACGAAGTCCGCCACCGCATGCACGATGCAGTCCGGGTTGATCGCGCGCAGCCGTTCGGCCATCACTTCGACCTTGGGGCGGCCGACGGTGCTGTCCAGCGCGTGCAGTTGACGGTTGCTGTTGCTGACGCACACGTCGTCCATGTCGAACAGGGAAATCTCGCCAACGCCACAGCGCGCCATGGCTTCCGCCGCCCAGGAGCCGACTCCACCGATGCCGACTATCGCCACGTGAGCCGCGCGCAAGCGTTCCAGGCCCTCGATGCCATACAAACGGGCGACGCCTGCAAACCGTGGATCTTCTGTGCTCATGACCAATACCCCGAAAACCGGCGCGCATTATAGGGCGTTGCGGTGGTGAGAGCATCCATGCGGCGAGTGATTGGTCAGAAAGCTGATGAACTGATGAGGATTCTGTGGGACCGGCCGGGGTGGCGTTCCACTTTATCGGGGAAGAATCCGGTGCAAGCGCTGAAGATCTTCCTCCGCAGACCCGACGCCTTCCCGGACAAGTCCGGTCCTACCGAACTATATACAACCCGGTAGGAGGGGACTTGTCCCCGAAGAGGTCGGTGTAAGCCACGCAACAAGTCCGTTCAACTTTTTTTGGGGGGGCAGTTCAGTTTCCTGTGCCACAACGCTGGGTTAATTTTCCTACAACATTTTCAGAAAAGAACTTCAACACGCGTAAGCTGCCAAAGTACCTGACAGCGGGCATTCGCCGGCGATTCCCCGTTCCACCCTTTGGAACCAGAAGCATCTATGTCATCGCGTAAATTTGGACTCAATCTTGTTGTAGTCGTGGCAATTGCCGCGTTGTTTACCGGCTTCTGGGCGCTGATCAATCGCCCGGTTACGGCCCCGGACTGGCCTGAGCAAATCTCCGGCTTCTCCTATTCTCCCTTCCGCCTGGGACAAAACCCACAAAAGGGCGTGTATCCGTCCGACGATGAAATGCGTCAGGACCTGGAGTTGATGAGCAAGCAAACCGACAGTATTCGTACTTATTCGGTGGACGGCTCGCTGGGTGATATCCCCAAACTGGCGGAAGAATTTGGTTTGCGGGTGACGCTGGGCATCTGGATCAGTCCGGACGCCGAACGTAACGAGCGTGAAATTACCCGCGCCATCGAACTGGCCAACACATCGCGCAGCGTCGTTCGTGTGGTGGTCGGCAACGAAGCGTTGTTCCGCGAGGAAATCACTGTCAGCCAGTTGAGCGCCCTGCTGGATCGGGTGCGCGCCGCAGTCAAAGTGCCCGTGACCACTTCCGAGCAGTGGCACATCTGGGAGAAATACCCGGAACTGGGCAAGCACGTCGATCTGGTGGCCGCGCACATTCTGCCGTACTGGGAGTTCATCCCCATGAGCGAGTCCGGCCAGTTTGTCCTCGACCGTGCCCGCGAACTGAAAAAAATGTTCCCCAAGAAGCCGCTGTTGCTTTCGGAGGTCGGCTGGCCGAGCAACGGGCGGATGCGTGGCGGGGCTGACGCAACCCAGGCCGATCAGGCGATTTACCTGCGCACGCTGGTCAACAAGCTCAACCGCCAAGGCTACAACTACTTTGTGATCGAAGCTTTCGATCAGCCGTGGAAAGCCAGCGATGAAGGTTCGGTGGGCGCGTACTGGGGCGTTTATAACGCCAACCGCCAGCAGAAATTCAACTTTGAAGGCCCTGTGGTGGCCATTCCGCAATGGCGCGTGCTGGCCATCGGTTCAGTGGTTCTGGCGATGTTGTCGCTGGCGTTACTGTTGATCGACGGTTCGGCCCTGCGCCAGCGCGGTCGTACCTTCCTGACCTTCGTCGCGTTTCTGTGTGGCTCGGTGCTGGTGTGGATCGGCTACGACTACAGCCAGCAATACAGCACCTGGTTCAGTTTGCTGGTCGGATTCCTTCTGGCGTTGGGCGCGCTGGGCGTGTTTATCGTGCTGCTGACCGAGGCTCACGAGCTGGCCGAAGCGGTCTGGACTCACAAACGGCGACGCGAATTTCTGCCAGTCGAAACGGATAATGCCTACCGCCCGAAGGTGTCGATTCACGTGCCTTGCTACAACGAGCCGCCGGAAATGGTCAAACAGACCTTGAACGCGCTGGCGGCGCTGGATTATCCGGATTTCGAAGTGTTATTGATCGACAACAACACCAAGGATCCGGCGGTCTGGGAACCGGTCAAGGCGCATTGCGAGCTGCTCGGTTCGCGCTTCAAGTTCTTCCACGTCGCCCCGCTCGCCGGCTTCAAGGGCGGCGCGCTGAATTACCTGATCCCGCACACCGCACCGGATGCCGAAGTGATTGCCGTGATCGACTCGGATTACTGCGTCGACCGCAACTGGCTCAAACACATGGTGCCGCACTTCGCCGACCCGAAAATCGCCGTGGTGCAGTCGCCCCAGGATTATCGCGATCAGCACGAAAGCACCTTCAAGAAGCTCTGCTATTCCGAGTACAAAGGCTTCTTTCATATCGGCATGGTCACCCGCAACGACCGCGACGCGATCATTCAGCACGGCACCATGACCATGACCCGGCGCTCAGTGCTCGAAGAACTGGGCTGGGCCGACTGGTGCATCTGCGAAGACGCCGAGCTGGGCCTGCGAGTCTTCGAAAAGGGCTATTCCGCAGCGTATGCGCACAACAGTTTCGGCAAGGGCTTGATGCCCGATACCTTCATCGACTTCAAGAAGCAGCGGTTCCGTTGGGCGTATGGCGCGATCCAGATCATCAAGCGCCATGCGTCGAGCCTGCTGCGCGGCAAGGACACCGAACTGACGCGTGGTCAGCGCTACCACTTTCTCGCGGGCTGGCTGCCGTGGGTCGCTGATGGCATGAACATCTTCTTCACCGTCGGCGCATTGCTCTGGTCGTCGGCGATGATCATCGTGCCCAAACGCGTCGATCCGCCGCTGCTGATCTTCGCCATCCCGCCCTTGGCGCTGTTCGTGTTCAAGGTCGGCAAGATCATCTTCCTTTATCGTCGCGCCGTGGGCGTCAACCTCAAGGATGCGTTCTACGCCGCATTGGCCGGGCTGGCCTTGTCGCATACCATCGCCAAAGCCGTGTTGTATGGCTTCTTCACCACGAGCATTCCGTTCTTCCGGACCCCGAAAAATGCCGCCAGCCATGGTCTGCTGGTGGCGATTTCCGAAGCTCGGGAAGAACTGTTCATCATGCTGCTGTTATGGGGTGCGGCGACCGGGATCTGTCTGGTGCAGGGCTTGCCGAGCGCCGACATGCGCTTCTGGGTCATCATGCTCGTGGTGCAATCACTGCCGTATCTGGCGGCGTTGATCATGGCTTTCCTGTCCTCGCTGCCCAAACCGGTGGTGATTACCGAGCCCGCTACCGTTTGACATAAATCTCAGGCAAGACTAAACGGCGGCCTCTGGCTGCCGTTTTGCTTTAAGATATGCGCCTTTTCGCGTTCAAAGCCATGCCACCGGAGTCCAGTACATGACGGCCTCAGCCGACCTTTCGCCCACTCTTCAACTCGCCTGCGACCTGATCCGTCGTCCGTCGGTGACGCCTATCGATGCCGACTGTCAGGCGGTGATGATGCAACGCCTGGGCGATGCCGGCTTCAAGCTGGAGCCGATGCGTATCGAGGATGTGGATAACTTCTGGGCCAGCCATGGCAGCAGTGAAGGTCCGGTCCTGTGTTTCGCCGGGCATACCGACGTGGTGCCCACCGGACCGGTGAACGCCTGGCAGAACGATCCGTTCGACGCCTTGATCGATGCTGACGGCATGCTCTGCGGCCGTGGCGCTGCGGACATGAAAGGCAGCCTCGCGGCCATGCTGGTGGCGGCCGAGCGGTTTGTCGGTGATCACCCGAACCACAAAGGCTCGATTGCCTTTCTGATCACCAGTGACGAAGAAGGCCCGGCGCATCACGGCACCAAAGCCGTGGTGGAAATCCTCAAAGCGCGCAACGAGCGCATGGACTGGTGCATCGTCGGCGAACCGTCGAGCACCACGCTGGTAGGCGATGTGGTGAAGAACGGTCGTCGCGGCTCCCTGGGCGCAACCTTGACCGTACGCGGCAAACAAGGCCACGTGGCCTATCCGCATCTGGCGCGCAATCCGATTCATCTGGCCGCTGCGGCGCTGGCCGAACTGGCCGCCGAGCATTGGGACGAAGGCAATGCATTCTTCCCGCCGACCAGCTTCCAGATTTCCAACCTGAATTCCGGTACCGGTGCCACTAACGTGATTCCCGGTGAACTGGTTGCGATCTTCAACTTCCGCTTCTCCACCGAATCCACGGTCGAAGGCTTGAAGCAGCGGGTCGCGACCATCCTCGACAAGCATGATCTGGACTGGCATGTGGACTGGGCGCTGTCCGGTCTGCCGTTCCTGACCGAACCGGGTGATTTGCTGGACGCGGTGTCGGACAGCATTCGCGCGGTTACCGGTCGCGAAACCAAGGCGTCCACCAGCGGCGGCACGTCTGACGGGCGTTTCATCGCCACCATGGGCACTCAGGTTGTCGAGCTGGGACCGGTCAACGCGACCATTCACCAGGTCAACGAACGCGTGCTGGCCAGCGATCTCGACGTGCTGACTGAAATCTACTATCAGACCTTGGTCAAACTGCTCGCATGATGCTTACCTGCCCGATCTGCTCGGCGCCGCTCAGTGCGGTGGACAACGGCGTGGCGTGCCCGGCGAATCATCGCTTCGACCGCGCCCGTCAGGGGTATCTGAACCTGTTGCCGGTGCAGCACAAGAACAGCCGCGATCCTGGCGATAACCAGGCCATGGTCGAGGCGCGGCGGGACTTTCTCAACGCCGGGCATTACGCGCCGGTGGCGAAACGTCTGGCAGAACTGGCGGCCGAACGTGCCCCGGCGCGCTGGCTGGACATCGGTTGTGGCGAGGGTTATTACACCGCGCAAATCGCCGCTGCCCTGCCGCAAGCCGATGGCTATGCGCTGGATATTTCCCGGGAAGCGGTCAAACGCGCCTGCCGTCGTGATCCGCAGCTGACCTGGTTGATCGCCAGCATGGCGCGCGTGCCATTACCGGATGCCAGCTGTCAGTTTCTCGCCAGCGTGTTCAGCCCGTTGGACTGGAACGAGGCCAAACGCTTGTTGACGCCGGGCGGCGGGCTGATGCGCGTCGGTCCGACCAGCGAGCATCTGATGGAGCTGCGCGAGCGCCTGTATGACGAAGTTCGCGACTATGCTGACGACAAGCATCTAGCCCTGGTTCCTGAAGGCATGCTGCTGGATCACAGCGAAACCCTGCGCTTCAAACTGAGCCTGATCGACGCTCAGGCCCGCGCCAACCTGCTGGCCATGACGCCTCACGGCTGGCGCGCCAGCGCTGAACGTCGGGCCAATGTCATCGAGCAGGTTGAGCCGTTCGAAGTCACGGTTTCCATGCGCTACGATTATTTCGTGCGCCAATAACTATCTGAATGAAGGTGTCTTGCATTGGCGAGGCACTCGACTGAATCCGCGAATGGATTTTTTCAATTTCTTACGAGGCATCCATGCGCCAACCCGATATCGAGATTTACCTGAAAGACGCTGACGTCGACTACAAGGCCATCGCCACCTGGCTCAGCGCCGCCATCGGCCCGTGCACGGACTGGGTACAAAAAGGCCAGACCTGGAAATGCACAGCTGGCAACGTGCCAGTGACCTGGCTGCCCAAGGCTGTCGGCAAATGGAATAGCCTGTTTCTGGAAAGCAACCAGACGCCTTGGGAAGACGACATCGCCTGCGGCCGCGCTGCGTTCGCCGCCCTGAAAGTCGAAGTACGCTGCGCACCCGGCACCTGGGTCGAAGAAGAAAGTGACGAAACCGCCGACCGCTGGATTCGCATCAGCGAAGATGGCGAGGAAGAGATTGTCTGGCATACGGCGTGAGCTAAAAACAACGGTCCCTGATTCAATGTAGGACCGGCTTTAGCCGGGAGAACGCGCTCCCGGCTAAAGCCGGTCCTACGGAATGAATTGAGCCCCATCCGCCCTTTTGCCCATCCCCGCCAGATACGGCAAACTGGCGCCCTCGTGGGCTCCGCCCCTTTTCAGCAGAAGCCGTATGACCCGCTCTCCGTTCCGCCGTCTCGTGTTCGGCACACTGCGCCGATTGTTGTATCTCTGGGTGCGCTCCGAGACCATTAATCAATCGTCTTTCACCCTCAATCTCGACCGCAGTCGACCGGTGTTCTACGCCTTGCAATCGCCTTCACTGAGCGACCTGGCGGTGATCGATACCGAATGCCGCAAGGCGGGATTGCCTCGACCAGTATTGTCGGTCTCGGTGGGCGAGCTGATCGAGCCTGCAGCCTTCTTTTACCTGACGCCGGGACCGGACTGGCTGGGCCGTCAGGACAAGAGCGGCGCGCCGCCGATGCTGGAACGTTTGATCAGCGCCGTGAGCCAGAACGCCACCGAGGATGCGCAGATCATTCCGGTCAGCGTGTTCTGGGGCCAGTCGCCGGATCGCGAATCGAGCCCGTGGAAATTATTATTTGCCGACAGCTGGGCGGTGACCGGACGGCTAAGGCGGCTGGTCAGCATCCTGATTCTGGGGCGCAAGACCCGGGTGCAGTTTTCCGCACCGATCCATCTGCGCGACCTGATCAACGAGAACAAGGGCCACGAGCTGACCCTGCGCATGACCCAGCGCCTGCTGCGCACGCATTTTCGCAACCTGAAGACCGCCGTGATCGGCCCGGACGTGTCGCACCGGCGCAATCTGGTCAAGGGGCTGTTGGACGAGCCGCTGGTCAAGCAGGCGATTCTGGATGAAGCCGAACGCGAAAAAATCCCCGTCGACAAGGCTCGCGAGCAAGCCCTGCGCTACGGCAATGAAATCGCTTCGGACTACACCTATTCGGCCATTCGTTTTCTCGAAGTGGTGCTGAGCTGGTTCTGGAACAAGATCTACGACGGCGTCAAGGTCAGCCATATCGAAGGCGTGCAGAACGTGGCGCAGGGCAATGAGATCATTTATGTGCCCTGCCACCGCAGCCATATCGATTACCTGTTGCTTTCGTATCTGCTGTTCCGCAACGGCCTGACGCCACCGCATGTCGCCGCCGGTATCAACCTGAACATGCCGGTAATCGGCGGGCTGCTGCGTCGCGGCGGCGCGTTTTTCATGCGTCGCACATTCAAGGGCAATCCGCTGTACACCTCGGTGTTCAACGAATACATGCATACCCTGTTCACCAAAGGTTTCCCGGTCGAATACTTCGTAGAGGGCGGGCGTTCACGCACCGGGCGCATGCTGCAACCCAGGACTGGCATGCTGGCGATCACCTTGCGCAGCTTCCTGCGCAACTCGCGGATGCCCATCGTGTTCGTGCCGGTGTACATCGGTTACGAGCGGGTTCTCGAAGGTCGCACGTATCTGGGCGAACTGCGTGGCGCGACCAAGAAGAAGGAATCGATTTTCGACATCTTCAAGGTGATTGGCGCGCTCAAGCAGCGCTTCGGCCAGGTGTCGGTGAACTTCGGTGAGCCGATCAAGCTCGCGGAATTTCTCGACGCGGAACAAGCCGACTGGCGCACGCAACAGCTGGGCCCGCAGTTCCGCCCGGCATGGCTGAACGAAACCACCAATCGCCTGGGCGAGCGTGTTGCCCGGCATCTGAACGAAGCCGCCGCCATCAACCCGGTAAATCTGGTGGCACTGGCCCTGCTTTCGACGCAACGACTGGCGCTGGATGATCAGGCCATGGCCCGCGTGCTCGACCTTTATCTGACATTGCTACGCCGGGTGCCTTATTCGCCGCACACCACGCTGCCCGAAGGTGACGGTCGGGCCTTGATCGAACACGTGAAAGGCATGGACCTGCTTTCGGAGCAAAAGGACGCGCTGGGCAAGATTCTGTATCTGGATGAACAGAACGCCGTCCTGATGACCTACTACCGCAACAACGTGCTGCATATTTTCGCCTTGCCATCATTGCTGGCCAGCTTCTTCCAGAGCTCGTCCCGCATGACCCGCGAACTGCTGCTGCGCTACACCCGTGCGCTCTATCCGTACCTGCAATCCGAGCTGTTCATCCGCTGGTCGCTGGAGGAGCTGGATGCGGTGGTCGATCAATGGCTGGAAGCGTTTGTCGAGCAAGGTCTGCTGCGTTTCGAAAATGACGTGTACCTGCGCCCTGCGCCGAGTTCCCGCGAGTTCGTGCTGCTGACCCTGCTGTCGCGGGCGATTGCCCAGACGTTGCAGCGCTTTTACATGGCCACCTCGCTATTGCTCAACAGCGGCCAGAACACCCTGAGCGCCGAAGAACTGGAAGATCTGTGTACGGTGATGGCGCAACGGTTGTCGATCCTGCATGGACTGAATGCGCCGGAGTTCTTCGACAAGAGCCTGTTCCGCCATTTTATCCAGACGCTGCTGGACCTGGGCGTCCTGCGCAAGGATGCCAACGGCAAGCTCAGTTACCACCCGTTGCTGGGGGAACTGGCCGAAGGCGCGGCGAAGCGTGTGCTGCCAGCGGAGATCCGCCTGTCGATCCGTCAGGTCGCCTTGCATCGCAACGAAGATGTAACCGAAGCTGACCCGGTTGAGGAAATCCGCTAAATTTCGCAATTTGGTGCCGGGTTAAAACCGGCACCAACCGATAGGGAGATCCCGATGAAAAATCTTGCACTCATCCTCATGACTGCGATGCTCGGTGCTTGCAGCACCTTTCAGTCCAACAGCCAGGCCAGCCTCGATGGCGAAGTCTTCTATCTGCAACGCATGGCCCTGCCGCCTTCGGCAACCTTGAGCGTCACCTTGCAGGACGTCTCGCGGGTTGACGCGCCTGCCGTAGTGTTGGCGCGCCAGAGCGGACCGATAAAAGGCCAGGTGCCGCTGCCCTTTCATCTGCAATACGACAGCAAGCAGATTCAACCCGGCCATCGTTACTCCGTCAGCGCGCGCATTGAGTCGGATGGCCAACTGCTGTTTATCAGCACCGATCATTACAGCGTCAAGCTGGACGGCAGCGATCAACAGCCCCTGCGCATCCGTCTGAATCCGCCGCGCTGAGTTCCTGATACCCTCACTCTCCAGCGCCGATGCCTGTTCGGCGCTGCTACCCAGATTCCCCTTGAAAAGGATGCTGCCATGCTTCGCTCCCCGTTTACCTTCGCCAGCCTGTGCGCAGGTTTGCTGCTGTCGGCCAACGTATTTGCCGCCTCCTTGAGTGATCTGTCCCAGGCAGATGCAACCGGCGGCCTCAAGGACGCGCTGACCCAAGGCGCGCAGATTGCAGTCAAGCAACTGGGCAAACCCGGTGGTTTCAGCAACAACCAGGACGTGCGCATCGAACTGCCGGGCAATCTCGGCAAGGTCGCGAAGAAGATGAAACAGTTCGGCATGGGCGCGCAGGTCGATCAGCTGGAAACCAGCATGAACCAGGCCGCTGAAGCCGCCATGCCGCAAGCCCAGACGTTGCTGGTAGATGCCGTGAAGAAGATGAGCGTTGCGGATGCCAAGGGCATTCTCAGCGGCGGCAAGGATTCAGCGACGCAGTACCTGAACAGCAGCAGCCGCGAGCAGATCCGCGCCAAGTTCCTGCCTATCGTCAAGCAAGCCACGGACAAGGTTGGCCTGGCGCAGAAGTACAACTCGTTCGCCGGGCAGGCTGCGACGCTGGGCGTTCTGGATGCGAAAAGCTCGAACATCGAGGGCTACGTGACGGAACAGGCGCTGAACGGTTTGTTCGAAATGATCGCCAAACAGGAAGAAACCATCCGCGCCAACCCGGCTGCGGCGGCGACCAGTCTGGCGAAGAAGGTATTTGGGGCGCTCTGAATCCCTGACTGTAGGAGGGGACTTGTCCCCGAATGCGATGGTCCTGACCACGGAAATCCGCAAAGTTAACGCCGCCTGAGCTACCGTCTTTCGGGGACAAGTCCCCTCCTACCGAGTTGTGTTTGGCCCGGTAGGACCGGACTTGTCCGGGAAGGCGTCGGGTCTGCGAAGGAATATCGTCTGCGTTTGCACCGGCCTGTTCGCGGACAAGTCCCCTCCTATATGACTCTATGTTTGCTGCACATAGTGTCCGGTGTGCTCAAACGGTAACTACATCTCACTGGCCTTCCTTTTTGACCCGAAACCACGCCGCATACAGCGCAGGCAGAAACAGCAAGGTCAGGGCTGTCGCGACGATCAGGCCGCCCATGATTGCCACCGCCATCGGGCCGAAGAAGACGCTGCGTGACAGCGGGATCATCGCCAGCACCGCCGCCAGCGCGGTCAGCACGATAGGTCGGAAACGCCGCACCGTGGCTTCGATAATCGCCTGCCACTGATCCAGTCCGCCGGCAATATCCTGTTCGATCTGATCCACCAGGATCACCGAGTTGCGCATGATCATCCCCGACAAGGCGATGGTGCCGAGCATCGCGACGAAGCCGAACGGCTGATTGAACACCAGCAGAAACAGCGTCACGCCGATCAGCCCCAACGGTGCGGTGAGGAACACCATGAACATCCGCGAAAAGCTGCGTAGCTGGATCATCAGCAAAGTCAGCACCACCACGATGAACAACGGCACGCCGGCCTTGACCGAGTTCTGGCCCCGCGCCGAATCCTCGACCGTACCGCCTACTTCCAGCAGATAGCCATCCGGCAATTCATCGCGCACGCCTTGCAAGGTCGGCATGATTTGCTGGACCAGCGTCGCCGGTTGCTCCTTGCCGTAGATATCGGCGCGCACCGTGACATTGGGCAGTCGGTTGCGGTGCCAGATGATGCCCTCTTCAAAGCCGTATTCCAGGGTCGCCACTTGCGACAAGGCGACACTCGCGCCGTTGTCGGTGGGCACCGCCAGACTCGCCAGCGCGCCCAGTTGCTGACGTTCGTTGGCGGTGCCGCGCAGGAGGATTTCGATCAGTTCATCGTCCTCACGGTACTGACTCACGCTGGAACCGGTGAGCGAGCTTTGCAGGAATTTCGACAGACTGGCGGTTGTTACGCCGAGCGCCCGGGCGCGGTCCTGATCGACATTGAGGTATACGACTTTGCTGGGTTCTTCCCAGTCCAGATGCACATTGGCCACATGGGGATTGTCGCGGACCTTGGCCGCCACTTTGCGCGCCAGTGCCCGTACCTCGTCAATGTGCTCGCCGCTGACCCGGAACTGCACCGGATAACCCACGGGCGGGCCGTTTTCCAGGCGCGTGACCCGCGAACGCAAAGTCGGGAACTGTTCGTTGAGGTTAGTGATCAGCCAGCTGCGCAGGGTTTCCCGGTCCTCGATGGATTTGGCCAGCACTACGAACTGGGCAAAACTCGCCGCAGGCAGTTGCTGATCCAGCGGCAGATAGAAACGCGGCGAACCGGTGCCCACGTAGGAAACATAATTGTCGATGCCGTCGTGATCTTTGAGCATCTGTTCCAGCCGCTTGACCTGATCGGCGGTGTTGCTCAACGAAGCGCCTTCGGTGAGTTTCAGATCGATCATCAGCTCAAGTCGACCCGAAGCCGGAAAGAACTGCTGGGGCACGTACTTGAACATCACCACCGACAGCACGAAGAGTCCTACCGTCAAGACGATCACTGTCTTGCGACGGCGAACGCACCAGCCGACAAGCCCCCGAACCCGCTTATAGAACGGCGTCGCATAGGGATCAAACACGCCCGCGCCGTGTTTCTCGGCATGGATTTTCGCCAGATCCGGCAGCAGTCGCTCGCCCAGATAGGGCACAAACACCACCGCCGCGACCCATGACGCGAGCAAGGCAATGGTGACCACCTGGAAGATCGAGCGGGTGTATTCGCCGGTGCTCGACTGCGCGGTGGCAATCGGCAGGAAACCCGCGGCGGTAATCAGCGTCCCGGTGAGCATCGGGAACGCGGTGCTGGTCCAGGCGAAGCTCGCCGCGCGCATCCGGTCGTAGCCCTGCTCCATCTTGATCGCCATCATTTCCACAGCAATGATCGCGTCATCCACCAGCAAGCCCAGCGCCAGCACCAACGCGCCTAGGGAAATCTTGTGCAGGCCGATTCCCAGGTAATACATGCAGGCGAAGGTCATCGCCAGGACCAGCGGAATCGCCAGCGCCACGACCATGCCAGTGCGCATGCCGAGGGAAAAGAAACTCACCAGCAAGACGATGCCCAAGGCTTCAGCCAGCACCCGGACGAACTCGCCGACGCCGGTCTTCACCGCGGCAGGCTGATCGGAGACCTTACGCAGCTCCATGCCGGCCGGGAGGTTTTTCTGGATGCGGGAAAACTCGCCTTCCAGGGCCTTGCCCAACACCAGAATGTCGCCGCCGTCCTTCATCGCCACCGCCAGACCCAGCGCATCCTCACCCATGAAGCGCATGCGCGGCGCGGGCGGGTCGTTGAAGCCGCGATGCACTTCGGCCAGATCGCTGATACGCAGCGTGCGGTCGCCGACGCGGATCGGAAACTCGCGAATTTCTTCGACAGTCTGGAAGCGTCCGCTGACCCGCAACTGCACCCGCTCGGTGGGCGTTTCAAAAAAACTGGTGGCTGCGACTGCGTTCTGCGCTTCAAGCGCTTGCTGCACAGCCGCCAGCGGCAAGCCAAGGGTGGCGAGCTTGACGTTGGACAGTTCGATCCAGATCTTCTCGTCCTGCAAACCGATCAGCTCTACCTTGCCCACGTCCTTGACCCGCTGCAGTTGCAGCTGAATACGGTCGGCGTAATCCTTGAGCACCGCGTAGTCAAAGCCCTTGCCGGTCAGCGCGTAGATATTGCCAAAGGTGGTGCCGAACTCGTCGTTGAAGAACGGCCCCTGAATACCCGGCGGCAGGTTCTGGCGGATGTCGCTGATTTTCTTGCGGATCTGGTAGAACAGTTCCGGCAGCGCGGCGGAGAACATGGAATCGCGAGTCACGAAGGTCACGGTCGATTCACCGGGTCGCGAGAATGAAACGATGCGCTCGTATTCCCCGGTTTCCATCAGTTTCTTCTCGATGCGATCAGTGACTTGCAGCGCCACTTCTTCCGCGCTGGCGCCCGGCCACATCGTACGAATCACCATGGCTTTGAAGGTGAACGGCGGATCTTCGCTCTGCCCCAGCTTGGTGTAGGAAAGAGCACCGACGACAGCCAGAACGATCATCAGGTACAGGACGATTTGCCGATTGCGCAGCGCCCATTCGGAAAGATTGAAGTGCATCCGGGCTTACTCCTTAGCCGCCAGTTTCACCGCGCGGTTCTCGCGGTCCACCGGGCGTACCTGCTCACCCTCATGCAGCACATGCACACCGGCGGCCACGATCCAGTCGCTGGCTGCCAGCCCGTCGAGCACTGGCACCGATTCCTGCCCGTAAGGCCCAAGCCTGACCACCACGCGCTTCAGCGTATTGCCGGCCTCGACACGCCAGACGTAATGCACGCCATTCTCGGACGTCACCGCCGACAGCGGCACTGCCAACGGCACGACCTGTTCGGCCTGGATGAACACCTGAGCGCTCTGCCCCAGTTCGGCGGGGATCTTGCCGCCAGCAAAGGCGATGCGCGCAGCGAAGGTGCGCGAGCGCGGATCGGCGGCCGGTGACAGCTCGCGAATCCGGCCCGGGAAACGTTGTTCGCGCTGGGTCCACAATTCCACCGCCACCGGCTGGCCGACCTTGAAACGCGAGAAGTTCTGTTCCGGCAAGCCGATCAGCACTTCACGCTCGCCATCCGCCGCCAGGGTAAATACCGTTTGCCCCGCGGCGACCACCTGGCCGACTTCCACCAGCCGCTTGGCAACCACGCCATCCTGCGGCGCGCGCAGCACGGCATAGCTGGTCTGGTTGTCAGCAACGGTCAGCTCGGCCCTGATCTGCTTGAGCCGCGCTTCGCCGGAACGGTAGAGGTTTTCTGCGTTATCGAACTGCGAACGGCTGACCATCTGCCGCTCCATCAGGGCCTTGTAGCGATCGCGTTCAGAGCGAACCAGCTGCAAGTTGGCCTCGGCCGCCGCCACCTGGGCGCGGATGGCTTCCAGTTGCAGGCGAACATCCTGTGCGTCCAGTTCGGCCAAGGGTTGATTGGCCTTGACCCGCTGCCCCTCCTCAACCCAGCGCTTGCTGACTTTGCCAGGAATGCGGAACGCCAGGTCCGGCTCGAAGCGCGCCCGGACTTCACCGGGGTAGCTGTCCATGGACTGGGATGATGGCAGCGGCTGCACCACCATTGCCGGACGCACGGAAACCGGCGCAGCGACCTCTTGGCCGCAAGCGGCGAGCAACGAAATCAGAGTGATGGGCAGCACGACCGAGAGTGCATTGCGTAACATGGTGACAACACCTTCGCAATTGAGGCTTGGAATAATTGTACTGGCGAGTATATTAAAAATTATCAAACTCACCAGTACATTATTAAAACGAATATGCCTGACACTTCATTACCGACCTCCGGCCCCGGCCGCCCCAAGGATCTGGCAAAGCGCCAGGCCATTCTCGACGCGGCAAAAAACCTGTTCGTGCGCAACGGTTACGCCAGCACCAGCATGGATGCGGTCGCCGCAGAAGCGGGCGTTTCCAAGCTCACGGTCTACAGCCATTTCACTGACAAAGAGACGTTGTTCTCCTCGGCAGTGGTAGCGCGCTGTGAAGAACAGATGCCGGAATTGTTTTTTGATCTACACAGCGAATTGCCGGTCGAGACGCTGCTACTGAACATTGCGCGCAGCTTCAACAGACTGATCAACAGCCCCGAGTCCATTGAGTTGCATCGCTTGATGGTGACGCTGGGCACCCAGGACCCGACGCTGTCGCAGATCTTCTTCGAGGCCGGACCGCAGCGCATCCTTCAGGAAATGGAGCGCTTCCTGGCGCGCCTGGAAAAGACCGGAGAGCTGCGCTTTGACTCGGCAAGGACCGCAGCCGAACACTTCCTGAGCCTGATCAAGGGCACCTGCAACTTCCGCTTGCTGGTGGGCTGCGGCGAACTGCCGGACGCCGCCAGCACCGAAAGGCATGTGCGGGATGTGGTGGGGTTGTTTATGCGGGCTTACCGGATCTGATCCCCGAAATCTTCGTAGGAGGGAATTCATTCCCGAAGAGTCCGGGACGGCCGACGCATCTCTGGCGCCCGGAATGCCGTCTTCCCGGATGAATCCGGTCCTACACAGGTCGTGTGTGCAGGCCTACCGGAGTTGATCGCCGAAATCTTCGTAGGAGGGAATTCATTCCCGAAGAGTCCGGGACAGCCGACGCATCTTCGGGGACAAGTCCCCTCCTACCGGGTTGTTTAGGGATTTTTTTGGGGGGGCCAGTTCAAAGGCGTAGTCATTCGTCCGGTTTGGCAGCGGATTTCAACGCCTTCTTCGGATAGATGTCATAACGGCTGGATTTGCCATCCAGCGCATAACTCGGTTTTGGCCCGTCGATGCACGGCGCTTTGCGCGGGCGTTTGACCACCACGCGGTGGGTCGCCAGGGCCAGCGCGGCTTCGAGCAGCGCGGGCGCGTCCATGTCGTCGCCCACCAAGGGCCGGAACAAGCGCATTTCCTTCTTCACCAGTGCGGTTTTCTCCCGGTGCGGGAACATTGGATCGAGGTAGATCACCTGCGGCGCCTCGCCTTCCCAGTTGCGAATCAGCTCGATGGAATTGCCGGTCAGCAAGCGCATCTGGCCAATGATCGACCCCACTTCGCGATCCTGCCGACCGCGCAGCAAACCGTCTTCAAGCAACGCAGCAATGATCGGCTGACGTTCGATCAGGCTCATCTCGCAACCCAGACTGGCCAGCACGAACGCGTCTTTGCCCAGCCCGGCCGTGGCGTCCAGCACCCGTGGGCGCACGCCGGGCTGAATGCCCACCGCCTTGGCGATCATCTGTCCGCTGCCGCCACCGAACAGGCGGCGATGGGCAACAGCACCTTCAACAAAGTCCACGCGCACCGGGCCCGGCGCGTCATCGCTCAACTGCTGCAGCTGCAAACCGTCCTCGGTGACTTGCAAGGCAAAATCAGCTTCGGCGTCCTGTAACGGCAAGCCCAGGCGCTGGGCCCATTGCGCTGCCTGCTCCTGTCCATTGCTTGCCAGGGCTTCGACCCGGATGCGGCTGCCCGCTGGTTGCTCACTCATTGTGTCCACACGCTCAAAAATTGTTAATGATCGACAAAAACGGCCGATAACCCAGTATCAGGCATTTTGCCAGACCCAAGACGTGTACTGATCGCTATGTCAGAGATTCAGCAAACATCCATAGGCTACTTATCCCACGCGGGTGATTTCAGCCTGCGTAATTCCCGGGCATTGGGTAGCGTTACCCAGCTCTGGTCGGATGCATTTGCCCGTGCGATGGCTGAACAGATTGGCGACACCACCGAGGTCTCGGCAGAATCCGCTGCCGTTGTCACTGATATCGCCACCGGCGAACCAATTGCCGGGGCTCGCACCCTGGGCAAGATCGTCGAACAGCGCGCCTGCCCGGTCGCCGATGTGCAGCGCAAGCCGCCTGAGCCGTTGTTCCTGCCGATTGCCGAGTTCGAACTGGACTTGCTGCCGCCACCGAACGAGCCGTTCAGCCTGAGCGAAATGATTGCCCAGCAGCGCCATCTTGAGTTCGACAGCACCTGGGTTCGCCCGACCGTGCTCAATCCTTACGACGACAGCGTCATTCCGGGCCCTGGTCCAGAGCCGCGCCCACTGCATCTGCCGATTGCCGAGTTCGAATGGGAATTGGCCGACAAGCCTGCGTTGCCGCTGGACGACGCCACCGTCGTAGCGCAACAGCGCCAGTTTGACTACGAAAATGGCTGGGCACGCCCAATCGTCCTGCAAAACCTGCGCATGGCTGCTTAACGACAAACACTCCAGCGGCCCATATCCAGATGGAAATGGTTGCGATGGGCAGCGTTGTAGTCCGGCCCCAACACCGTATTGAAGTTCTTGCAGGCGCCGTCGCGCACCTGACGCAAGAACCTGCCTTTGTCGCCAGTATCCTTCCAGTCGCCCAGCACACTGATCCGCTGGCCGTCCGCCAAGCGAAAGCCGGCAATGTCCAGAGCATTGGCCGTCGCGTGCTGGCTCAGGCGACCGTCGCTGCGGCTGTACACATTGCGGCAGGCGAAACTGCCCAGGTGATCGATCCGTGCCACTTTCTGGCCGAATACCGCCTGGGCGGCGGGTTGCAAGGTGTGGACGTCGAACAGCGCATAAGCCACCGCCAACCGGCAACTGGCGAGAAAACTGCTGCTCAACGCCACATCCCCGCCCTGCACGCGCAGGACGTTTTGCAGCGGACAGGCGGCAGACGGCTCGCTGTCGGCCTGATGACTGAAACGCAGCGACGAACTACCGAGCGCTTGATCGCACAGCTGCGGATCATTTTGCAGACGCGACAGCTTGTACGGCGTCAGGAAGTTCGGTTCGGCCTTGATGTCCAGCGGCGCCCAGGGATTCCACATGTCCGGCACCTCGATCCAGCCCCGCCACAGCGCCGCAACGGCAGCGCCACACAGCAGCACAAAGACCAGAAATACCGTCGAACCGCGCATCCTCAGGGTTTGAACAATGCGTTGAGTTGATCGAAGGGCAGCGCCTGCTCGGCATAGGTGAAGGTGCCTTGGGCGCGGATTTCTTCGGCGGCGCGATACAGCCCGCCGAACGCCGCACGCGCCAGGGATGAACCGACGCTGATGCGCCGCACCCCGCACTCGCTGAGTTGCTGGACGCTGAGGTTCACGCCATTCAAGCCCATCAACACGTTCACCGGGCGCGGCGCCACAGCCTGCACCACCGCGATGACTTGCTCACGGGTGCGCAGGCCCGGCGCGTACAGCACGTCGGCCCCGGCATCGGCGTAGGCTTCAAGCCGCCGCAGTGTGTCAGCGAAATCCATCCGGCCATTGAGAAGATTTTCCGCACGCGCAGTCAGCAGGAACGGAAACGGCAAACTGCGGGCCGCTGCGACGGCGGCTCTGACCCGTTCGACGGCCAGGTCAAACGCATAGATCGGATCGTCAGGATTGCCGCTGGCGTCTTCGATCGAGCCGCCGACAATACCGGTTTGCGCGGCTTTGAGCAGAGTTTCGGCGCAGCCTTCGGGGCTGTCGGCAAAACAGTTTTCCAGGTCGGCGGCCACGGGCAGATCGGTCGCGGCAACAATGGCGCGGATGTTTTCCAAGGCTTCATCGCGGCTGATCGCGCCTTCGGCATCGGCGCGGCCCAAGGCAAAGGCCAAGCCTGCGCTGGTGGTTGCCAGGCATTCGAAGCCCATGGATGCCAGCAACTTCGCGGAACCTGCGTCCCACGGATTAGGGATCACAAAAGCGCTGTCGCGCTCGTGCATGGCTTGGAAGGTCTGGGCGCGTAGCAATTGACGGGCATCCATGGGCGAGTCCTGCTCAGGTCATTGGTGTGGGCTGCTATAAGCCCACAACTTCAGACCTCAGAGCAAGCCCAGTTGCTCCACGGGAGGTGCGCGATCCAGTTCCGGCAAGCTTGGCAAACCTGGCAGGCGGATCATTAACAGTTGATGAAAGCGCTGGGCCAGCAGCGGGGCCTGGATATTGTCCGGAGTGTGCAGGAACACGTAAGGCGTGCGCCCTTCTTCGATCCAGCCTGCGACTTTTTCGACCCACTGCTGCAGAAACGAGTCGTTCGCCTCCAGCAAAGGATGACCAATGAAGCGCACTTGGGGAAATTGAGTCAGAGCCGCCGGTCGAGGTGGCACCTTGGGCTTTTTCGACTGCGCATGCAGCACAGCAGGGTCCGTGGACACGCAGCTGAACAGTGGCCGCGAGTCTAGGCAAATGCGCTCCACGCCGCGATCCAGCAGCAGGCGATTGAGCATGCGCTCGTCTTCGCCCTTGTCGAAAAAGGCGTGGTTGCGCACTTCCACGGCGAGCGGGCATTGCAGCTCATCGATGAAGGTGGCCAGTTCACCCAGCCGCAGCGGAGTGAAGCTTGCCGCGAGCTGCAGCCAGAGCGGCGCAACGCGCTGGCCCAGCGGCGCCATCAGCCGGATGAAATCCTCTGCGGCATGCAATTGCAGGCGCAAATCGCCGTTATGGCTGATGTCGCCGGGGAATTTGGCGGTAAAACGAAAGTGCTCCGGCAAGACTTCGGCCCAGCGCTGAACTGTTTCAGGCTTGGGACGCGCATAGAACGTGGTGTTGCCTTCTACGGCGTTGAAAACCTGCGAGTACAGGCCGAGCATTTCATTGGGACGGGCATCTTCGGGATACAAAAAATCACGCCAGGCGTTTTCACTCCAGGACGGGCAACCAAGGAAATACAGGCGCGGATTTTTCAAACGAGCGGCGTTCAAACGTGAAGATCGAGGCCCGAGACTTCAAGATCCCAATCGACAAAACTCGCGGTGGTCAGATAACTGGCCAGGGCATTGGCAACGCGGCTGCTCATGGAGCGCGGGAAGATGATGTCTTGCGGACGGGCGGGAACGTTGGCGGTGGAGCTTGCTTGCGCGCCGGCGCCCGACTTTGCAGCGTTTTGTGCAGGCTTTTGCGGAACCTCAATGTCGTCGTCCACTTCTTCGAAGGTACCCTCCACAGTCGCAGGGGCCTTTTGCGGCCTGCGCTTGATGGGGGTGGAGCGATGTGAGGGTCCGTCTATGCGCATGTGTGCGTACTCGGCATCTTATAGTGGCAATTTAACGTCACGGACAGGCACTTAGCAAATGTCCGAACGATAACTAGACCACACATTTCCCAAAAGGTTGACGCCGGTAGGCTGTTTGAGGAATTTAGGCGATGAAAGGTGTAAGTAACGCCGGTTTGGAGCGAACTTGTTCGCGAAGTATTTCCAGACACCAACGATGTAGCGCCTGGACCGGCCTCTTCGGGGACAAGTCCCCTCCTACCGAGTTAGGTATCGTTCGGTAGGACCGGACTTGTCCGGGAAGGCGTCGGGGCTACCGAGGAAGATCTTCAGCGTTTGCACCGGCCTCTTCGGGACAAGTCCCCTCCTACCGAGTTATGTATCGTTCGGTAGGACCGGACTTGTCCGGGAAGGCGTCGGTTCTGCCGAGGAAGATCTTTAGCGTTTGCACCGGCCTCTTCGGGGACAAGTCTTCTCCTACCGGGTTATGTATGGTTCGGTAGGACCGGACTTGTCCGGGAAGGCGTCGGGCTACCGAGGAAGATCTTCAGCGTTTGCACCGGCCTCTTCGGGACAAGTCCCCTCCTACCGAGTTAGGTATCGTTCGGTAGGACCGGACTTGTCCGGGAAGGCGTCGGGTCTGCCAAGAAAGTTCTTCAGCGTTTGCCCCGGCCTCTTCGGGGACAAGTCCCCTCCTACCGGGTTATGTATGGTTCGGTAGGACCGGACTTGTCCGGGAAGGCGTCGGGTCTGCCAAGAAAGTTCTTCAGCGTTTGCCCCGGCCTCAAATGTGTCGACCGGAATTCAGATTCGTGAGCAAGCTCGCTCCCACAATGCCTGTCACCGCGCCTTGGGCGTTGCCACTTTGTCGCGCAGGTAAACCGGCTGGGCGTCGTCGGCGATGATGGCTTCGCCGCGGTGCCAGGCGAAGGTCGCCAGCGTCAGCAGATCCTGAGCATGGGGCAGCATGCTCGCGTCGTGGCCGATCAGCTGCACGGGAATGCGTTCTGCATAGCCCCAGCCGGTGCCCGAGCCGAACCAGTCGCCGCTGGCATCGGCCGGCAATGCCGCCTGCTCCGGCGGCAATACTGCTTCAGCGCCGAGCAAGCGCATTTCGCCCGCCACGTCGTGATAGCAACCCCAATACACCTCATCCATGCGCGCGTCGATTGCCGATGCAACCTGATGGGCGCCATGTTCGCGCAATGCCCGCTGCGCCAGCACCGCCAGATTGGAAACTGGCAGCACCGGCCGCTCCAGGGCAAAAGCCAGGCCTTGAACCACGCCAATAGCGATGCGTACGCCGGTGAAAGCGCCCGGCCCACGACCGAAGGCAATGGCGTCCAGCGCTGACAGGCCGATGCCCGCCTCCGCCAGCAAGGTCTTGATCATCGGCAACAGACGCTGGGCATGCAGGCGCGGGATCACCTCGTAGTGGCTCAGCACTTTGCCGTCATGCAGCAAAGCGACCGAGCAGGCTTCAGTGGCGGTGTCCAGGGCCAGCAAGGTGGTCATCGGTGTATCCGTCGTGGGGAAAAAAGTGGCGCATTATAAACGACAAACGGCCCGCAAGCGGGCCGTTGTTGACTGAAGGACTCGATCAGCTCAGCGCTGCGAGCACCTTGGCAGTGATCTCTTCGACAGAACCGACGCCTTCGATATGGCTGCACTTGGGCTTGCCATTCTTGGTTTCGAGATTGTTATAGAAATCCACCAGCGGTTTGGTCTGCGCGTGGTAGACGGCCAGACGATGGCGCACGGTTTCTTCAACATCATCCTTGCGTTGCAGCAAAGGCTCGCCGGTGACGTCATCGATGCCTTCGACTTTCGGCGGATTGAAGATCGTGTGGTAAATGCGACCCGAACCTTCGTGAACGCGGCGACCGGACATGCGCTTGACGATTTCTTCGTCATCCACGGCGATTTCCAGCACGTTGTCGATTTCCAGACCGGCGGCCAGCAAGGCTTCAGCCTGCGGAATGGTGCGTGGGAAACCGTCGAACAGGACGCCGTTGGCGCAATCGGGTTCGGACAGGCGATCCTTGATCAGGCCGATGATCAGGTCATCGGAAACCAGACCGCCGCTGTCCATCACGCTTTTGGCCTTCAAGCCCAGCTCAGTGCCAGCCTTGACCGCTGCGCGCAACATGTCGCCTGTCGAAATTTGCGGGATGCCGAATTTTTCGGTGATGAATTTTGCCTGAGTACCTTTACCGGCCCCGGGAGCTCCCAGCAGAATTACGCGCATCGATGTGCTCCTCAAAATTTTTATATGCAATCGTCGGATTCGCCACTACAGGACCAATCTCTAAATAAGGTTTAAAGCCGAAGAATGGCCAAAGGCTGATCAAGATACACAGCCGACACAGGCGGCACAAGCCGCCGAAAGTCGCAGTAACCCTAGTCCTGATGGCGGTTGTAAAAGGCTGCACCGGCGAGTTCAGCGGCGTGCAACTGCTGCCTTGCAGCGCTTTGGCGAGGCGGGCTGCACAGGCAATCGCCGACAGCCCGCTCGACCGTGACGTCAGCCGGTGTTGCGCAAACCTGCCGCAATACCCGCTACAGACACCAGCAGCGCCTGCTCCAGGGGACTGTCCAGACTTGCCTCGCGGCTACGGGATCGGGCGAGCAGTTCGGCTTGCAGCAAGTGCAACGGGTCCAGATAGGTATTGCGCAGGCTGATGAATTCCAGGGTCGCCGGGCTATGTGCCAGCAGTTGGGACTGCCCGGTCAGACCGAGCACCACAGCGCAGGCCTGCGACAATAGGTCGCGTAAATGCGTACCTAAATGTTGCAGCTCGGGCGCCACCAGACGCTCATCGTATAAACGGGCGATGTCGCTGTCGGCTTTAGCCAGCACCATCTCCAGCATGTCGATGCGGGTCCGGAAGAATGGCCATTGCTCGCGCATTTGCGCCAACACCTCACCTTCGCCACGTTCCAGCGCCTTGCTCAGCGCTGATTCCCAGCCCAGCCAGGCCGGCAGCATCAGGCGCGTCTGGGTCCAGGCGAAAATCCACGGGATCGCCCGCAAGCTTTCCACGCCACCCGCGCGACGCTTGGCCGGACGGCTGCCCAGCGGCAAACGACCCAGCTCCTGTTCCGGAGTGGCCTGGCTGAAATACTCGACGAACTCGGGATTTTCCCGCACCACAGCGCGGTAGGCTTTGACGCCATCGGCTGCCAGGTGATCCATCATCTTGCGCCAGGCGGGTTCCGGCGGTGGTGGCGGTTGCAATGTCGCTTCCAGCACGGCGGCCAGGTACAGGTTGAGGTTCTGCTCGGCGATCCCCGGCAGGCCGAACTTGAAGCGAATCATCTCGCCTTGCTCGGTGGTGCGGAAGCGACCGGCGACCGAGCCCGGTGGCTGGGACAGAATCGCCGCATGTGCCGGACCGCCGCCGCGTCCAACCGTGCCGCCACGGCCATGGAACAGCAGCAATTCGACTTGTTGCTCGCGGCAGATATCCACCAGCTTTTCCTGCGCCCGATACTGCGCCCAGGCCGATGCGGTGGTGCCGGCGTCCTTGGCGGAGTCGGAATAGCCGATCATCACTTCCTGCGGCCCATGCAGCCGCGCGCGATAGCCCGGCAGGCTGAGCAATTGCTCAATCACCGGCCCGGCGTTATCCAGATCCGCAAGGGTTTCGAACAGCGGCACCACGCGCATCGGCCGTTGCAGCCCGGCTTCCTTGAGCAGCAACTGCACAGCGAGCACGTCCGACGCGGCGCCAGCCATGGAAATCACGTACGAGCCGAGCGATGCCGCAGGCGCCGCCGCCACTTCGCGGCAGGTGGCGAGGACTTCGGCGGTGTCTGCAGCAGGCTTGAAATGGCTGGGCAACAATGGCCGACGGTTATTCAGCTCGCGCAGCAGGAAATCGACGCGCGCGGATTCATCCCACTGTTCATAGCGGCCCAGACCGAGATAATCGGTGATCTCGGTCATGGCGGCGCTGTGTCGGCTGGAGTCCTGACGCACGTCCAGCCGCACCAGGAACAAACCGAAGGTGACGGCGCGGCGCAGGCAATCGAGCAACGGGCCGTCAGCGATCACGCCCATGCCGCATTCGTGCAGCGATTGAAAACACAGCAGCAACGGGTCGAGCAGATCACGGTTGTCGCTCAGCACGCTATCCGGCATCGGCTGGGTAACGGTCAGCGATGCGTGCGCCCAATTGCGCGTCGCACGCAGACGTTCACGCAGTTGTTTGAGCACCGCACGATAAGGTTCGGCATTGTCTCCGGCATGGGCTTGCAGCGCAGCGCTGGCCTGCTGCATGGAAAGCTCCGCCGCCAGTTGATCGACGTCGCGCAGGTACAGATCCGCCGCCATCCAACGCGCCAGCAGCAGCACTTCGCGGGTTACGGCCGCCGTGACATTGGGGTTGCCGTCACGGTCGCCGCCCATCCATGACGCGAAGCGGATCGGTGCGGCTTCCAGCGGCAGATGCAGGCCGGTTGCGGCGTGCAACGCATGATCGGCCTTGCGCAGATAATCCGGCACGGCTTGCCACAACGAATGCTCGATGACCGCAAAGCCCCACTTGGCTTCGTCCACCGGAGTTGGCCGGGTGCGACGAATCTCTTCGGTGTGCCAGGCTTCGGCGATCAAGCGTTGCAGGCGCGAGGTGATCTGCTCGCGCTCGTCGCTACTGAGGTCGCGGTGATCCAGCGCCGCCAGTTGCGCGGCGATGGCGTCGTACTTCTGGATCAGTGTGCGGCGCGCAACTTCGGTCGGGTGCGCAGTGAGGACCAGTTCGATTTCCAGCTTGCCCAGTTGCCGCGCCAACGCTTCCGGAGAATGCCCCGCGTCCTTCAAACGGTCGAGCAACTCGGGCAGGACCCGGGATTCAAAGGGTTGCGGCTGGGCATCATCGCGACGGCGAATCAGCTGATATTGCTCGGCGATGTTGGCCAGGTTGAGGAACTGATTGAAGGCCCGTGCGACTGGCAGCAGCTCATCTTCCTCCAGCGCATTTACGCTGGAACTCAGCTGCTCGGCACCCGCTGCGGAGCCCCGTCGGCCAGCCTTGGCGCCTTTGCGAATGCGTTCGATCGTATCGAGAAACTCCGCGCCACGTTGCTCGCGGATGGTGTTGCCCAACAGCTCACCCAACAGGTGAACGTCCTCACGCAAACGTGCATCGATATCAGCCATCGTTCCCTCTCCCAGCGTTTTTATAGGGGCGCTGTCCAGTTCGTAACCTTCACTACCGAACCAGCGTGCAGAAATCTGATCTACCAACAGTGCACCAAAACCCTGCG
Source organism: Pseudomonas syringae (assembly GCF_001698815.1). Lineage (GTDB taxonomy): Bacteria > Pseudomonadota > Gammaproteobacteria > Pseudomonadales > Pseudomonadaceae > Aquipseudomonas > Aquipseudomonas syringae_A. The sequence continues at coordinate 57,414 of NZ_LGSI01000056.1, read as the reverse complement.
GTTCGACAAACCCTTGGCATCCGGCGACCGTTTGCCAGGACTCAAGCTAATCTCAGTAACGGGCTGTTTGATTGGCTCGTTATTCGATCAAGCCCGCCAGAGCGGGCCAATAAAGGGGTATCTATGAAAATCCGTGAGCTCGCCAACCACTGGGAACAGAATGCCAAAGGCCGCCTGACTAAGACCAGCTATGCGATTCACCTGGATGTGGAATCCGCCGCACGGTTGGCAGCGTTGACCGAGATGTACCCCAAGCGCCATCCCGAAGAGCTTCTGGGTGAGCTGATCGGCGCGGCGCTGGAAGAGCTGGAAACCAGCTTCCCCTACGTCAAGGGCCAGCATGTGGTGGCGACCGATGAAGAAGGCGATCCGCTGTACGAAGATGTCGGCCCCACGCCGCGCTTCCTCGACTTGTCGCGACGCCATCTGCACGCACTTTCCGAACAGCAGGATGCTGAGCAATCTTGATTTCGCTGGGAATATCTTCCGCGTCTTACTTGCTTAGGGCTCTGCAATGCAGCCTATGGCGGTGTTGCCGGGTGCCTGACAAACGACGTCAGTTTTCAGACGCAGGTTAAAAAAACATGAACTATTCAAAAACTGCACAGGTCCGAGCCCATAGCCATTACAGAAAAGCCTACGGATAGCAGATGGCACTGCCGCTGCTACCTCGCTCGCTTCAGCCCTGAGCATGACTGTCATGGAAACCAAAGTTTTCAGGAGATAAACAATGGAATCGCACACCATGAACACCCTTACTGCCAAGTCCAAGTTCAAAGGTTTGAAACTGGCCGCACTGGCCATCGGCGCCAGCTTCGTGCTGGCCGGTTGCGCAGGCAATCCGCCGAGCGAGCAGTACGCAGTCACTCAGTCGGCCGTTAACAGCGCAGTCAGCGCCGGCGGCACCGAGTACGCAGCGGTAGAAATGAAGTCGGCTCAGGACAAGCTCAAGCAAGCAGAGCTCGCCATGCAGGAGCAGAAGTACGACGAAGCACGTCGTCTGGCTGAGCAGGCCGAATGGGATGCACGCGTAGCCGAGCGCAAGGCTCAGGCCGCCAAGGCTGAAAAAGCCGTGCAGGATGCCCGCCAGGGCGTCAACGAACTACGTGAAGAAGGCATGCGCCAGGTGCAACCGGCACCGGCGCAATAACACCTGCTTTTCATGCATTTCGAATTCGATTTAAAGGACGAGACTACTATGCGCAAACAATTGATGATCCCTGCCCTGCTGGCCATGAGCGTCGCTCTTGCTGCTTGCTCCACGCCGCCTAACCCTAATCTGGAATCGGCGCGTACCAATTTCTCCGCGCTGCAAAGCAACCCGAAAGCCACCCAAGTCGCCGCCCTTGAAACCAAGGATGCCAGCGACTGGCTGAACAAGGCTGACGCGGCTTATCGCGCCAAGGAAAACGAGAAGAAAGTCGATCAACTGGCTTACCTGACCAACCAGCGTGTCGAGCTCGCCAAGCAGACCATCAACCTGCGTACCGCTGAAGAAAATCTGAAAGGTGCAGCCGCGGCCCGCGCCCAGGCTCGTCTGGATGCCCGTGACGCACAGATCAAGGCGCTGCAAAGCAGCCTGAACGCCAAGCAGACCGAGCGCGGTACGCTGGTGACCTTCGGCGACGTGCTGTTCGACCTGAACAAGGCCGAGCTGAAATCCAGCGGCCTGACCAACGTCAGCCAACTGGCCAAGTTCCTGCAGGACAACCCGGACCGTAAAGTGATTGTCGAAGGCTACACCGACAGCTCGGGTTCGGCTTCGTATAACCAGTCGCTGTCCGAGCGCCGCGCCGGTTCGGTGCGTAATGCTTTGGTGCAGATGGGCGTTGATCCAGCGCGCATCGTCGCTCAGGGTTACGGTAAGGAATACCCGGTTGCCGACAACACCAGCAACTCGGGCCGCGCCCAGAACCGTCGTGTGGAAGTGACCATCTCCAACGACAACCAGCCGGTAGCACCGCGTTCGTCGATGCACTAAAACGCTGAAGCAACACCGAAAAAGCCCGGCCTGTGTTCACAGGCCGGGCTTTTTTTTGTCCGTTGTGGATGTTCTTCGCGGGCTAGCCTCGCTCTAATGGGTAGTGGATGTTCAAGGCTGCAACTGCTGCGGTGTTTCCTCGCCGGCGCAACGTACGGCCTGTTTCTTTTCGTTGATCAGCACGCCGGACAGTCCTTTTTGCGCGGTATCGAACAGCACCAGCACACCATCGATGCACTGCGCCACTTCGGTGGCCGGGGTGACGGATATCTTGTAATCCTCGCCCGGCACGGTCTTGAGCATCGTGAACTGATTGAGCAGCAAGGCATCTTCAGGTTTGGCGAAATGCAGATAGCCGTAGTACCAGAGGGTGCCGACCGTACCCAGGATGCAGCAGATTCCGGTGATGATCAGCGGGATGGCGTTACGTTCTTCGTTCATTGCGTTTTCTCGGATTCAGCAGTTTTTGGATTCGATGTAGCAGCGGGATAATTCGGCACTTCGGCCAGGCGCCGCAGGCCGTTGAAGTGCAGCGGGTCGTCCAGATAGCGCAGCATGACCGCGCGCCACGTTGGATCTGCAAATGTCTGCACATGACCGCCACGGGTCAGTTGCAGCACACGCGGCGGTGGCGCGGCCTGATACAGGCTGATGCCGTTGGCCAGCGGCACGAGGGTGTCGTCCATGCTCTGGAAAATCAGCATCGGCGTGCCGACCAGTTGCGGCAAGCCATTGATGGCGCTGTCAGCATCGGGAATCAGCCACGACAAAGGGGTTTGCAGCGGCCAGGTCAACCACGAGGTGCCCAAGGTGTAGCGCGCGACCTGCCGGTAGCTCGCGGGTGTGCCGTCCAGCACCAGCGCCTTGAGCCTGGCGCGTTGCGCGGGGTGTTCGGCCAGATAATGTACGCCCAGCGCACCGCCAATACTTTGCCCGAGCACGACCATCGGTTTGCCCTGGACCTCAGGGGCCTGGTCAAGCCAGGCAAACGCGGCGTCGATATCTTGATAGATGGCTGGCAAGCCCGGTTGTCCTTCAGACAGCCCATAACCACGATAATCCAGCAGCAACACTTGATAACCCTGCTCCGGAAGCCACCAACTGCCGCCCAGATGCCAGGCCAGATTCCCACCGTTGCCGTGCAGATGCAGCACCGTGCCTTTGACCGGGACGCCTTCCTTGGCTGGCAGCCACCAAGCGTGCAAGCGCGTGCCATCGGCGGCGGTCAGGGTGACGTCGCGAAATTGCAGATGGGCCTTTTCCGGAGTGAACGGCAGACCGGGCTCCGGGTAGAAGAGCATGGAGCTGCAGCCGGAAAGAGTGAGCAGCAGCGCAAGGGTGGTCAGCAGCTTCAAGCGGGATTCCTTTTGCCTGTTGGAGCGAGGCTTGCCCGCGAAGGCGATTTCTCTCGCTCAGATTTTTTGCGAATCTGCCGACCTCTTCGCGGGCAAGCCTCGCTCCAACGGATTCAATCCCCCTACAAAATATTCGAATAATCCGCTTCGATCCGGTCCAGGCTCAGGTGGTTGAGGAAGTTCGAGAAACACATCCAGGCCGACAGGGCATTCATGTCGCGAAACTGTTCGGGCAGGTATTTCGGCGGTACCACCAGCCCTTCATCGACCAATTGACGCATCGTGCGCATGTCTTCGAGGGTGGTCTTGCCGCAGAACAGCAGCGGCACTTGTTCCAGCTTGCCTTTGCGGACCGCCAGCTGAATATAGTTGTAAACCATGATGAAGCCCTTGAGGTAGGACAAGTCTTTGGTAAATGGCAGACCATTGGGCACCGATCCCCGGAAAACCCGACTGGCATTGCCGTAGCTTTCCGACATGCCGAAGCCCTGCTCGCGGTAGAACTCGAAGACTTGCAGGAAGTCGGCGCCCTCCTCGGCCATATGAATCGCGCGAGTGCGGTTGGTCAGCTTGCGCAGGCGGCTCGGATAGGACGCAAAGGCGATGACTTCCATGAGAATCGCCAGGCCTTCCTGAGTCACGGTCGACGACGGCGGGCCCTTGGACAGAAAGGTGCAGATCGGCTGATTCTGGCCATTGAGCGTGGTGCCGACATGCACCAGCCCTTCGTGAACTTCCAGGGCGCGCACGTCACGTTCGTTGAACATCGCATCAGCGCGGATTTTGATGTAATCGGCACCTGCGGCGGCATCGGCGACGATGCCATCGGACTCGAACACCCGGATGGTTTCCTCGGCTTCGCCGAACACCTTGTTCAGGCGGCTTTGCAGCATCGCCACGGCGTCCTTGGCGGTGAGGGTCTTGGCTTCATCCTTGAGATCGCCACGACCGGCGATGTTGTTCAGGTAATCCGAGAGCATCAGGCCCAGGTCGGACAGCGTCGGGTCGCCCGCATGAAATGCATCCGAGGCCGCGCCGTAGAGCTCTTGGGAGATCAAGCCAAAGTCCGGTGTGCCCCGCGCTTCGAGCATGCGGATCACCATGCGGTATTCCTTGCACATGCGCCGCATGATCTGCCCCACCGGGTTGAACTGACCCAGCTGTCGGGTGAGGTCGCGCTCGATGTTCTGGAACTCCAGTTTGACGGCACCAGAGTCAAAACCCAGAGGTCGATTTTCGTAGTAGGCGCGATCCACGGCGGGCATGGCCTTACCTTTGGCGGCGAGGAAATCCTTGCGCACGGTGTCATCCCACTTCACCGCATCCAGAACACGGATCGGCGTTTGCGCCAAAACGATCCGATCCGACAACGTACGAATAGTCTGCTGGTACTCGTCCACCCCTTGCTCCTTCGTTGGTCAGGCCTTGGTTGGTTGGGCGTGTAGCCCTACTTGGGTAGGCGCTGGTACCGCGCCACCTCAAGGAAAACATCTGAGTTGGCAGGATCGTCAAGGTACACGAACACGGTTTCAAGCGGGCTGGTGATCAATACACCTTCGCCTTTCTCGGTTTCCATCGTCTGCCCGTCGAGCAACTTTTGCTCGGTCCACTGCCTGACGTGATCCAGATCCAGGTTGTAGACCACCAGTTCATCGCTTTCCGTCAATTCAAACCCGGCAATCACGAAATTAGACCCGTATTTCTCCGGCAGACCCGCCGACAGGTACCAGCGACTGCCGTGTCGAGCCACGGTAAACGCGTATTCATCGCGGTTCTTGCGATCACCTTTACGATAGCTGGTTGCCTTGTATTCATTGTTGCCGGCGCGTTTGATCTCCAGCTCAAGGGGTTCGCCCCAGGCGTTCTTGCTTGTCCAGGTCCCCAGCAACTGCGATGGCGCGGCGTCATGAGCAGGGATAGGGTCCTTGAAGGTCACCAGACAGCCGCTGAGCAGCAGGAACGACAAAACTATGACCAGACGCCAGGCTTTCATGGGGGGCTCCCGAAAGGGCATGTCACTCGCCAGCAGGATTCGCTGTGCCCAGCACCAGATGCATCTGGCGAGTAAGAATACCGAGGTTTTCCTTGTCCGCGTCGGGCTGCGGGCCGTGCAATAGAGCCTGATATTCCATCCGGCACATTACCCCCGTCAACACTTGAGCGTCTTGAAGTGGTTGCGCCGAACCCATGACCTGCAAAAACTGACAGGTGCCTTGCAGCAGAATTTCCTGATGCGCGCTGACCAGACGCGCCAGACGCGGGTTGATCAAGGCTTCGTGGTGGAAGGCATGCTCGGCAATCAGAAAATCGCGCCGCGTCAGCAACTGGTGACGAATGTACTCCATGGCCATGCCGGCGATTTCATCAGCCAGACGCGAACGCGCGGCGGCCGAGCCATCGTTGCGGGCAAGCATGTCGCGCAGCACGACTTCAGTGTTTTCCCAGAGTCTGGCCATATACGCGGCGCTGCGCTCGACGTATTGCGAGAAGGCATCGGTGAGCAGGTCATCGATGTCCTTGAAATAGTAGGTGGTCGCCGAGAGCGGCACGCTGGCTTCGGCTGCAACCGCCCGGTGCCGCACCCCACGCACGCCATCGCGGACCACAATGCGCATGGCCGCATCAAGAATCTGCTGGCGGCGCTGCTCGCTGCCCTCGCGGCTTGCCTTGCGGCCGCGATACTCGACACTTTTCGCCACGGCAGTGGCGGCTCCTGCAGCTCCATTTTGCGCGATAGAACGGGTCACTACGGGGATTCCTTTGATAAATATATCCGCGGCCAGACGCGGACTCTGTTGGAGCGAGCAGCGTTCCGACTTGCCTGCGAATCGGCCGTAAGAGCGACCGTAGGAGCGACTTTAGTCGCGAGAGCGCCAATTGCCCTCCCGGCTAAAGCCGGTCCTACAGCAAGCCTCGCTCCAACGAGATCGCGGTTCAACCACCAGCAAGACATAAAAAAGCCGCCCATCCAAGGCGGCCTGTTTTCACGTCACTTACGCTTGTGGGCGCATGTGCGGGAAGAGGATCACGTCGCGGATCGACGGGGCGTTGGTGAGTAGCATCACCAACCGGTCGATGCCGATACCTTCACCGGCGGTTGGCGGCATGCCGTACTCCAGAGCGCGAACGAAGTCAGCGTCGTAATGCATGGCTTCGTCGTCACCGGCGTCCTTGTCAGCCACCTGAGCCATGAAGCGCTCGGCCTGGTCTTCCGCGTCGTTCAACTCGGAATAGGCGTTGGCGATTTCACGGCCACCGATGAACAGCTCGAAGCGGTCAGTGACATTCGGGTTGTCGTCGTTGCGGCGCGCCAGCGGCGACACTTCGAACGGGTACTGAGTGATGAAGTGCGGCTGCTCAAGCTTGTGCTCGACCAGCTCTTCGAAAATCATCACCTGCAATTTACCCAGGCCTTCGAAACCCAGCACCTTGGCGCCAGCTTTCTTGGCGATGGCCCGCGCCTTGTCGATGTCTTCGAGATCGGCAGCGGTCAGTTCCGGGTTGTATTTCAGGATCGAATCGAACACCGACAGGCGCACAAAAGGTTCGCCGAAATGGAACACCTTGTCGCCGTAAGGCACGTCGGTGCTGCCCAGAACCAGCTGCGCCAGTTCGCGGAACAGTTCCTCGGTGAGGTCCATGTTGTCTTCGTAGTCCGCGTATGCCTGATAGAACTCAAGCATCGTGAACTCGGGGTTGTGACGGGTCGAAACGCCTTCGTTACGGAAGTTGCGGTTGATCTCGAAGACTTTCTCGAAGCCACCGACAACCAGACGCTTGAGGTACAGCTCAGGCGCAATGCGCAGGAACATGTCCATGTCCAGCGCGTTGTGGTGAGTCTCGAACGGCTTGGCGGCTGCGCCACCTGGAATGGTCTGCAACATCGGCGTTTCGACTTCGAGGAAGTCGCGCTTCATCAGGAAGCTGCGGATGTGCGCGATGACTTGCGAGCGCACGCGGAACGTCTGACGCACATCGTCATTGACGATCAGGTCGACATAACGCTGGCGATAGCGGGTTTCGGTGTCGGTCAGGCCGTGGTGCTTGTCCGGCAGCGGACGCAGCGACTTGGTCAGCAGGCGCACGTTGGTCATTTCGACATACAGGTCGCCCTTGCCGGAACGCGCCAGGGTGCCTTCGGCAGCAATGATGTCGCCCAGGTCCCAGGTCTTGACGGCGGCCAGGGTTTCTTCCGAAAGCGTCTTGCGGTTGACGTAAACCTGGATGCGCCCGGACATGTCCTGGATCACCATGAACGAACCGCGATTGAGCATGAGACGACCGGCAACCTTGACCGGGATCGCCGCTTCAGCCAGTTCTTCCTTGGTCTTGTCGACGTATTGCTTCTGCAGGTCTTCACAATAGCTGTCACGGCGGAAGTCGTTCGGGAAGGCCTGACCCTTGGCGCGCTCGGCAGCAAGCTTTTCCTTGCGCAGGGCGATCAGGGTGTTTTCTTCCTGTTGCAGGGCTTGCGGGTCGAGTTGTTGGTCGCTCATGTCTTTAGATATTCCATCACAGGTTCGTTGTCCCCCGCCTTCGGCAGGGGATCGCGGGCAAGCCACGCGCCGGAAATCCGGGGTGGCTGCGCGTATTTACAGCCCTTGCTTGAGGCTTGCGATCAGGTATTCGTCGATATCGCCGTCGAGCACCTTGTCGCAGTCGCTGCGTTCGATGTTGGTGCGCAGATCCTTGATCCGCGAGGCATCGAGCACGTACGAGCGGATCTGGTGACCCCAGCCAATGTCGGACTTGGTGTCTTCCACGGCCTGGGAAGCGGCATTGCGCTTCTGGATTTCCTGTTCGTACAGACGCGCCCGCAACATCTTCATCGCGGTGTCTTTGTTGGCGTGCTGGGAACGTTCGTTCTGGCAGCAGACCACGGTGTTGGTCGGAACGTGGGTGATACGTACCGCCGAGTCGGTGGTGTTTACGTGCTGACCACCAGCGCCCGAGGAGCGGTAGGTGTCGATGCGCAGGTCCGACGGATTGATGTCGATTTCGATGTTGTCATCGATTTCCGGCGAAACGAACACGGCCGAGAACGAGGTGTGGCGACGGTTGCCGGAGTCGAATGGGCTTTTACGCACCAGGCGGTGCACGCCGATTTCGGTCTTCAGCCAGCCAAAGGCGTATTCGCCCTTGATGTGGACCGTGGCGCCCTTGATGCCGGCGACTTCACCAGCCGACAGCTCCATGATGATCGCTTCGAAGCCGCGCTTGTCAGCCCAGCGCAGGTACATGCGCAGCAGGATGTTGGCCCAGTCCTGCGCCTCGGTCCCGCCGGAACCGGCCTGGATGTCCAGGTAAGCGTTGTTCGCATCCATGTCGCCGCTGAACATGCGGCGGAATTCCAGCTTCTCCAGTGACTCGCGCAGACGCTCGACTTCAGCGGCAACGTCATCGACGGCGGCCTGGTCTTCTTCTTCGGCGGACATCAGCAGCAGGTCTTTGGCATCGACCAGCCCGGTGGACATTTCGTCCAGGGTGTCGACGATCTGCGAGAGCAAGGCGCGCTCGCGGCCCAGGCTCTGGGCGTATTCGGGTTTGTTCCAGACGTTAGGATCTTCGAGCTCGCGGTTTACTTCGGTCAGACGATCATGTTTGTGATCGTAGTCAAAGATACCCCCGAATGGTTTCGGAGCGCTCGGACAGGTCCTTGATGCTGTTTAGGATCGGGTTGATTTCCATGGTAGGCAGCACTCGCAGGCGAAATTTTCAAAGCCGACGAGTATACACCGCTGCGTGCCGGGAGGGCAGTCCGTTGGGCAGAGCCAGCCATTAAAGAGCCGATAGATATCCGTGGGAGCGAGCTTGCTCGCGAAGAGGCAGGTAGATCCAAAGCATTTTCAGCGTCTGACCCATCGTCTTCGCGAGCAAGCTCGGCTCCAACTGTTTTTTTTACCCCACCGAAACCTGATTGCGCCCATTGTGCTTGGCGGCATAGAGGCCTTTGTCGGCGTTCTGAATCAATTGCCGGCTGTTGCTGCCCACCGGCGGGACCATGGTCGCGACGCCGATGCTCACGGTCAGGCTCGAACCCGGCGCCGGGGCGATGTGCGGGATGTTCATGCCGGCGACGGTCATGCGCAGTTTTTCGGCAAGCAAGCGCGCGCCGCCGGGCGAGGTGTTGGGCAACACCAGGGCGAATTCTTCGCCACCGTAACGCGCCGGCAGGTCCGACGGGCGTGCGCAGCTGGCGCGAATCGCCTTGGCGACCTGACGCAGCGCCTCGTCGCCTTCCAGGTGCCCGAAGTTATCGTTGTAGGCCTTGAAGAAGTCCACATCGATCATCATCAGCGACAACTGCGACTGTTCACGGATCGCGCGACGCCATTCCAGCTCCAGGTATTCATCGAAGTGACGACGATTGGACAACCCGGTCAAGCCGTCGGAGTTCATCAGGCGCTGCAGCACCAGATTGGTGTCGAGCAGCTGTTGCTGGCTGACGCGCAAGGCGCGGTAGGCCTCGTCACGTTGCAGCAGCGTCATGTAGGACCGCGAGTGATAGCGAATGCGCGCCACCAGCTCGATGTTGTCCGGCAGCTTGACCAGATAATCGTTGGCACCTGCGGCGAACGCGGCGCTCTTGATCAGCGGGTCTTCCTTGGTGGAGAGCACGATGATCGGGATGTCCTTGGTCAACGGGTTGTTGCGGTATTCGCGCACCAGCGTCAGGCCGTCCAGCCCCGGCATCACCAGGTCCTGGAGAATCACCGTCGGCTTGATCTGCACGGCCTGGGAGATGGCCTGGTGAGGATCGGCGCAAAAATGAAAATCGATGTTGTCTTCATTGGCCAGCCCGCGACGTACCGCTTCGCCGATCATGGCCTGATCGTCGACCAGCAATACCATTGCAGCGTTTTCATCGGAGGACTTGAAATTGTCCATCTGCAGGTCATTCATTTGGGAACTCCTGAGCACCAGGTGGCAGTGGACTCAACGGGGGCGTCATTGGGTGAACACCTCTCTCAAGCGAGGCGCAATGGTGTCCAGCGGTCGGATCTCGACAGCTGCATCGATGGCGGCGGCAGCCTTGGGCATGCCATAAACCGCGCAAGACTGCTGATCCTGCGCGATGGTCAGATAACCTTGCTGGCGCATTAACTTGAGTCCCTGCGCGCCGTCCCGTCCCATTCCAGTCAATAAAACGCCCACTGCGTCACCGTTCCAGTAGCGGGCCACACTCTCGAAAAACACGTCGATCGAGGGCCGATAGATTTCGTTAACCGGCTCGGCGGTATAGGCCAGCGTGCCGTTCTTCAACATGCGGATATGGTGATTGGTGCCTGCCAGTAGAACCGTGCCGCTGCACGGTGGTTCGCCTTCCCTGGCCAGGCGCACCGGCAAACCGGACGCGCTGCTCAACCATTCGGCCATGCCTGCGGCGAACACCTGATCGACGTGCTGCACCAGCACGATGGCCGCCGGGAAGTTCACCGGAAGCCCCTTCAAGAGAATTTCCAGTGCTGCCGGGCCGCCCGCCGAGGAGCCGATGGCGACCAGGCCGCGACGCTGCACGGCCGTGCGGATCGGGGGCGCGGCGGCGGGTTCGCGCGTACCGCGCTGACCGATCAACCAGCCGATGTTGAGAATCTTGCGCAGCAGGGGTGCGGCGGCTTCCTTTGGATTGCTACCGCCAATGGCGGGCGTGTCCACCACGTCCAGCGCGCCGTAACCCATGGCCTCGAAGACGCGATGCACATTCTGCTCACGGTCCACGGTGACTACGACGATGGCGCAGGGTGTCGCCGCCATGATCTGACGCGTTGCCTCCACGCCATCCATCACCGGCATGATCAGATCCATCAGGATCAGGTCCGGCGTCAGTTCGGCACAGCGCCGCACCGCTTCGGCGCCGTCGGACGCCACCCAGACCACTTGATGCGCAGGCTCGAAGGCCAGCGCGCGACGCAACGCCTCGATAGCCAGCGGCATGTCGTTGACGATTGCAATTTTCATCCGTGAGCATCCCCGATCAATTCGGCAACGGCATCGAGCAGCGCGTCGTCATGAAAACTGGCCTTGGCCAGGTAATAATCCGCACCGGCATCCAGACCACGACGCCGATCTTCCTCGCGATCCTTATACGAAACCACCATCACCGGCAGCGACTGCAGACGCGAGTCCCGGCGCAACAGCGTGACCAGTTCGATGCCGTCCATGCGCGGCATGTCGATGTCAGTAATCAACAAGTCAAAATCTTCGGCACGCAGGGCATTCCAGCCATCCATGCCGTCCACGGCAACCGCTACTTCATAGCCGCGATTGACCAGCAACTTGCGCTCCAGCTCGCGCACCGTCAGCGAGTCATCGACCACCAGCACGCGTTTGCGGGTGACCGCGTCGACCTGGCGATTACGTCGATCAATGCGCTCCAGACGTCCGGTATTCAGCAGTTTTTCTACCGAACGCAGCATGTCTTCGACATCGATGATCAGCACCGCCGAACCATCGTCCAGCAATGCTCCGGCCGAGATGTCCTGGACTTTGCCCAGACGCGGATCCAGGGGCAAGACCACCAGCGTGCGTTCGCCGATGAAGCGCTCGACCGCCACGCCATACACCGCATCACGTTCGCGGATCACCACGACTTTGAGCACGCCATCGGTGTTTTTCCCGGACGGACGTTGCAGCAACTGGCTGGCGGCGACCAGCCCCACATGCCGACCCTCGTGCCAGAAATGCTGGCGGCCTTCGAGCTGGATGATGTCGTCAGACGCCACGTCGCTCATGCGTTCGATGTGCGCCAGCGGAAAGGCGTAGGCTTCACCGCCCACTTCCACGACAAGACTGCGCACCACCGAAAGGGTCAGCGGCATTTCCAGCAGGAAGCGACTGCCCTGCCCCGCGACCTGTTCGAGCCCGACTCCGCCACGCAACTGGCGCACCATGTCCTGCACCGCATCGAGTCCGACGCCGCGCCCGGAAATTTCGGTGACCGTATCACGCATGCTAAAACCCGGCAGGAACAGGAAGCTCAACAACTCTTCCTCGCTCAACTGCGCGGCGGTTTCGGCGGGTGACAACTGCCGCTTGACGATATTGCTGCGCAGCTTCTCCAGGTCGACGCCGTTGCCGTCGTCACTCAGTTCAACCAGCAATTGACCGGCTTGATGCGAGGCTTTGAGCCGGACCAGACCCTCGGCAGGCTTGCCCGCCGCGATACGTTCTTCCGGCAGCTCAATGCCATGGTCCACAGCGTTGCGCAGCAGATGGGTCAGCGGCGCTTCAAGTTTTTCCAGCACATCGCGGTCAACCTGGGTCTTCTCGCCTTCGATTTCCAGGCGCACCTGTTTGCCCAGTTCGCGGCCCAGATCGCGGACCATTCGCGCCTGACCACTTAATACGTCGGCAAACGGCCGCATGCGACAGGCCAGCGCCATGTCGTACAGCTGCTGCGAACGCTGCGCCGCCAGCCAGCCGAACTCATCCAGCTCGGCAGTCTGGTGGATCAGCATCTGTTGCGCCTCGGCCAACAACCGACGCGCTTCGTGCAGGGCTTTCTGGGCCTCTGGCGCCATGCCGGTTTCGCCGAAGCCGGCTTCAAGGTCATCCAGTGCGCGCTGACTGTTGCCTTGCAGACGCTTGAGGCGCTGCATATTGGTCAGAAACGGCTTGAGGCGCTGGGTCTCGACCAGGGATTTACTGGACATATCCAGCAGGCCATTCAAACGCTCGGCGGTAACCCGCAAAACCCGCTCGCCACCTTCGCTGGCCCGTCTGTTGCGGCGCGGCGAGGCGGTGGTGCTGGGTTGAGGCTCGGCCTTTGCCGCTTCGGGGGCAGGCTGCACAGCGCTGTCGGCGCTCGACTGGATCGCGACACCGGACAGCGCCAGGTCAGCCAACAGCATCGCGCTGGCCAGCAGTGCCGAGTCGGCAGCAGGCTCGATCGCAGCGGGCAGCAACGTCGCGCCGCGCAACATGCCCGCGCCTTGTTTCAGCAAGGTGTTCATCCGCGCCACATAAGCGTCGATGTCGGCTTGCTCGATATTACTCGCGCCGGGCGTGGCGATACGCATCAACAGATCGGTACCCTGCAACAAGGCGTCGATATGCTCAGGCTGCAAGTGCAGACGACCTTCCTGGGCACTGACCAGACAGTCCTCCATGACGTGGGAAACACTGACGCCGAACTCGACCCCGACGATGCGTGCCGCGCCCTTGAGCGAGTGGGCGGCGCGCATGCAGGATTCCAGATACTCGGCCTGGGTCGGGTTGCGTTCAAGGGCCAGCAGGCCGGCGCTCAGGACCTGGGTCTGGGCCTCGGCTTCCAGGGTAAACAGCTCGAACAGCGAAGCGTCGCGCATTTGATCCGGGGTCATGTCAGGCTCCGATTGATCGCCGAAATCAATTGCTCTTCATCCAGCAAGCGCAGGCTGTAATTCTTCCACTGCAGCACACCCCGGGTGAATCGCGCGTTGACATGGGTTCCGGAAGCGGACGCCGAATCCAGCAGGGTTTCGGCCATGGCATGGATGCCATCGACTTCATCCACCGGCACCACCACCGAACCGCCCTTGGCAGCGACGATCAGCATGCGCGGCATGATCCGTCCCGAGTGTGCGAGGGCCGGCGCGGGATCCAGGCCCAGCAACTCCACGAGCGACAGACAGGCAACCAGCGCGCCGCGTACATTGGCCACGCCGAGCAACGCCCGGGAGCGCTGATGGGGTAGCGAGTGAATCGCCTGCAATGGCGAGACTTCCACCAGACAACGGGTCGGCAAAGCCAGCCATTCTTCACCCAGGCGAAACACCAGGATCGAACGAGTCTTGATGTCGATGTGCATCTCGCTGGCCAGCGAGTAATCATGATCGTCGCGAGTCAGGGCATAGCGGTCGAGCAGACGCGTGGCCGCAGCGGAGTAAACCGGGCAGTTGCGGCAATGAATGTGCTCGACCAGCAACGGGCAGGAGCGGTCGCCGTGGATGCCGATGCGATTCCAGCAGTCATCGATGGCTTGAGCGTCTTCGTGCGTAAAACTCGCATAGCCGTAACTGCCGCTCATTGCCCGCTTCCTTGTTTATTCACGCCACGGGCTGCGCGCTCGTGCAAGCGACGCGCACCGCTGCTGTCGCCCTGAGCCTCCAGCAATGCGGCCAGTTGCGCCAGTGTTTCGGCGTGCTGCGGCTGCAAATAGAGTGCCTTGCGGTAAAAACCTTGTGCCAGCGCGGCACTGCCCTCGACTTCGCTGAGCAACCCGAGCCAATAGAAAACCTGTGCGACCGGTTCGTGGTGTTGCAGGAAACGCTCGCACGCTGCCCGCGCTTCAACGCTGCGGCCTTCATTGGCGAGGCTGGCGATGGTTGCCAGCAAGGTCGCGACGTCGTCCGTGGTCCCGCTCGTCGCTTTCGACGCACCAGGCGCGGGGCGCGGCGTTGGCGTTGGTGCGGTCGCTCGCGGGTATGCGCGGGCTGGCATCCGCACCGGCGGCGCGACTGCCGTGCCCGGCATGCTGCGGGCAAGGTTTGCCAGCGGCAGTGGCACCTGACTCGTACTGGTTTCCTGAGGTGGCTCGACGTGGTGACTGAATGCGAACGTCTGCGGGACGCCGATGGAGCGCATGCCCATGCGCGTCAACAGGCTGCCTTCGGCAGGCCCGATGAACAGCACGCCGTCGTTGCGGGTCAGGCGCTTGAGTACTTCAAATACTTGCTTTTGGGTCGGCTGGTCGAAATAGATCAGCAGATTGCGACAGAACACAAAGTCGTAAGCGGCTTGGGTCAACAGGCCCGGATCCAGCAGATTGCCAGCACGGAAACGAACACGATCACGCACCCGCTCATCGACCAGGAAGCCCTCTTCCACGGTACTGAAATAGCGCTCGCGAAAGGCGGTATCGGCCCCGCGAAAAGAATTTTTGCCGTACACGCCGCGCTCGGCACGGGCGATGGATAGGGGGCTGATGTCCATGGCGTCGATCTGAAATTGCTGCGCGCCGATATGCGCATCAAACAGCGCCATGGCGATGGAATAAGGTTCTTCACCCGTCGAACAGGGCAAGCTGAGGATGCGTACCGGACGCACACCCTGCAGCACCGCCAGTCTTTCGCCAACCAGTTTTCCCAGGGTGACAAAGGATTCCGGATAACGGAAAAACCAGGTTTCAGGAACAATCACGGCTTCGATCAAAGCCTGCTGTTCGCTGGCCGAACCGTGCAACAGCGCCCAGTAACTGTCGTAGTTCGCCGACGCGGAGGCCGTGCAGCGTTGGCGCAGCGCACGTTCGATGATCGCTTCGCCCACGGACGCGACGTCCAGACCGATACGGTCCTTGAGGAAGGCAAAAAACCGCGCAGGATCGCTCATTACTGCTCCTCGCCCGCATCAGTTGGCTGCGGATACAACAGCGCGCGCACCGCATCGCTGAGCAGGTCCTGCACACCGATCCATTGCAACAGGCCCGACTCGTCTTCGCGAACCGGTCCCAGATAGCGTGCTTCAGGATTGTCCAGCCCATAAGCCTTGAACTCACCGGGTGCGCAACGCAACGTGTCGGTGGCTTGTTCCAGAATCAGACCGAGCAGTTGCGAAGGGCGCTGGGCATCGACGCGATAATTCACCAACACCAGCCGGGTACTGGTGCGCACCCGCGCAGGCTGGCCGAAAGTCAGCGCGCTCAGGTCGACGACCGGAATCATCGTGCCGCGATGAGCCAACACCCCAGCCACCCAATGCGGCGCATGGGCGATCGGCTTGAGTGGCAGACGCGGCAATATCTCGGCGATTTCCAGCGCTTCCAGTGCGTAACGTTCCTCGCCGATGCGAAACAACAAAAACAACTTGTTGTTGCACGTCGAGTGGCTGCCGCGCCTGACCGGATGAACACTCATGGACCGGACTCAGACCTTGAAACGCGAGACGCCGCTGCGCAGTCCCACCGCGACCTGGCTCAGCTCGTCGATGGCAAAGCTGGCCTGGCGCAGGGATTCCACAGTCTGACTGCTGGCATCGCCCAACTGCACCAGCGCCTGATTGATCTGTTCGGCACCCGTGGCCTGCGCCTGCATGCCTTCGTTGACCATCAACACCCGAGGCGCAAGCGCCTGTACCTGATGGATGATCTGCGACAACTGCTCGCCCACCTGAGTGACCTCGAACATGCCCCGGCGTACTTCCTCGGAGAATTTGTCCATGCCCATCACGCCCGCCGAAACCGCCGACTGGATTTCCCGGACCATCTGTTCGATGTCGTAAGTGGCCACGGCCGTCTGATCGGCAAGACGCCGCACTTCGGTGGCGACAACCGCAAATCCGCGACCGTATTCACCGGCTTTTTCAGCCTCGATGGCAGCGTTGAGGGACAGCAGGTTGGTCTGGTCGGCCACCTTGACGATGGTGACGACCACCTGATTAATGTTGCCGGCCTTTTCATTGAGAATGGCCAGCTTGGCGTTGACCAGATCCGCCGCGCCCATCACCGAATGCATGGTGTCTTCCATGCGCGCCAGGCCCTGCTGGCCGGAGCCAGCGAGGATCGAGGCCTGATCCGCAGCCGTGGTGACTTCGGTCATGGTGCGCACCAGATCACGGGAGGTCGCCGCGATTTCGCGGCTGGTCGCGCCAATTTCGGTGGTGGTTGCTGCAGTTTCGGTGGCCGTCGCCTGCTGTTGCTTGGAGGTGGCGGCAATTTCGGTGACGGAAGTCGTGACCTGTACAGAGGAGCGCTGGGCCTGGGAAACCAGCCCGGTCAATTCGGTCATCATGTCGTTGAAGCCGGTTTCCACGGCGCCGAACTCATCTTTACGATCCAGATTGAGCCGCTTGCTCAAGTCGCCGGTCCGCATGATCTCGAGAATCTGCACGATGCGCTGCATGGGCGACATGATCGAGCGCATCAGGAACAGGCCGCACAGGCCGGCAGCAATAATCGCCACGAACAGCGACACGACCATGCTGATCTGAGCGGCCTTCACCCCCGCGTCGATACGGGTCGTTGCGTCATCGGCGACTTTCTTGTTGACGACGATGATGTCATTCAGCTGCTTGCGGCCCAGGGACCACACCGGCCGCACATCATCGTAGAAGGTTGCGCGTGCCGTGGCGTAGTCGCCACGCTGATAGGCCTCGTGGACGTGCGCCAGAAGGCGGTAGTAAGATGCGCGGCTTTTCTCGAAATCGGTGAAGTTGGCCTGGTCGGAGTCGTCGAAAATGGTCCGTTTGTAGTTGTCGACCTGTTCCTGCAGCCGAGCCTCGAACTCGTGAAACTGATCTTTTTCCGCTGCCGTCAGCTCGCGCCCCTTGCCCTCACCGATCAGTTCAAGGGTGCGAATGTAACTTTCGCCCCATGCACTGCGCAGCAGCGTACTGAAGTACACGCCGGGAAGTGCATCGACGCGGACCTGCTCTTCACTGGACTCGATCGTCTGCAGACGCGAGTAAGACACGACGACCATCAGCAGCATTATGGCGATGATTACAGCGAAACTCGCCAAAATCCGTTGGCGCAAGGTCCAGTTCTTCACAGTCAGCCCTCAAGAGTTCAACATCGGCGTGATCACCGAGTTCAAGAAGCGGACCGGCAGACGGCCCAAAGCGGCGTGATTATAGCCCAGCGCCTTACCCAGCAAGGGGATGTTTCACAGATAGTTAGAGCGTTATTCCGCCGGATTATCGGAAATTTCGTACACGACCAATGCGCACAAACGAATTGACCGGACGATTCATTACTTCAAAAACGAGTGTTCCCCAAAAAAAAGGCCCTTCCCGGTGTCGAGAAGAGCCTTCGGGTCAGCGGGTTATTGAAAACAACGCGCCACACGGGTAACCGGTTTATTGCACCTCGCGCACCTGCGCTTCCAGTTCTGCCTTGAGACCCGGCTCAAGCTTCAATTGCCGCGCCAGCTCATCGAGATAGGCGCGTTCCATGAAGTGCTCTTGATCCACGAGCATGACGCTGGCGATATACATCTCTGCGGCCATTTCCGGTGTCGCGGCGGCGCGGGCGACTTCCGCAGGGTCCAGAGGCTTGTTCAACTCGGCCTGAAGCCAGTGTTGCAGCTCCTGATCATTGGTCAGTTTGGTGAATTCGCCCTCGATCAGCACGCGTTCGCGCTCATCGACATGGCCGTCGGACTTGGCGGCAGCGACCAGGGCTCGCAAGATTGCCTGGCTGTGCTCCTCGACCTGCGCGGGTGGCAGACGATCGATGGTTTGCGGTTCATTCTGTGGCGCGGAACCCTGGCTGGCCTGCCAGTTGCCATAAGCCTTGTAGGCCAGAACCCCAAGCGCCGCCAGACCGCCGTAGGTCAGCACTTTGCCGCCCATTTTGCGGCCGCCTTTATTGCCCAGTAGCATGCCGAGGGCACCCGCCGCCAGCGCGCCACCTCCGGCACCCGACAACAGGCCGCCCAAGCCGCCCTTGCCAGCGCCACCCAGCAGATCGCCGAGGCCGCCGGAAGACGATTTGCCCGCGCCGCCGAGCAGATCGCCAAGACCACCCAGACCACCCGACGAGGATGTTCCAGCCGGTCGCGATCCGCCCGCCTTGTCTTGCAACATTTGCTGGCCGGATTTGAGAAGTTGGTCGAGTAAACCACGCGTGTTCATGAAAGCCTCCGTTGCCTTCTCAGGCAGTTCAGTGGCAGGCAGATTAAAACGAAGTGTGTCGCCACTGGCTTCAGGTGTACTTCTGGATGTTGCAAGGCAACCGGCGCTCCGGCACATTGTGAGCATTCCAATAACGTCGCTGCACCGTCGTCGCACTACCGCTGTTGATAACTGCCCCGAACATAACTATAGAAGAGGGAACCTTATGTCAGCACACAGAACTGCACTCCTGAGCGCACTCGTCACCGGCCTGATCGCCAGCGTCAGCGTACAGGCCGCCGAAACGCTCAAAGCCGTCGGCGACGGCGAAGGCCAACTGGATATCGTTGCCTGGCCGGGCTATATCGAGCGGGGCGAAAGCGACAAAGCGTACGACTGGGTAACGGGCTTCGAGCAGCAAACCGGCTGCAAGGTCAACGTCAAGACCGCCGCGACTTCCGACGAAATGGTCAGCCTGATGACCAAAGGCGGCTATGACCTGGTGACGGCATCAGGCGACGCATCGTTGCGGCTGATCGCCGGCAAGCGCGTCCAGCCGATCAACACTGCACTGATCCCCAACTGGAAAAACCTCGACCCGCGCCTCAAGGGCGGTCCTTGGTACGTGGTTAACCAGCAAACCTATGGCACGCCCTATCAATGGGGCCCGAACGTCCTGATGTACAACACCACGGTATTCCCGGTGCCACCGATAAGCTGGAGCGTGGTGTTCGAGGCGCAGGATCTTCCCGACGGCAAACCCAACAAAGGCCGGGTCCAGGCTTACGACGGCCCGATCTATATCGCCGACGCGGCGCTGTACCTCAAATCCGCCAAGCCGGAACTGGGCATCGTCGATCCCTACCAGCTGACCGAAACCCAATACGCCGCCGTGCTGGATCTGCTGCGCAAACAGCAACCGTTGATCCACCGCTACTGGCATGACGCGACGGTGCAGATGAGCGACGTGAAGAACGAAGGCGTCGCAGCCTCAAGTTCCTGGGGTTACATGGTCAATGGCCTGCAAGCCGACAAGCAGCCCGTCGCCTCGACCATTCCCAAGGAAGGCGCCACCGGCTGGGCCGACACGACCATGCTGCACGCCGATGCCAAAAATCCGAATTGCGCCTACAAATGGATGGACTGGTCGCTGCAACCGAAGGTCCAGGGCGACGTCGCGGCCTGGTTTGGCTCGCTCCCCGCCGTACCCGAAGCGTGCAAGACCAATGAATTGCTCGGCCCTCAAGGTTGCGCGACCAATGGCTTCGATCAGTTCGAGCACATTGCCTTCTGGAAAACCCCACAGGCCGAAGGCGGCAAGTTCGTGCCCTACAGCCGCTGGACCCAGGACTACATTGCAATTATGGGTGGCAGATAGCGACCTTGTGGGAGCGAGCTTGCTCGCGAAGGTCTTTCAGGCAAAACATCAGCGCCTGACACACCGCTTTCGCGAACAAGTTCGCTCCCACAGTGCTAAGCAGCGGTCCTAGCGGAGCAAACAAAATGCCCTTAGCAGTCGAGTTCACCAACGTCTCCCGGCAGTTTGGCGAGGTGAAGGCCGTTGATCGGGTTTCCATCCAGATCGAGGATGGTGAGTTCTTCTCCATGCTCGGGCCATCAGGTTCGGGCAAGACCACTTGCCTGAGATTGATCGCTGGATTCGAGCAGCCCAGCGCGGGCTCGATCCGCATTCATGGCGAAGAAGCCGCTGGCCTGCCGCCCTACCAACGCGACGTGAACACGGTGTTTCAGGATTACGCGCTGTTCCCGCACATGAACGTGCGGGACAACGTCGCCTACGGATTGAAGGTCAAGGGTGTCGGCAAGGCCGAACGCTACGCCCGCGCCGACGAAGCCCTGGCGATGGTCGCTCTCGACGGTTATGGCCAGCGCAAGCCGGTGCAGTTGTCCGGCGGTCAGCGCCAGCGGGTTGCCCTGGCCAGGGCGTTGGTCAATCGTCCTCGGGTGCTGTTGCTCGACGAACCGTTGGGCGCGCTTGACCTCAAGTTGCGCGAGCAAATGCAGGGCGAACTGAAGAAGCTGCAACGCCAGCTGGGCATCACCTTCATCTTCGTCACCCATGACCAGACCGAAGCGCTGTCCATGTCCGACCGGGTTGCCGTGTTCAATAAAGGCCGCATCGAGCAGGTCGATACCCCGCGCAATCTGTACATGAAACCCGCCACGATCTTTGTCGCCGAGTTCGTCGGCACCTCGAATGTGCTGCGTGGCGATCTGGCCCGACAGCTGAGCGGCAATGCACAGCCTTTTTCCATTCGCCCGGAACATATCCGCTTCGCGACAGGCCCGCTGGCGAGCCATGAGATAGAAATCAGCGGCGTGCTGCATGATGTTCAGTATCAAGGCAGCTCGACACGTTACGAACTGGCGCTGGAAAGCGGGCAGTTATTGAGCATCAGCCAGGCCAATACGCAATGGCTGGACGATACCGGTCAGCACGCACCCGGCCAGCGCCTGGCGGTGCGCTGGGCCAAGGAAGCGATGGTTGCGTTGAGCGATGCGTCAGCCATTGATACCTCCGCAACCGGAGCACAGTGACATGAGTCAGGCGGCGTCCGGACCGGACCGATCAGTGCTGCGACGCTTTTGCGATGTGTTGTACATGCGCCCGAACCTGTATCTGGCACTGCTGCTGATCCCGCCGCTGCTCTGGTTCGGCGCGGTGTATTTCGGCTCGCTGCTCAGCCTGATCTGGCAGGGCTTCTATACGTTTGACGACTTCACCATGGCGGTCACTCCAGAGCTGACCCTGGCCAACTTCGCTGCGCTGTTCCAGCCGGCAAACTTCGACGTTATCAAGCGTACCCTGACCATGGCGGTCGCGGTTTCCATCGCCAGTGGCGTGATCGCCTTCCCGATCGCTTACTACATGGCGCGCTACACCAGTGGCAACATCAAGGCGCTCTTCTACATCGCAGTGATGTTGCCGATGTGGGCCAGTTATATCGTCAAGGCCTACGCCTGGACCTTGCTGCTGGCCAAAGGTGGTGTCGCGCAGTGGTTCGTCCAGCATCTGGGGCTGGAGCCACTGTTGCAGTTCATTCTCGGCATTCCGGGGGTTGGCGGCAGCACGTTATCGACGTCGTATCTGGGCCGCTTTCTGGTATTCGTTTATATCTGGTTACCGTTCATGATCCTGCCCATTCAGGCCTCGCTGGAGAGACTGCCGCCGTCCCTGCTGCAAGCTTCGGCGGACCTCGGCGCCAGGCCGCGCCAGACCTTCATGCAGGTGATTCTGCCGCTGTCGATCCCAGGGATCGCCGCCGGCTCGATCTTCACCTTTTCCCTGACGCTCGGCGATTTCATCGTGCCGCAACTGATCGGCCCGCCGGGGTATTTCATCGGCAGCATGGTTTACGCCCAGCAAGGCGCGATTGGCAATATGCCCATGGCGGCGGCGTTTACTCTGGTGCCGATTGTGCTGATCGCGATTTACCTGTCCATCGTCAAACGTCTGGGGGCTTTCGATGCGCTCTAAATCTGCGCCACAAACAGACCGGCCTTCCCTCGGTTTGCGCATCGCTGCCTGGGGCGGGCTGGTGTTTCTGCATTTCCCGATCCTGATCATCTTCATGTACGCCTTCAACACCCAGGACGCTGCCTTCAGCTTTCCGCCGCAGGGTTTCACCTTGAAGTGGTTCAGCGTTGCGTTCGCCAGGCCTGACGTACTGGAGGCGATCAAGCTTTCCCTGGAGATCGCCTGTGTGGCAACGCTGATCGCCATGGTCCTCGGCACCCTGGCGTCGGCCGCGCTGTATCGGCGGGACTTTTTCGGCAAGGACGCGATTTCCCTGATGCTGATCCTGCCCATCGCCCTGCCCGGCATCATTACCGGGCTGGCGCTGCTGGCGGCGTTCAAGACTCTCGGCATCGAGCCGGGCATGTTCACGATCATTGTCGGCCACGCCACATTTTGCGTGGTCATCGTCTATAACAATGTCATCGCCCGCTTGCGTCGCACGTCCCACAGCCTCATCGAAGCGTCGATGGATCTGGGCGCCGACGGCTGGCAAACCTTTCGCTACATCATTCTGCCCAATCTTGGCTCGGCGCTGCTGGCCGGGGGCATGCTGGCGTTTGCCTTGTCGTTCGACGAGATCATCGTCACCACATTTACGGCAGGTCATGAACGCACGCTGCCGATCTGGCTGCTCAACCAGCTCAGCCGCCCACGGGACGTGCCGGTGACCAACGTCGTGGCGATGCTGGTCATGCTGGTCACCATGTTGCCGATCCTCGGCGCGTATTACCTGACCCGTGGTGGTGAAAGCGTGGCAGGCAGCGGCGGTAAATAACCCGAAGGCTTGATCAAGGAGAACATCATGCAAACCAGACTGCTGATCAACGGCCAGCTCGTGGCGGGTGAAGGTCCGAGCCAGGCGGTGTTCAACCCGGCATTGGGCCGGGTGCTGGTGGAACTCAAGGAAGCCAGCGAAGCTCAGGTCGATGCCGCCGTGCGCGCCGCCGATGTCGCTTTCGAAAGCTGGTCGCAAACCCCGCCCAAGGACCGCTCCCTGTTGCTGTTGAAACTGGCCGACGCCATCGAAGCCAACGGCGAAGAATTGGCCAGGCTTGAGTCCGACAACTGCGGCAAACCTTATAGCGCGGCCTTGAACGACGAGATCCCGGCGATTGCCGATGTGTTCCGTTTCTTCGCCGGCGCCAGTCGCTGCATGGGCGGTTCGGCAGCCGGTGAATACCTTCCGGGGCACACATCGATGATCCGCCGCGATCCGATTGGCGTGATCGCCTCGATTGCGCCATGGAACTACCCGCTGATGATGGTCGCCTGGAAAATCGCTCCGGCGCTGGCCGCAGGCAATACGGTGGTGCTCAAGCCGTCCGAACAAACGCCGCTGACTGCGTTGCGTCTGGTGGAGCTGGCGAAGGATATCTTTCCCGCAGGCGTGCTGAACCTGGTGTTCGGGCGTGGCTCGACCGTTGGCAATGCGCTGATCACCCACGCCAAAGTGCGCATGGTGTCACTGACCGGCTCGATTGCCACCGGCTCGCACATCATTTCCAGCACCGCTGGCACAGTCAAACGCATGCACATGGAACTGGGCGGCAAGGCGCCGGTGATCATCTTCGATGACGCCGACATCGACGCGGCTGTCGAAGGAATTCGCACTTTCGGCTTCTACAACGCCGGTCAGGATTGCACCGCCGCCTGTCGGATCTACGCGCAGCAAGGCATCTACGACAAGTTCGTCGAGAAGCTGGGCGAAGCGGTCAGCAGCATCAAATACGGCCTGCAAAACGACCCGCAAACCGAACTCGGCCCGCTGATCAGTGCCCAGCATCGCGACCGCGTCGCCGGTTTCGTCGAGCGCGCCCTCGCCCAGTCCCATACGCGGCTGATTACCGGCGGCAAAGCCGTGGAAGGCAATGGCTTCTTCTTCGAACCCACCGTCATCGCCGACGCCCAGCAGGACGACGAAATCGTCCGCCGTGAAGTGTTCGGCCCGGTTGTCTCGGTAACGAAATTCGAGGACGAAGCGCAAGTGCTGGCCTGGGCCAACGAATCCGACTACGGCCTGGCTTCGTCCGTCTGGACCCAGGACATCGGCCGCGCCCACCGCCTGGCCGCACGCCTGCAATACGGCTGCACCTGGGTCAACACCCACTTCATGCTGGTCAGCGAAATGCCCCACGGCGGACAAAAACTGTCCGGCTACGGCAAGGACCTGTCGATGTATGGGTTGGAGGACTACACCACGGTGAGGCATGTGATGTTTAAGCATTGAACCCGGTAGATCTACAGCGGGCGAGTCAACCACTTCCCGCTGTAGTAACCGGGCACGGTCTATTCGCCTCCGACTTATAGCCATAAGTTTTCACCACTGTCACTTCTGACAGTAGACTATTCGCATCTGTGCGTCGCAGACTTCAATGAAGCCGTCCGAAGGAGACTTTGTTAAAACCGCTTGAGGGAGATGTGACATGGACAGCATCAAACCAGTAACTGAAATTACCGCAGGGGATCTCGATCAAAGTTTTGCCAGTCTGGGTATTTACACCTTTGATTCCGATCTTATTGAACAAACCTATGGAGTAATAACCACTTCACAAAGAAAAATTCTGATCAGTGCAACTAAACGGCCATACCCATATCACTATGCGCTGATCAGACTGGATGAAAATGGCGCACTGGATCCCTCGTTCGGAAACGATGGAACAGGTATAGCACACGATTTCTTTGTTGATAACGTCGCTTCCCACGCCACTTCATGCATTGAACTTTCCAACGGCGATATTCTTCTTTCCGGGGTCTACCAGCCGGAGCCGGGGATTTACGAAGCGGCGATCAGCCGCCTGGACAGCAATGGAAAGCCCGACCTGTCTTTCGGTTCCAACGGAGTAGCATATATCAATGCAACGGCGCCAACAGGTGTATCAGATTGCAGCACCTATCCCCGAAGCGGCATATCTGACCCGTGGCCGGTGCGCAGCAGCTGCACGTTGACACCGCTGCCGGAAGGGGAAATCCTGTTTTCCAAAACGTTTATATATTCCGTTGGGCCAGATCGTCCTGTCTTCAGCATCTTGGGACGCCTTCTCGCCGACGGCACATTGGATACAAAGTTTCAGGATAACGGCTATGTGTATATAAAACCCGAATTGGAAAACAATGCCGACTGCCACGTAATAACTCCGGAAGGGAAAATAGTGGTAGCGGGGCATTTGAGCACCAGTACTCCAACCATGTATATCAATCGTTACAACAGTGATGGCACTGCCGACCTATCATTTGGCAATCTGGGGTCTGTGATTATCACCTCGCCGCTCGGTAAGTATGGATTTGTTACATCATTGATATCACACAGCAAAAACAAGCTGCTGCTGGTCGCCAACTATACGGCTGCGAATTCCGAAAATAATGGACTCCTGTTTAGTTTCGAGGCAGACGGCTCCCGCGATCTATCGTTCAATGGCGGAGATAGCTTAGCCGCTGCACTGCCCGGATCTGCCTCGCCCGTTGAATGGCGCAATACTGTCGAAGACCAGGATGGTTTCATTTTGCTGGGAGACATGGATGCTGTCGTGTTGGCGCGCTATTTGAAAACTGGAGTATTCGACGCCAACTACGGGCAAAAGGAAGGGTGGGTCATGCTAAATTCCACGAAGCGCGCCTTCGACTTGACCAGACAAACAGATCGCAAGGTCGTTGTAACAGGCTGGAGCCTGACGACCGAAGGCGTCGTTGCACGTTTTTTGTCCGAGCAAGAAACGCCTCAGGCGGTTTAGCAAAGCAGTGGAAAAACCCACAAGCTTGCTTCAATAAAACTGGCCGTGACATCAGTGGTCTACGCGGCATGACACGAATACCGCGACTACGGTCAGGCATATGATATTCAAGAGTTAAACAGTGGCCGGGGCGGATTCGAATTACCTGACCGCTGGTGCTGTGGCGCCTGGAGCTGGTTGAGGAAATCTTCAATCTGAAGTCGCTACTTGGGTAGCGCCGCTGCGTGAGCATTACCGGCAGCATCTGGATGGGCAAGAACGGTACCTGGCCGAAGCGGCCATCGGTGCCGAGCGTTTGAGAACAACCTGATACCAATGCTTGCTGAACGTTGGATTCAGCAAGCACCGAACGGTCTCAATCAATCGCGCAAATCCGACTCATGGATCGGCTGATCACGATGGGTAGCGCGCTGATACTGCGCGGGCCAGGTTGCCAGGCGACCGCCCAGGTCGTCGTCGGCGTGCAGCGGCCAGTACGGGTCGCGCAGCAGTTCGCGGGCCAGCAGGATGATATCGGCCTGACCGGTGCGCAGGATGTGCTCGGCTTGGGCGGGTTCGGTGATCATGCCTACGGTGCCAGTGGCCATGCCCGATTCCTTGCGCACACGTTCGGCGAAGCGGGTCTGATAACCCGGGCCGACCGGAATTTCTGCGTTGGCCGAAGTGCCGCCCGAAGAAACATCAATCAGGTCCACGCCCAGATCCTTGAGGCGACGTGCGAGTTCGACCGTCTCATCCGGATTCCAGCCATCTTCCACCCAATCGGTAGCCGACACGCGAACGAACAATGGCAGCTCTTCGGGCCAGACCGCGCGTACCGCTGCGGTCACTTCCAGGGTCAGGCGAATGCGATTTTCGAAGGAACCACCGTATTGATCCTGACGCTGATTGCTCAGCGGCGAAAGGAACTGGTGCAGCAGATAACCGTGGGCGGCATGCACTTCCACGACTTTGAAGCCGGCAGTCAACGCGCGTTTAGCGGCATCGACGAAGGCCTGGATCACCTCCTGGATTTGCGTTTCGCTGAGCTGCACGGGCGCGGTGTGCTTCGGATCGAAGGCAATCGGCGACGGACCCCAAGGTGTCCAGCCGCCCTCTTCCGCCTTGATACTGCCGGATTTGCCCAGCCATGGCCGCCAGGTGCTGGCCTTGCGCCCGGCGTGAGCCAGCTGAATGCCGGCGACTGCACCTTGCGCAGTGATGAAGCGGGTAATGCGTTGCAGGGGTTCGATCTGCTCGTCATTCCACAGACCGAGGTCTTCGGGGGTAATCCTGCCGTCCTTGGTCACCGCCGTGGCTTCGGTGAAAATCAGGCCAGCGCCGCCGACTGCTCGGCTGCCGAGGTGAACCAGATGCCAGTCATTGGCCAGACCATCCACCGATGAGTACTGGCACATCGGCGATACGGCAATGCGATTGAGCAGGGTCAGCTGGCGCAAGGTATAAGGTTCTAGCAACAGGCTCATGGGGACCTCTCAGGCTGAATAATGTCGTTTGGGCTGGTGGTTAAACCGTACCAAGAGATTAGTCGACAATCCTTTGCAACCGAGGGTTCCTGCTGATCGTTAGCGCGGGGCGATATGCGCCACCATCAGTTGCACCGTTTCATTGCCGCGAAACTCGTTGAGGTCCAGTTTGTAGGCCAGTTCAACCCAGCGAATGTTCGGGTTGGGCCAAATGTCGCGATCCACGCCAAACGCGATGGCATCGAGCTTGACCGTGCCACATTCGCTTTTCAGCACCATCTTCAAATGCCGCTCGCCCACCACCCGCTGCTCTACCAACTGGAACACGCCATGAAACAGGGGTTCGGGGAAATGTTGTCCCCAAGGGCCAGCATTGCGCAGGGCACGGGCCAGCTCCAAGTGGAATTCCTCGACCGCCAGGGCTCCGTCGGACAGCAAGCGTCCCGTCAGATCATCTTCATTGAGCTGACGCCGCACCTCGACATCAAACGCCTCGGCGAACGCGGGGAAATTGGCCTCAGGCAAGGACAGGCCCGCCGCCATGGCATGCCCGCCGAACTTGCTGATCAGTTCCGGATGCCGCGCTGCGACCGCATCCAGCGCATCACGAATATGAAAACCCGGCACCGAGCGCGCCGAACCTTTGAGCACGCCATCGCCCGCGCTGGCAAAGGCAATGGTCGGCCGGTGATAACGTTCTTTGAGGCGCGAAGCAAGAATGCCGATCACGCCCTGATGCCAGTCCGGTTCGAACAGACACAGACCGAACGGCATCGATTCCAACGGCAGATCCTTGAGTTGGGCCAACGCTTCGCGTTGCATGCCTTGCTCGATGGATTTGCGATCCTGATTCAACTCATCCAGCTGGCCGGCCATTTCCCGCGCCAGGGTTTCGTCTTCGCAGAGCAGGCATTCGATGCCCAGACTCATGTCATCCAGACGCCCCGCCGCGTTGAGGCGTGGGCCGATGATGAAGCCCAGGTCCGTTGAAGTGATGCGCGACGCTTCACGGCGGGCGACTTCGAGAATGGCTTTGAGTCCGGGACGTGCACGCCCGGCGCGAATACGCATCAGGCCCTGATGGACGAGGATGCGATTATTGGCATCCAGCGGCACGACGTCGGCAACGCTGCCCAGAGCGACCAGATCCAGCAACTCGCCCAGATTGGGTTGCGTGCGTTGATTGGCCTCGAACCAGCCGTTTTCCCGCAGCCGCGCACGCAAGGCCATCAACACATAGAAAATCACCCCGACCCCGGCCAGCGCCTTGCTCGGAAAGGTACAGCCCGGCTGGTTGGGATTGACGATGGCGTCAGCGGCGGGAAGCTCATGGCCTGGCAAGTGGTGATCGGTGACCAATACCTGCAAGCCGGCCGCCTTGGCAGCGGCCACACCTTCGACGCTGGAAATGCCGTTATCCACGGTCATCAGCAGTTGCGGCTGACGCTGCAAAGCGACGGCGACGATTTCCGGGGTCAGGCCGTAGCCATATTCAAAGCGGTTGGGAACCAGATAATCCACATGGGCCGCGCCCAGCAGACGTAAACCCAGTACGCCAACGGTACTCGCCGTGGCGCCGTCTGCGTCAAAGTCGCCGACGATCAGAATACGCTGGCGCTCGTTGAGCGCTGTCACCAGCAGATCCACCGCGGCATCAATGCCCTTGAGTTGCTGATACGGGATCAGCCGCGCCAGACTCTTGTCGAGTTCGGCCTCCGACAACACGCCCCGCGAGGCATACAGCCGGGTAAGCAATGGCGGCAAATCGCCGAGAAAAGGCAGGGTTTCCGGCAACAGACGAGGTTCGATGCGCATGCGGTTTTCGCTGGTTCTCTGTGGTTATCGATCTAAAGCGTAGAGCCTGTCACTCAGCCACGTTCGCCCGTAAGCCACTGCAACTGGACTTCATGCTGACCACGATCGTCGGTCACGAAAATCGTGCCTTCACTGATCATGACGTCCCATTTGATGACGCGGGGCATGTCCTTGGCCAGCACTTCGAGAATCTCTTGCGGCACTGAAGCGATATTGACGTTCTTCAGGTTCTTGACCGCCGGGATGACCTTGCCTTCCCAGACACGCAGACTACCGTAAGCCAGGAGGCTGGTGCGTTCAGTACGACGCGAGCACCAGGTCAGGCGATCGGCGTCAGGCTGCCCGACTTCAATCCAGTGCAACACGCGGTCGTCCAGGCTTTTTTCCCAGAGTGCGGGCTCGTCGACTTCCGACAACCCACGACCGAACGACAGATGCTCGTTGTACCAGAAGGCATAGGCAAGCAGACGCACTGTCATGCGTTCTTCGGTTTCCGAAGGGTGACGGGCGATGGTCTGTTTGACACTCTCGTAAACCCCACGATCCAGGTCGGTGAGGTTCAGTTCGAATTTGTAGGTCGTGGACGGCTGGGCCATGAACGGGCTTCTAGATGCGAGGAAAGGCGGCAAGTCTACCCGATGCAGCCCCATTGAACGACCAAAGCCGGCCGATCAGCTGACGGCAAGTACCGATGGACACTTGTGGCGGACCTGCAACGCGGCGAATCACTGGAAATCCAGGCCACTGTCATGCACATTGGTTCAATTGGTGCTAATTGGTTTCAAGGCTTTGATATTCAATCAAAAAAAACGATATCCTCGGCGGCATTGCTGGCATTGTTGCTGAATATGTCTGTTTCAAACGCTGATCACCCCAGCGTCTTTTTTACCGTCCTATACTCAGCCATTTCTCGGGGAAGACATTCGCGAATGCCTTATTGCAGCGCGCCGCCCGCCAGGTCTTGCATGGCTTCTTTACTGGCCTTGCTGACGCTGTGTGCCTTGCCCTCCAGCAGTCAGGGGAAAGAAACGTTGATCTGGCTGCTGCGCGACATGCCACCAGTGACGATTTTCTCCGGTCCGCAACAGGGTCAGGGCGCTATCGACAGGCTGCTGCCACTGCTGATTGCCCGAATGCCGGAATACGAGCACCTGCTGATGCGCGTGAATCGTGCCAGAGGCATGCAGATGCTTGTCGATAAGTCGTCGTTTACCTGTGATCCAATGCTGCTCTGGACTGCCGAACGGGCGAAAAACCTGCTGTTTTCGATCCCGACTTATGCAGTACGCAGCAATGGTCTGGTGGTGCGTCAGGACGATATGGACAGCTTCAAGCCGTTCCTGTCCGAGAACCAGATCGATCTGGAGGCGCTGCTCAAGAGCCGGACGATCAAGCTCGGCGTGGTTGCCGAACGGAGCTACGGACCGGTCATCGACCGAATCCTGCGTGACACTCCAGCAAATGAACTCAATCTGCATTACGGCAATGACGCCATCGGCAGCTTGCTGCAAATGGAACGCCTGGGCCGCTTGCAAGCCTTGATCAGCTATTGGCCCGAAGCGCTTTATCAGGCTCGCCAACAAGGCATTGTCGAGGAAGAGCTGACATTCCTGCCGGTCAAGGGCACGCCTAAATATCAATTTACCCATGTCGGATGCTCGAACTCCCCCCAAGGCCAGCAGGCGATGGAGATCATCAATCGGGAGATGCGGGTGCTGCGCAAAACCAGCTTGATCGGGCTGTACGCGCAGTGGCTGCCTGACGGCCAGCGTGAAGAGTATCTGCAGGATGCCAAGGCATTCTTTGAGGATGAGCAGCGGTAAATGCCAGCGGGCGGCAAGAATGTGCCGGCCCTGAAAAAAAGAAACCCCGAGCAGCGGGGAGACTACTCGGGGTAAACCGTGGTCCATAGGGACCAGTACGGCAGGCATCAATCACCGGAGCACAATGTTTGAACCTGCCGTAATTAATCAGAGCGTACGGCCACCATAAGGTTCCCGAACCGGTTAAACAAAAACGGGCGACGAGATAAACGGGCGACTCAACGCCGCATGACGCATTGCAGCAATCACAGAAGGCTCTATTCGCCCTTCGGCAACCATCAGATCACGGCGCAAACCGTCGACCACGTCCGTCAACTGGCGTTTGTCGCCCAGTTGCGCTGCGCTGAAAACACGCTTGATCACCACAGCTCCAGACGCATCCTTGAGCGAGACCAAACGCTCACCCTGAGGTCCGGCCGGCCCAATGTGGGCTTGGTAAGGGGCCAGAGCCTGACTTAGCAGTAAGCTGATATTTTCCATCTAGATCACCACTCAACAGTTTGAATGCAAAGGTGCTTATCAATGACCATCGGCGTCATCAGAAAGTTCTTATTGCTTGACCAGAGGGTGCAACTAACCGAGCACTTGAGCATGCCAGCTGAATGTGACAGAGAAAAAACCGGCCCGGCACGAGCGATTTTATTCGCGATGAGCCGGTACATCCGGCAGAGATTCAGCGCCTGAAACACTGCTTCGCGAATGAATTCGCTCCTACAGAGGGCTCTCGGGCAAGTCGGAACGCGGGCCGATCGCCTCAGGGGAGAATGCTTGCTGCGCGATAGCGCCAGGCCGCCGCAAACAAACTGTAGGAAATTTCGCGGAGAATCACGACCTGTTCCTACGCAGACTTCTCCCGCCATGGAGCCGCAGCATGTCCAATCCTGATATCTAATCGAGATAAGGACCGCGCAACCTGCCGCCGCTCATGGGGATGCGCCCCGATATGCAATCAATTGGAATGAACATTGTGAGCGCTTACGCCGAGAAATCCTTGCGCATCATCCTGGCCGACGACCATCCCATATTTCTCATCGGTTTGCGGGTGGTGCTGGAGCAGAACAATTGCGCGAAAGTCATCGCCCAGGCCAGCAATCCGGATGAGCTGCTGGAGATCCTTCGGCGGGTTGAAGCTGATGTGCTGGTGACGGACTTCATGATGCCCGACGAACACCACAACGACGGCTTGCGGCTGTTGCAGAAAATCCGCCGGGACTTTCCGACGCTGCCCATCGTCGTGGTCACCATGCTCAACAACGCCGCGTTGTTTCGAGCGATTCTCGATTTGAAAGTCCAGGGGCTGTTAAGCAAAGCCAGTGTCGCTGGCGAACTTCCTGCAGCCATCGCCAACGTGCGTCGCAAACATCTGTATATCGCCGACTCCGTGCGCCAGATCATGCTGGATGCCGCCGACCATGACCTGAACGGGACCGTAAGACCGCTGTCACCGCGTGAGCTGGAAGTCATAAGGCTGCTCGCAGCGGGAATGACAATCGGAGGAATCGCCATGCAACTGAATCGCAGCAAGCAAACCGTAAGTGCGCAAAAAATCAACGCGATGCGCAAACTGGGGTTGGCAAACGAGGCCGCGCTGTTCATTTACCTGCAGGAGAATGGCCTCGGCTGAGCCCGCTTTGCGGCCCGAGCTGGCTGGCTTCCAGGCCCGTGCGCTCTGTAATCCACGGCAGCACATCACGCACTAACAACGGCCGGGAGATGAAATACCCTTGCAGGGATGCGCCGCCCAGCGCCATCACCGAATAGAAGTCATCCATTGACTCGACCCCCTCAAACACCACGTCCAGTGACATCCTCCGTGCGATGAGCATTGCACCAGCAACCACGGCACTCTTGCGCGAGTCGTCTGCCATGTCGCGCACAAATTCAGCAGGCACCTTGAGCTCGGTGAAAGGCAGTTGCAGCAGCCGCTCAAGGTTCGACGCGCCGGTACCAAAATCATCGATGGACAGCTTGCAGCCATGCATACGCAAGCGCAGCAGGCCTTCCACTTGCCAGGTCGAAGGTTCGGGAGCGGCCTGCTCGACGATCTCCAGGGTAAGGATCTGCGCGGGTAATCCGAAGTGCACCAGCCGGGCGAGTACCTGTTCAGCAAAATCGGGCAGTTCAAGCATTTGCGGCGTGATATTGACCGCCACCGGCAACGCCTCGCCCTGCTCGCACAACATATCGGCAGACAGCTTCAGCGCCAGACCAAGCACCCGCCAGGTCAACGGCACCATCAACCCCGCGCCTTCCAGGGCGGGCATGAAGCGGTCGGGGGTCAATAATCCGTACTCCGGATGCTGCCAGCGCACCAAGGCTTCCACGCCGAGTACTTCGCCAGACAAGCTGACCTTGGGTTGATAACAGGCGACCCATTGCTCGGACAACACCGACAAATCAATTGCCCCGTGCTGTGCCGCCGGGTACAACTCCTGGAAGGTCAGGGCGGAACGTGGCGTCGGCAAGGGCTCATCGCAAGCATCCGGCAGCGCATCGTAGGCCTCCAGCAGCTCGCCGATGGCGACTGTCGACGCCGGTTTTTGCAGACAGCCCAACACTGCGATGCCCTGCTGCCGAGCCAGCTGCGCAACGCTTTCCTGAACGCTGGGCTCGGTGCTGCTGAGGATGATCACGGCGCGCGCCTGACCGCTCAGCGCCAGATGACGAATCAGTTCCAGACCATCAGGCCCTTCCATCATCAGATCGCAGATTGCGATGTCTACCCCGCCGCGTTTGTTCAACGACTGCCGCGCCTGAGCAACGCTGGGGGCGGTCAGCACATCGAAAATCTGATTGGCGTTGAGCATTTGATGCAACGCCATCAGCTGGAAAGGGTTGTCTTCTAGTATCAATACGGTAAGTGAACGCACGATCGGTTTCCTGACTCCAGGCCGCCTGGCCGAATGCCCTGTACTTTAACCAGTCACTTCTCTGTGCCCTATAGGACATGTCCTAAAACGGGGGCTGATCCAGCTGCAAAATGATGTCGGCTCGCAAGCGAACCATGGACCGTTGCAGGATTGGCCAGTGTTCATCCAGGGCGGCTTCCGACTCATTGCGCGCATGTTCGTCAACGCCAGCGCAGGCCCTGGCCAGCTCGACAGCATCAACCAGACAGGCCGCGCCCTTCAAACGGTGCGTGATGGCGCTCAAGGCCTTCCAGTCGTGCCGTTCGACAGCCTGCTGAATAAAACCCTGTTCTTGATCCAGGTTTCTCCAGAGTTCGGCAAGCATGCGCTGCATTTGCTCATGGTTGGCCTGGGTCAAACGTCTTAGCGCGTCCATATCGAAGCTCAGTGGCGGCGCATGGGCTGCGAGGAGCTGAGCCAGACGCTCAAGCGAAACAGGTTTCACGATGACCGAATCCATACCTGCAGCCATGCAACGTTGTTCCTCTCCCACCAAAGCGTTGGCGGTACAGCCGATGATCGGGCAACGTTGTCGTTGCTCCTGGCTTTCCAACAGCCGAATTGTCTCGGCTAGCTGATAACCGGTCATTCCGGGCATATTGCAATCGGTGAGCAGCAGATCAAACGCCTCCTCACGCCACAGTTCCAGAGCTGGCCCTCCCCCTTCAACCGCCACGACCTGATGGCCGAGAAATTCCAGTTGTTGAGTCAATACCAGACGATTCGCGGAAAGATCATCGACGACCAACAGACGCAGGCGGCGTACCGCCGGCGTCTGAATCGGCGTTGAGATCAAAGTCGCGGGCACTTCAGGGCCACGCTTGATCGGGACGTCAACGATAATTTCAGTGCCGCCTTGTCCCACCTCGCTGGATAGGCTGATCTTTCCGCCCATCAACTCGACCAGTTGTTTACAGATACTCAGCCCCAACCCTGTTCCGCCATAAGTCCCGGCGATCTCTTCGCTACCCTGGACGAATGGCTGGAACAACTCCCTTTGCTGCTCGGGGCTGATTCCAACACCGGAGTCACGAACGCTGATGTGCAATTGCACCGACTCAGCGTCATGGGACGTGGCGTCGATGCCCAGAACCACGGAGCCCCGGTCGGTAAATTTCAAGGCGTTCGCCAGCAGATTATGCAGAACCTGACGCAAACGCAGCGGGTCCAGCTGATAAAAACCCTGGGCTCCTTCGGCGAAATCCAGAGACAGGTCCAGGCCTTTTTCGGCGGCCTGGGCCTCGAACAGCTGAACGATGCCTGCCATGAATGGCTGCAAAGGCACCAGAGCCAGGTTCAACTGCAGACCACCCGCTTCGATTTTTGCCAGATCGAGGCTTTCGCCGATCAGTTCGACCAGCTCCGTTGCCGACCGAAAGGCCGTTTCCAGGCCTTGGGATGGCACCTGGCCAAGGCGCAGCGCTTTTTCCCGCTCCAGCTCCAGCAAGCCGATGATCGCCCCCATCGGCGTGCGAATTTCGTGACTCATGCTGGCCAGAAACGCGCTCTTGGCCTCGCTGGCCCGATCCGCCTGCTGCCGGGCTTCCTGTAACCGGGATTCCAGCAGTTTACGGTCGGAAATATCGATCCACCCACCCAGCAGACCTTGCAGCTGACCGTCGGCACGGAAAAACGGCACGGTCCATTGCCGGGCATCAATCCGTTTGTCGAACAGCTGCATGCTGCGGTCTACAAACACCGGTTTGCGTGTTTCCAGCAACGTCAGGTAATCAGCATGCAGTTGCTGCGCGCTTTCATGGGGAATCACGTCGACGTCAATCAAGCGCCGCCCGTTCATCTGCTCGAAACTGACCCCGAAACTTTCTTCGTAGCTGCTGTTGCAGGAAACCAGGCGCCCCATGAGATCACGAACATAAATCGGGTTGGGTATACCGTTGAGCAGCGCATGCTTGAACGCGAGCTGATCGTTGAGCGCTTCTTCGGCTTTCTGGCGCTGGCGAATCTGAACCTTCAGGCGGCTGCTCCAGATCAGCGAAACCATGCCGATGAGCAACGCCAGAACCAGGACCCAGTAAACCCAGGCCGGAATCCGATTCCAGATGGAAGGCTGCGGGACCACCGCACCGAGCCATTTCATGCGGATGGCGCGCATTTCAGGTACCGGAAACTCCTCAAGGGCCTTGTTCAGAATACTCAGCAACTCGGGCTGGGCCTTGATTACAGAAAATCGGTCCGGCGACCATCGGCCATCGACGCTGCGCCCGACCTTGAGCGTGTCAGGCAGATTCAGGTGAGCGCCCGCTTCATTCTGCAGAGTGGCATCGGCCTGACCTTTGGCGACCTGCTGACGCGCCTCTTCGTAATTCGCCACCTGGCGCAACCTGACGTCGGGATACTCGCGCCGGATGACTTCTTCCAGCGCATGCCGGGCGGGCAATGCTAGCGTGCGCCCCGTCAGATCCTTCAGGGAAACAGGCGACTCGCTGTCTGCCCGCACCACGAACACCCAACTGTTGCCACCAAAGGCATAGGTGAAATCGAGGATTTTCCTGCGTTCGTTATTCTCCGCCAGGGTGGTGTTCATGTCGGCGTGAGCGCTTTGCAGCAGGTTCAAGGTCGCCCGGGTTGAAGCGACTTCCGTATGCACGAATTGCAGGCCGGTCAGACGCGAAATTCTCGCCAGGATATCGATATTCAAGCCGACCCACTGGCCGTTCGTGTCTTTGTAGATATAGGGCGGATGCTGACTGGTGGCCACCGTGACATTGGGATGTTTGACGATCCATTTTCTTTCGGCATTGCTCAGCGTTATACGCTGGCCGTTCACATCAGACCCCAGGCCCAGCGTCCAACGACCGAGAATTTCACGGTTAAGCGCCGCACCGAGACTGACCAGCGCTTCATTGATCAGCGATAACAGCTGTTTCTGGTCGTCGCGAACCGCAAACGCGAACCCCATCGGCGGCAGCGCGCTCTCGAACTTGATCTGGAAATCCAGATACGGATGCAAGGCGATATAGGAACGCGCGATCACTTCGTTGCCAATGAAGGCATCAGCTTCACCGTGACTCAAAGCTTCCAGGGCACTGAACAGGTTCGGAGCAAGAATGATCTCGCTGTCGGGATACGTCGTATGCACGACATGGTCATCGGCATAGCCGTCCAGCAATACGATCTTTTTTCCGGCCAGCTTGGCAGGCAGCGCCGTGTCGGAGCCGCGACCGATGACGAACGAGCGGTCCGGCATATAGTCGCTTGAATAGGCCAACCCGCTTAGTCCACGCTCGTAGCCGTTGGCGCTGGTCAGGATATCAATCGTCCCGTTGCGCAATGCAACAACGGCCTCGTGCCTTTTGGCAAAACCCACAACCTCAATCGTCGTACCCAGCTTGCTGCCAATCAGGCTCAGGTAATCGGCACTGATTCCCTGGTAGCGGTTGTGGTCGCTGGTGATGTCGATGGGTTCATAGTCAGCAATGGAAATACCGACGCGCAATTTCTTGCGCTGCTGCAGCCATTGGCGATCCGGAATACTGAGCGCCAAGGGCTCAAGCACCACGAAAGGAGCCACAAGATTGAACGGCAGGCTTTGGGCGGCGAAGGCCCATTGACTGAGCAGCAGCAATATCGACAAGAGCACCGCGTGCAATACGCGCCTGTTCGCTGCATGGCCGGGTGCCTTTAAAGCACGCGCAATGTTTGCTTCTTTCACTAAAACTGACTCATCCGCAAGATTCTAAACACCCAAAGTTTGGCATGCGGAAATGAGAAGGCCCGCCGGGTGGCGGGCCTAAAGTTGTTACACAACGATACCGTTACAACGGTTTGCCGCGATTGCCATGCTGGCTGACGAAGGCCTGTATGGCTTTGAGGTCATTCGGCAGAACGGTGCAGCGTTCGTCACGCTCGAATAAATCAGACAAATGTGCAGGTAGCTCAAGCGCTTTTCCTACGCCCGCCTTCTCCACTGCCTCAGGAAACTTGACCGGATGGGCCGTGCCGAGGATCACCATCGGGGTATCCAGGCTGCGACGACAGGCGCGTGCCGCCTTGACGCCAATGGCGGTGTGCGGATCCAGCACCTCACCCGTTTGCGCAAACACCTCGGCGATGGTTTCGCAGGTCTGCTCGTCACTGACGGCCAGGGAGTCGAACAGCTTGCGGGTTTCGGTCCAGCGCTCGTCTTCGACGCTGAAACCGCCACCTTGCTTGAACGTATCCATCAGGCCGGCAATGGCCGCGCCGTTGCGACCGTGCATGTCGAACAGCAGACGCTCGAAGTTCGACGAGACCATGATGTCCATCGAAGGCGACAACGTGGCGTGCAGGGTTTCCTTGACGTACTGATTGCCGCTCATGAAGCGGTGCAGGATGTCGTTGCGGTTGGTGGCGACGATCAGCTGATTGATCGGCAGCCCCATGTTGCGGGCCAGGTAACCGGCGAAGATGTCACCGAAGTTGCCGGTCGGCACCGAGAACGACACCGAACGCGCCGGGCCCCCCAGCTGCAGGGCCGCGTGGAAGTAGTAAACGATCTGGGCCATGATCCGCGCCCAGTTGATCGAGTTGACCGCGACCAGACGCGTGCCCTTGAGGAAAGCCTGATCAGCGAAGCTATTCTTGACCATTTCCTGGCAGTCGTCGAAGTTGCCTTCGACGGCGATGTTGTGGATGTTGTCGCCGAAGATGGTGGTCATCTGCCGACGCTGCACGTCCGAAACCCGGTTGTTGGGGTGCAGGATAAAGATATCGACGTTGTCGCAGCGACGACAGCCTTCAATTGCCGCCGAACCGGTATCGCCAGAGGTTGCGCCCAGAATCACGACGCGCTCGCCACGCTTGGCCAACACGTAGTCGAGCAGACGACCCAGCAGTTGCAGAGCGAAGTCCTTGAACGCCAGGGTCGGGCCGTGAAACAGCTCCAGTACCCATTCGTTGCCGTTCAACTGACGCAGCGGCGCCACCGAACTGTGGGCAAACACGCCGTAGGTTTCTTCGAGGATCTTCTTGAAATCCGCATCCGGGATGCTGCCGGTCACGAATGGGCGCATCACACGGAAAGCCAGTTCGTGATAAGGCAGCCCGGCCCAGGAAGCGATTTCTTCCTGAGTGAAACGCGGCAGGTTTTCCGGCACATACAGGCCGCCATCGCTGGCCAGGCCAGTGAGCAGCACGTCTTCGAAATTCAGAGCTGGCGCTTGGCCGCGGGTACTGATGTAACGCATAAAATCAAACCTTCGGTTTGAGCTGCAAGCCTCAAGGCTCAAGCTGCAAGTAAAACCAATCGGCTCAGGCTTGCAGCTTGTCGCGTGAAGCTTGTCGCTGACTGTTAATTAAGATGTTCGACCCGGATCCGGACTACCGGACCAACCACATCCTGCAACGCTTCCAATGCCTGGATGGCGTCATTCATGCGCTGCTCAATCACGCGATGGGTCAACAGAATCATCGGCACCAGGCCGTCATGTTCTTCGACTTCCTTCTGCATGATGGATTCGATGTTGATGCCGCGCTCCGACAGAATGCTCGCCACTTGCGCCAGCACGCCCGGATGATCCTTGGCCTGGATTCGCAGGTAGTACGCGCTTTCGCAGGCTTCGATCGGCAGGATCGGATGCGCGGAAAGCGAGTCCGGCTGGAAGGCCAGGTGCGGTACGCGATTCTCAGGGTCGGAAGTCATGGCGCGCACGACGTCCACCAGGTCAGCGATCACCGACGAAGCCGTAGGCTCCATGCCGGCACCGGCGCCGTAGAACAGGGTAGAACCCGCAGCGTCGCCATTGACCATCACCGCGTTCATCACGCCATTGACGTTGGCGATCAATCGATCGGCCGGGATCAGCGTCGGGTGAACACGCAACTCGATGCCAGCGGCAGTGCTGCGCGCAACGCCCAGGTGCTTGATGCGATAGCCCAGCGCTTCGGCGTAATTCACGTCAGCAGTGGTCAGCTTGGTGATGCCTTCGGTGTAGGCCTTGTCGAACTGCAGCGGGATACCGAACGCAATGGAAGCCAGAATGGTCAGCTTGTGCGCGGCATCGATGCCTTCGACGTCGAAGGTCGGATCGGCTTCGGCATAACCCAGCGCCTGAGCTTCGGCCAGGACGTCCGGGAACGTACGACCTTTTTCACGCATTTCAGTGAGGATGAAGTTGCCCGTGCCGTTGATGATCCCGGCCACCCAATTGATACGGTTTGCCGACAGCCCTTCACGGATTGCCTTGATTACCGGAATACCGCCCGCCACTGCCGCTTCGAACGCGACGATGACGCCCTTCTCGCGCGCCTTGGCGAAAATTTCGTTACCGTGCACGGCAATCAGCGCCTTGTTGGCAGTGACGACGTGCTTGCCATTTTCAATGGCTTTGAGGACCAGGTCACGGGCTATGGTATAGCCGCCGATCAGCTCGATGACGATATCGATTTCAGGGTTGGTTGCCACCGCGAATACATCGCTGGTGGTCGGGGTACCGGTAATCTGGCAGTTGGGGTTCGGCGTACGCATGGCAATTTGTGCCACCTCGATTCCACGCCCGGCGCGGCGGGCAATCTCCTCGGCGTTACGCTGAAGTACGTTGAAGGTACCGCCACCGACAGTACCTAGCCCACAGATGCCTACTTTGACCGGTTTCACTATGAACTCCCCGTAAAACGGCCAACTCGAGGCTGGCCGTGGAAAACAGCCGCACGTCACCATGCGGCTCTCAATTTAACGGGACGACGCTGACAGCTGTCGTCCCACGGTCTTCAAGGAAACCTTGATGACGCTGGATTATTCTGCGCCGAGCGCCAGTTTGGCCACTTGCGCCGCAGGCTGGTAGCCCGGGATCAGTTGACCGTCAGCCAGGACGATGGCCGGTGTGCCGTTGACACCGATCGACTGGCCCATTTCGAATTGCTTGGTCACAGGGTTGGCGCATTTAGGCGCCTGGATGTTCTTGCCATCGACCATGCGGTCCATGGCGCCCTTGCGATCCTTGGAGCACCAGACTGCCTGCAGTTGCTCATCGCCGGGCGAACCCAGGCCCTGACGCGGGAAAGCAACATAGCGGACTTCGATACCCATCTTGTTCAGCTGCGGCACTTCGGCGTGCAGCTTGTGGCAATACGGGCACGTGGTGTCAGTAAATACGGTGATGTGTGATTTGGTTTCGCCAATGGCCGGGTAGATCACCATTTCAGCGGTCGGGATGCCATTAATGGTTTTGGAAATTGCCAGACGCTCGGTTTTCTCAGTCAGGTTGACCGGTTTGCCGTCCTGGATCTGGAACAGGTAACCCTGCATGACGAACTGCCCGTCGCCACTGGCATACAGCACGCGGCCGCCCTTGAGCTTGACTTCGTAAAGGCCGTTCAGCGGGCTGGCCGCAATGCTTTCGACTGGCAATTCCAGCTTGAGTGAATCCAGCGTCTTGCGAATGGCTTGTTCGGCGGGCGCATCAGCCTGAGCGAACAGGCTGAAGGTACTGGCCAGCGCAATGACTGCGGCGGCGAAAATCTGAATCACGCGCATGAAAACTCCTCGGGCGGTGGGCAAATGGGCCGCGCTGAAAACAGCGGGTGCCAGCATCCATTTGCGAAACCGGCAAAGACTATCACATAAGCCCTGCAACACCGACCCGGACCGACGCCGGATATCGGGCAATTCCTGCCATTGATGCCTTCAGCCGCGCGGGTGATGCTTGGCGTGCATGTCCTGCAATCGGGCACGGGCGACATGGGTGTAAATCTGCGTGGTCGACAGATCACTGTGGCCCAACAGCATTTGCACCACGCGCAGGTCTGCGCCGTGGTTGAGCAAATGGGTCGCGAATGCGTGGCGCAAGGTATGTGGCGACAGTGACTTGCCGATACCGGCCACCACAGCCTGATGCTTGATGCGATGCCAGAACGTCTGGCGTGTCATCTGCTCGCCCCGCAGACTGGGGAACAACACATCGCTGGGACGCCCGGCCAGCAGCTCATCGCGAGCACCGCGCATGTAGCGCTCGATCCAGACGATAGCCTCTTCACCCATGGGCACCAGCCGCTCCTTGCTGCCTTTGCCCATGACCCGTAATACGCCCTGGCGCAGGTTGACTTGCTCCAGCGTGAGGCTGATCAATTCGGTAACCCGCAGACCGCAGGCGTACAGGACTTCAAGCATCGCGCGATCCCGCTGGCCAATAGCCTCGCTCAGATCGGGAGCCGCCAACAAGGCTTCGACATCGGCTTCGGACAGCGACTTGGGCAGGGGCCTGCCCAGTTGCGGCATATCGATTTGCAACGTCGGGTCAATCTGGATCAGCTTCTCGCGCAGCAAATAGCGATAGAAACCGCGCACACCGGAAAGAAAACGCGCCGTCGAACGCGGTTTGTAGGCCTGATCCACGCGCCAGGCCAGATGATCAAGAATGGCTTCGCGCCCGACACTGATCAGATCCACGCCCCGCTCTTCAAGCCAGCCGTTGAACAAGGCCAGGTCGCTGCGATAAGCGTCGCGGGTATTGTCCGACAGCCCCTTCTCCAGCCACAGGGCGTCGAGAAAACGGTCAATCAGCGGATGGTCGATTGCAGGCATAGGTGATGGACGCTTGTGCTGTTTCGCGAAAGACCGCTATTGAACACGGACAATAAAATCCCGGACACAAAAAAGCAGCCCGAAGGCTGCTTTTTTTTGCATCGGATTGCTGGACTTAAGCCAGTTTTTCCTTGATGCGAGCTGCTTTACCGGACAGGTCACGCAGGTAGTACAGTTTGGCTTTGCGAACGTCACCGCGACGTTTCACAGCCAGGCTGTCGATTTGCGGGCTGTAAGTCTGGAAAGTACGCTCAACGCCAACACCGTTGGAGATTTTACGAACAGTGAAAGCACTGTTCACGCCACGGTTACGCTTGGCAATTACTACGCCCTCGAACGCTTGCAGACGCGCACGGTCGCCTTCCTTCACTTTCACCTGAACGACAACAGTGTCGCCCGGGGCAAAGGTAGGGATCTCTTTCGTCATCTGCTCTGCTTCGAGTGCAAGAATGATTTTGTTAGTCATGCTGTGCTCCTAAGGTGATCCATCTGGATCGACCATCGATACGTTAACTATCGTCCCGCTCGCGGATGTATTCCGCCAGCAGCTTCTTCTCTTCTCCAGAAAGCGAGCGGCTTTCCAGAAGATCGGCGCGTCGTTCATAGGTCCGCCCAAGGGACTGCTGTAAACGCCAACGCCGGATATGTGCGTGATTGCCACTAAGCAACACGTCGGGAACACGCTGATCCACATACACCTCCGGTCGGGTGTAATGCGGGCAATCCAGCAGACCATCCGTGAAGGAATCTTCCTCCGCGGAGTCCGCATGCCCTAAAGCTCCAGGCAGCAGCCGCGTAACCGCGTCGATCAGCACCATTGCCGGCAGCTCGCCGCCAGACAGTACATAGTCACCAATCGACCACTCTTCATCGACATGAGCTTCAATGAAACGCTCGTCAATGCCTTCATAACGACCGGCGATGAGGATAATCGCTTCCTCCCGTGCCAGTTCGCGTACAGCAGACTGATTCAGTTGGCGGCCTTGTGGCGACAGGTAAATTACCTTCGCCGCTTCCCCTGCCGCTTGCCTGGCCTGAACCAGAGCATCTTCAAGGGGCTTGATCTTCATCACCATGCCCGGACCACCGCCAAATGGGCGATCATCCACAGTGTGATGTCGATCCGTGGTGTAGTCCCGCGGATTCCAACAAGTGAGCTGCAACAGCCCTTGTTTCACCGCTCGGCTGGTTATGCCGTATTCGCTGATGGCGGAAAACATCTCGGGGAACAGACTGATCACTTCTATGCGCAGGCTAGCCATGGCGCTTAGAAGTCCGCATCCCAATCCACCTTCATCTCGCCGGCACTCAGGTCGATTGCCAACACGCATTGCTCCGTATAGGGCAACAGGCGTTCGCGATCATCCAGGCTGCCTGCGCAGGGCTTGACCACCATTACATCGTTCGAGCCGGTTTCCAGAAGATGATCGATTTTCCCGAACAATTGCCCAAGAGTGTCGATAACCTTCAAACCTTCCAGCTGGTACCAGTAGTACTCGCCGTCGGTCAGATCAGGGAACAGGTTGCGTGGCACACAGATTTCGTAACCGGATAGAAGACGGGCTTCTTCACGATCATCGAGACCTTTGAGCTTTGCGACCAGAAACTTGTTTTGCAAGCGTCCGCTGACCAGCTCTACCTGTTT
This sequence comes from Pseudomonas syringae, assembly GCF_001698815.1. Taxonomy (GTDB): domain Bacteria; phylum Pseudomonadota; class Gammaproteobacteria; order Pseudomonadales; family Pseudomonadaceae; genus Aquipseudomonas; species Aquipseudomonas syringae_A. The sequence continues at coordinate 13,102 of NZ_LGSI01000056.1, read as the reverse complement.
AACGCTGCCTTCGCGCCGAAGCGTCCAGGTTTTGTAATCCAACAGGTTTCCAATCGGATCAGTAAAGGAAAAAACCTTCACTTCGCCGCGAACGCCATGAATAGAGTAGATCTTGCCAATGACGATCAAATCGTCGGCAACAGTTGGCGTCGCGTTCATATTGCTCAGGCCGCGACCTGAGTCTTGGCTCGTTCTTTCAACAGCTGAGCAACGCGCTCGGATGTTTGTGCACCCACGCTCATCCAGTAAGCCAGACGCTCGTCGTTCACGGACAAACGAACTTCCTGACCACGGGCAACCGGGTTGAAGAAGCCAATTTGCTCTTTGTGTGAACCGTCGCGCGCATTGCGGCTATCGGTAACAGTGAGGTGGTAAAACGGGCGCTTTTTGGAGCCGCCAAGGGCAAGACGGATGGTTAGCATTGAACATCGTTCCTGTAGTCGGTGCTGCAAATCTAAGATGCACAGCGGGCATAGGTGCCCGAAAGGCCGCATATTCTAAGGAATATCCGGACTTTTGCAAATGTCTTTTTCCGGCGCCTATCGGCATGCCATCAAGATTTGCTATGGAGCCGTCGATTTCGACGGCGGATAGACACCCGCCAGACGGGTGTTTTGCTGGAGGTTTCCCTCCAGCGAGCTGCGCGCAAACGAACTTGCGCGCGACGTAATCACATCTTTGGCATGCCGCCGCCGGGCAACATTCCGCCCATGCCGCGCATCATTTTCGCCATTCCGCCTTTCGCGGAGAATTTCTTCATCATCTTCTGCATCTGTTTATGCTGCTTGATCAGACGCCCGATGTCCTGCACCTGCGTGCCCGAACCCATGGCGATGCGACGCTTGCGCGAACCGCTGATCAACTCCGGGTCGCGACGCTCGGCCGGAGTCATCGAGTTGATGATGGCTTCCATCTGCTTGAACTGTTTCTCTGCCGCGCCCTGGGCATTGCCCATTTGCGAGAGGTTCACGCCGCCGATACTTGGCAGTTTGTCCATGAGGCCGCCGAGGCCGCCCATGTTCTTCATTTGTTGTAGCTGATCGCGGAAGTCTTCGAGATCGAAGCCCTTGCCCTTCTTCAGCTTCTTCGCAAGCTTGTCGGCCTTGTCCTTGTCGAGGGTCTGTTCAGCCTGCTCGATAAGGCTGAGCACGTCGCCCATGCCCAGGATTCGCGAAGCGATACGGTCGGGGTGGAAGGGTTCGAGAGCGTCGCTCTTCTCGCCCATACCGATGAATTTGATCGGCTTGCCGGTAATCGCCCGGACCGACAGCGCCGCGCCACCACGAGCATCACCGTCGACCTTGGTCAGGATCACGCCGGTCAGCGGCAAGGCATCGCCAAACGCCTTGGCGGTATTGGCGGCGTCCTGACCGGTCATGGCATCGACTACGAACAGGGTTTCAGCCGGTTTGACCGCAGCGTGCAACGCCTGGATCTCGCCCATCATCTCGACATCGATGTGCAGACGACCGGCGGTATCGACGATCACGACATCAATGAACTTGAGTTTGGCTTCCTTGATGGCCGCCAGTGCGATCTCTACCGGCTTCTGGCTGATATCGGACGCAAAGAATGTTACGCCGATGTCATTGGCCAAGGTTTCCAGCTGCTTGATGGCCGCAGGACGATACACGTCCACCGAGACCACCATGACGGTTTTCTTCTTGCGCTCCTTGAGGAACTTGGCCAGTTTGCCCGCAGTGGTGGTTTTACCCGCACCCTGCAAACCTGCCATCAGAATTACTGCCGGAGGCGTGACGGCAAGGCTCAGCTCTTCGTTGGCCGCCCCCATCATGTCTTCCAGCTCGGCCTGGACGATCTTCACGAACGCCTGGCCCGGCGTCAGGCTGCGCGACACTTCAGTGCCGACGGCGCGTTCCTTGACCTTGTTGACGAAGTCTTTGACTACCGGCAAGGCAACGTCGGCTTCAAGCAACGCCATCCGCACTTCGCGCAAGGTATCTTTGATGTTGTCCTCGGTCAGCTTGGCCTTGCCAGTTACGTGGCGCAGCGTCTGCGAGAGACGGTCGGTAAGGTTTTCAAACATGCGCGATCCTTTCAGGCTCTCGTCGAACCCCGGTTGATGCGGCCCGGCCCGTAGTAAAAAATGGCGCTCGGCGAGCCTGCGGCTTGAGCAGGTCGCGGATTATAGCGAAGACTCCGCTCGGAGTCTGCCTCTGTGGTCTTTCGTGAAATGCGGGTTGTATGCGAAACTCAGCGCCTTTCGGGCCCGCCCATCAGGATTTATGTTCCCCTTGCCACCCAGCCTGCTACCCAGCCTCGCCGCCGCTTGCCTTTATGCCGCTGCGACCATCTATCAGGGCCTTCGTCTGAGCCAGGGCACCAAGGCCGACAAACGGCTGCTCTGCCTGCTTGGCACGCTAGCCGTCATCGCGCATGCCACCGGGCTTTTCTCGCAATTGGTGCGCCCTATCGGGCTTGGCCTGGACTTCTTCAGCGCCGCCAGCCTGATTGCCGTGGCCGTGATTGCCCTGACGCTGCTCGCTACCGCGCGGATTCCGGTGGAAAACCTGCTGGTGCTGCTGTTCCCGCTGGGGCTGGCAACCGTGCTGCTGGCGCAGTTCGCGCCGACCGGCACCGTGCAGCCGATTGACGAGGAACCGGGCATTCTCAGCCATATCCTGCTGTCGATCCTGGCCTATGGCATGTTCACCATCGCGATGTTCCAGGCGCTGCTGCTGCTGGTGCAGGACCATCAACTCAAACACAAGCATCCTTCCGGGCTGATCAAGAACTTCCCGCCGCTGCAAACCATGGAAAGCCTGTTGTTCGGCTTTCTATGGGCCGGCTGGTCGCTGTTGTCGCTATCGCTGATTTCCGGCTGGCTGTTCGTCGAGAACCTGTTCGCTCAACATCTGGTGCACAAAACCCTGCTGGCGTGTCTGGCCTGGATAGTCTTCAGTGTGTTGCTGTGGGGTCGAAATCGTCTGGGCTGGCGCGGACACAAGGCTATCCGCTGGACCCTGGGCGGCTTTTGCCTGCTGATGCTGGCGTATTTCGGCAGCAAGCTGGTCCGTGAATTCATTCTGCACATCTGACGGGCGTTGATCATGGATAACTTGCCCATCGGCCCAATGCTTGGTGTTGTTGCGCTGCTGATCCTCTGGTCAGCCTTGTTTACGGCCGTCGAAGCCGCGCACCACCGCGTCAAGGCCTTGCGAATCGGCACTCGCCCAACCGACCCGGTCAAGCCGCGACTGGAATTCCAGCTCGGCAGCCTGATCCTGACCAATACTCTGGTCAAAACCCTGATCGTGGTGATCGCGACGCTGCTGTCTATGCGCTACTGGCTTTACAACGGCCCGACGGTTGCCTGGCTTGTCAGCACCGGCCTGATCCTGGTCTTTGCCGAGTACGCACCGCGCCGCCTGGCTGTGCGGCATCCACTGGCTATCATCAAACTGGCCAACGGCATGCTGAGCATTCCGATGAAAATCATGTGGCCGCTGGCCTGGCTGTTCAATACTCTCGCCATCGCGCTCGTGCTGCCTTTCAACGCCCGCAACAAGCCTGCCCCCCGGCATGAAGACGATCAGGATTCCTTGTCGGACCCGAATCAGGAAGGGGTTCACGAGCACGAACCTGGCGGTTCGCCGGTACTGTCCGGGATTCACGCGCTGGACAGCATCACCGTCAACGACATTCTGGTACCGCGCAGCGATGTCGACGGGGTCAATCTCGATGAACCTATCGAACACATCATCGAACGCCTGATCATTTCCCGGCATACCCGCCTGCCGGTGTATCACAACGACATCAATCAGGTTCAGGGCGTCCTCAATACGCGCCAGATCAGCCATCTGCTCCCCAAGGCCGAGCTGACCAAGGAGCAACTGCTAGCTGCCTGCTATGAGCCGTACTTCGTGCCGGAAAGCACGCCGTTGCAACTGCAATTGCTGAACTTCCATAAACAGCAGCGGCGTCTGGGCGTGGTGGTCGACGAATACGGCGAAGTGCTGGGCATCGTCAGCCTGGAAGACATTCTCGAAGAAATCGTCGGCGAATTCGAAAACGAACAGACTCTCGACAACCCACACATTCATCCTCAGGCAGATGGCCGTCTGGTGGTCGATGGCGCAGCGTCGATCCGCGAACTGAACAAGAGCCTGGGTTGGCACCTGCCGTCCGATGGCCCGAAAACCTTGAACGGCCTGGTGACCGAAGCCCTGGAAACCATCCCGGAAAGCTCGGTCTGCCTGAAGATCGGACCGTATCGCCTGGAAATTCTGCAAACCGAAGACAATCGGGTCACTCGCGTGCTGATGTGGCAGAACTCGGCGACGCGCGCCGTCAATTAAAGCGTAGCTGCGTGCAAAACCTCCTTGTTCTGCCCGCAGCGGCCTTTCTATAATCGAGCCGCTTACCCAGCCCCGCCGATCCGCGTGCTACCCGCACTCAGCCTGATCGGCCAGTCACTCAGCCTGAAATGTTTCGCACTTCCCTGGCATCCGCCCTACCCTTTGGCATTGCCACGCCTCTTGCCCACATCCGGGCTAACCTGATCAGCGCTGTCCCCACAATAATTAACGTTTGCCGCCGTGCATCGCCCAGCCAAGGCGATTGTCGACAGGCAAGATGACTGTCAGGGATTCCCGTATGACCACAACTTCCGCCCTGGGCGAAAATCACGCTGCTCCGGCTCGCCCGGCCAACTCCGCAACACGGGTCGCCACGGCCAGCTTCATCGGTACGGCGATCGAGTTCTACGACTTTTATGTCTACGCCACCGCCGCCGCTTTGGTGATCGGGCCGGTGTTCTTTCCGCAGACTTCCGGCACCGCACAGATGCTGTCGGCGTTTCTGACCTTCGGCATCGCCTTTCTCGCACGTCCACTGGGCTCAGCGCTGTTCGGCCACTTCGGTGACCGCATTGGCCGCAAGTCGACGCTGGTCGCTTCGCTATTGTTGATGGGGGTCTGCACCACGCTGATCGGCGTGCTGCCCGGTTACGCGACTATCGGCGCCTGGGCGCCGATCCTGCTGTGCGTCTTGCGTTTCGGGCAAGGCCTGGGCCTGGGCGGCGAATGGGGTGGCGCGGCGTTGCTGGCCACTGAAAACGCCCCGCCGGGCAAGCGCGCCTGGTTCGGCATGTTCCCGCAGCTGGGCCCTTCGATTGGTTTCCTCGCCGCCAACGGGCTGTTTCTGACTCTGGCGATGACCCTGGATGACGAACAGTTTCGCTCCTGGGGCTGGCGGATTCCGTTCCTGCTGAGTGCAGTGTTAGTGATGGTTGGCCTGTACGTGCGACTCAAGCTGGAAGAAACCCCGATCTTCGCCAACGCCATTGCTCGTCACGAACGGGTCAAGATGCCGATCGCCGAGCTGTTCAGCCAATACTGGGCGCCGATGCTGCTGGGTGCGGCGTCCATGGTGGTCTGCTACGCGCTGTTTTACATCTCAACGGTGTTTTCGCTGAGCTACGGCGTCTCGACCCTGGGCTACAGTCGCGAGACCTTCCTCGGTTTGCTGTGCTTCGCCGTGCTGTTCATGGCTGCGGCCACGCCCTTGGCTGCCTGGGCCAGCGACCGCTTCGGCCGGCGTCCGGTGCTGATCATTGGCGGGGTTCTGGCGATTCTGTCCGGCTTTACCATGGAACCTTTGCTGACCCACGGCACGACCTGGGCAGTGGCCTTGTTCCTGTGTATCGAACTGTTCCTGATGGGTATTACCTTCGCTCCGATGGGTGCCATGCTGCCGGAACTGTTTCCTACACGCGTGCGTTACACCGGCGCGTCTGCGGCCTACAACCTGGGCGGCATTGTCGGTGCTTCGGTGGCACCGTTTTTCGCTCAGAAACTGGTGGCGATGGGCGGCTTGAGCTGGGTTGGCGGGTATGTATCAGCGGCGGCATTAATCAGCCTGATTGCCGTGCTGCGCCTGAAGGAAACGCGTCACGCCGACCTGGACAAGATCGCCTGACGCCACCCGTGCGAAGTCGACAAATGATTTGCAGGCGGCCCTGCCGGTCATTTGTCGGCTAGCCCCATAAAACCCCGTATTCATTGGTTATTCCCACAGACAAAGTGATTTCGACGGCTATTCTCAAGGCTCCGGGGAACCGTTCTGAAGACGCCAGAAATGAATAACACGCTAGCCATCATGCAACCTTATTTCTTCCCCTATCTGGGGTACTTTCAACTCATCGCGGCGGCGGAACGCGGAGTGATATTCGACACTGCGCAGTACTGCCGCAAAACCTGGATGAATCGCAACCGGATTCTTGATGCAAAAGGTGGCTGGCAATACATCAACGTGCCGGTAAGCACCACATTGGGCACGTCGATCCAGGCCACCACAGTGATTGATCACTCGGCCGCATTACAACGCATTCTCGGCCAGCTGGAGCACTATCGCGGCAAGGCCCCCTTCTATCAAAAAGTGCGAGACCTGGTGAGAAATACGTTTGCCTCGGTCAAGGACAATGGCATCGGTGAACTGAACACCCAGTCTCTCAAAGCCACATGCGACTACCTCGATCTGCCTTTCAGCTGGAAGCCGCATTCCGCCATGGATCTGCACCTGCCGCCCATCCAGCATCCAGGCCAATGGGCGCTGGAAATCAGCGGACGACTGGGCGCAGGCAGGTACATCAACGCGCCGGGCGGACGGGCGATATTCGTTGCCAGTGAATGGCAGCAACGTGGCATAGAGTTGCGCTTTCTGGATGTATCGACGTTTGTCTACGACACGGCGCCGTACGAATTCATCGGCAATCTATCGATTCTCGACGTACTGATGTGGAACCCGCCGGGGGACGTCGCTGCTTACATTCACGAAAACACGCGAATAGCCTGTTAAACGATCCGGGCGACCACTGTGTGATACACACGCCACAGTTGCCATAAGGGAACTGTGGCGGTGTGTGCTGGCAATGTTACAACCGAACGTTACAACTGAACCTTCACCGCCCGCGAAGCACGCGTCGCCTTGGCGCGTGCGGCTTCGATGGATTCGTCGCGAGCCAGAGCCACACCCATGCGGCGCTGGCCATCGACTTCCGGCTTGCCAAACAGACGCAGCGCCGTATCAGGTTCGCTCAGGGCCTGGCCCAGGTTGGCGAATGCCGTCTGGGTGGATTTGCCCTCAACCAGAATCACTGCTGAAGCCGATGGCCCGAACTGACGAATCAACGGGATTGGCAGGCCGAGAATGGCGCGAGCGTGCAGCGCGAATTGCGACAGATCCTGCGAAATCAGGGTCACCAGGCCAGTATCGTGCGGACGCGGCGAGACTTCGCTGAACCAGACCTGATCACCTTTGATGAACAGCTCGACGCCAAACAGCCCGCGACCGCCCAAGGCTTCAGTCACGGCCTTGGCGACACGCTCGGATTCCGCCAGCGCTACCGGGCTCATGGCCTGTGGCTGCCAGGATTCCTGATAGTCGCCTTTTTCCTGACGATGGCCGACCGGCGCGCAGAACGTCGTACCGCCCACGTGACGTACGGTCAGCAAGGTGATTTCGTAATCGAAATCGATGAAACCTTCGATGATCACCCGACCTTTGCCGGCGCGACCGCCCTCTTGGGCGTAATCCCAGGCTTTCTGCACATCATCGGTGGTCTTGAGCAGGCTCTGCCCCTTGCCCGAAGAACTCATTACCGGTTTGACGACACAGGGGAAACCCAGGTCTTCCACGGCTTTGCGATACTCTTCGAAGGTATCGGCGAAGTGATACGGCGAAGTGGGCAGGTCCAGCTCTTCAGCAGCCAGACGACGAATACCTTCACGGTTCATGGTCAACTGTGCGGCGCGTGCAGTCGGAATCACGGTGAAGCCTTCCGCCTCCAGTTCCACCAGCGTCGCGGTGGCGATGGCTTCGATTTCCGGCACGATGAAATGTGGCTTCTCGGCTTCGATGACTGCACGCAGCGCGGCGCCGTCGAGCATGTTGATGACATGGCTGCGATGGGCGACCTGCATGGCTGGCGCGTTGGCGTAGCGGTCAACCGCGATCACTTCGACGCCAAGGCGTTGCAATTCGATCACTACTTCCTTGCCCAGTTCGCCGCAACCGCAGAGCAAAACGCGGGTCGCGGTAGGCGACAGTGGAGTTCCGATTTGAGTCATCTCAGGTCCTCGTGGAGCAGATATCGAGGGCAGCCCGCCGAATGCGGGCGACCGCGGTGGAGAAAGGCGCGCAATTTACCACGAAGCCCCGGGAATTGGACCTCAGCCCGGACAAGCGTTCTTGCGCGCGCGCCAGACCATGATCAGCCAGACCGCCGTCACCCCCACAAACTTGGAGGCCAGCGCGGTAATAATGACTGGCGTGGTCATGGCATCGATCATGCCGAAGAAGATGAAGGTGTCCAGCGGGATGCTCAGCGCCGAACTCAGCCAGAGCCGGTCGTGCAGCGGCCGTTTGGTGATGCTGAACACCAGCCAGTCAATGCATTCGGACACTGCGAATGCCGTGGCGCTGGCCAGCGCGATCGTGGGATCGGAGGTCACGTAGGACAACACCAGCGCTGCCAGCATGGCGAAAATCGCGCCATGGCCGAAGCGGGTCTGCACCATGTCGCGCAGCACGAACACCAACCCACCCCACGCCGACCAGATAACGTCCAGATGCGGCGCGGTAGAGAACGCAAAGTTGATCAGCACGACACTGCCGATGTAGGTGATCAGGAAGAGCATGGGCGAGGCTTATGTGGCGGGAAGATGCTGCTGATAGTACCAGCCGCGAGACTCTGTAGGAGCCAACTTGTTGGCGAGGCGTAATGTCGGACAGACCGCTTCGCGAGCAAGCTCGCTCCCACAAAGAAAGATATACGCTGGCCCCGTGGGAGCGAGCTTGCTCGCGAAAATGCTTTACGGTTTCAGGAAGGTGACGGCACCGACCAAACCAATCCACTCGCCTCCGCTCGCTCATGGCACAACACCAACACCGCGCGGCGTTGCTCGTTGTCCAGGGCGTGCCAGTCGGTGATTTCCTTGACGGTGCGCTGGCAGCCCAGGCAGACATCATCGTCATCCAGCGCGCAGATGCTCACGCAAGGGGACGGGACGCGGCGTTCGGCCTGCATGCTCAGTCCTCCTGCGGCTGCAAATCCCGGGCGTAGCGTCGGGCGTTGTTAACGTAATGCGCAGCGCTGGCTTCAAGCATCTTCTTCTGGATTTCGGTGAGTTCCCGCACGACTTTGCCGGGAGAGCCCATCACCAATGAACCATCAGGAATCACTTTGCCTTCGCCGATCAGCGAATTGGCGCCGATCAGGCAGTATTTGCCGATTTTCGCCCCGTTGAGGATCACCGAATTGATGCCGATCAGGCTGTAATCCCCCACGCTGCAACCATGCAGCATGACGTTATGGCCAATGGTCACGCCTTTGCCGATTTCCAGCGGCGAACCCATGTCCGTGTGCATGACCGTTCCGTCCTGCACATTGCTGTTCTCGCCAATATGAATCAGTTCGTTATCGCCGCGCAGCACAGCGTTGAACCAGACACTGGAGCCCGCCTCCAGCTTGACCTTGCCAATCAGCACGGCATTGGGTGCAACCCAGCTATTCGGATCGGTTTCAACACGGGCGTCGCCCAGGCGGTATTTCATGCGTCGCTCCTCAAGGCTCTACGGCCGATTGATCTAGCTCAGGTCACGGAATGTTCGGGTGGCTGATGCAGGCTGATTTTGCTGTCATACAGCACATTGATCAGCTCGACGATCATGATCGCCGTCAGGCCCCAGATTTTATACTCGCCGTAACGATAGCTCGGCACATACCAGCTGCGCCCCTGGTAATCAATGCGGTGCGTATGTTCCCGGGTGTCCTGGCGAAAAAACTCCAGCGGCACGCTGAACACGGCAGCAATTTCTGCATCATTTGGGCGGTATTCAACAAAATCGGGGATCAGCCCTACATAGGGCGTGACCTTGATGCCGTGCTTGGAGATCAACGGGCTGAGTGGGCCGACGACTTCCACCAGGCCCGGCGGCAAGCCTATTTCCTCTTCGGCCTCGCGCAAGGCGGTGAACACCAGATCCACGTCATCAGGATCCCTCCGCCCACCGGGAAAAGCCACTTCGCCACCATGAGTCGACAGACCGCTGGCACGCAGGGTCAGGATCAACTCGGGTTCGTCGCTGCGAGTAATGGGCAATAACACCGCAGCCTCGGGGAAACGTCGATCCGTCTCAAGAGTGCTCGGCGTATGACTGCTTACACGGCGAAATAGCTCGTCCAGCATGGGAAATCTCGATCTGTTGCCTACCCGGCATCATGCACCAAAGCGGCGAACTGCCCAAGCCCTTGTAGGACAACTCTGGTCAATACAAAGCGCTTCTTGCCGAGCAGGCGCGTCGCACGCCAAGATAGCGGCTGAATTCAGCAATCGAATGACTCCATGAAATTCTGCAGCCAGTGCGGTAACCCGGTCATACAACGTATTCCCGAGGGCGATAGCCGCCTGCGCTACGTCTGTGAACACTGTCATACCATTCATTACCAGAACCCGAATATCGTGGCGGGCTGCCTGCCCCTGTGGGGTGACAAAGTCTTACTGTGTCGGCGCGCCATCGAACCGCGCCTGGGTTTCTGGACTCTGCCCGCCGGGTTCATGGAGAACGGCGAAACCATCGAGCAAGCCGCGCGCCGTGAGACCGATGAAGAAGCCTGTGCGACCTTGGGCGATCTGCATCTGTACATGTTGGTCGATGTACCACATATCAATCAGGTCCACGTGTTCTACCGTGCGCAGATGGCGTCCCAGACATTCGCCGCCGGCATCGAGAGCCTGGAAGTGGCTTTGTTCGACGAAGCCGATATCCCATGGTCCGAGCTGGCTTTCATGACGGTCAGACGTACTCTAGAATGCTTCTTCGCTGACCGGCGCCAACAGATTTACCCTGTGCGCACCGACGCGTTGCCGCCGTCGCGGCCTATACAGGACACTTAATTACAGCTGGCGCACTTCGCGCCGCTTCAGGGAAATCGTTTCGATGCGTTGGTTGTTTGCTGTCTTGTGCTTGTCATTCGTTCCGCTGTCCCAGGCTGCGTTCACGCAAACCATCGTGCCCAAGGGCAGCGAGCAGAAGATCGTCGGTAACAAAGTGATCAACATCGAGAACATCGCCGATCGCAAGATCGAAAAGGTTCTGGTGCTCAAATCGGCGCGTCAGTTGCAGCTGATCAGTGGCGGCGAAGCACTCAAGACTTATCGCATTTCCTTGGGCAAGCAACCCAAGGGCACCAAGTTGCAGGAAGGCGATCAACGCACGCCGGAAGGTTTCTACTGGCTGGACTGGCGCAAGAACAGCACCAACTACAACCTGTCGATGCACATTTCCTACCCGAACATCACCGACTCGGCTCGCTCGCGTCGCGAAGGGGTCAACCCCGGCAGCATGATCATGATCCACGGCACGCCAGTGGATGAGGAATATCCGGAATGGTATTTCCATACCCTGGACTGGACCAACGGCTGCATCGCCATGAAGAACAATGACATGCGCGAAGTGTGGGATCTGGTGAAGGACGGCACGATGATCGAGATCAGGCCGTAAAGTGCATGCTTGAAACCTGTGGGAGATTCTATGTTGCAGGGAAACCCTGCAACCTTAAATTAGGTTGATATTCGCTCTGGTTTTTCATCAGGGCGAATGCCACCCGGCAAAGCTTGCGGGCGAGGATGACCAAGGCTTGGGTTTTGGCGAGCCCCCTGGCCAGATAAGACTCGTAGTACGGCCTCCAAGCGGGCGATCGACAAGCCGCCATTGCCGCGTTGTGTGCCAGCCGCCGCAACTCCGCATCGCCCTTTTTGGACAGATGGCGAGGCCCGTTCTTCTTGCCTGAATCCTTTGCTCGCAAGTCCATACCCAAAAAAGCAATGAAAGCATCGCTGCTGGCGAATTGGCCGCGCATGAAGGCGGTCGCCAAGCCAGTGGCCGTAAGCTCTCCAATTCCTTCAATGGCTTTGCAACGCTTGATGTTTTCGGTGATGCCAGCCTCTCGGCTGACTTTGCGCAGCAACTGCTGAAGGGCCTGCTCCGCTTGTTCGTAGGACTTCAGAAGCAGGGCCAATGACTCTTGCAGAAGCGGTTCGCCAGACCAGCTCAGCGAGATACTGACACGCAACTTGATGAGCTCTGCACGTCGTTGAAGCAGGCTTTTCAAGACTTTGTAGGCCTGCGGAGGTGGGCTCCAAATGCGCAACCGCTCCTGTTCACTGCTCAGATAACGCGCCAACAACCGCGCATCACAGGGATCGGTCTTCGCCCGCTGGCCAACACTTTCGCGGTAATGACTCACCCGATAAGCATCCACAACATAAACCCGATGGCCCATTTCGTGGGCCAGTTCAACGGTGTCCAAGTGGTAGATACTGGTCGCCTCCAGGGCAATCGAGCTTTGCGCTGGCAGCGTTTTGAGCCAGCGGCCTACAGCCAAGCGGTTGTTGTCGATGGCTTGAGTGGTTTTCAGGTCTTCGCGGTAAACGACTATTTCGGCTTTGGCAACGTCAATGCCAATCACCGTTGGCGAGGTAAGGATTGCCATGACGAATCCTCCGAGCTAGGGTTTAGGTACTTGTCGGGGTTCTACCGCTGCGCTGGCTTGCCTCTATCGTCGGTTTTACCGATGAATTCCTTATCGGCGCTTTGGGTAGAAAGGGCGGGACGAGAAGTCTCCCACGGTCCGTACTGGCTAGAGTCGGAATCAAGCTTTTAGTCCCGCCCACCCCTTCAAGTCTAAACATACAAGCGAGCTTGCTCGCGAAGACGCAAATAGATCCAGCACATTCTTTGAGTCTGAACTATTGCCTTCGCGGGCAAGCCTCGCTCCAACGGGACCGGTGTTTCATCAAAGCTTGATTTCAGTCCCCAACAACACCAGAAACCCCGCCAGCCAAGCTGGATGCGCCGGCCATGCTGGCGCGGTTACCAGGTTGCCTTCGGTGTGTGCGGCGGTGACTTCGATGTCCATGAACGTACCGCCGCTCAGACGCACTTCAGGCGCACAGGCCGGATAGGCGCTGCATTCGCGACCTTTGAGAATACCTGCCGCCGCTAGAATCTGTGCGCCGTGGCACACCGCTGCGATCGGCTTATGCGCTTTGTCAAACGCCCGCACCCACTCAAGAAC
>NZ_LGSI01000043.1 GCF_001698815.1 Pseudomonas syringae | reverse complement strand
CCGCCCGATCTCTTCGGGGACAAGTCCCCTCCTACCGGTTGTGTAGGGTTCGGTAGGACCGGACTTGTCCGGGAAGACGTTGGTTCAGGCAACGATGCCCGATCAGACAGATCGAGCGTCCCGCCTGACCTCTTCGGGGACAAGTCCCCTCCTACCGGGCGGCGCGAATCAAGGCTTCTTCTTGCGCGGCCCGGTATTGAATACGGGCACTTTACGTACCGGCTTGACCGCTACTGGATCAGGCGCCGTGTCGCCGCTGTCGACCCATTTGCCCAGGTTGCGTTTGCCGCCACCGGAGATTTTCGGTTTTTTCGGCTTCTTGGGTTTCTTCAGAATCTGCCCGGTGGAATCGGTGGTCGGCACCCGATGCTCAGGCGTGAAGTCCGGCTCTTCCTCGCGACGCAAGGTCTGCCGCGTCAGGGTTTCGATTGCCGACAGCAGCTCGACTTCGTCCGCGCACACCAAAGAAATCGCTTCGCCAGTCAGGCCAGCACGGCCGGTGCGACCGATACGGTGGATGTAATCCTCGGCCACGATAGGCAAGTCAAAGTTGACCACTGTCGGGAGATCGTCGATATCCAGACCGCGCGCGGCAACGTCAGTGGCCACCAGAATCTGCACTTCGCTGGCCTTGAAACGATCCAGCGCCCGCTGCCGTGTGGCTTGTGGCTTGTCGCCATGAATGCCATCGGCGTTGAAGCCCAGACCTTGCAGACGCTCGACCAGTTGATCGACACCGACGCGAGTCTTGGCGAACACCAGCACTTGGGACCAGTGCAGTTTTTTCAGCAGATGGATGAACAGTTCCGGCTTGCGCTTCTTGTCGACCGTCACCACCCATTGCTTGACCGAACTGGCGGCCACATTGCGCGGGCTGACTTCGATCGTCAGTGGATCGTCGAGCATTTGCGCCGCCAACTGGCGGATCGCGTCGGAAAACGTCGCCGAGAACAGCAATGTCTGGCGGCGTTTAGGCAGCGCGGCATAAATACTGCGCAGCTCTTCCGAGAAGCCCAGATCCAGCATGCGGTCGGCTTCGTCGAGGATCAGGGTTTGCAGTTGCGAGAACTTCAATGCGTTCTGGCGATGCAGATCCAGCAGACGACCCGGCGTCGCGACGAGGACGTCGACGCCTTTGCGCAGCTTCATCATCTGCGGGTTGATGCTCACGCCGCCGTAGACCGCGTAGGTGCTCAGCGGCAGGTGTTCAGCGTATTGACGGATGCTCTCGTGAACCTGTTCGGCCAGCTCGCGGGTGGGCACCAGAACCAGCGCGCGGATCGAGTTGGCGGCGACTTTCGGGCCTTCCAACGTCAATCGTTGCAGCAGCGGCAAGGCAAAACCGGCGGTTTTGCCAGTGCCGGTCTGGGCAGCGGCCATCAAGTCACGCCCGGCCAGAACCGGTGGAATCGCCTGAGCCTGCACAGGCGTCGGCGTCTGGTAACCGAGCGTTTCAAGGGCGCGCAGCAGGGGTTCGATCAGGCCAAGAGTGGCAAATGTCATCGGTAATACCATAGGGAAATTCAACGCAAGACGCGGAGTTTACCCTGTCCTCACCGATCCGGCCTGTTCCGGCTGCGGCTTTCGCCATTGCGGCAGGCCGATCAGCACCACGGCGCTGATAATCACCGCCATCGCCAGGCATTCTTCCGGACCGATGGTTTCGCCCGCGAAGAGGATGCCCAGCAACACCGCGACGGCCGGATTGACGTAGGCGTAACTGGTGGCGGCGGCGGGCCTGACGTTTTTCAGCAGGTACATATAGGCGCTGAACGCCACGATGGAGCCGAACACAATCAGGTACGCCAAGGCGCCCCAACCCGCTGCGCTGGGCATCTGCTGCAGATGCTCGCCGCTCACGGCACTGGCGATCAGCAACATGACGCCTGCGGTGATCATCTCGGCGCCGCTGGCCATCGGTCCTTCGGGCAATGGCAGATGCTTGCTCCACACCGAGCCGAACGCCCAGGCGGCTGCGGCAAAAATCACCAGCGCTGCGCCATAAGGGCTGGCCTGCAGGTTCGAGCCCAGGTTCAGCAGGCCGATGCCGATCAGACCGAGGATGATTCCCGCCCACTCCAGGCGCGTGGTGCGATTGCCCCAGAACAGGCCGAACAACAGGGTAAACAGTGGCATCGTGGCAATCGCCAGCGCGGCAATGCCCGACGCGATGCCCGCATGTTCCGCCAAAGTCACCCCGCCATTGCCGCACGCCAGCAGCAGAAACCCAATGGCCGCCGATGCCTTCCATTGCGCAAAGGTTGGGGCCGGTGCGCCGCGAAAACGCAGAAAGCCATACAGCAGGCAACCGGCAATCAGGAAGCGAATTCCGGCCATCATCAGCGGCGGCCAGGACTCGACGCCAATGCGGATCACCAGATAGGTCGATCCCCACACCAGATATAACGCCAGGAAGGCACCCACAAGCAGTAACGGAAAACGACGAGAACTCGGCATGTCAGGCTCGAAAAGTTAATTATTATTCGCCAGCTTTATAGAAAGGCTGATCTTGGCAGTAAACACTAAACCTTTTTAAACGAGCTGATCGGCGAGGAAAACCCGTTTCTTGCTCACTAACTTCAACAACAACCCGGCAAGCGTTTCAGCAAGTCAAAATCCGCGCTGACGTTTGAGGGCTTCGCTGATTTTGGCGGCGGGGACTTTCTGCAAGGTGCAGAGCAACTGATGGGAAATCCCGGCGATGCCATGGGTGTGGCGCAATTCGTTGGTCAGGTGCGCCGTGAGGTTGGCAGCCATTTCCGCATCGGCCATTGCCCGGTGAGCCTTGCCGGTGTTGGGCAAACGCGCGTAACTGGTCAGAGTGCCAAGCTTGTGGTTTGGCGCGCCGGGCATCAAACGCCGCGCCAATAGCATCGAACAGGCGAAGCTTTGTTCGCGGTTACGCTGGATGCGGGACAGCTCGTAATCCCAGAATTTCTGGTCGAATGAAGCGTTGTGCGCCACCAATGGCGTCAGGCCGACAAAGTCCGCTACATCATTCATGACTCTTTCGGCGCTGGGCGCTGTACGAATCATGCTGTTGCTGATGCCGGTCAGCGACTCGATGAATGAAGGAATGCGCACGCCTGCGTTCATCAAACTCTGAAAACGCTCGACGATGCGCCCCTGCTCCATGATCACCACGGCGATTTCCGTCGCCCTGCAGCCGTGGCCTGGGGAAATACCGGTGGTTTCAAAGTCGATGACTGCGATGCGTTCCAACACTTGCCTGAATCCTTTGAAAAATGAACATGCTCAGTTGCGCAGCAGCAGCGAACCTTCGATCGGCACATAGCGCGTGGCGGCGCGGATCAACGAGTTGGCGGTCAAGCCGGGTACGCCGTAGGCAACAGCCTCGACGCCGTGCTTGTTGATGATGTGTTCGAGCAGCAAATCGAAATCGCCATCACCGGAAGCCAACACCACTTCATCGACTTGCGAGGCGATGTCCATGATATCGATGGTGATGCCCACATCCCAGTCGCCCTTGGCCGAGCCGTCGCTGCGCTGGATGTACGGCTTGAGTTTGACGGTGAAACCGAGGTTGCGCAGGATCTGCTGGAACTGTTGCTGTTTGCTGTCGCCACGGTCGATGGCATAAGCGTAAGCCTGCACGATTTCGCCGCGCTGGCTGATATCAGCCCACAACGCTGCGTAACTGAAATGGCAGCCATGCGCCTGTCGAACGGTGTAATAGAGGTTCTGTACATCGGCGAACACTGCGATCTTTTTCACCGGAAATCCTCATGACGCCGATCCAGAAGTGAATCGGCGCCCAGTATGCCAGTTTCGCGTCAGCCGTAGGACCGGCTTTAGCCGGGAGGGCGTCGATCCTGCCAATCAAGATTTTCAGCGCCCGCAACGCCCTCCTCGGGGATATCCCCTCCTACAAAAACCTCGCAACCCCGTGGGACCGGATTCATCCGGAAAGGCGTCAATCAGACAAACGAATCATCATCGCCAAACATGTCGTCGCCGCCGCCGTCATAGCCGTTGTCGGCGTAACTGTCCTGGTTGCCGTTGACGTCGTTGTCGCTGACGCGCTGTTCGTCTTTGCCCCAGCTGTTGCCGCTGTCGTTATTGCCGTGATCCGCCACCTGTTCCGGCTCTTCCTTGATCACTTCGACCACTTCCTGCGGCTGCTCATTATGGCCGAACATGCTGCTGATGCCTTGGGCCAGCATCACGCCGCCCGCCACGCCAGCCGCTGTTTTCAGGGCGCCGCCCAGAAAGCCGCTGCCCATCGGTGCCGCCGGTGCCTGCTGTTGCGGCGCGGCATAGTTGCCTTGCTGCGGATTGCCTTGCTGAAAGTTGGAAGGCGGCGGGCCGGAAGGACCATCGCGCCAGCCACCCGAAGACGACGGATTGCTCGGCCGTGCCTGCTGCTGCGGCTGCTGGGAGTTGCCACCGCCGAAGATGCTCGACAAAAAGCCACCGCCGCTCGGGGCCGGTGCTGCTGACGATTGCGCCTTGGCCTGCTGCAACTCGGCCTGAAGCTGCTGAATCTGCTCGTCGCGCTGCTTGACCTGCAGGTTCAACTGATTGACTGCCGCTTCCTGCACCAGAATTGCCTGCGCCATGTAATAAGGGGCCGCTGGCTGCTGGGTGAGATGCTCCTTGATCCTGGCTTCGGCTTGCGCATCGCGCGGGGCAGAAGCGGTTTCGGCACTTTTCAGTTTCGAGAAAAGGCCATCGATCAGGGTTTGCTCTTCGCTGTTCATGGCGACCTCGTTAGATTGCCGTTAAATATCGTCGCCTGACCAAATGACCAGACGTACGCATGGTAATGGGGCTGATCCGATGCGTTTCAATGGCTGTACGCAAATGTTAAGAATGCCGCGCAGCGCTCTGGCTCGCGCTTGGTTCGCTGGGATGCATGGGCTAAAGTGACCACCTGCTTTTTCTCTGCGACCCGATTCCATGAACCCGCTGATCGTTCTGCAAGACTCGCTGTATTTTTTCCGGCGCAACCTGGCGAGCATTCTGCTGCTCTGCCTGCCGCTGGTGGTACTCGAAGCATTGGCCAAGCAGGCGTTGGGCAATGCGCTGGCAGCGGAGGCTTCGCCGGCTTATGAATTGCTGGTCGGCCTGTTGTTTTATCCGCTGTATACCGGCGCGCTGATTCTGTTTCTTGACGCCCGCAGCCGAGGCGAAGAACCCCACAAACGCGACCTGCTCGCCATGGCCCTGCGCCTGTGGCCGACCTTTGCCGTGCTGTCGGCGTTGAGCACGTTGCTGATCATGTTCGGCCTGTCGATGTTCATCATTCCCGGAGTGTACATCATGGTCAAACTGGCCTTTTCCGAGTATCTGCTGGTCCTGCGCGGTCTTACGCCGCTGGCCGCGATGCGCGAAAGCCTGCTGCTGACCAAGGGTCAGTTCGTGCGCATCCTGGCCTGCGTGCTGTGCGTTTATCTGCCATTGTCGGTGCTGGAAGGCATCGGCATGTTCCTGCTTCCGGAACCACAAAGCGCGCCGGTTTCGCTGGCTATCGACAGCATCAGCAGTTTTCTGCAACTGTTCACCAGCGTGGTGATGTTCCGTCTGTTCATGTTGGTCAGCGAACCAGGACAACCGGCGTGAAAGCCCGCATCCTCGCCATCATCGTGCTGTTGACCGGCCTGTTTATCGGCTTTGTCTACAGCGTGACCTGGCGACCCGCCGCCCACGAGCACCTGCCCGTGACCTGCAACCCGAAGCTTCAAGCGCCCACCCTGGTTCCGGGGCAAGCCTTGAAGGTCATGACCTGGAACATCCAGTATCTGGCGGGCAAACGCTATGTGTTCTGGTATGACCTGGACGATGGCAGCGGCGAGGATGAACGGCCTACGCCCGAGGATCTGGCCTACAACCTCGATGAAGTCGCGCGGGTCATTCGTGACGAACAACCGGATATTGTCCTGCTTCAGGAAGTGAGCGACGGCGCGAAAAACGCTGATTACGCCGACCAACTGGCGCTGCTTCAAGAGCGGGTCACCGATTTGTATCCTTGCAGCAGCCAGGCCTTTGACTGGAAAGCTGACTTCGTTCCGCTGCCACACATCTTCGGCAGCGTCGGCACCAAGCTGGCGACCCTGAGCCGCTATCACATCGACCGCGCCGAACGCATTCAGTTACCCATTCAGGACAGCAATCTGCTGGCTCGCCAATTTCAACCCAAACGCGCATTGCTGGTCAGTTACCTGCCGTTGCGTGACGGTGGTGAGATGGCTGTGATCAACACTCAGCTGGATCGCTTGACCCAGGACACCGACACGCAACAGCGTCAGTTGCAGGCCACCAGCCAGCTGCTGGATAAATTCGAAGGCAGCGGCACTCCGTGGTTGATCGGCGGGGATTTCAACCTGCTGCCCCTCGGCCAATACCGGCGCCTGCCGCCGGAACAGCGCAGCCGCTACCAACCGGACAGTCAGCTGCATGTGCTGTGGGACAAGTACCCGATGATCCCTGACAACACCGAAGTCGGCGGCATCGAGCGCAACAAATGGCTGACCCATTTCCCCAACGACCCTAGAATCAGCGGCCCTGACCGGACTGTGGATTATCTGTTCTACAGCCCGCACCTCAAACGCGTAGATGCCCGGGTTCGGCGCGAAGACACGCTGTTGATCTCCGATCACTTGCCGGTGATCGGGCGGTTTTTGTTACCCGCAGCCCCTCAGTAGGAGCAACCTGTGCGCGAGGCGCAGGTTCTCCATTGCGCCGTTACGGCGCAGCTGACTATCCGGGCGTCAGGCGAGTCCTGATCAGCAATGCCAGCAATACAAAACCGCCCCCCAGACATCCGATGAGCCCGAGCCCTACGTGGTCGATCAATAACCCGCCGGAAATCGCACCCAGCATGATGCCGAGGTTGATTGCACAAACGTTGAACGCGCCAACCAGTTGGGCGTTCGCTCCCGACCGGCGCAGGACGTCAATTCCCGTCATCAATCCCGCAGCGGCGTGACAAGCCCCGACAGCGGCAATAACGAAAGGAAGTATCCAGACGGTGGTGCCGAACAAGGAAATAGCCATCAACGATATCGCCAGGATCAGGAGCAGGCGCTTGAACATTCCTTCCATCTGCTCGGGAACCCGCTTGGCCACGACCAGGTTACCCACAATGTCAGCAACACCGTACAAGACAAGAACCGGGGTCACGTACGCGGCAGGAAACTCTGTATAGCGGATGAGGAACGTAGCCAGATAACTGAAGACAGCCATGATCCCACCGAAGATCAACAGGTAGCTGAGCAGTGCCAGGAGGATGTCCTTGCGACAGACAGCGCGGATCCGGTCAGCCAGCGTCAGGTGCAACTGCACTTCGTCCGCCTGCGGTATCTGAATGCATTTGACGACCATTACGAGAGCCAGCGCACTCAGCACGGACATCAACACCAACGCATCTTCCCAGCGCCAGGCATCGCTGACAGCTTTGCCCAGCGGCACGCCGACTACCGACGCGATCGACACGCCGATGAGCACTCTGGAAACTGCAAGACTCCTGGTCTCAGGCGTGGACATTGCTGCGGCTGCGAGCACCGCGTTCGTCCAGAACATCGCAACGCCAACGCCGCCCAATGCTCTCCCGATCAGCAACAGGGTAAAGTTATCGGTCACAGCGCAAAGCGTGTTGCCAAGGAACAACGCTACACAGGCAACGATCAGCAGGGAGCGCAAGCTGACCTTATAAGTGAATGCCGCAATGATCGGTGCACTGACGCCCATACCCATTGCAAAAGCGGTCACCAGCCAACCGGCGTGTCCGATAGTGATCTGCAGCGCTGACGCGATCTGCGGAAGCAGGCCCGCGACGATAAATTCCGAAGACAGCATGACGAATGCAGTGAAGGTCAATACGTAGACTTTGGGGTTGAGCGAATGATCCATAAATTCCGAACTTCTCCAATACCAAGGGTGCAGCTTCAAGCCAACGATGCGATTTTCCAGGCCTCGCCAGCTCAGGGCCAGGCCGCACTCTGAAATGGGTTCTGCCAGCGTCAGCGGCGTTCGGCAGTATCACCAAACCGCGGCAGCCCATACACCTTCATATGGTTTGCAGAATGTGACCCAGGTGGTCGACTGCTTCAAACAGGGGACGTAGCCGGTCCCCGACGGATATATCCCGTTCCCGGTGTGACCATAGGACCAGTACCTTCGGATAGTCCTTCTGGATAATGCGCGGTCTGGCTACTCAAAAGCTCCCACAACCGCCTATGACTTCCTCGGCTTGATCCGCGCTGTAGGCTCGGCAATCAATGGATCATCGGGCCAGTAATGTTTCGGGTAGCGGCCTTTCAGGTCTTTTTTCACTTCGGCATACGTGCTGCGCCAGAAGTTGGCCAGATCCTGCGTGACCTGCACCGGACGGCGCGCGGGTGACAGCAGGTGCAGCTTGACGATCTGCCGACCGTTGGCGATGCGCGGCGTGTCGGCCAGGCCGAACAGCTCTTGCAGGCGCACCGCGAGAATCGGCGGATGCTCGCTGTAATCCAGGCGCACCGATGACCCGGAAGGCACACTCAGATGATGCGGCGCCAGCTCGTCAAGGCGCTGAGGCAGCGGCCAGGGCAGCAGGTTATGCAGGATCGACGACAGGTCCAGATTGCTGAAATGACTGAGCCGCTGCACCTTGCCCAGATACGGCAGCAGCCAGCTTTCGAGTTTTTCCAGCAAGCCCGTGTTGCTAACATCCGGCCATTCGCTGGCGTCCTGACGCTGCAGATCCAGCTGTCGCAGTAGCCCGACCCGCGCCTGCCACTGGCGCAGTTCCGGCGTCCACGGCAGCAGTTCGAGACCTTTGCGCCGCACCAGCGCCAGCAATGCCTGACCTTTGGCGGATTCATCCAGACCGGTCAGTGGCTCGCGACTGAGGATCAGTTCGCCGACCTTGCGCTGACGCTCGGCGCGAAACACGCCTTCGCGTTCATCCCAATCCAGTTGATCGAGCGCCACAACCTGCTCGGCCAACACCGAATCAAACAACGCCGGATCGAACTCGGCGGCAAGGTAGATGCGTTCTTCCCGTTGGCCCTGACGACTGCCCAGATCAGCGACCACCAGCCACGGCTGTTTCATCAATGCGTCGGCTTCGGCAAACAGCGCTGCCCGGCCATTGGCCAGTCGATATTCGGCACCGCCAGCCCGACGCTGTTGCGCCACTCGATCCGGATAAGCCAAAGCCAGCAATGCACCCAACCAACGCGAATGCTCGGGATCACTGACCGGTTCAGTCGCACTGCCGCGCAAATAGCCGCGATATTGCCGGGCCAGTTGTTTGGCGCGCTGTACGCCGCCCTGCGATCCACGCGCCCGCTCGCTGCCGGACAGCAGATGCAGGCGGCTGTGTAAATCCGCGCCCGCGCCGCGCAGGATGTCGCGCTCCCCCAATAACGATGCCACGTCACAGGCCAGCGCGCCCAGGCCCAACGCCTGGCCACGCAGCAGCAAATGGGCAATACGCGGATGCGCGGGCAGTTCCGCCATGGCCTTGCCGTGGGGCGTGAGTTTGCGCTCCTCGCCGGGTTTGACGGTCAGCGCGCCGAGTCGACCGAGCAGATCCTGCGCCTGGGCAAACGCTGCCGCCGGTGGAATATCGAGCCAGACCAACTGCGGCGGGGTCACACCCCAACGGGCCAGTTGCAGCGCCAGTCCGGCAAGATCCGCCTGGAGAATTTCCGCCGTGCCGTACGCCGCCAGCTGCTCATGTTGAGCTTCGGACCACAGGCGATAACACACGCCCGGTTCCAGCCGCCCCGCGCGACCGGCGCGCTGCGTGGCGCTGGCGCGGGAAATTCGCTGAGTGTCCAGACGGGTCATGCCGCTACCGGGATCGAAACGCGGCACCCGCGCCAATCCAGCATCGATCACCACCCGCACGCCATCAATGGTCAGGCTGGTTTCGGCGATGTTGGTCGCCAGCACCACCTTGCGGATGCCTTTGGGCGCAGGCTCGATGGCGGCGCGCTGGGCATTGAGGTCCAGCTCGCCGTGCAACGGGCAGAGCAGAATATCGGCCCGCGTGCCCAATGCTTCGGCCAGTTGCTGGTTGACCCGACGAATCTCGGCCTGCCCCGGCAAAAACACCAGCACGCTGCCGGTTTCGTCGTTAAGGGCATCCAGAACCGTCTGCACCACGCGCGGCTCGATGAATTCCCCCGACTGAAACGGCCGACTCCAGCGCATCTGCACGGGAAACATGCGCCCGTCGCTGCGCACCACCGGAGCATCGTCGAGCAGGCTGGACAAGCGCTCGCCCTCCAGCGTGGCCGACATCAGCAGGATCTTCAGCGGCTGATCGTCGCGAAACAGTTCGCGGCCATTGAGGCTCAAGGCCAAGGCCAGATCGGCATCGAGGCTGCGTTCGTGGAATTCATCGAAGATCAGCAGGCCAACGCCTTCCAGCGCCGGATCGTCCTGCAAGCGCCGGGTCAGAATGCCTTCAGTGACGACTTCGATACGTGTCTTGGGGCCGACCCGGCTTTCCAGGCGGATGCGATAGCCGACGGTTTCGCCGACCTTTTCGCCCAACTCACTGGCCAGCCGTTCAGCCGCCGCCCGCGCCGCCAGACGTCGTGGTTCGAGCATGAGAATGGTTTGCCCGGCGAGCCAGGTTTCTTCCAGCAGCGCCAACGGCACCCGCGTGGTTTTACCGGCACCCGGCGGCGCTTCGAGCACCGCTTCGTTACGCGCCGCCAAAGCCAGGCGCAAATCAGGTAAAACGGCATCGATGGGCAAGGAAATCATGGCAGCTCCAGAACAGGCGGCTGATTATACGTGCATTCACAACACTAACTTCCCGTTGGAGCGAGGCTTGCCCGCGAATCATTCACCTCGGCTTGCCAGACCCTCCGCGTTATCGTTCTTCGCGGGCAAGCCTCGCTCCAACGGATACCAGCCCCCCAAGATGAAGCAATAGTCATAGCCCTGTTGTCTTTGCCTTGTATAGTTGCCACTTCACTTCATGGAGATTGTCATGCGCATTCCTTCTCGTTTCATCGGCGGCGCTGTAGTCGCGGCTCTGCTTACTCAACTCACTGCGTGTGGCAGCATTTTCTATCCTGATCGGCGCGGCCAGATCGATGGCAAAATCGATCCGGCGATTGCCGTGCTCGATGCCGTCGGCCTGTTGTTCTACATCATTCCCGGCTTGATCGCCTTCGCCGTGGACTTCGCCAGCGGCGCGATTTACTACGCCCCAGGCGAGCACGCGCAGATCGACCCGCAGAAGCTGAAACCGGCGATCAACGCTGACGGCAGCGTCGACAACCTCAAGCTGCAAGCCATCATCGAAACCGAGCTGGGCCGCACCCTGCCGCTGAATGACCCGCGCCTGATCCAGCATCGCGGCAGCGTGCAGCAGTTGGCGACACTTGGCCTGGTGCCTTCGGCCTGAATATGATTTTGAAGGAAGCACCATGAGCACCAGCGTTGAACATGCCCGCCTGATGCGGCTGGCAACCCGTGCCTCGCTGGCCGTTGCCAGCATCCTGATTATTACCAAGGCGGTTGCCTGGTGGCTGAGTGGTTCGGTCAGTCTTCTGGCGGGCCTGACCGACTCAGCACTTGATGGCGCGGCGTCGTTTCTCAACTTGCTCGCGGTGCATTACGCCCTGCGTCCGGCCGACGATGATCACCGCTATGGTCACGGCAAGGCCGAGGCGCTGTCGGGCATGGCCCAGGCGCTGTTCATTGCCGTCAGCGCCTGCCTGATTGCCTACCAGGCCGTGGACCGCATTCAGCATCCGCAGGAACTCGGCGCGCCGGGGCTGGGCATCGCCGTCATGCTGCTGTCGATTGGCCTGACTCTGGCGCTGTTGATGGTGCAACACAAGGCCATCAAGGAAACCGGTTCGGCGGCGATTCGTGCTGACTCGCTGCACTACCGTTCCGACTTGTTCCTGAACTTCAGCATCCTCGTCGCGCTGGTGCTGGCGTGGTATGGCTGGGCGCAGCTGGATGCGTATTTCGGCCTGGGGATTGCGGTGTACATCCTCTGGAGCGCCTTTCAGATCGCGCGGGAAACCGTGGCGGTGCTGATGGACGAGGAATTGCCGGTGGATGTCAGCGCGCACATGCTCGAACTGGCCTGTGACGTACCGGGTGTATTGGGCGCTCATGATCTGCGCACGCGGATCTCCGGCAACCACTGGTTTGTGCAGCTGCATCTGGAATTGCCGGGAAGTTTGAGCCTGTCAGCGGCGCATACGATTTCCGATCAGGCCGCCGATGCTATCCATAACGAATACCCGAAGGCCGAAGTGCTGGTGCACGCCGACCCGCAGGAAGTGGTGCAGCCAGCACCCGTCTGATCAGTTGATGGCGTAGCCGCGATCCATGAGGCACGCCACCATCGAGCGGCGGTACACCTGAATCATCGCCGGTGCAGGCTGATAGCCCGGGTTGGCCGGATCGAAGCTGCTTTGCTCCACGGACCAGCGATAGCAATCGTAACGGTCCTGTTCGATCTGCTCGGGGCTCTGGCCATTGGCCGGATACGCAACTGGATCATAAGGGCTGCCCTGACCGATCGGCTGAGCATAACCGCCCGACTGAACCGGCTGCGGCGGCGTGGTCACAATGTATTCCTGAGTGTCGTTCTGATACATGTAGTAAGTGCCGGCCGCCAGGAAAAACAGCGAGCTGCCAATCACCACTTCCTGGGAATATGACGGCAGGCTGCGCACGCGAGCGCCATAAGGCGGCGTCACGACCACGTAGCGCGGGCCGTCCGGACGATACCAGTAGCCGCCAGAATAGAAATAATCCTGACCGCGGTACGGCACACGCGAGTAATCCGCAGGCACGCGATCAATCACGTGGCCCGGGCGATATTGCGGACCTGGACCCCAACCGTTGCCGTGGCCATCAGGTCGACCTTCCCAATGATCATTGGGCCGATAATTGCCGCCCGCCTGACGATTGCGGTTGTTGCCGTTGTCGTTGTAATAACCCTGGCGCGGTTGCTGGGTCTGGCGTGATTCGCCGGGACCGCTCTGGATCGGCAGATTGTTCTGGCGCTGCTGCAACTGCTGACGCTCGACCTGACGCTGCTGATTCTGCTGTTCCTGAATCTGCCGCTGCTGGTTTTGTTGTTGCTGGTTTTGCAGACGCTGGTTCTGCTGCTCTTGCTGACGCTGCTGGACCTGTTGCTGCTGAATCTGCTGTTGCTGCTGGCGCTCGACCTGCCGCTGCTGGCCCTGTTGCTGTTGAATCTGCTGTTGCTGCTGGCGCTCGACCTGACGCTGCTGGCCTTGCTGCTGTTGAATCTGCTGCTGTTGCTGACGCTGCTGCTGGTATTGCTGCCCGGCGTTATTCTGCTCGCGTCCCTGCCCACCGCCATTGTCGGAGTTGCCGCGGTTCTGCTCACGCGGACCCTGGCCCTGATCCTCAGCCAATACCTGAGCGCTGATGCTCAGACACAACAGGCTTACACCTGCCAACTGCCAGATGCCTGATTTCATGTTTTCCTCACTGGGACGCGGTTGTGCGCGATGTACATAAATAAGACTGCGTTGTAGGCGCGTCGTTCGGCGCACTCTATCAGTACGCCATCACTGTCGGACATAATCCGCACACAAGAAAAAGGGGACCTCGCGGTCCCCCTTGAAAATTTCGTCCCGGCTCAACGCTTGTGGCGTCGGCTCACCTCATGCCGCCTTCTGGACAGTATGTAGCCCGGGGCCTTGCCAACCCTTTGGGGCTGGAGGCCGCAGCTGGCCTGATTTGGCGAGCCGCGCTGGACGCTATGTCCGGGCAGTGATTCTGTTTAAAAGAATAGGCCTGAGGCACCAGCAGGGGATTGCTAAAATTGCTCAATAAAACATGACTTGCGCAATTTTTAACTTCAGATAGATAATTCAGCGCAATTCAACCTAGAAAGGTGATCTTAGTGAGCAAACTCGACAGGTACGACTTGAGTATTTTGGCTGAATTGCAGCGCGACGCGCGCATCTCCAATCAAGAACTGGCTGAACGCATCGGCCTGTCGCCTTCGCCTTGCTCGCGCCGGGTCAAGCAGCTTGAAGATGATGGCTATATCGTCCGTCAGGTCGCCTTGCTGGACCGCAAGAAACTGGGATTGAACCTGACCGCTTACGTCTTGATCGGCATGGATCGACACACGCCCGAGCGATTCGAGAACTTCGAGATGCACATTCGCAACCTGCCCCAGGTACTTGAGTGCAGCCTGGTAACGGGGATGGACGCCGATTATCAGCTCAAAGTCGTGGTGTCTGACATGGATCACTACCAGAAACTGCTGCTGGGCCACCTTACGCGCATTGAAGGCGTGACCAGCGTCCGGTCGAGCTTCGTGCTCAATCAGGTGCTGGCCAGTACCGAACTGCCGCTGATCCACCTGCGTAACTGATTGGGCGCGCCATCGAGCCGCATAGGAGGGATTCTGCGGTTCCCGTATAATCGCCGCCCACTGTCTTTGTGCTGGAGATGAATAATGGATCCTGCGGTTTTCGAAGAATGGATGATGACGATCCTGGTCACCATCCTGATCGGGTTCATGGGCTTCATCGTCTGGGACCTGGCGAAAAAATCCAAGGCCGGCAAATTTGGCACCTTCATCCTGTTCTTCGTGCTCGGACTCGGGATCATGGCGTTCGTGATCAAGAGTGTGGTTATTGCTTATATAGAAAGCTGAATGCCCGCCCGTTGGAGCGAGGCTTGCCCGCGAAGAGGACGGCGCATCCGATACATATCTGGCGCCTGAACAATTGCCTTCGCGGGCAAGCCTCGCTCCAACGGGCTTTTTTATAGTTTTGCCGGCACTTCCCGCCATTGCCCTTGATCCAGCCCTTCCAGCGTCCAGTCACCAATCCTGACCCGCACCAGACGCAGCGTCGGCAAGCCCACGGCAGCAGTCATGCGTCGTACCTGGCGGTTGCGGCCTTCCTTGATCACCAGTTCCAGCCAGCTGGTCGGTATGCTTTTACGAAAGCGCACCGGTGGGTTGCGTGGCCAGAGTTCGGGTTCATCCAGCTGACGTGCCTGGGCGGGCAGCGTCGGCCCGTCATTGAGCTGCACGCCGTCGCGCAATTGCTGCAACTGCTCGGCGCTTGGCTCACCTTCGACCTGCACCCAGTAGGTTTTCGCCAGTTTGTGCTTCGGGTCGGCGATACGCGCCTGTAGCTGCCCGTCATTGGTCAGCAGCAACAATCCCTCGCTGTCCCGGTCCAGCCGCCCGGCCGGGTAGATGCCGGGAATGGCAATAAAATCCTTGAGCGTCGCCCGCCCTTCCCCGTCACTGAACTGGGTCAGCACGTCGAAGGGTTTGTTGAACAGAATCAGCTTCGGTTCGGCGGGCGGAGCTTTGGCGATACGACGGCCAGCGCCAGGGTTGGCGGGCGCAGGACGGCGAGAAACGGGGCGTTGAATGCGGGGCATGACGGTTCAGGATTCGGCAAACAGAAAGGGCCACTTTAATGGCCCTTTCGTTAATTACCTAACCGATCAACGGAACGGCGGCTCATCGAAGCTGCGCAATTTGCGCGAGTGCAGCGAATTCAGCTCGGTGCGCAGCAGGTCCAGCGCGGCGATGCCGATCTTCAGATGCTGGCTGACCGCACGTTCGTAGAACGCATTGGCCGAGCCCGGCAGCTTGATTTCGCTGTGCAGCGGTTTGTCCGAAACGCACAGCAACGTGCCGTAAGGTACCCGCAGACGGTAGCCTTGGGCGGCGATGGTGCCGCTTTCCATGTCCACGGCAACCGCCCGCGACAGGTTGATCAACGGACGTTCCTGAGCCCAGCGCAATTCCCAGTTACGGTCGTCGTAGGTCAGGACCGTGCCGGTGCGCAGGCGTTTCTTCAGATCATCGCCACGTTCGCCGGTGATTTGCGCCGCCGACTCCTGCAAAGCGAGCTGCACTTCGGCCAGGGCCGGGATCGGAATATGCGGCGGCAGCACACGGTCCAGAATCCCGTCGCGACGCATGTAGGCGTGAGCCAGCACGTAATCGCCGATGGTCTGGGATTGGCGCAGCCCGCCACAGTGGCCGATCATCAGCCAGCAATGCGGACGCAGCACGGCCAGGTGATCAGTGATGTTCTTGGCGTTGGACGGGCCGACGCCGATATTGACCAGCGTCACGCCATGGCCGTCTTCGGCGATCAGGTGATAGGCCGGCATCTGGTAGCGATGCCAGACCACGCTGGCGACGATGGCCTGCGCCTCGCCGTGATCCATGCTCTTCTCGACCACGACATTGCCCGGCAAGACCATGCGCACGAAACGCGGGTCTTCGCGGAGTTTTTCCAGGCCGTGGACGATGAACTGGTCAACGTAACGGTGGTAGTTGGTCAGCAGAATCCAGGGCTGGACGTGGCGCCAGTCGCTGCCGGTGTAATGCACCAGGCGCCGCAACGAGAAGTCCACGCGCGCGGCATCGAACAACGCCAGCGGCAACGGATCAGTGTTGGCCCAGTCGTACAGGCCATCGGCGATGCCGTCGGTGGCGGCGGACAAGTCAGTGCTGGGGAAAACCCGCGCCAGCGCTGCAGCGGTCACGCCGGAACCGGCCAACTCGTCGCCCTGCTCGACCACATATGGATAAGGAATATTCTGCTCGCTGACGCCGACTTCCACCGTGATGGTGAAGTCATTCATCAGCGGCACCAGCTGTTCCAGCAGGTATTTGCGGAACGCGGCGGGATGGGTCACGGTAACGCTGTAAGTGCCCGGCAGCTGTACTTTGGCGTACGCCCGAGTGGTCAGCGGCACTTCGCCCTGACACAGATAAGTCAGACGAATCTCCGGATAACGGAACAGCGCACGCTGCTCGGCATCAGGTTCGACGCGGTCTTTCAGATAACGCTTGAGGGCCTGGCTCAGCGCTTCGGTAGCAGTCTTGTGCAGTTCAGCGAGCCGATCCACGGCTTGCTCGGCAGTTCCAACGACAATAAACGCTTGGGTCACGATTCGTATCCTTCTGATCTTGCAGGCCTCCATCTTGCCTGCATCGCCGAGGGAAGGCACTAGTGACGCGTCATTGAGCAAAACACCGATCCGTAGGACCGGCTTTAGCCGGGAACACGCCCTCCCGGCTAAAGCCGGTCCTACGACGTCAACTCGTCTGCGGCGCAGACCTCGCCACCAGCGCCTCGACATCCACGCCTCTGGGCAGCGCGCCATATACGCCGCTGCGCGACGCCAGACGGCTTGCGATGAAGCCGTCGCTGACCACGGAATTACCCGCCTCAAGCAATAACTTGGCCTGCAAGGCCAGGGCAATGTCTTCAGTCAGCTGGCGGGCGCGGTACTGGATATCGCTGGTATCGCGGAACGCTGCCTTGAGCCGGTCGATGTGCATCGCCAGGTCCTGATCGCCGTGGCCATCGCCCAATTCGGTGAACAACGCATCCAGCACGCCGGGCTCCTTGGACAGCGCACGCAGCACATCAAGGCATTGCACGTTGCCCGATCCTTCCCAGGTCGAGTTGACCGGCGCTTCGCGATACAGGCGCGGCAGGATGCTGTCTTCGACATAACCTGCGCCGCCCATGCATTCGGCAGCTTCGTTGATCATTGCCGGGGCGCGTTTGCAGATCCAGTATTTGCCCACCGCCGTGACCAGTCGGGCGAAGCGCGCCTCGTGGGGATCCTGCAAGTTATCCAGGGCGCGGCCCATGCGCAGGGTCAGCGCCAATGCCGCTTCGCTTTCCAGTGCCAGGTCGGCCAAGACGTTCTGCATCAGTGGCTGTTCACTGAGCACGCGGCCGCCCACGGTTCGGTGCGCGCAGTGATGGCTGGCCTGGGTCAAGGCCTGACGCATCAAGGCGCTGGAACCGACCATGCAATCGAAACGGGTCATGGCGACCATTTCGATAATGGTCGGCACACCGCGACCTTCTTCGCCCAGCATCCAGGCAAACGCGCCGCGAAACTCGACTTCGCTGGAGGCGTTGGACCAATTGCCCAGTTTGTTCTTCAGGCGCTGTATGTAGAACTCGTTGCGCGTGTCATCCGGGCGATGACGCGGCAGCAGGAAACACGTCAGACCCTTGTCAGTCTGCGCCAGGGTCAGGAAGGCATCGCACATCGGCGCCGAGCAAAACCATTTATGCCCGACCAGCTCATACGCCTGACCTGGCCCACCGGCGCCGACCGGATAAGCCCGAGTGGTGTTGGCCCGAACGTCGGTGCCGCCCTGTTTTTCGGTCATTGCCATGCCGATAGTCACGCCCGCCTTGTGCGCCATGCCGACGTTCCGTGGGTCGTACTCGGTGGCGAGAATCTTCGGCAGCCAGCTTTGCGCGAGATCCGCCTGCATGCGCAGCGCCGGAACGCTGGCAAAAGTCATGGTCAACGGGCAACCGCTGCCCGCCTCGGCCTGGCTGTGCAGGTAGCTCATGGCCGCCCGCGCCACGTGTGCGCCGGGTTGCGGATGAGTCCAGGGCAGGGACGGAATGCCATGTTCCACCGCCGTACGCATCAATTGATGGTAGGCCGGGTGAAATTCCACCAGATCGATGCGATGTCCGTAGCGGTCATGGCTGACGAACACCGGTTTGTTCTGATTGGCGAGAAAACCCGCCTCCATCAACGGCCCGCCCGCCAGCGCGCCGTAGGCATCCAGCCGTGCTTCGGCCCAACCCGCGCCGAACCGCTCGGACCAGTCTTGCAAAGGCAAGTCGATGCGATAGAGGTTACTGCCATCCAGCGACGGTGGCTGGTTGGTCACTTCGTGGGTTTCGGCGAACTGATGCAGGTTCATGACGGGGCTCCTGTTGACGGAACACGGCTGCGGGACCCAGTGCGGCAGGTCCATAAACCGCAGTGAACCACGCAGTCGAGTGTTTAAAAAGTGCCGTACATGACTAAATACCGGCGCTTTTGCCCTGCGAACCGGGCGCTAGAGGATTTCCCGACGTTCCTGCGAGTGCAGCTGCGTCTGACGGGAAAGCACCCGCAATGGCACGCTCAGCGCGAAACAACTGCCGCGTCCCGGCTCCGACTGGTGACTGAGTACGCCGCCCTGAAGCTCGATCAATTGGGCGCAGATTGCCAAGCCGATTCCCAGCCCGCCGTACTCGCGCGTCATGGAGCCATCAACCTGGAAAAAACGCTGATAAGGAACAGCTTCGTTCAATCGAGTAAAGCCAATGCCGCTGTCGATGACCTCGATCTTGACCTGAAAAGCCCCGGTGCCCGCCGGCACGCCCGTGACGCGCACCTGGATGAAACCGGTCCTGGTGAACTTGAGGGCGTTATCCAGCAGGCATTCCAGGCATTGGCGCAGTTTGCCGGGGTCGCCTTGCACGCTTTCCGGCAAGGCCTCGTTTAGCTCCAGCACGAATTCCAGGCCCTTCTCCTGGACCAATGGACTGAAATCAGCCGCCATCGACTGCAATAGTGCACGCAGATTGAACGACTCGGCAGCGACGCCAACCCGCCCGGCGCGCAACTCGGTAAGGGTCAGGATGCCGTTGACCAGGCGCATCATATTTTGCGCCGAACAGGCTGCGGTTTGCTGATAGGACTCAAGCTCCGAGTCCATTTTCACGGTCTGCATGAGCTCAAGAGAGCCGATCACGCCATTCATTGGCGTACGAAGTTCGTGGGTCAGCGTGGCGAGAAACTCATCCTTGAGGCGATTGCTGGTGGCCAGCTGCTCATTCAGACGTTCCAGCGTTTCACCGGTTTGCAGCAGCACCCGCGCCTGTTCGTCACGGGCATGGTTGATGCGCGCGGCCAGCGCCATCGACAACAGCGCGACTTCCAGTGCAGAGCCGATCTGATTGGCATACATCGTAAAAAAGGTGTTGGGCAGATAGCCCATCAACATGCAGGTGTGGATGGCACTGCCGACCAGAAAAGCCGACCAGGCGATGACAAAATAACGCGCGACGTACACGCCTTTGAAGATTGCGGCGAATCCAGCCACAAAAATCACCAACGTGCAGGCCAGCACCAGAATGTTGGCCAGGCGCAAGGCGAGGCTGTAATCAGGGTTGAGCGCCAGCACTGCCACCAGTCCGGCGAAACCCATCAGCAGCGCCAACGCTCGATCGACCCAGCGTCCGACGGCCGCGGTATGCAGAAATGAGCGGGCGAACTGGCAGGCGAAAAGCATCGAGGCACCGATCAAAAACGGCGGGGCCGCGTTGGCCCACCAGGTGTTATCCGGCCAGAGAAACTCGACGCCGGTGCCATGCACCGCCAATTGATAAAGCCCGAACGGCGCGATGTAGAGGATGTAGTACAAATAGCTGGCGTCGCGCATGCCTATATAGATGCACAGGTTGTAAACCAGCATGACCAGCAACACACCATACAACAAACCGAGAAAGTACAGCCGGGCCGGTTGGTCTTCCAGATACGCGCGAGCGGACCAAAGGGTCAACGGCACCTGGATTGAACCCAGACTGGCCACGCGCAGATAGACCGTCCTGCTCTGCTCGGGCAGGACACTGAACTCGAACAGGTAATTGTTCTGTTTAAGCTGGCGACTGGAAAACGGCAGCATGTCGCCGGTACTGTTAACCAGCCGTGCGGTGCCGGTGTCATCGGTGAGGAAAAGGTCGACGTGATCCAGCGCCGGGAAGGCCACTTCCAGCAACCAGTCCCGGTGCGCACCGGAATCGTGGGGCCGGTAGTGCAGCTCGACCTTGAGCCAGAAAGCCGAGCGCGAATAGCCAGCATTCATGGTCGCGCGCTTCAGCGGTTTGAAATGCGCGGCCATGGCCGGCGAACTGACACTCTCTATCGTCGCCTGGCCGCTAACGTCTTCAAATACTTGCGTCTTGGAACCCAATGCGAGGGTGCGGGTGTTTTCGTCGAATTCGACGGCTACGGCCCATAGAGGCAACAAGGCGACCAGCAATAACAGCAAATAGCGCATACGGCCCCGGCGAACAATTCAGATCGTGCGAACACTCCTTCCACTGGAGCTTCGATATCTGCGAATTCGTTTTATTGGAATAGGTCCGGATCGTCCTTGAAGCCTTCGTATCAGTGTGGTTATCGTTTGTTGTGACTCTCTTTACCGGCAGGTTGCTTACCCGACAACGACAAAGGGTCACGCGAAATCCATCCTGTGATCAGAGTGCTGACAGCATAGCTGGCAATGGGGATCGGACACCAACAGTTTACAATCCTTGAGAAGGCTCTATTCCGGCACTATCAGCTCCAATACGGAAATTTTACGTGAGGATTTTCATTACGTAGGTATCGAAACAGCGATTTGAGTTGCAGGAAAATTCCGAGGTCGGCAAGGGCTGCGGAAAACGTTTAGTGGTAAGCTCGCGCACCATGAATATCTATAGCTCCCGCCCCGTTGTCCTCTGTCTCTCCGGCCACGACCCTAGTGGCGGCGCCGGCTTGCAGGCAGATATCGAAGCCCTGCTCGCCCAGGGTTGCCATGCCGCTCCAGCGGTCACCGCCCTGACCGTTCAGGACACCGTGAATGTCAGCGATTTCCGCGTACTGGATCGCGAGTGGGTACTGGCGCAAGCCAATGCCGTGCTCAACGATTCCACTGTCGCGGCGGTCAAGCTTGGCATGCTCGGCTCCCTGGAAATGGTCGACACCATTGTCGAACTGCTGCAAGCCCATCCGCATTTGCCGATGGTCTGCGACCCGGTGCTGCGCGCGGGCGGCGGCGGTCGGCTCGGCAAGGATGAAGTCGGTTACGCGATGCGTGAACGACTGCTGCCACTGGCCACCATTGCCACGCCGAACCTGCCTGAAGCCCGGATTCTCGCGGAATTGCCCGAAGGCACCGCGGATGAATGCGCGGCCCGGCTGCTGCCGTATTGCGAGCACTTGCTGATTACCGGCGGTCATGGCGACGAGCAGGAAGTCCACAACCGTCTTTATATACGTAATGGCGAAACCCGGACCTTCACTTGCCAGCGTCTGCCTGGCAGTTATCACGGTTCCGGCTGCACGCTGGCCAGCGCTCTGGCTGGCCGTCTGGCGCATGGTGAAGAGCTGGTCAGCGCG
Organism: Pseudomonas syringae; assembly: GCF_001698815.1. Classification (GTDB taxonomy): domain Bacteria; phylum Pseudomonadota; class Gammaproteobacteria; order Pseudomonadales; family Pseudomonadaceae; genus Aquipseudomonas; species Aquipseudomonas syringae_A. The sequence goes on along the minus strand of NZ_LGSI01000043.1, from coordinate 159,510 downwards.
GTGAAATCTGCACTCGACTACACTTGGCGCACGTTGCGCGACGCCGAACAGCTGGGCAAGGGACAGTTCGTTCCGCGCCGCCTGCCGCTGGATTTTTGTTCGTAACGCCACGTCATGAGGCTCAATCAATGAAACTACGTGGCCTGTATGCCATTACCGACAGCCAGCTGTTGGCGGGCAAGTTTTTGTCTTACGTCGAAGCCGCCCTTGAAGGCGGTGTCACGCTGTTGCAGTACCGCGACAAGGGCAGTGACGAGTCACGCCGACTGCGTGAAGCCACTGCCCTGCTCAAGCTGTGCGAGCAGTACAAGACCCGGCTGATCATCAACGACGACGCTGAACTGGCCTCGCGCCTGGGCGTCGGCGTTCATTTGGGCCAGACCGATGGCTCGTTGACGCTGGCGCGCACCATCCTCGGCCGCGCGGCCATTGTCGGCGCCACCTGCCATGGCAGCCTGGAGCTGGCAGAACAAGCCAAGGCTGATGGCGCCAGTTACGTGGCATTCGGGCGTTTCTTCACTTCCAATACCAAACCCGACGCCCCGGCCATCGCGCTGGAGATCCTGGAACAGGCCCGCGCACGTTTTCACTTGCCGATTGCAGTGATTGGCGGCGTCACCCTGGAGAATGCTCCGCAACTGGTCGCCCACGGCGCCGATTTGCTGGCGGTGGTGCACGGTTTGTTCGGCGCCGAAAGTACCCAGGAAGTCACCCGCCGGGCTCGCGCCTTCAACGCCTTGCTGAAACAGGCCTGAATCAAACCATCGATCAGGCCCTGAACCCAATTTCGTTTAAACGTAGAGACCTGCACATGTCCCGTTCTGAAACATTGTTCGCCAACGCTCAAGTCCATATTCCCGGTGGCGTGAACTCGCCGGTTCGCGCTTTCAAAAGCGTCGGCGGCACGCCGTTGTTCTTCAAGCATGCGGCCGGCGCCTACGTGACGGACGAAGACGACAAGCGTTACGTGGATTACGTGGGTTCCTGGGGGCCGATGATTCTGGGTCATGGCCACCCGGAAGTGCTCGACGCAGTGCGTAATCAGCTGCAACACGGTCTGTCGTACGGCGCGCCGACCGCCATGGAAACCGAGATGGCGGATCTGGTCTGCTCTATCGTGCCCTCCATGGAAATGGTGCGCATGGTCAGCTCCGGCACCGAAGCGACCATGAGCGCGATCCGTCTGGCGCGGGGTTATACCGGCCGCGACAGCATCATCAAGTTCGAAGGCTGCTACCACGGCCATTCCGACAGCCTGCTGGTCAAGGCCGGTTCCGGCGCGTTGACCCTGGGCGTTCCGAGTTCTCCCGGCGTTCCGGCGGCATTCGCCAAACACACCCTGACCGTGCCGTTCAACGATCTTGAAGCGGTTAAAGAGCTGTTGGCCGAAGTGGGTCCAGAAGTAGCGTGCATCATCGTCGAGCCGGTCGCCGGCAACATGAACTGCGTGCCGCCAGCGCCGGGTTATCTGCAAGGCTTGCGCGATCTGTGCGACGAACATGGAGTGGTGCTGATCTTCGACGAAGTGATGACCGGTTTCCGCGTCGCCCTTGGCGGAGCCCAGGCTTACTACAACGTGACGCCTGACCTGAGCACCTTCGGCAAAATCATCGGCGGCGGCATGCCGGTCGGCTGCTTCGGCGGCAAACGCGAAATCATGTCGCACATCGCCCCGCTCGGCCCGGTTTATCAGGCCGGTACGCTGTCCGGCAACCCGCTGGCCATGGCTGCCGGCCTGACCACGCTGCGTTTGATCAGCCGTCCGGGTTTCCACGACGAACTGAGCGACTTCACCCGTCGCCTGCTCGAAGGCCTGCAACAGCGTGCCGACGCGGCCGGTATCCCGTTCGTGACTACCCAGGCGGGCGGCATGTTCGGCCTGTATTTCAGCGATGTGAAAGAGATCGTCACCTTCAAGGATGTGATGACCAGCGACGCCGATCGCTTCAAGCGCTTCTTCCACCTGATGCTCGAAGGCGGCGTGTACCTGGCGCCAAGTGCCTTCGAAGCCGGCTTCACTTCCATCGCCCATGGCGACGAAGAGCTGAAGCTGACCCTGGATGCGGCCGAGAAGGCGTTTGCGGCGTTGAAGTAAGCCTGGAAAAACCTTCGTAGGACCGGCTTTAGCCGGGAGAGCGCTGGCATGATAGGTACATCTTCATCGCCTGCCCCATCGCCTTCGCGGCTAAAGCCGCTCCTACGGACGGTCAATCTTCAATTTGCGGCGTTGAAATAACGCTGGAAANGGCATGATAGGTACATCTTCATCGTCTGCCCCATCGCCTTCGCGGCTAAAGCCGCTCCTACGGACGGTCAATCTTCAATTTGCGGCGTTGAAATAACGCTGGAAAAACCTTCGTAGGACCGGCTTTAGCCGGGAGAGCGCCGGCATGATAGGTACATCTTCATCGTCTGCCCCATCGCCTTCGCGGCTAAAGCCGCTCCTACGGACGGTCAATCTTCANCTGGAAAAACCTTCGTAGGACCGGCTTTAGCCGGGAGAGCGCCGGCATGATAGGTACATCTTCATCGTCTGCCCCATCGCCTTCGCGGCTAAAGCCGCTCCTACGGACGGTCAATCTTCAGCAAAAACAGGTATTTCAAGCCCGTGCAGCAGAAAATCCGTAAAGACTTTGTAAGGTTGGCCTCGCTTATTTCATAATGCGCAGCCAGCACGTTTAGCTGGACGGGTACGCCCGCACCTTTTTCAGAGGTAAGTCGATTCCCATGAACCGCACCGGCCGCACCCTTGCATTGGGCTGCCTGTTGCTTATTCATCCCCTGCTGGCGGACGCAGGCGGCAACTCGTTGTTAATCCCAGCGGTGGGTCGTTGCACCCTTAATACCCAGCCAGACAACCTGCCTGCGGCGCTTTCGGCGTGCAAACAGGCTGCGCAATCCGGGGATGCACAAGCACAATACGAGTTGGGTGAGTTTTACCACGACGGTAAACACGCGCCACGTGACCTGCCTCAAGCGCTCAATTACTTCGAGCAGGCCTCGTTGCAGGGCCATCCTCAGGCGCAATATCAGCTGGGCCTGATGTTCTCCAAGGGCGAAGGCGTGCAGGCCAATAACATTCAGGCGTACATCGTGCTGAAAATGGCCGCGGTCAACGGCTCGGAAGATGCGCTGGACGCAGCCGATGAAGTCTCGGAGCGCATGCAGCGCGATGAGCTTGAAGTCGCTACCCAGGTGCTGGGCCAGATCTTCCGCAAATACCTGCTGGAACTGCAAACGGCTGAAGGTCGCACGCCGTTTGCGCCGCTGCCTTAAGCAAGCGGCAGTCCCTCAAATCGATTTCTGGCTGATCACTTGTCCGGCATCGGCATCGGAAACGGCATCACGTTGCTGGTGCCGCGCGCTTCGCTGATTTTCGGCGTGCCGACCCGCTCGACTTCGTCGATGCGCACAATGGAATGCATCGGCACGAAACTGCGCACCACACCCTCGAACTGCGCCTTGAGCTTCTCTTCGCTCGGATCGACCACGACGGTCGTACGCTCGCCGAAGACGAACTCTTCTACCTCCAGGAAACCCCACAGATCGCTTTGATAGATCTGCTTGGCATACATCTCGAATACCTGTCCCTGGTTAAGGAAAATCACCTTGTAGATTGGAGCTTCGCGTTTGGTCATAGAGGGCGGGCAAGAGTCGGCGATATAAAAGAGGGCGCGAACTATAGCATGCCCGCTGGACAGGGAATGGTAGGAACCGGCGTGCTTCATCACTATAATGCGCGGTTCTTTGAACCACCTGATGACGTACGCATGGCCAAGAAGCTTTATATCGAAACCCACGGTTGCCAGATGAACGAGTACGACAGCTCGCGCATGGTCGACCTGCTGGGCGAACATCAAGCCCTGGAAGTCACCGCCCGCGCGGAAGATGCCGACGTCATCCTGCTCAACACCTGCTCGATTCGTGAGCGCGCCCAGGATCGGGTGTATTCCCAACTGGGCCGCTGGCGTGAACTGAAACTGGCCAACCCGGAGATGGTCATCGCCGTTGGCGGTTGCGTGGCCAGCCAGGAAGGCGCGGCGATTCGTGACCGTGCGCCCTACGTCGACGTGGTTTTTGGCCCGCAAACCCTGCATCGCCTGCCAGAAATGATCGACGCCGCACGCCTCACGCGCTTGCCGCAGGTTGATGTCTCGTTCCCGGAAATCGAAAAATTCGACCATCTGCCCGAGCCGCGCGTCGATGGCCCAAGCGCGTATGTGTCAGTGATGGAAGGCTGCAGCAAGTACTGCACGTTCTGCGTGGTGCCTTATACGCGCGGCGAAGAAGTCAGCCGACCGTTCGACGACGTGGTCGCGGAAGTGTTTCACCTGGCCGAAAACGGTGTGCGTGAAGTCACGCTGCTGGGCCAGAACGTCAATGGCTATCGCGGCACCACCCATGACGGCCGCACCGCTGACCTCGCGGACCTGATTCGGGTCGTCGCGACCATCGACGGCATTGATCGCATCCGTTACACCACTTCGCACCCGCTGGAATTCTCCGACAGCCTGATCCTCGCTCACGCCGAAGTGCCGGAACTGGTAAAACACCTGCATTTGCCGGTGCAATCGGGCTCGGATCGGGTCCTGGCGGCGATGAAGCGCAATCACACGACGCTGGAATACAAGTCCAAGCTGCGCAAGCTCAAGGCTGCAGTTCCGGGCATCAGCATCAGCTCGGACTTCATCGTCGGTTTCCCCGGCGAGACCGAAAAAGATTTCGACAACACCATGAAACTGATCGAAGACGTCGGTTTCGACTTCTCGTTCTCGTTCATCTACAGCCCGCGTCCCGGCACACCGGCCGCCGACCTGAAGGACGAAACCCCGGAAGCGCTGAAAAAAGAGCGTCTGGCCGCGCTGCAACATCGCCTCAACCAGCAAGGGTTCGAGATCAGCCGACAAATGGTTGGCAGCACTCAGCGCATTCTGGTCACCGACTATTCGAAGAAAGATCCTGGCGAACTCCAGGGCCGCACCGAGAACAACCGGATCGTCAACTTCCGCTGCGACAACCCCAGGCTGATCGGCCAGTTCGCCGACGTGTATATCGATGACGCGCAACCGCACTCGTTGCGCGGCTCATTGTTGAATTGAGGGCGCAGCCAAATCCGTAGGACCGGCTTCAGCCGGGAAGGTTAGAGCTCTGACCAAAGAGCCGCGGTGAATGTACCGGCTTCCTCCCGGCTGAAGCCGGTCCTACGAGATGCGCTCCAATTCAAATGGTTGTGTGATGCTCGTTGGCGAGCCTGCGCACAACCTTTCTCAAGTCAAAGCTTTCGCAGTCGAAGCGCTGGGGTTATCCTTCGTTTCACCTTAATTGCCCCAGGGCGGCTAAAAACGACCTTGAACGCACCAGTCGAACCACATCGTTTTATCCTCGAACCCTTCGAGGCTCACCGCTTCGCAAATCTGTGCGGGCAACTCGACGAGCATTTGCGCTTGATCGAACAACGCCTGGACATCGAAATCCGCAATCGCGGAAACCAGTTCGAATTGATTGGCGAGCCTAAACACACCACTTCGGCCGAGAATCTACTGCGCCGCCTGTACCGGGAAACCAAAGGTACCGAGCTGTCGCCGGACATGGTTCACCTGTTCCTTCAGGAATCGGGCGTCGAGTCACTGGACAACCATCCTGCCGCCGAACCCGGCGTGGCCCTGCGTACCAAAAAAGGCATGGTTCGCCCGCGCGGGCTGAATCAGCAGCGGTACGTCAAGGAAATCCTCGGCAACGACATCAACTTCGGCATCGGCCCGGCAGGTACAGGCAAGACCTATCTTGCCGTGGCCTGTGCTGTCGACGCGCTGGAGCGGGAACAGATCCGACGCATCCTGTTGGTGCGCCCGGCGGTCGAAGCGGGTGAAAAACTCGGCTTCCTGCCCGGTGATCTGGCACAGAAGATCGACCCTTACCTGCGCCCACTGTACGACGCGCTCTACGAAATGCTCGGCTTCGAATACGTCGCCAAGCTGATCGAGAAGCAGGTCATCGAAGTCGCTCCGCTGGCCTACATGCGCGGCCGGACGCTGAACAACAGTTTCATCATCCTCGACGAGAGCCAGAACACCACCGTCGAGCAGATGAAGATGTTCCTGACCCGGATCGGCTTCGGCTCCACTGCCGTGATCACCGGTGACATCACTCAGGTCGACCTGCCCAAGGGCACGAAGTCGGGCCTGACCCATGTCATCGATGTGCTCAAGGACGTGCCGGGTATCAGCTTTACGCACTTCAAGCCCAAGGACGTCGTTCGCCATCCGCTGGTGCAGCGCATCGTCGAAGCCTACGAGCGCTTCGAAGACCGTTTCAGCGACGAGCCGCCGGCTGGCGCCAATTCCTCTCGGGAATACCGCCGCGATGCTTGAGCTGGACCTGCAACTGGCAAGTGAAGCAAGCGCCCCCAGTGAAGCCCAGTTCCGCCTTTGGTGCGAAATGGGCCTGCGCCAGCGCAGTGCCGATTCCGAGCTGACCATTCGGCTGGTGGATGAAACTGAAGGCCGCGAGCTTAATCACACATGGCGACACAAGGATTACGCAACCAACGTGCTGTCCTTCCCGGCAGATGTCCCCGACGAGATGCTGGATATCCCGCTGCTCGGCGATCTGGTCATCTGCGTGCCTGTTGTGGCGCGCGAAGCGCAGGAACAAGGCAAGGAACTGGATGCACACTGGGCGCACCTGGTGATTCATGGCTGCCTGCATCTGCTGGGTTTCGACCATATCGACGATGAAGAAGCCGAAGAAATGGAAGCACTGGAACGAACGTTGCTTGGGGAGTTGGGCTATCCCGACCCGTATGCCGACGACGAAAGCGCCGACCATCCACATTCAGCAACACCAAGCAAGGACCACGAGTAAGGGCTATGAGCGAAGACCGATCGAGCAACGGGCAAAAGTCATGGCTGGGTAAACTGACCCAGGCTTTTGCCCACGAGCCGAAAAACCGCCAGGAGCTGCTTGAGCTGCTGCGCGAAGCCCATCAAAACAAGCTGCTGGACAGCGAAGCGCTGGCCATCGTCGAAGGCGCCATTCAGGTGGCTGACCTGCAAGTACGCGACATCATGGTGCCGCGCTCGCAGATGATCAGCATCAAGGCGACCCAGACTCCACGCGAATTCCTGCCTGCTGTCATCGATGCCGCGCACTCGCGCTACCCGGTGATCGGCGAAAGCCACGACGACGTGCTCGGCGTGCTGCTGGCCAAGGATTTGCTGCCCCTGATCCTCAGCGAGAACGGCAGCGAAGGCGATATCAAGAAACTGCTGCGCCCCGCGACCTTCGTTCCAGAGTCCAAGCGGCTGAACGTGCTGCTGCGTGAATTTCGCGCCAATCACAATCACATGGCCATCGTCATCGACGAATACGGCGGTGTGGCGGGTCTGGTGACCATCGAAGACGTTCTGGAGCAGATCGTCGGCGATATCGAGGACGAGCATGACGTCGAGGAAGACAGCTACATCAAACCGCTGCCCAGCGGCGACTTCCTGGTCAAGGCGCTGACGCCTATCGAGAGCTTCAACGAGTTTTTCGACAGCGAGTTTTCCGATGACGAATTCGACACCGTCGGCGGTCTGGTAATGAGTGCGTTCGGGCATTTGCCCAAGCGTAACGAAATCACCGTAATCGGCGAGTATCGTTTCCGGATTCTGAACGCTGACAGCCGTCGAATTCACTTGCTGCGCCTGAGTCCGCTCTCGCGCTCGTAAAAAGTCCTACCCGCTTTAAGGAAAGTACATGCGTTGGATCACCCGCCCCGGCTGGCCCGGTAACTTGCTGGCCGTGGTGGCCGGCGCGCTCACCACGCTGGCCCTGGCGCCTTTCGACATCTGGCCGCTGGCGCTGGTGGCATTGGCGATGTTCTATCTGGGCTTGCGTGACCTGAGCCCTCGTCAGGCGCTGGGGCGAGGCTGGTGTTTCGGCTTTGGCCTGTTCGGCGCGGGCACCAGCTGGATCTACGTCAGCATTCACAATTTCGGCGGCGCCTCGATACTGCTGGCCGGTTTCCTGATGCTGCTGTTTATCGCCTGCATCGCCTGGTTCTTCGCCCTGCCCGCCTGGCTCTGGGCGCGCTGGATTCGCCGCAACGAAGCCCCCCTCGCGGACGCCCTCGCCTTCGCCGCCTTGTGGCTGGCGCAGGAAGCCTTTCGCGGCTGGTTCCTGACCGGCTTCCCGTGGCTGTATTCCGGTTATAGCCAACTCGACGGCCCGCTGGCAGGCCTCGCGCCGGTCGGCGGCATGTGGCTGGTGTCCTTCACCCTCGCCTTGACGGCAGCTCTGCTGTGCAACCTGTCCCGGTTGCGGGCGCGCAAGTCGTTTCTGGCCGCTGGCGTGGTGTTGCTGCTTGGCCCGTGGATCGTCGGCCTGGCGCTGAAGAATTACGCCTGGACCGAGCCGTCTGGCGCGCCGCTGAAGGTCGCCGCCCTGCAAGGCAATATCGAACAAAGCATGAAGTGGGACCCTGAGCAGCTGAACGCGCAACTGGCGCTGTATCGCGACATGACATTCCGCTCGCAGCAGGCTGATCTGATCATCTGGCCGGAAACCGCTGTGCCGGTGCTCAAGGAATCGGCGGAAGGTTATCTGACCATGATGGGCAAATTCGCCGCCGACCGGGGCGCAGCCCTGATTACCGGCGTGCCGATTCGGCAGATTGGTGGGCATGGCGAAAAACGCTTCTACAACGGCATCACAGTGGTTGGCGAAGGCGACGGCACTTACTTGAAGCAGAAACTCGTGCCGTTCGGCGAGTACGTTCCGCTGCAGGACATTTTGCGCGGTTTGATCGCCTTCTTTGACCTGCCGATGTCGGACTTCGCGCGCGGCCCGAGTGATCAGCCGATGCTGCAAGCCAAGGGCTATCAGATCGCACCCTTCATCTGTTACGAAGTGGTCTATCCCGAGTTCGCGGCCGGTCTTTCAGCGCAGAGCGATTTGCTGCTGACCGTGAGCAATGACACCTGGTTCGGCACGTCCATTGGGCCACTGCAACATCTGCAAATGGCTCAGATGCGCGCGCTGGAAGCCGGTCGCTGGATGATCCGCGCGACCAATAACGGCGTTACCGGGCTGATCAATCCATTTGGCAAGATCACCGTGAAGATTCCGCAATTCGAACGTGGCGTGCTGTACGGCGAGGTAGTGCCCATGCACAACCTCACGCCTTACCTGCGCTGGCGTTCCTGGCCGTTGACGATCCTGTGCATCGCGCTGATCGGCTGGGCGCTGGTGGCCAGCCGGATATCGAAGACGGTTTGAGGCATGCAAAGCTGCTGTAGGACCGGCTTCAGCCGGGAGTCCAATGGTGCAGACGATACAGATTTTTGTATGCACCGGCCTCCTCCCGGCTAAAGCCGGTCCTACAAAAAGTCGCGTTCTCAGCGATACAACACCCGATACGCCCACAACCCCACCGCTTCATTCAGCAACTGCCCGCTCTGCCACACCGCGCGGCTTTCCGGCAGCCAGCCGCCGAACGGCACGGCGTTGTCGCGGCCGAGGAAACCTACCGGCGCGCTGATCACGGTAAAACCGGCGTGCTCGAAACTCCAGCGTGAGCGCGGCATATGCCACGCATGCGTCACCAGAATGATGCGCTTTATGCCCAACGGCTGAAGAATCGCAGCGCTCATGGTGGCGTTTTCCCAGGTGGTGCGGCTCAAGCCTTCCTGCCAGCGCACCACGACGCCGAAGTCGCGCTCCAGAGATTGCGCCATGATCGCCGCTTCGCTCGGCGGCTCGCCATAGTGCAGCCCGCCGCTGGTCAAGACTGGCAAACCCGACGCTTTCGCCAGTTGCGCCGCGTAACGCATGCGCTCCAGAGCCACGCCGGTGGGGATATCCTCGCCCCAGGTCGGATCCTTGCGTTCGCGGCCGGAGCCCAGAATCACGATGGCATCTGCCTGTTGCGCCAGATTCGCCCATTGCTCACGGGGCAATGGCACGTCCTGCTCGATCCCGTGCGCGGCCCACTCGACAACAATCGGCAAACTCATCAGCCACAGGCCACCGACGCCGATAGCAAAACAGGCAGCGGCCAGACGCGGCCGGGAGCGACGCAACCACCAGGCGAGCACCAGCAACAGCAAAAGAACGCCGGGCGGCAGCAACAGGGTTTTAAGCAAATAGCGAATAGGCATCGAGCATCTCCAGAGATGCCCGAAGCCTAAGAGGATTGACGTTAAGCGACAATGCTTAAAGCAGCAGGCGCGCAGCCTGCATCAGGTTCTAGCGTTTAAAAAAATTGCTTGAACTGTAACGACTCAACTTTGCCGATGCCTTGGCGCGTTTCTGATCTTTCAGCCAGATGACCTTGGCTGAAGGTTGCGGCGTCAATACCGGCCCAGCGGTTTCCCGTGAAGCCATGAAGCTGCCCTTCAACTCGCCGGTCAACAACGTAACCGGCGCTGGTTTGCCTTTTCCAAGATACGCTTCAATAAGCTCGAATTCAGCATGACTAAGGCCGCGCAATTCCAGCTCCTGAGGGAGTTCGTTTCGCAGACGGACCGAAGTTTTCGCTATCTCCAAGGCAAGCCCCAGTCGATTAATCAAACGTTCATACAGCTCAGGGTTTGTTTCTATGTGCTGCAACTCTGTCATCCGCTCACCTCATCGAAGATAAAACATACCCTCGACATTCAGCTTAGCGCCGCTGTCAAAACCGGCCGGTTGCAGCGACCAACGGCGGCGGCGAGGCGCTGATCGGGGCTTCTCGACGCATCAGCCAAGCAAACAGCGTTTCCCTCGATAGTCGGCGCTCATGTATGCTACGGCGCTTCCTGTAATTCCACTTCCGCTCTCTTGAGCTGGAACGCACCGCGCAGGCAGTCCCTTTTGTCCGGCAGCGGTGCCGACCTGACTCGACGAAACAGCGAAGAGGTCAAGGGTCACCAATTCTTAGTAAAAAGTAGCCATGCACGAACTCTATCAGCCCCGCGAAATCGAAGCCGCCGCCCAAACCTTTTGGGACGAGCAAAAGTCTTTTGAAGTCAGTGAGCAGCCAGGCAAGGAAACGTTCTATTGCCTGTCGATGTTTCCTTACCCTAGCGGCAAGCTGCATATGGGTCACGTGCGCAACTACACCATCGGTGACGTGATCGCCCGCTACCAGCGCATGCAAGGCAAAAACGTCATGCAGCCCATGGGCTGGGACGCATTCGGTATGCCGGCAGAAAACGCCGCGATGAAAAACAACGTCGCGCCGGCCAAGTGGACCTACGAAAACATCGCCTACATGAAGACCCAGCTGCGCAGTCTGGGCCTGGGCGTCGACTGGTCCCGCGAGATCACCACCTGCAAGCCGGACTACTACCGCTGGGAACAATGGCTGTTCACGCGCCTGTTCGAAAAAGGCGTGATCTACCGCAAGAACGGCACCGTGAACTGGGACCCGGTCGACCAGACCGTCCTGGCCAACGAACAAGTCATCGACGGTCGCGGCTGGCGTTCAGGCGCGATCATCGAGAAACGCGAAATCCCGATGTATTACTTCAAGATCACCGCTTACGCGGAGGAGCTGCTGACGGGTCTCGACGAGTTGCCGGGCTGGCCTGAGCAGGTCAAGACCATGCAGCGCAACTGGATCGGCAAATCCCGAGGCATGGAAGTGCAGTTCCCGTACGACCAGGCCTCTATTGGCGAAGCCGGCGTACTGAAAGTCTTTACTACCCGCCCAGACACCCTGATGGGCGCGACCTACGTCGCCGTGGCTGCCGAGCATCCGCTGGCGACCTTGGCTTCCCAGGGCAATCCCGAGCTGCAAGCCTTCATTCACGAATGCAAGAGCGGCAGCGTCGCGGAAGCCGACGTCGCGACCCAGGAGAAAAAGGGCCTGCCGACTTCGCTGTTCGTCGAGCACCCACTGACCGGTGAGAAACTCCCGGTATGGGTCGCCAACTATGTCCTGATGCATTACGGCGACGGTGCGGTCATGGCGGTTCCTGCCCATGACGAGCGTGATTTCGAATTCGCCACCAAATACCACCTGGCGATCAAGCCAGTGGTGCGCACCAGTGCCGGCGATGAAACGCCAGCACCTTGGCAGGCTGCCTACAACGAGCATGGCCAGCTGATCAATTCCGGCGAGTTCGATGGCCTGGACTTCGCTGGCGCGTTCGACGCGATTGAAGTCGCACTGATCAAGAAAAACCTTGGCGAGTCCCGCACCCAGTTCCGCCTGCGCGACTGGGGCATCAGCCGTCAACGCTACTGGGGTTGCCCGATCCCGATCGTGCATTGCGACACCTGCGGCGACGTTCCGGTCCCTGAAGACCAACTGCCCGTCGTGCTGCCGGAAGACGTCGTACCCGACGGCGCCGGTTCGCCGTTGGCGCGCATGCCTGAATTCTACGAGTGCAGCTGCCCGAAATGCGGCGCACCGGCCAAACGCGAAACCGACACCATGGACACCTTCGTGGAGTCTTCGTGGTACTTCGCGCGTTACGCCTCGCCTCATTATGAGGGCGGCATGGTCGACCCGGCCGCAGCCAACCACTGGCTGCCGGTAGATCAGTACATCGGTGGCATCGAACACGCGATCCTGCACTTGCTGTATGCGCGCTTCTTCCACAAGTTGATGCGCGACGAAGGCCTGCTCAGCTCCAACGAGCCGTTCAAGAACCTGCTGACCCAGGGCATGGTCATCGCCGAAACCTATTACCGTCTTGAAGCCAATGGCAGCAAGACCTGGTTCAACCCGGCTGACGTCGAGCTGGAACGCGACAGCAAGGCCAAGATCATTGGCGCCAAGCTGATCAGCGACGGCCTGCCGGTCGAGATCGGCGGCACCGAGAAGATGGCCAAGTCGAAGAACAACGGCGTCGACCCGCAGTCGATGATCGATCAGTACGGCGCAGACACCTGCCGCCTGTTCATGATGTTCGCTTCGCCACCTGACATGAGCCTGGAATGGTCCGATTCCGGCGTCGAAGGTTCGCACCGCTTCCTGCGTCGCGTCTGGCGTCTGGCGCACGCCCATGTTGCGCAAGGCCTGCCGGGCGCACTGGACATCGCCACGCTGAATGACGAGCAGAAAGTCATCCGCCGCGCCATTCACCAGGCGATCAAACAAGCGAGCCAGGATGTCGGCCAGCATCACAAATTCAACACCGCCATCGCGCAAGTGATGACCCTGATGAACGTTCTGGAAAAAGCCCCGCAGGCTTCGCCACAGGACCGCGCCTTGCTTCAGGAAGGCCTGCAAACCGTTGCCCTGTTGCTGGCACCGATTACCCCGCACATCAGCCATAAGCTGTGGACCGAACTGGGTCACAACACGCCGATCATCGATGCGGGCTGGCCGATTCTGGACAAGACCGCACTGGTGCAGGACAGCCTGCAACTGGTGATTCAGGTCAACGGCAAGCTGCGCGGCCACATTGAAATGCCTGCCAGCGCGACTCGCGAAGAAGTCGAAGCGGCGGCCCGGATCAACGAAAACGTCTTGCGCTTCACCGATGGCCTGACCATCCGCAAAGTGATCGTGGTGCCCGGTAAACTGGTCAATATCGTCGCAAGCTGATGGGATCAAGCGCCCGATATCGATCGGGCGCTGAACATATTTCCAGGGACGCACTGTCGGCCCATACGGTTTCAAGGGGAGCATCAAGATGATCAAACGCAATTTGCTGGTTATGGGCCTCGCTGTGTTGCTGAGCGCCTGTGGCTTCCAGCTGCGTGGCACCGGCAGTAACGAGATCGCGATCAAGGAACTGGATCTCAGCGCGCGTAACGCTTACGGCGAAACCGTGAGCCAGCTGCGCCGCGTTCTGGAAGGCGGTGGCGTCAAGGTCTACACCGGCGCGCCATACAAACTGGTCCTGACCGACGAGCAGGAATCCCAGCGTACCGCGAGCTATTCGGGTTCCGCACGTTCGGCTGAATACTCGCTGACCACCGTGCTCAACTATGAAATCCACGGTGAGAAAGACCGCCTGCTGACCGGTGGCAAAGTCCAGACCGACAAGACTTACGTGCATGACGGCAACAACCTGATCGGCTCCGACCAGGAAGCTGCGCAGATCCGTAAGGAAATGCGTAACGAACAAGTGCAGAAGATGGTCGCTGCGCTGAGCCGTCTGTCCCCAGCGCGCCTGGACGAACTGCAGCAGAAAGCGGATGCCGTTGCCAAGGCTGAAGCCGACGCACTGGAAGCCGCACAGAAAGTCCGCGACGAAACACCGCAACAGTCGCCTATCGAAATCCCGTCGCGCTAAATGTTTGGGGCCAGCAGCTTGCTGGCCCCAACATCTTCTGACTTATGAAACTCACTCCAGCTCAGCTAACCAAACATCTGCAAGGCACACTCGCGCCGGTCTATATCGTCAGCGGCGACGATCCCTTGCTGTGTCAGGAAGCCGCCGATGCGATTCGTGCTGCGGCGCGTCAGCAAGGCTTCGATGAACGTCAGGTGTTCAGCGCCGATGCCAGTTTCGACTGGGGCACGCTGTTGCAGGCGGGTGCCAGCATGTCGCTGTTCGCCGAGCGTCGCCTGCTGGAACTGCGCCTGCCTTCCGGCAAGCCCGGCGACAAGGGCGCTGCGGCGCTGATGGAATATTGCGCACGCCCCGCCGAAGACACCTTGCTGCTGATCAGCCTGCCGAAGCTCGACGGCAGCGCGCAAAAGACCAAATGGGGTAAAGCCCTGGTCGACGGCGCGCAAACTCAATTCGTGCAGATCTGGCCGGTGGATATTGGCCAGTTGCCGCAATGGATTCGCCAGCGCCTGTCTCAGGCTGGGCTTGCCGCGACTCAGGACGCAGTGGAGCTGATCGCCGCGAGGGTTGAAGGCAATTTACTAGCTGCGGCTCAGGAAATCGAAAAGCTCAAGCTGATGGCCGAAGAAGGTCAGATCACCGTCGAAACCGTGCAGGCTGCGGTGGCTGACAGTGCCCGCTTCGATGTCTTCGGCCTGACCGACGCGGTGCTCAACGGCGAAGCCGCTCACGCCTTGCGCATGCTCGAAGGCCTGCGTGGCGAAGGCGTGGAACCACCGGTGATTCTCTGGGCCTTGTCCCGGGAACTGCGCGTGCTGGCAAACCTGGCGTTGCAATTCAGCCAGGGTGTGCCGCTGGACAAAGCCTTCAGCTCGGCCCGCCCGCCGATCTGGGACAAGCGCAAACCGCTGATGAGCAAAGCCCTGCAACGCCACTCGGCCAAGCGCTGGAGTGAGTTGCTGATGGATGCGCAACGCATCGACGCGCAAATCAAAGGCCAGGCGGCCGGCTCACCCTGGAGCAGTCTGACCCGGCTGGCGCTGCTGATGGCCGGGCAAAGGTTGGCGTTGCCTGCGGAGTAGTTGAAAGCCTCGCTCCAAAACAATGAGTGAAGCCCTGTAGGAGCCGAGCTTGCTCGCGATAGCGATGTATGTGATTCGAAACAATCGGCTGATGTACCGACCTCTTCGCGGGCAAGCCTCGCTCCAACGAATAATCGCCCGCCCTTCCATAGCACACATCTATTAGACACACGCCCTTCTCTGCCGGATGATTGCCCGCGTTCAATCCCACCCAAGCGAGCATCCGCCATGAAAAAACCAAAGCGGGCCAACAAGGCCAAATCCATCGTCGCCCAGCCACTGTTCCGCAGCCGTCAGGAACAACCCGGCAAAGGTAAGGGCAGCTACCGCCGCGAAGCCTTCCAGTCTAAAAGCTGGGAGGCTTCTTACCTTCTGGCGGCTTGAAACACTGCGACTTCCCCCCGACGCCCCTTAGATCGGGCTGGCGTGTTAAGGTCTGCACCTATCGGTAATACCTTGGACCCAAGCATGCCCTCTTGTTTTTCCCGACGTTGGCAGTTACGCCAACTGATCGCCGCCTCAAGCCTTATCCTGTTAGTTGCCTGCGCCGAGAAACCCACCGCAGCCGACGCCACGCCTCTCCCAGTTGCCAGCACGTTGCCTGTTGCACCTGTTGCGCCCGTCGCTCCGGTTATTGCCGTCGATGCGAACCTCGATATCCAGCCGACCATCAGTTTCAGTGACTGGCAGGCAGGTTTTCGAGCCCAGGCTTTGCAGGCGGGCATCAGGCCCGACATTTTCGACAACGCTTTCGCTGGCGTAACGCCAGACATGAGCGTGGTCAAGGCTGACCGCAGCCAACCCGAGTTCACCCGCCCGGTCTGGGAATACCTCGACGGCGCGATATCCGCAGCGCGGGTCCGCAAAGGTCAGGCATTGCTCAATCAATATGCCGACGTGTTGCAGAACATCGAGGCGCGTTATGGCGTAGATCGTCAGGCGCTGGTGGCGGTCTGGGGCATGGAGAGCAATTTCGGCCAGTTCCAGGGCACGCAATCGGTGATTCGCTCATTGGCAACCCTGGCGTATGAAGGCCGTCGTCGCGGCTTCGCCCAGGATCAATTGCTCGCGGCACTGCAGATTATTCAGCACGGCGACATCACCCCAGACCGGATGCTCGGCTCGTGGGGCGGCGCCATGGGGCAGACCCAATTCATTCCGACCACCTACAACACCCACGCGGTGGACTTCGATGGCGACGGTCGCCGCGATATTTGGAACACCCCGGCTGACGCCCTGGCCTCGACTGCGCATTACCTGCAAAGCTCCGGCTGGCAGCGCGGCCAGTCGTGGGGTTACGAAGTTGGCCTGGCGAAAGGTTTTGATTACGCGCTGGCCGATGCCTCGACGCGTAAAAGCCTCGCCCAATGGCAGCAACTGGGCGTGAGCCTGGCCAATGGTTCGCCTCTGCCGGCTGGCACCGATCAGCAACAGGCTGCGCTGCTGCTTCCCGCTGGTTATCGCGGCCCGGCGTTTCTGGTGATCGACAACTTCCGGGCGATCCTCAAGTACAACAATTCGTCGTCTTATGCGCTGGCTATCGGCCTGCTTTCCGAGCGTTTCAGAGGCGGTGGCTACGTTATAGGTGAATGGCCGCGCGATGACACGCCTCTGAGCCGATCTGAGCGCATCGAACTGCAAAGCCTGCTCTCGGCCAAGCAATACGACGCAGGCACGCCGGACGGGATTATCGGCGCCAACACGCGCAAAGCGATTCGCAGTGCTCAACAATCCTACGGCTGGCCTGCTGATGGCTACCCGACACATGAATTGCTGGAGACGTTGCGCAAGCCTTGAAGCAAGGCCACCCCTGTGGGAGGGAATTTATTCCCGAAAGGGCCGGTACATCCGATGCATATCTTGCATCGAGATACCGCCCTCCCGGATGAATCCGGTCCTACGGGAGTTGGGCATCAAGCAAAAAAAACGGGCCGGATAGTGATATCCGACCCGTTTTTGTTTTCAGCTCAGGCAATCATGCCGCCCGGCGTTACAGCATCGCTTTTACAGCGGTCTTGGCCTGTTCGTCGGCGTGGTACGAAGAACGTACCAACGGGCCGGACGCAACGTTCTTGAAGCCCATCTTGTAGCCTTCCTCGGCGAACCAGGCGAAGACGTCCGGATGCACGAAGCGTTCGACCGGCAAGTGGCTGCGCGATGGTTGCAGGTATTGACCCAAAGTCAGCATGTCGATGTCGTGTTCGCGCATACGCTTCATGACTTCGATGACTTCTTCGTCGGTCTCGCCCAGGCCCAGCATCAAGCCGGACTTGGTCGGTACGTGCGGCACCATTTGCTTGAAGCGTTGCAGCAGGGTCAACGACCACTGGTAATCGGAGCCAGGACGCGCGGCCTTGTACAGGCGCGGCACGGTTTCCAGGTTGTGGTTGAACACATCCGGCGGCTCGGCAGCGGTGATTTCCAGAGCGATGTCCATGCGCCCGCGATAGTCCGGAACCAGTGTTTCCAGCTGCACGTTTGGCGACAGCTTGCGGATTTCACGGATGCAGTCGGCAAAATGCTGGGCACCGCCGTCGCGTAGGTCGTCGCGATCCACGGAAGTGATCACCACGTACTTGAGGCGCAGGTCAGCGATGGCAACGGCGAGGTTAACTGGCTCGTTGACGTCCAGCGCCTTCGGACGGCCGTGGCCGACGTCGCAGAACGGACAACGACGGGTGCAGATGTCGCCCATGATCATGAAGGTCGCAGTACCGCCGGAGAAGCACTCACCCAGGTTCGGGCAGGACGCTTCTTCGCAGACGCTGTGCAGCTTGTGTTTGCGCAGCAGTTGCTTGACGCGATCAACCTCGGGGGAAACCGGGATGCGAACACGAATCCAGTCAGGTTTCTTCGGCAGGTCGACCGTTGGAATGATCTTTACCGGAATGCGTGCAACCTTTTCCGCGCCGCGCAGTTTCACGCCGGCTTCGACTTTCGGGCGGGCAACACGCTCGGAAACATCAAGCGTCGGGATCAGGTTTTGCACGGGGCTCTCAGCAATGTCGGTCGCAGTAGTCATATCAATCGATTCCGCCCGTGAGGGTCGTCTGCTCAGCATAGTCGAGGTGTTTGACGAGCTGCGCGCGCAGCCGGGCACTAACCTCGGCAAATTCAATCGGGCCTGCATGATCACGTAGCTGGGTCATCGCCAGCCCCGCATATCCGCAGGGATTTATCCGTCGAAACGGTTCAAGGTCCATGTCGACGTTCAACGCCAGACCATGAAATGAACAACCGTTGCGAATTCGCAGCCCCAGGGACGCGATTTTCGCTCCATCGACGTAAACACCCGGTGCGTCGGGTTTCGCGGCTGCCGTTACACCGTAACTGGCCAGCACTGCGATGAGGCTGCGTTCGATCCGGGAAACCAGATCACGCACGCCGAAGCCAAGGCGCCTGACGTCCAGCATCAGGTAAGCAACCAGTTGGCCGGGGCCATGATAGGTTACTTGGCCGCCACGATCGACCTGTATGACCGGAATATTGCCAGGTAGCAACAGATGCTCGGCTTTGCCGGCCTGCCCCTGGGTGAAGATTGGCGGGTGCTGGACCAGCCAGACTTCGTCGGTCACATCGCGCCCGCGCTCGCCGGTGAAACGCTGCATGGCGTGCCAGGTGGGCTCGTAATCGACCTGGCCCAGCTCACGAAAGCCCAGCGTGCCAGTCATCACAACACCATGTGCACGAATCCGGTAGCCCGCAACTCGCTGTTGATGTCGTACAACTGGTCTTGACCCGTGGCAATGATATGCAATTGGATAGTGGTGTACTTCCCGTTGCTGCTTTGGCGCTCGTCCACCCGCTCATCGTTGATCGTCGCGTGCTTTTTGACGATGTCGATGATCTTTTGCTTGATGTCCACGATGGTGTCGCCGATCACCTTAATAGGGTAATCATTGGCGGGGAATTCGATCTTTGGCGCCTTTACTTCAGTGTCTTTCATGGCGTAACGGCCTCGTAAGCCGTGGCAACGGACATGGCCCCGTTCCGGATTGGAGCGGGGCCATGCAGGTCCACACTAATTCAGTTGAACAAACCGTAGAAGAACAAGCGGATGCTATCCCACACGCGGCGGAAAATGCCACCTTCCTCGACCGGTTCCAGCGCGATCAGGTTGGCAGTGTGAACCACCTTGTCTTCCATTTTCACTTCAACTTTACCGATTACGTCGCCCTTGGCGATTGGCGCAACCAGTTGCGGGTTCATGGTCATGCTGGCGGTGAGCTTTTTCATCTCGCCTTTAGGCATGGTCATGCTCAGGTCTTCAGCCAGGCCAGCCTTGACCTGATGTTCTGCGCCTTTCCAGACCGGAGCCTGGGCCAGCTCGGTGCCCTTCTGATAGAAGTTCTGGGTTTCGAAGAAACGGAAACCGTAGGTCAGCAGCTTCTGGGTTTCAGCCGCACGGGCCTGTTCGCTGTTGGTGCCGAACACCACCGCGATCAAACGCATGCCGTCACGTACTGCCGAAGACACCATGCAGTAACCTGCTTCATCGGTGTGACCGGTTTTCAGGCCATCGACGGTCTTGTCGCGCCACAGCAGCAGGTTGCGGTTAGGCTGCTTGATGCCGTTCCAGAAGAACTCTTTCTGCGAGTAGATCGCGTAGTGAGCTGGATCTTCGTGGATGATCGCCCGAGCCAGAGTCGCCATGTCGTGCGCCGAAGAATAGTGCTCCGGGTTCGGCAGGCCAGTCGGGTTCATGAAGTGACTGTTGGTCATGCCCAGATCGGCGGCCGTCTTGTTCATCATGTCAGCGAATGCGTCTTCGCTACCGGCGATGTGCTCGGAAAGCGCAACACTGGCGTCGTTACCCGACTGAATGATGATGCCGTGCAGCAGATCGCTGACCGTAACCTGGGTACCGACCTTGATGAACATCCGCGAACCGCCGGTACGCCAGGCATTCTCGCTGACGGTAACCGGATCGTTCTCGCCGATCTGACCGCGACGGATTTCCAGGGTGGCGATATACGCCGTCATCAGTTTGGTCAGGCTCGCCGGCGCCAGACGCTGGTCGCCGTTGTTCTCGACCAGAACGTTGCCGCTGGTGGCGTCCATCAGCACATAGGCCTTGGCAGCCAGTTGCGGCGCGGCGGGTGTCATCTGTTCAACTGCCCAGGCGGCAGGAGTGATGATCAGCGGTACAAGCAGGCACAAGCGTTTTGCAAAGGTGGTGATGTTCATCCGTCTCTCGAAATTGCTAATGGGCAAACATGCCCTCACGGGCAAAGCTGATCAGGCGGTGAAAGCGAAAACACTTTTCACGACCTGCTACGCCAGGCTCTGATCCTGGCAAACAAGGTCGTCTGTTCGACAGACAAACTTGCATACAGTTGCCGGAAACGCATGCTCTGCCGGCAAATGCGCATCTCCGGAAACCGCCAATCGGTCAGCCTCGGATCACTCCGAAACCGCACCGACTATTGATCTGATGTCACGACGCTAGGTTGACCAAGGTTGGCTGACCTGACGCTGTTCTGTAATTGCTGGGCTTCACCCTGCGTGTCGATCGGCCCCATCCGCACGCGATACAGCGTTTGCTGATTGCGTGCGATCGAACTGACGAAAACCGGTGCCCGGACCATCCCGCTGAGCTTCGACCTCAGGAGTTCCGCAGCGTCCGGATTGGCGAACGCTCCCACCTGGAGAAATAGCCCAGACGCTTGTCCGGAAGCGTTTTTTTTTGGGTCGACCTGCAACGGCACCGCCGGTGCCGCGTGCTGCTGCGGCGGCGGTGTGTATTGTTCGATGGTGCCAGCGGAAACCGTCAACGCAGGCGGCGTGGCCTGGGCGATAACCTGTGGCTGATTCGGCAACAGCGGTGCAGGGCGGCCGTTCTGCGCCAGCCACTCTTGAGGATCGATACCTTCGACCTTGACCCGCGCCGTGCCGGTTTCGGCATAACCGAGCTTCTTGGCTGCGGCATAGGACAAGTCGATGATGCGGTCGGAATAGAACGGCCCACGATCATTGACCCGCAGGATTACCGTGCGGTTGTTGTCCAGGTTGGTCACCCGCACATAGCTCGGCAGCGGCAGGGTCTTGTGCGCGGCGCTCATCCCGTACAGGTCATACACTTCGCCGTTGGCGGTGTTCTGGCCGTGGAATTTGGTGCCGTACCAGGACGCCGTGCCCGAGGCAACGTAACGTCGGGAATCATTGAGCGGGAAATAGGTTTTGCCCAGCACGGTGTACGGGTTGGCTTTATAAGGGCCGTTGTGCAGGGTTGGCGTGGCGTCGGGAATGCGCGACACGTCGACATCCCACCACGGCGCGCCGTCTTTGTGCGCCCGGTTGATATCCAGGCCGGGCATGGCACGCACTGCTGCGCCGCCTTTTTGGGGCGAACGGCTGTTCGTTGAAGAACAACTCACCACCAGCAACGCGAGCGCAGCGTAGGACAGCAACTTCAGCGGTGTGCGAATCGGCATTGCCGGCATTACTTGACGCCCCGAGCTTGAACCAATAATTCAGACAGCTGATGTACGGTCATGGCGTACATCACGCTGCGGTTATAACGCGTGATTGCATAAAAATTCTTCAGACCCATCCAGTATTCCGGCCCTTTTTCTCCCTCAAGGCGAAAGGCGGTTACCGGCAGGTCATCGCGCAGCGCATCATGACTCGCCCAACCCAACGCTCGCAACTCCCCAACGGTCTTTACCGGATCAATGCCCGGACTCAAGCCTTCGTCAACCCGGTCGCCGCGCACACTTGCAAGGCTGACCACCGGTTCGCCAGCGACCCAGCCATGGCGCTTGAAGTAGCTGGCGACGCTGCCGATGGCGTCGTCCGGATCGGTCCAGATATTGATGTGGCCGTCGCCGTCGAAATCCACGGCGTACGCGCGGAAACTGCTCGGCATGAACTGCGGCAAACCCATGGCACCCGCATAGGAGCCTTTGAGGGTCAGCGGATCGACCTGTTGTTCGCGGGCCAGCAGCAGGAACTCACGCAGTTCCTTGCGGAAGAAATCAGCACGCGGCGGATAGTCAAAGCCTAGCGTAGACAGGGCGTCGATGACCCGATAATTGCCGGTATTGCGCCCGAAGAACGTCTCGACGCCAATAATCGACACGATGACCTGGGCCGGGACGCCATATTCCTGTTCGGCACGGGCCAGCGCGGCCTCGTGCTGACGCCAGAAGTCCACACCTCGCGCGATGCGCGCGTCAGTGATGAACATCGGACGATAGTCCTTCCATTGCTTGACGCGCTCGGCTGGCCGGGAAATAGCGTCGAGGATCGCCTGCTTGCGCTCCACTTCACGGAACACGTCAATCAACTGCTCGCCGGCGAAGCCGTAATCGCGAGTCATCTGTGCGACGAACTCGGCAACCTGCGGCGAGCCTTCGTAATCCCCTGCCAATGCCTCTTGAACAGATCCAAGGATACCAACCAGGCCGACCAACGGAGCATATCGAGCCCAGTTACGCACTACTTGCATGGAATTCTTCACCTTAATCAAACCTGTGCGATCCACTTACGATGTGTGTGAATCGACATCAAAACCCCAAACGCTGACAGTAGGGTTACCAGCGAAGTTCCGCCGTAACTAATGAAGGGCAGCGGCACCCCCACAACTGGCAACAGGCCACTGACCATACCGATGTTGACGAAAACGTAAACAAAAAATGTCATCGTCAGGCTACCCGCGAGCAATTTGCCGAACAAAGTCTGGGCCTGAGCGGTGATAACCAGGCCACGCCCGATCAACAGCAGATAAATCAGCAGCAGCGCGCAAATCCCCACCAGACCGAACTCTTCGCCCAACACCGCGATGATGAAGTCGGTGTGGCTTTCCGGCAGGAAGTCCAGGTGCGACTGGGTGCCCAGCAGCCAACCCTTGCCAAAAACGCCGCCCGAACCGATGGCCGCCTTGGACTGAATGATGTTCCATCCGGTGCCCAGCGGATCGCTCTCCGGATCGAGGAACGTCAGGATTCGCTGCTTCTGGTAGTCGTGCATGATGAAGAACCACATCGCCACCGCGACCGGCACGGCAGCAGCAACCACGCTGATGATCCAGCGCCAGCGCAGCCCGGCCATGAACAACACGAAAGTCCCCGAGGCCAGAATCAGCAGCGAGGTGCCTAGGTCCGGTTGGCGCACGATGAGAACGAATGGAATGCCGATCAGCGCCAGGCTGAGCGCCACATGTTTGAGATGGGGCGGCAGCGTGCGTTTCGACAAATACCAGGCGATGGTCGCCGGCATGATGATCTTGAGAAATTCCGAAGGCTGGAAGCGGATCACGCCGGGGATGTTGATCCAGCGGGTCGCGCCCATGGCGTTGTGGCCCATCACATCCACCACCACCAGCAGCAGAACGCCCAGCACATAGAGCACCGGCACCCAGCGCGCCATGAAGCGCGGCTCCAACTGAGCGATGATGACCATCGACACCAACCCGATGCCGAACGAACTGGCCTGCTTGATCAGCAGATCCCAGTTCTTGCCGCTGGCTGAATACAGGACGAACAGACTGCCGGCCGCCAACGTCAGCAACAGAATCAGCAAAGGCCCGTCGATATGAATGCGCTGCAGGAAGGTGGCGCGGCGGCGCATCACATCTTCGCTGGACAGAATGCGGTCGAAATTACTCTTCACGGGCACTGGCCGCAGTCTCCACAGGTGTTAGGCCGGCGTACTCGGGCTTGAGCGTGCCGTCGGGATTGAGCAGCCAGGCGTCCATGACCTGACGAACCACGGGAGCAGCGACGCCGGAACCGGACTCGCCATTCTCGACCATCACGGCGACGACGATCTTCGGGTTGTCGGCTGGCGCGAAGCCTACGAACAAGGCGTGGTCACGATGGCGTTCCTGAACCTTGGAGCGGTCATATTTTTCGCCTTGCTTGATCGCCACGACCTGCGCGGTACCGCTTTTCCCGGCAATCCGGTACTGCGCGCCAATGGCTGCCTTGCGGGCCGTGCCGCGCGCACCGTGCATGACCTGCTGCATGCCATGGTTGACCTTGGCCCAATCCGACGGATCGCGCAGGACAATGTCCGGCATCGGGTTTTCATCGACGGGCGGCTGGCCTTCGATGGTCTTGGCCAGGTGCGGCCGATTCCATTTGCCCTTGTTGGCCACCAGCGCAGTGGCCTGGGCCAGTTGCAACGGCGTGGCCTGCATGTAGCCTTGACCGATCCCGAGGATCAAGGTCTCGCCAGGGAACCAGGCCTGGCGGCGGGTCGCGCGCTTCCAGTCCCGGGACGGCATCAGGCCAGGGGATTCTTCGAACATGTCCAGCGACACTTTCTGGCCGATGCCGAACTTGTTCATGTAGCTGGCCAGCCGGTCGATGCCGATCTTGTGCGCCAGATCGTAAAAATAGGTGTCATTGGAACGCATGATCGCGGTGTCCAGATCGACCCAGCCATCGCCGGTGCGGTTCCAGTTGCGGTATTTGTGATCGTAATTGGGCAGCTGATAAAAACCGGGGTCGAAGACGCGCGTCGAAGCTGTCACCACACCGGAGTCCAGCCCGGCAATCGCCACTGCCGGCTTGATCGTCGACCCCGGAGGATACAAACCGCGCAGAATCCGGTTGAACAGCGGGCGATCAATCGAATCGCGCAGCTCGGCGTAGGCCTTGAAGCTGATGCCGGTAACGAACAAATTCGGGTCGAAACTCGGCGCGCTGACCATCGCCAGGACTTCGCCAGTAGCAGGGTCAAGCGCAACGATTGCGCCGCGACGCCCACCCAGCGCCGCTTCTGCGGCTTGCTGCAGTTTTATGTCGAGGCTGAGCACGATGTCCTTGCCCGGCACCGGATCGGTCCGCTTGAGGACACGCAACACGCGACCACGGGCATTGGTTTCGACTTCTTCGTAGCCGACCTGACCATGCAGCTCGGGTTCGTAGAAACGTTCGATGCCGGTCTTGCCAATGTGGTGGGTACCGCTATAGGCCACGGGATCGAGGCTTTTCAGCTCTTTCTCGTTGATCCGCCCCATGTAGCCCACCGAGTGCGCAAAATGCGGACCCTCCGGATAATGCCGTACCAGCTGCGCCACCACTTCCACCCCCGGAAGGCGGAACTGATTGACGGCCACTCTGGCAATTTGCTCTTCAGTGAGCTCGAACAGAATCGGCACCGGCTCAAACGGCCGTCGCCCTTGCTTCATGCGCTTTTCGAAGATGGACCGGTCGTCCGGCGTCAGCTCCAGCACTTCGATGATGGTATCGAGCACCTGAGACCAATCGCCGGAACGCTCGCGGGTCATGCTCAGGCTGAAACTGGGCCGGTTATCGGCCACCACCACGCCGTTGCGGTCAAAGATCAAACCCCGGCTGGGTGGAATCGGCTGTACATGAACCCGGTTGTTTTCCGACAGGGTCGAGTGATACTCGTACTGGATGACCTGCAGGAAATACAGCCGCGCCACCAATACGCAAATCAGCACGACGACAGCCACAGCTCCGACCACGACCCGGCCGCGCACCAGACGTGCGTCTTTCTCATGGTCTTTTAGGCGGATCGGCTGAGACATTAGGGCGCAGTGCTATTTGTGATAAGGGTGCCCGGACAGAACTGTCCAGGCGCGGTAGATCTGCTCGCCAATCAGGATGCGCACCAGCGGATGCGGCAGGGTCAGCGGTGACAATGACCAGCGCTGCTCACTGCGCGCACAGACCTCCGGCGACAGGCCTTCGGGGCCACCTACCATCAGGTTCACGGTGCGCGCGTCGAGCCGCCAGCGATCGAGTTCCACCGCCAGTTGCTCGGTGCTCCACGGTTTGCCCTGGACTTCGAGGGTCACGATCCGCTCACCCGGCTGCACTTTGGCCAGCATGGCCTCGCCTTCCTGACGGATGAAGCGAGCCACGTCGGCATTCTTGCCACGGGTATTGAGCGGAATCTCCACCAGATCGAGCGCCAGTTCGGATGGCAGACGCTTGGCATACTCGTGCCAACCCTCTTCCACCCACTTGGGCATGCGCGAACCGACCGCGATCAGACGCAGACGCACAACGACCTCTTACTGCTGGTCTTTGTTGAGCTTGTTGAAATGCTCATGGCCGACTTCAGGGCTGTGGTGTTTGGCATCCGCCGCACGGCTTTGCTCAGCACCCTGCCACAGACGCTCAAGGTCATAGAACTGACGGGCATTGGCGGTCATCACGTGAACGATGACGTCACCCAGGTCCAGCAGCACCCAGTCGCTGTCGCCCTTGCCTTCTTCGCTCAACGATTTCAGGCCGGCAGCCTTGACCTTGTCACGCACGCTATCAACCAGTGCGTTCAACTGACGGTTGGAAGTACCGGTGCAGATCAGCATGTAATCGGCGATGCTGGTTTTGTCGCGTACATCGATGGTTTGGATGTCGGTGCCTTTGACGTCTTCCAGTGCTGCGATAGCAATCTGGACGACTTCTTCACTGCTCATTTTTTGCTTTGTCATAAAAAACTCAATTTGCTCGTATGTGTGGAAACGCCAAAACGCTTATCGATCAAAGCAGTTGTGGGGCGTTCCCTCAGTTTTTCGGCGCATGGTACAGCCCGTGCGCTTCGATATAGGCCAGTACCGCGTCTGGCACCAGATAACGTACCGACTTCCCGCTGGCCAGCAGTTGGCGGATCTGGGTGGCAGACACGGATAACGGTGTCTGCCAGACGAATGTAATTTGTCCGCCCGGCCCTTTCAGGGCCTTCGGATCGCTGACTGCGCGTGCCGCCAGCAGATTGCGCATGGCATCCGGCGATTCGCTGTCCGCGTCCGGGCGCTGCAGCACCACGATATGGCAGTGCTCCAACAGTTCATCCCAACGATGCCAAGTCGGCAGCCCACAAAAGGCATCCCAACCCAGCAACAGGAATAACTGGTCCTGCGCGGCCAGTTCGGCTCGCGTCGACTCCAGTGTATCAATGGTGTAGGACGGCTTGTCCCGCTTCAGCTCACGGTCATCCACCGTCAAGGGCGGCACGCCGACAACCGCGCACTCGACCATCGCCAGACGGTCCTGCGCAGATACACTCGGCGTATCGCGATGGGGCGGCCGGGCGCTGGGCGTCAGGCGTAACTCATCCAGTTCAAGCAACGCGGCGACTTCCAGCGCCCCGCGCAAATGACCGATGTGCACTGGGTCAAAGGTGCCACCCAGAATCCCGATGCGTTTGGGCATAAGCGCAGCGGCGTGCCGTTCAGGCTCGCTCAAGTCAGGCTGGCTCCTGTCCACGTAACTGACCATCACCGATCACGATGTACTTCTCGCAGGTCAGACCTTCGAGACCGACCGGACCGCGGGCGTGCAGCTTATCAGTAGAAATGCCGATCTCGGCACCCAATCCGTATTCGAAGCCATCGGCGAAGCTGGTCGGCGCGTTGACCATCACCGAACTGGAGTCGACTTCGGCCATGAAGCGCCGCACTTGTCCCTGATGATCGGAGACGATGGCATCGCTGTGATGCGAGCCATAGTGATTGATGTGTTCAATGGCCTGATCCAGCCCCGTCACGATACGGATCGACAGAATCGGTGCCAGGTACTCGGTATTCCAGTCTTCCTCGGTCGCAACGTTCGCCTCGATCAACTCGCGGGTACGCTCGCAACCGCGCAGTTCAACGCCTTTTTCGCGGAACTGGGCAGCCATCTGCGGCAGGAACTCGGCTGCGATGGTCTGATCGACCAGCAGGGTTTCCATCGCGCCACATATCCCGTAACGATAAGTCTTGGCGTTGAAGGCAATGCGCTGAGCTTTCGGCAAATCCGCATGAGCACTGACATACACGTGACAAATACCGTCCAGATGCTTGATGACCGGCACCCGCGCATCTCGGCTGACGCGCTCGATCAAACCTTTGCCGCCACGAGGAACGATGACGTCGACAAACTCGGACATGGTGATCAACGCACCGACGGCGGCGCGGTCAGTAGTTTCCACCACCTGAACGACGGCAGCCGGCAAATCGGCTTCGGCCAGGCCGCGCTGGATGCAGGCGGCAATTGCCTTGTTGGAATGAATCGCCTCGGAACCACCGCGCAGGATGGTCGCGTTGCCGGACTTCAGGCACAGGCTCGCGGCATCGATGGTCACGTTGGGCCGCGACTCATAGATGATCCCGACCACGCCCAGTGGCACGCGCATCTTGCCCACCTGAATACCGGACGGACGAAAGCTCATGTCGCGGATCGCGCCGATCGGGTCCGGAAGGTTCGCTACCTGACGCAACCCGACGATCATGCTGTCGATCCGTGCGGGGGTCAGGGCCAGACGCTCGAGCATTGCCGGCTCTAGACCATTGGCGCGGCCGGCGGCCAGGTCCATGTCATTGGCAGCAGACAATTGAGCGCGGGCGTCATCCAGAGCGGCAGCGGTGGCCAATAGCGCGCGGTTTTTCTGCGCAGTGCTGGCACGGCCGATCACTCGCGAAGCTTCGCGGGCGGCTTGACCCAGGCGGGTCATGTAGTCAAGAACAGACTCAGTCATGGTCTCAGAGGTCTTGGCATAGAGGAAAGCGGCCGATTATAGCTGTCAAGCGCCGCTAACGACAGCGGTGACAGGCGGATGGTCGAGAACAGTGCAAAAACGGGCTTCGAGGGATCGTTTTGTGGGCAGATTGTCCTGAAAGGCGATCCGTTGGGGCGAGGCTTGCCCGCGAAGAACGATAACGCGTTAGGTCTGGTGTACCGAGGCGCCAGGTTCGCGGGCAAGCCTCGCTCCAACGCGGTGCCTGACTCAAGCCGACACTATTCAGCTCCAATTAAGATTGAGGTTGCTATCATCACGGCCCACCCGCCGCCACTTCATGTGCCCCCATGCCTGACGCCCTTCCCGACAGTTTTTTCCATCGCGATGCACAAGTGCTGGCCCGAGCGCTGCTGGGCAAGGTGATTCGACACAAGGTAGGCGAGCTCTGGCTGGCGGCGCGGATTATCGAGACCGAAGCGTATTACTTCGTCGAGAAAGGCAGTCACGCTTCGCTGGGCTACACCGAGAAGCGCAAAGCGCTGTTTCTCGACGGTGGCCACATCTATATGTATTACGCCCGGGGCGGCGACTCGCTGAACTTCAGTGCCGAGGGTCCGGGCAATGCGGTGCTGATCAAATCCGCCTTCCCGTGGGTCGACGACGTGTCGGACGCCAACAGTCTTGCGCAAATGCAATTGAATAACCCGGACGCCAGCGGCGCGATCCGCCTACCCGAACAACTGTGTGCCGGTCAGACCCTGCTGTGCAAGGCGCTGGGCCTGAAAGTGCCAATGTGGGACGCCAAGCGCTTCGACCCTGACTTGCTGCTGGTTGAAGATGTGGGCCAAACCCCCGAACAGATCATCCAGACCACACGACTGGGCATCCCGACCGGCCGTGACGAACATCTCCTGTACCGCTTCGTCGATGCCCATTACGCGCGCTTCTGTACGCGGAACCCGCTGCGGCGCGGTCAGGTCGAAGGCCGCGACTACTTTTTAATCGATCAAGGAAACTGACCCATGGGGCCATGGCTCGATAGCATCACCGGTTGGCTGGCGGCAAACCCTTCGTGGCTGAGCGTGGCCATTTTCGTGGTGGCATTTATCGAGTGCCTGGCCATCGCCGGGATCATCGTGCCCGGCACGGTTTTGCTGTTTGCCGTCGCCGCGCTGGCGGGTAGCGGCGTGCTGCCGCTGGGGGAAGTCTTGCTGCTCGGGTTTGTCGGCGGATTGCTGGGCGATGCGATTTCTTATTTCCTGGGCCGCAAGTTTCACCAAAACATCCGCCGCCTGCCGGGCCTGCGCCATCATCCCGAATGGATCGGCGGCGCCGAGACTTACTTTCAGCGCTATGGCATAGCCAGCTTGCTGGTCGGGCGCTTCATTGGTCCGCTGCGGCCCATGCTGCCGATGGTGGCTGGCATGTTCGACATGCCATTCCCGCGCTTCGCTGCAGTCAGCGTCATAGCTGCGGCGGGATGGTCGATTGTCTACCTGCTGCCGGGTTGGGCCGCAGGTGCGGCGGTTCGTCTACCGTTACCGGAAGGTTTCTGGCCGCAGGCGGCGGTGGTCGGTGGCGGCATGGCCGTGCTGCTCGCCGTGGCTGTGCAAAGCAGCCTGCGCGCCAAGCGTTACGCGACCAAGGCCATTGCGCTGGTCGCCGGGATCATGTTGGGCGGCCTGTTTCTGGGCTGGCCGTACCTGACCCAGTTCGATAACGGGTTGATGACTCTTGTGCAGGAACATCGCAGTGCTGCAGCCGATGACTTTGTGATCGTCGTGACCGGGCTGGGAGATTTCCGCACGCAATTTTTCGCCGCAGCCCTGTTGCTGGCCCTGCTGCTGATTACCAAACAATGGCGTCATGCACTGTTTGCCGGGGCCACGACTCTGGGTTGCGCCATCGTCAATGGCAGCATGAAATACATCTTCGCCCGCTCCCGCCCGGAAGTGCTGCTCGAACCCCTCACCACTTACAGCATGCCCAGTGGCCATAGCTCAGCCGCGTTCGGCTTGTTCATGACCCTGGCGGTGCTGGCCGGTCGCGGGCAGCCGGTGCGTTTGCGCCTGACGTGGCTACTGTTGGGCGGCATACCAGCGCTGTCGATTGCCATGTCTCGGGTGTATCTGGGCGTTCACTGGCCGACAGACGTGCTGGCTGGAATGATGCTGGCGTTCTGCGTATGCGCCGCCAGTCTGGCCTTCGTCCAGCGTGACACTTCGCTGAATGCCCTGCCGGTGCGGGTCTGGTGGCTGATCCTGCCGGCGCTGGTCGCGCTGTTCAGCGCCTTTGCCTTGCATTCGCTACCCCATGCGATCCTGCGCTATCAGTATTGATGCTCAACGCAGGCCGGCAGCTCAGGCCTGCAGATCGCCTTGCATTTCATCGAGCAGATCCTGGATCGCATCGAGACGCTGTTCCGCGTCATCGATTTCCAGTAGCTCGATCTTGTCTGCTTCGGTGAACGGCAGCAGATACGCCAACTGATTGGCCAGCGATTGTTGACCATTGGCGGTCAGGCCCATGTTCAGCGCGGCCACCATGGGATGCTCGGCCAGGGCGGCGAGCAAGGCGACCAGATCGGCATCTTCTTCCTGTAATGGCCGTTCCTGAGGTTCGTCCAGCCATTGCACTTGGGCGATCAGCAATTGGTCGCGCTGGGTCTCGGTGCTGAGCACGCGAAAACGCCGTCCGCCCTCCACGCGGATACCAAGCAGGCCATTGTCCTGCTGCTGAAAATCACGCACCAAGGCCTCGCAGCCGATCAGCGAATAACCCACCGGCGCATCGCCGACCTCCTTACCTTCGGTAATGCACACCACGCCAAAGCTTTCGCCTTGTTTCATGCAGCGGCTGATCATGTCCAGATAGCGCGCCTCGAACAATTGCAGATCAAGCACGCAACCCGGAAACAGCACAGCGTTAAGTGGAAAAAGCGGCAACGTCATACCAGAGCACCTTTAAACGACCAAAGACACCGCGATTGGCAAAAACAATGCGGTCGCGACACCCATCAGACTCATTGCCAGCGCAGCAAACGCGCCGCACTCCTCACCTTCCTGCAACGCCGCTGACGTGCCCACCGCGTGGGCCGTAAGGCCCAGCGCCATACCTCGGGCAGCGGGGCTTTTCACACCCGCCAAAGTCAGCAGACCTGGACCGAATATTGCCCCAATCACGCCAGTAATCAACACGAACACCGCCGCCAGCGCCGCCACACCGCCGATCTGCTCGGCGACCAGCATGGCAATGGGCGAAGTTACCGACTTGGGCGCCATGGTCATCAGAATCATGTGATCGGCGCCAAACAGCCAGCCCAACAGCACGCACAGCCCGGTGGCGAAGACGCCGCCCACTACCAGCGTAGTTAAAGTCGGCCACAACAACTGTCGAATCCTGCGCAAATTCAGAAAAAGCGGCACCGCCAGCGCCACCGTCGCAGGCCCGAGAAGAATGCTGAGAATTTCCGTGCTCTTGCGGTATTCGGCGTAGCTCACGCCGCAGCTAAGCAACACCACAATGAGCAGCAGCATCGACACCAGCACCGGCTGCAAAAACACCCAGCGGGTTTTTTCGTAGCCGGCCAGCACCAGCTGATAAGCGCCAAGGGTGATCGCGATGCCGAACAACGGATGATGAATCACCGACATCCAGGCACCGTGCCAGTCGAGACTCATGACGGCTCCTGGCGGCGCGCCTGACGGTCGATAAGTTTTTGCATCAGCCATCCGGCGAACGTCAGGGCAATCAACAGCGACAACACCAGCGAACCCACGATGGCCCAGAAATCCTCGGCAATGGCCGCGGCGTAGACCATCACGCCCACGGCGGGCGGCACCAGCAGCAACGGCAGATAGCGCAGCAGACTGCTGGCCGCCAGGCTGATCGGCTCGCTGACCTCGCCGCGAACCATGAGATACACCAGCATCAGCACCAGCCCGATAATCGGCCCGGGCAGTATCGACAAAAACAAATGATTGAGCGCAGTGCCGAGCAATTGGAACAGCACCAGCCAGGTCAAACCCCGTAACAACATAAAAAGCTCCAGCAAATCGGCGGCGACATTATAGGCACGCAGCCATGATGGCTATGGATCGGCATTCGCAAAGCTGCA
This sequence comes from Pseudomonas syringae, assembly GCF_001698815.1. GTDB lineage: Bacteria > Pseudomonadota > Gammaproteobacteria > Pseudomonadales > Pseudomonadaceae > Aquipseudomonas > Aquipseudomonas syringae_A. Next base: position 126,670 of record NZ_LGSI01000043.1, on the reverse strand, counting down.
CTTGGCTAACCATCCCTTGACCAATCCTCAACCCTCTGCTGATCTTGGATTTCACTTGCGAAGGCAAAATCCTACGCAAAAAGATGAAAAAGCAGTAATACAAAAAAGAAAACGAACAAGACAAGGAGAGTGCCTATGCCGTTTGTACCTGTTACTGAGCTCAAGAATTATGTCGGCAAGGAGCTGGGATATTCCGAATGGCTGACCATTGATCAGGAGCGCATCAACCTGTTCGCCGAAGCTACAGGTGATTTTCAGTTCATTCACGTGGACCCGGTCAAAGCCGCCCAGACGCCGTTCGGCGGGACCATCGCCCATGGGTTTCTGTCACTGTCGCTGATTCCCAAGCTGATGGAAAACCTGCTGGTGATGCCCGAAGGCTTGAAGATGGCCATTAACTACGGCCTGGACAGCGTGCGCTTTATCCAGCCAGTCAAAGTCGACTCGCGCGTTCGTCTAAAAGTCGACCTCGTCGAAGTGACCGAGAAAAAACCCGGTCAATGGCTGCTCAAAGCCACGGCCACACTGGAGATCGAGGGCCAGGAGAAGCCAGCGTTCATCGCTGAACCCTTGTCCATGTGCTTCGTGTAACACTGTTAAATCACGAAACAGTCGTTACAGACTGTTTCGCCTCTCTTCCTGGCTGCGGCATACTCCCACCGGCTGTGCGATGGCGCCCGCTCGGGCACATTCGAAACTCGCCTGGCTTTAAATTTTTCGGGATCTACCATGCGCGCGCTTGTTCCACTGGCTCTGTCACTCCTAATCGCTGCCTGCGGTGACGGCGAACCGCTGCCCCCTCCCGACGCACGCCTGCCCGACGGCGGACGTTATCGCGGCGACGTGGTCAATGGCTTGCTGCAAGGCCAGGGCCGGATCGATTACCCCAATGGCAGCTGGTACGCCGGGCAATTCCAGAATGGCCAGTGGCATGGCCAGGGTGAATGGCACGCGAGCAATGGCGACGTCTACAAAGGCGGCTTCGCCAATGGCCTGTTCGATGGACACGGCACGCTGACCACCAGCGGCGGCAGTTACGTCGGCGGCTTCAAGCTGGGCCGCCGCGAAGGCGAAGGCACGCTCAAAGAGAAAGGCCTGACCTATCGCGGCGCATTCAAGGCTGACCAATACGACGGCCTGGGTCGCCTCGAACTCGATGACGGCAGCCAGTATCAGGGCCAGTTCTCCCGCGGCAAGCCGAACGGCGAAGGCCAGCGCAGCGACGCCAGCGGCAATCAATTCAGCGGCAACTTCGTCAATGGTCAGCTGCAAGGCATCGGCAGCTTCAACAGCGCCGATGGCGATCAATACGTTGGCGGATTCATCAACAACCAGCTCAACGGTCACGGCCGCTATGAAAACAGCGACGGCGACGTGTGGGTCGGGATGTTCAAGGATGGTGCGCTCAACGGCCGGGGTGAATTGATCGGCACCGATGGCAGCCACTATGTCGGCGAATTCAGCGGTTGGAAATTCTCCGGACAAGGCCGTCTGCGACTGGCCGATGGCAGTACTTACGTGGGCGAGTTTGCTGATGACACTTATCAGGGCCAAGGCGTCCTGACCTCTGCGCAAGGCACGGTGCAGAGCGGTTTCTGGGTCAACAGCCAGCGCGTGCGTGACGCCCAGGGCAAACTTCTGCCTGACGCACTGGAAGTCGGCATGCTCGCCCAAGGCCCGCTGCTGGAAAAAGCCCTGGCCGCGGTGCCCGTTTCAACCCCTGCTGTAGAGCTGTTCACGTTGGTGGTGGGCGGCGACGGCAAGCAAAGCGTATTTCTGCGCGAGGCGGACTTTGTCAGCAACCTGCTGGCCTCGCGATTCGGCGCTTACGGCCAGATCAGCCTGGTCAACCATCGCGACCACATGATTGATCGGCCATTGGCGACCCGGGAAAACATCAGCCGCGCCATGCGCACCCTCGCGCAACGCAGCGGCCCGGAAGACCTGGTATTCATTTACCTGACCAGCCACGGCACCCAGGATCACGAGCTGGTTCTGGATCAGCCGCGCATCGAACTCGCGGATTTGCCCGCCGATGAGTTGGCAGCGGTCATGGCGCCCCTGAAAAACCGCGACAAGGTCGTGGTAATTTCGGCGTGCTACTCGGGCGGCTTCATTCCGTCACTCAAAGACGAGCGCACGTTGGTGATGACCGCGTCGCGAGAAGACCGGGTTTCCTTTGGCTGCTCGGAAGAAGCCGACTTCACTTATTTCGGTGACGCGCTGTTCGCCAAGGCACTGGTTGAAACCGACGACTTGCAACAAGCGTTCAATGCGGCCAAAGATACCGTGGCCGAGCGTGAAATCGCTGACAATTTCGACGCTTCCGAGCCTCAGATCTGGGCGCCCAAAGGCGTCATCGCGCATTGGAATCTGCTGCGCAAGAGTCAGGCGGAACGTGCACTCAATACGGTATCGACTCGCAAGGAAGCGAAGACCGTCGGCAGCCACTAAGCTGTCGTCTATCAAGGGAGGACTTTATGTACTTGACGCCGCAACACATCCTGCTCGCCGGTGCCACCGGCCTGACTGGCGAACACTTGCTGGATCGCCTGCTCAATGAACCCACGGTCAGCCGCGTGCTGGCCCCGACCCGACGGCCGTTGGCCGAGCATCCGCGACTGGAAAATCCCGTGGGTGAGTTGACGAGCCTGCTGCCGACCCTGAGTGGCCAGGTCGATATCGCTTTCTGCTGCCTGGGCAGCACCATCAAACAGGCCGGTTCGCAGGAAGCTTTCCGCGCGATCGATCTGGATATGGTGGTGGCTTTTGGCAAACGCGCCCGGGAAATGGGCGCGCGGCATTTGGTGGTGATCAGTGCCATCAATGCAGATCCAGGCTCCAGCGTGTTCTACACCCGTACCAAGGGTGAAATGGAGCAGGCGCTCAAGGCGCAGGACTGGCCGCAGCTGACCATCGCCCGCCCTTCGCTGCTGGTGGGCAATCGCAATGAAACGCGCCTGGCCGAACAACTCGCCGCGCCCATCGCCAAGCTGATCCCCGGTAAATACGGCGCCATCGAGGCTTGCAGCCTGGCCCGAGCGCTGTGGCGTCTGGCCCTGGAAGAACAACCCGGCGAACGGGTTGTGGAGTCGGATGAGTTGAGGAAGTTGGGGAAGTAGCGCGGAACGCTGAATTGAGCCCTTGTGGGAGCGAGCTTGCTCGCGAAGACGTCGGTGAGCTCAACCCCTATGTCTGGGCCTTGAATGCCTTCGCAAGCAAGCTTGCTCCCACCTCGCCTACAACCCACCCGTCGCCTGAAACCCAACCCCCAACGCGGTCAGCAGCGACAACGGCAGCAGCAAGGTATCGAGCACCGCGCTGCCGGGCAGATCGAGCCCCGGATAGCTCGGCGCTTCGGCACCAAAACGATCCATCGCGCAACAACCACCCCGCATCGCATACAAATCCAGCCGCGTCCCGGCATACACCACTGGCGCGCCGGGTTGCGCCGCGTTGAGCGTGCGGGCGGTGGCGCAGCCGGTCAGGGTCAGCGCCAGGGCAATCAGCAGCAGCTTATTCATCAGCGCTCAAATGATGTTCGCCCCAACGCGGCAGCATGTCTTGCGGGATGTTCAGCAGGTTGAGGATTCTGGCGACCACGAAGTCAATCAAGTCGTCGATGGTTTGCGGCTGATGATAAAAGCCGGGCGATGCCGGAAGAATCACCGCGCCCATGTTCGACAACTTGAGCATGTTCTCCAGATGAATGCTGGAAAACGGCGCCTCACGCGGCACCAGAATCAGCTGCCGACGCTCCTTGAGAGTCACATCCGCAGCGCGCTCGATCAGGTTATTGCATGCGCCGGTGGCAATCGCCGACAGGGTCCCGGTCGAGCATGGCACGACGACCATGGCGCTGGGCGAGCCTGAGCCCGAGGCCACGGGCGACATCCAGTCTTCCTTGCCATACACGCGAATCTGCCCCGCTGCCGCGCCGGTGTATTCGGTAAGGAACGCCTGCATCATGGTCGGTTTAGGTGGCAGCAAGACATCCGTCTCGGTCGCCATCACTAGCTGCGCGGCCTTGGAAATCAGGAAATGCACTTCGCGATCTTCACGCACCAGACAATCAAGCAGGCGCAGGCCATATTGCGCGCCCGACGCGCCGGTCATGGCAACGGTGACGCGTTCCGGGCCGTTCATTGCAGTGCCTCGGCCAGTTTGCCGTGCAGGCCGCCGAAGCCGCCGTTGCTCATGATCACGATGTGCGTGCCCGGCTGTGCCTGGCTTTTCACCCGGGCAATAATCCCTTCCAGCGAATCGCACACCACGGCGGGCACTGAACACAACGCGGCGGTTCCGGCCAGATCCCAGCCCAGATTGGCCGGGGCATACCACACCACTTGATCAGCCTGCTGCACGCTTTCCGGCAGGCCGTCGCGGTGGGCGCCAAGCTTCATGGAGTTGGAACGCGGCTCGATGATCGCGATCAGTGGCGCATCGCCGATTTTCTTGCGCAGGCCATCGAGGGTGGTGGCGATAGCGGTCGGGTGGTGGGCGAAGTCGTCATAGATGGTGATGCCGCGCACTTCGGCCACCTTCTCCATGCGCCGCTTGACGCTTTTGAACGCGCTCAAGGCTTCAACGCCCATGGCTGGCACGACGCCAACATGGCGCGCGGCAGCCAGAGTTGCCAAAGCGTTGGCCACGTTGTGCTGGCCGGTCATGTCCCACTCGACCACACCTTGCAACTGGCCTTCGAAAATCACTTCAAAACGTGAACCGTCTTCGCTGAGCAAGCGCGCCTGCCACTGGCCGTTCTGACCGGTGGTTTGTACCGGCGTCCAGCAACCCATTTGAATGACCCGCGTCAGCGCCGGTTCAGTGGTGGGATGAATCACCAGGCCTTCACTTGGAATAGTGCGCACCAGGTGATGGAACTGCCGCTCGATAGCGGGCAGATCAGGGAAGATGTCCGCATGATCGAACTCAAGATTATTGAGGATCGCGGTGCGCGGGCGGTAATGAACGAACTTGGAACGCTTGTCGAAAAACGCGCTGTCGTATTCGTCCGCTTCCACCACGAAAAACGGCGTGTCACCCAAACGGGCCGACACCGCAAAATTCTGCGGCACGCCGCCGATCAGGAAACCAGGGCTCATGCCCGCATGTTCCAGCACCCAGGCCAGCATGCTGCTGGTCGTGGTTTTGCCATGCGTGCCGGCCACCGCCAGCACCCAGCGACCTTGCAACACGTGATCGGCGAGCCATTGCGGGCCGGAAACGTAAGGCAGGCCTTTATTCAGCACGTACTCGACCGCCGGATTGCCCCGCGACAACGCGTTGCCAATCACCACCAGATCAGGTGCGGGGTCGAGCTGCTCCGGGCCGTAACCCTGAGTCAATTCGATGCCTTGAGCCTGCAATTGCGTGCTCATCGGCGGATAAACATTGGCGTCGGAGCCGGTGACCCGATGGCCCAACTCTTTGGCGAGCACCGCCAGCGACCCCATGAAAGTGCCGCAAATACCAAGGATATGAATATGCATGACCACCTCTTAAAACATCCGCGCAGGTTAGCTCAGGGGCGGTGAAATGGCACTTAGTGTTTGTGGGGGCGGATTACGGTCCTCAAATGAAATATCTTCCGTTGGAGCGAGGCTTGCCCGCGAATCGGAGTCCCAATCGATACATCTATCGCCTGAAACAATGCCTTCGCGGGCAAGCCGCGCTCCAACGGCTTGGGTTATCTCGCAATCCCATGCTTGCGCAATTTTCGATACAACGTATTACGGCTGATCCCCAGCTGCCGGGCGCTGTGGGTCATGTGCCAGCGATGGGACTCAAGTGTCGAGATCAACGCGCTGCGCTCGGCGTCCTCCAGCGGATGATCAACCACCGACGTCGCCGCGACTGGCGCAGCGCCAAGACGAATGGCTGCCGGAAGATCGTCAAAACAAATCCGATTCTCTTCACATAACGCAGCCAAAGTGCGCAACACCGTGCGCAGTTGCCTGACGTTACCCGGCCAGGCAAAACCCAATAACGCCTGGCGCGCCTTGCCGTCTATGGTCAGGCGTTGCCCGGCAGATTCCTGTGTCAGCAAAAAGTCCAGCAGCTGCGACTTGTCGCTACGCTCACGCAAGGCGGGCAACGCCACTTCCAGCCCATTGAGCCGGTAATACAAATCCTCACGGAAGCTGCCATCGGACACGCGTTCCAGCAGATTCCGGTGGGTTGCGCTGATAATTCGTACATCCACCGCTTGGGGTTCTCCACCAATCGGCACTACCAGACGATCTTCCAGCACCCGCAGCAAGCGGGTTTGCAGGGCCAGCGGCATGTCGCCGATTTCATCCAGGAACAACGTGCCGCCGTCAGCCTGCTGCAGTTTGCCGCGCATGCCTTCCTTGCGCGCGCCGGTAAAACTGCCGCCGCGATAGCCGAACAGTTCGCTTTCGATGAGGCTTTCCGGGATCGCCGCGCAATTCAGCGCGACGAACGCCTTGCTCGAACGCAGGCTGGCCTGATGCACGGCCTTGGCAAAAGCTTCCTTGCCGGAGCCGGTTTCGCCATTGATCAATAAAGGTACGTCGCGCTCGAAGACCCGTAGCGCTCGGCGAAAATCGTTCTGCAATGCCTCATCGCCCAGACAAATACCGCTCGGCGGGACAGTTTGGGTCGCAGCCTGGACTACCCGCGCCGTCGGGCCTTTCGCAGTGCGCGGCAGTTGCCCACGCAAGGCGGCGAAGAATCCGCGACCGTCGCGGGTGCGCATGGGCCAGCTGGTATGCGCCTCAGGACTGGCGCGCCCCAGCAGTTCGCTGAGTGAACAGTCAAAAAACATGTCCACCGGCTGACCCAGCAGCTGACTGCGCCCAAGGCCCAGCAGGTTCAGAGCACTCTGATTCAGCGCGCTGATTCGGCCTTCGCCATCGAACGCCAGCAGCCCCTCGCTGAAAAGCCCGACCGATTCGGATTGCACGTGAAAACGCAGCAACCACTGGTCTTCAAAATGATGGCGGAAATAGCTGCTCTCGATGAGTTTCGCCGAAAGGTTGACCAGCGCCATGGTGTGAAACTGGCTTTGCCGCGACACATCATCGCGCGCCGAGGACACGTCGAGAACAGCGAGCAAATCGCCATGAGGATCGAAAACCGGACTGGCCGAACACGTCAGGCCGGTATGACGGCCACGAAAATGTTCGTCGCGATGAATGGTCAGCGGCTGGCGTTCTACCAGGCAGGTGCCGATGCCGTTGGTGCCTTCGCACGCCTCGCTCCAGTCAGCGCCCAGCCACAACCCGGCGCGTTCGAAAACCGTACGCTCGGCAGGCGCGGTGACGCAGTTGAGGATCACGCCACGCGCATCGGTCAGCAATACGGCATGGCCGTCTGCCAACTGTTGATGCAGGCTGCTCATTTCCTGACCGGCGACGCTCAGGACTTGCTGCAAACGCTGGCGGCTTTCCAGCACGCGATCATGTTCGAGCACCACTGGCGCAGTGGCGTGCGCGGGGTCGAGATGGTAATCGTCCAGGCAACGCAGCCAGGAACGGACGATGGACGGGTCGCTGCCAGGGCCGCGCAATTGCGCCTCGCCTTTGGCGACCGTCAGGACTTGTTGTGCGTGCCGGGTCAGATGATTGCTGTGCACTTTTTATTATTCTCCACTTTATCGTTTTCCACGGGAGTTACCGCCCAGCATCCTCCAGCCGGTCGGCCTTTGCAATCGCACCACCATTGGCTTTGGCCAGCCGTATCGAAACTGGCACAAAGTGTCACGCAACCTTGCTCCACTGGTGGCACAGCGCGATCCCAACAACTGCCGTTCATCCATGCGCAAGCCCCTAAATCGGCGCTTTGGACGCAGTGGCCCGCCCTTTGCTCTACGCTTTAACAAGTGCAACCGCGCGTTGTCACCCCCGCTTCGTCGCAGCTCCCCCAACAACAAGAATCAGGAGATAACACCATGCGTTACGCACATCCCGGTACCGAAGGCGCTCTGGTCAACTTCAAGGAGCGCTACGGTAACTACATCGGCGGCGAGTTCGTGGCCCCGGTCAAGGGTCAATATTTCACCAATACTTCGCCGGTCACCGGCAAGCCGATTGCTGAATTCCCGCGCTCCACTGCCGAAGACATCGAAAAAGCCCTGGACGCCGCTCATGCCGCATCCGAAGCCTGGGGCTCGACCTCCGTGCAGGCCCGCTCCCTGGCACTGCTGAAAATCGCCGACCGTATCGAGCAGAACCTCGAAGTCCTGGCCATCACCGAAACCTGGGACAACGGCAAGGCCGTCCGCGAAACCCTGAACGCCGATATCCCGCTGGCCGTTGACCACTTCCGCTACTTCGCTGGCGTACTGCGGGCCCAGGAAGGCAGCGCAGCAGAAATCGACGGCAACACCGTCGCCTATCACATCCATGAACCGCTGGGCGTGGTCGGTCAGATCATCCCGTGGAACTTCCCGATCCTGATGGCCGCCTGGAAACTCGCTCCGGCCCTGGCTGCGGGTAACTGCGTCGTGCTCAAGCCCGCCGAACAGACGCCGCTGGGCATCACCGTGCTGATGGAACTGATCGGCGATCTGCTGCCGCCCGGTGTGCTGAACGTGGTTCAAGGCTATGGTCGCGAAGCCGGCGAAGCACTGGCCAGCAGCAAGCGTATTGCCAAGATCGCGTTCACCGGCTCGACGCCGGTGGGCTCGCACATCATGAAACTGGCAGCCGACAACATCATCCCGTCCACCGTGGAGCTGGGCGGCAAGTCGCCGAACATCTTCTTCGAAGACATCATGAGCGCCGAGCCTGAGTTCATCGACAAGGCCGCTGAAGGCATCGTGCTGGCATTCTTCAACCAGGGCGAAGTCTGCACCTGCCCGTCCCGCGCGTTGATTCAGGAATCCATCTATCCGCAGTTCATGGAAGTCGTGATGCAGAAGGTGCTGAAAATCAAGCGTGGCGACCCGCTGGACACCGAAACCATGGTCGGCGCCCAGGCTTCGCAGCAGCAATTCGACAAGATTCTTTCGTACCTGGAAATCGCTCAGGGCGAAGGCGCCGAGCTGCTGACGGGCGGCAAGGTAGAAAAACTGGAAGGCGACATGGCGACTGGTTACTACATCCAGCCGACCCTGCTCAAAGGCAACAACAAGATGCGTGTGTTCCAGGAAGAAATCTTCGGCCCGGTGGTCAGCGTCACGACCTTCAAGGACGAAGCCGAAGCCCTGGCCATCGCCAACGATACCGAGTTCGGCTTGGGTGCTGGCCTGTGGACTCGCGACATCAACCGCGCCTACCGCGTCGGCCGCGCAATCAAAGCCGGTCGCGTGTGGACCAACTGCTATCACCTGTACCCGGCGCACGCCGCGTTCGGTGGCTACAAAAAATCCGGCGTCGGCCGCGAAACCCACAAAATCGCGCTTGAGCACTACCAGCAAACCAAAAACCTGCTGGTCAGCTACGACATCAACCCGCTGGGCTTCTTCTAAACCCGGCTGTTTGACCGCCAATGGCCTCTTCGGAGGCCATTGGTGTTTTTGGGGCTTCTCGTGATCTGCTTTAATTCAAATCATTAGATTGCGCTTTCTAAAGGCGTTAGGCAGCATCGGCTCAACAACCTGATCGAACCGTTCTTCAAAGTCCCGGCATTAGCCCTTAGTGAAGTTGAGGCCACCATGCGGATTATCAAAGCCACGCTGGATCATCTGGACCTGCTCTGCCCGTTGTTCGTCAAATACCGTGAATTTTACGGCGAACATCCTTTCCCGGACTCCTCACGCAGCTTCCTGGAAAAACGCCTGCGCCGTGACGAGTCAGTGATCTATCTTGCGCTGCCGGACGACGATGACACGAAGCTGCTGGGCTTCTGCCAGCTTTACCCGAGTTACTCTTCGCTATCCCTCAAACGCGTCTGGATCCTCAACGACATCTACGTCGCCGAGGACGCCCGTCGCCAACTGGTTGCCGACCACTTGATGCGCAGCGCAAAAAAAATGGCCAAGGAATCCCAGGCCATCCGCATGCGGGTTTCCACCAGCAGCAACAATGAGGTCGCGCAGAAAGTCTACGAATCCATCGGTTTTCGCGAAGACAAGGAATTCAAGAACTACGTGCTGCCGATCAATGGGGATTGAGTGCCGCGCCGCATCTGTAGGAGGGGATTTGTCCCCGAAGGCGGCCCTGGCGGCGTAAACGTCTGGATAATGTCGGTGACCATTCAATCGCATTCGGGGACAAGTCCCCTCCTACATTGGGGGCTGTGTTTGCTGCGCGACCGTCCGGTGCCTCGCCAACAAGTTGGCTCCTACAGAACTCGGACAAATCCAGTCATACAAATCCGCCACGCCGCCCGACAAGATCGACGCTCCTCGCCCCGTCACGCGTTTCTCCCTCTATAATCGCGCCCTGACTACTCTCAGCAGTTTCTTCCGCACGTGACCCGGCCGTGGGTCAGCTACACAGGCGCCTTACATGGACTTCAACCCGCTCGACCTCATTCTTCACCTGGATGTCTATCTGGACCTCTTGGTCACCAACTACGGCACTTGGGTTTACGCGATTCTATTCCTGGTGATTTTCTGCGAAACCGGCCTGGTGGTAATGCCATTCCTGCCTGGTGACTCGCTGCTGTTTATCGCCGGCGCCGTGGCTGCCGGTGGTGGCATGGACCCGGTGCTGCTGGGCGGGCTGCTGATGTTCGCCGCAATCCTCGGCGACAGCACCAACTACATCATCGGCCGCACCGCCGGGGAACGTCTGTTCAGCAATCCGAAGTCGAAGATCTTCCGCCGGGACTATCTGGAGCGCACCCACGAGTTCTACGAGCGCCATGGCGGCAAGACCGTGACGCTGGCGCGCTTCCTGCCGATCATTCGCACCTTCGCGCCGTTCGTTGCCGGCGTTGGCAAAATGCATTACCCGCGCTTCCTGGGCTTCAGCGTGTTGGGCTCGGTGCTGTGGGTTGGCGGCCTGGTGACTCTCGGCTACTTCTTCGGCAACGTACCGTTCATCAAGAAAAACCTGTCGGTGCTGGTGCTGGCGATCATCCTGCTGTCGCTGCTGCCGATGATTGTGGGTGTGGTCCGAAGCCGCATGGCCCGCTCAGCCGACGCCCGTTAGACGATGTGGTCGTTCAGCCAATGGCGTCGCCGCCGCACGCTGGCAAAAAATCCGGTCGCACCCGAGCTGTGGCAGCGGGTACGACAGCATTTGCCGATTCTCGACGGCCTGACCGCTGCACAGGAAGATCTGTTGCGTGAGAACAGCGTGCTGTTTTTACAGGACAAGCACATCACCACCTTGCCCGGCGTCGAGCTGAATGACGAACAGCGCCTGTTCCTTGCCGCGCAAGCCCAACTGCCGCTGCTCAATCTGGGCGATTTGAACTGGTATCAGGGTTTCCATGAACTGGTGCTTTACCCCGACGATTTCCGCAGCCCGCAACGCCATCGCGATGCAAGCGGCGTCGAGCACGAATGGGACGGCGAACACAGCGGCGAAGCCTGGCAACAAGGCCCGGTGATCCTGGCGTTGCCCGGCGTGTTATCCAGTGGCGACTGGGATGCCTACAATCTGGTTATCCATGAGCTGGCGCACAAACTCGACATGCTCAATGGCGACGCCAACGGTCTGCCGCCCTTGCACAGCGACATGCGGGTCAGCGAGTGGGCGAGCATCATGCAAAGCGCCTACGACGATCTCAATCGACAACTGGATCGCCACCCGCACCTCGAAACCGCCATCGACCCTTACGCAGCGGAAAACCCTGCCGAATTCTTCGCCGTGACCAGCGAATACTTCTTCAGCGCCCCGGATTTGCTGGCCGAGGCTTACCCGGCAGTGTACGAGCAACTCAAGGCGTTCTACCGCCAGGATCCGCTTGCTCGCCTGATTTCGCTGCAACGTGATGAACCTTCGTACAAGACTCAGCACTAAAGGGCTACACGCCTAAAGGCGCAAGGCCACGCATGGCAACACCAACAGAATATGCCTATAATCCGGCCCACTTTTTGGCGTAATCAGCCAAAGCCGTCTGGTCAATCAAAGGGGGCACTGCCCAATGAGCTACAGCAAGATTCCGGCTGGTAAAGACCTGCCGAACGACATCTACGTCGCGATCGAAATTCCGGCCAACCACGCGCCGATCAAATACGAAATCGACAAAGAAACCGATTGCCTGTTCGTTGACCGCTTCATGGCCACGCCGATGTTCTACCCGGCCAACTACGGCTTCATTCCGAACACTCTGGCTGACGACGGCGATCCCCTCGACGTGCTGGTCGTGACGCCTTACCCGGTTTCCCCAGGTTCGGTAATCCGCGCACGTCCAGTGGGCATCCTGCACATGACCGACGACGGCGGCGGCGATGCCAAAGTTATCGCAGTACCACACGACAAGCTGTCCCAGCTGTATGTCGACGTGAAGGAATACACCGATCTGCCAGCACTGCTGCTTGAGCAAATCAAACACTTCTTCGAGAACTACAAAGACCTCGAAAAAGGTAAGTGGGTAAAAATCGAAGGTTGGGGCGACGCAGAAGCCGCCCGTGCCGAGATCATGAAATCGGTAGCCGCCTACAAAGGCTGATAACCCGTTTCAGTGTTTGCGGGATGTCTGGCGACAGACATTCCGCAAGCAACGTTTAAAACCTCGCAATGCCCTCCTCTCCTGACGCTCAACGCCCTTTCTTCACGCCAAAAGCCCACCTGCTCAATGATGCCGCACGCTTTCCGATGCCTGACATTGGACTTGCTGTGGAAACAATCATTTTCAGATAAACATCCACGAGCGCCGCGCGAAGTTTCGACTAAACAATAAACATGGCGCCAAATCCTTTAGCGTCGCGCTAAATATCCAAGGCACTGTTCACCTGCAACGTGATAATTACAGAATATGCCTACATTCCACTGCCAAATCTGTAGTCAGCCCAATACAACCCGGACTGCAAACATCGCGCATTTGAACACCTCGTTTATTTAAACAAGCTCACGAGATACGTAAAATCCATCGCCATGAATACATCTGGTGATCGACTACGCGCCCTCCTGCGGGAGTGCCATCTCTCTGCCACGGACTTCGCCGCCAACCGGAAGGTCACGCCTCAACATGTGAACAACTGGTTCAAACGCGGCATCCCCATGGCGCGTCTGGAAGAGGTGGCTGAACTACTGACCGTCAACGCTCGCTGGCTACGCACGGGCGACGGCCCCAAACACCCGAGTGAACCCGCCAATGAACACAACGGCGGCGATACACCGCTGACCCTTCACCCAGGACGGAGCCTGCCGCGTGGAGACATAGAACTGCCAATATTAAAAGAACAGGAATCGGAAACGGTCATTGCCCAAGCACCAGGGAAAACGATCCGGTTGCCGCTGCACGTGCTGCAAAGCATGAACATTCACCCCGAAAACGCCATCTGCATCGCCATGATCGGCAACAGCATGGCCGAGAAAATCCAGGACGGCTCCCTGATCGGCGTCGACCGCGCCCAGACCCGCGTCATCGACGGAGAAATGTACGCCCTCGAACACAGCGGCATGCTCCGCGTGAAATACCTCTACCGCCTACCCGGCGGCGGCCTGCGCCTGCGCAGCCACAACCACCGCGAATACCCCGACGAACTCTTCACTGCAGAACAGATCGAGCAACAACAGATACGCATCCTGGGCTGGATATTCTGGTGGTCAACCCTGAACGTACGACGCCACGCGCCACCCTTCCGCTGAACGGCGAGGGTCGAAGTGGGTTACAAGGCATTTCAACGCTGGGCAACCGGGATGAACATCAGTATCCTCTGCGCCATCAAAAAGCCCCGCCGGCCCACCCCGCCCCGAGGCCAGGTAACGCGAAACCGCGAAACCACTCCCCATTAGCGCCCACCCGCTGAGCGCAACTGTTAAAGGCGAGTGCGGTTTGCCAAAAACAAACCAAGCTCGTCCTTGAGAAGCCGGCCACAAGCCGGCTTTTTAATGTCTTTTTGAAAGCCACCCTCTTCTACTTAAAATCGCGAGAACCTTACTAGATCAAGGGTTTCAGCCTACTTTTGTTCCTGTGACGTCCGTTTTCATCCATCGTCTTCCACAGCCAAGTGGGGGATCAAGTGGGGGACCAGAGGGCCGAAAAGATGGGCAAGCTGACCGCAAAGTATGTCGAAAATGTGATCGAGCCAGGCACCTACGAAGACGGTGAAGGGCTGCGCCTTATTGTCAAAGCTACGGGGCGAAAAACTGGGTGCTGCGGTTTCAGCTACACGGCAAACGACGAGAGATGGGATTGGGTGGCTACCCCAGCTCGATCTAAAAAAGGCCCGCACGGCCGCCTACGAAAATAAAGTCCAGATCTTCAAAGGCACTGACCCACTCGCAAAACGACAGGCTGAACAAGCCGCTCAGCGTGAAGCTGAACGCCGAGAACTGGCGCAGCTGATTACCTTTGAGAAACTGGCCACCGACTATCGAGATGCCCATGGTTCGAGCTGGTCGGAGAAATGGCGCAAGGGCTGGCTGAGGAAACTCGAACTCTATGCTTTCCCTACGATAGGGAAGTTGTCAGCCGACCAGGTCGAGACCAAACACCTGATCAAGGCACTGCAACCACTTTGGACGACCAAAACGCGGACGGCTGACGAAGTACGTGGGCAAATCGAACAAATCCTGGATGCCGCCAGAGCCCGAGGTCTCAGGACTGGAGAGAATCCGGTACGCTGGCGCGGCCATCTGGAAAACCTGCTGAGCCGGCATGAGAAGAAGAAAGCTCGTAAACGCCAGCATCATCCTGCGCTGAAATGGCAGGATCTGCCGAAGCTCATGGAAGCCTTACGCAAGGATCCCTGCCACGCTTCTGTCGCGGCTCAGTTACTGATTCTAACCGGCGCTCGCATATGGTCCGATTCGCACGCTGGGATGAGTTTGACTTGGAATCGGGTCGATGGTCTCTGCCTGATGAGCGCATGAAAACTCGGCAAGCGTTCGCGATCCCCCTGGCCCCAGAGGTGGGCTCACTTCTGAAGGGCCTTCCAAAAATCAACACCAAAAGTCCCTACGTTTTCCCCGGCCACGGCCGAAGCGGCGTGATACACGCTAATGGCATTCGCAGTTTGCTTCATGCATTGGGTTATGAGCACATCACTCGTCATGGGTTTCGCTCAACCTTCCGGGATTGGGCAGGTGAAAAGACTCCTTTCCCAAGAGATATCTGCGAGCTTGCGCTGGCCCACGACGAGCGCGGGGAAACGGAAAGCGCATACTCTCGATCAAACTTTTTTGATAAGCGACGGGAGTTCATGCACGCATGGGCCATCTACGCCACATCCACACCTGAACACGCGGATGAGACCCAACGCGAAACATCAGGAGAATGATGAGACGGCGACCGCTGAATGCCTCGGACCTTGGAGCGGATTAATCAACGCGACAATCCCGCAACCGCGGCGCAACCAACATCGATGTAGGACTACGAGGCCTCTGGTTACCGATTTTAAAGCCGGGTCCCTTTAAGCAGGGATGCGTAGCATCCCTGCTTAAAGGGACCTCACTTAAAAAATCTAAACCCCACGCATCTGTCTGTGAAAAACCACTGATTGCCACCTGTGGATAATTTCATCCACCGCCGCAGGATTTCCGTAAATTCGAGCCTTGACCCAAATTATCCACAGGCGTAGAAAAGATCGGGCAAAGCGCTGTCGTTGACAGCAACCCAGGTAGCCATAACCTTTAAGGCTACGCCACTTGCGTGGTGGTTCTCCCGAAGTGCGATTAGCGTCCGGCGGCTCGCACGGTCACTCCCCAAGAGTGATGGATGCCTACTCGACTTATCTGTCCACTGCGGCAGACGATGGACCTACCTCGCTGCGTTGCAGCAACCTCACCTTTCGGCACACCTCGTTGCGCCAGACCACGCCCGTCTCTTTCTTCTGGAAAGAGACGGGCGCTCGTACCATTGCTGCAAGCCACGTCGTACAAGGCATCGCCGCAACTCACCTCGTGACAATCGACCTGACAAACCCGATTCGTCGCCATCCGCAACGACTCAGGCACCGGTGCCGCAGCCTATGGAAAGGCTGTACCTGACTGACAGTCAGGCATGCCCCAGGTGTCCATGTCACTGCCTTCTCCCACTCAGGATCTCCAGGTGCCGAACTCGTCAGTCGGCACAGCCTCCGCCCGCATTTTCGGATGCGCCAAGGAGGCCAGACTCATGGGTTCATGCCCTCGCTCCCGGTCGTAAGGAGCCGTACGTTCCGCGTCAGTGAGCACCTCACAGGCCGCAGGGACCTTGATCCCTGATAACATCAACAGCCGCGGCGGGACTACGTGAGGACAGCCAGCAATCACTGAGGAGAGGGCCCATGCAGCAGTTAGATTCGAAGCTTGAACTATCACGATCCCCTCGACCGTTAATCGAGTCGAATCCTACACATCATTTGAACTGGTAGCACAAGATATTCTATCTATTAGATATTTTTGGCGGGGTTTTTGTTTGGCATACAGGTGGGCATACAGATTCTGACATTCGGACCTTAGGTTTTCATTATGACAGATGTGTTGCTCGGATTTGTGAGGGAGTTATAGGATGCTATTGGTCTGGTTTAGACTGAGTTCTGCACATACGCCACCGCTTGCTAGATTATGGATGTGTAAGGTACCGCCAATTTTACAAGTTACCATCTGTACTATGGCTAATCCTAAGCCCGCGCCATTGGCATTGCCTCGGCTATAAAATCGCTCAAACAGTCTTGCCAGTTCCCCTTCCTCTATTCCCGGCCCGGCGTCTTCAACCCTCAAGCAGGCCATGCCCCGCTCGTCCTTACGCACCACTACAGTTACCTCTCTCCCTGAGGAAGAAAAGTTGAGGGCATTGGTCACCAAGTTCTGCAGTGCAATAGCTAACGCTACCGGCTCGGTTTCTACCCAGCACTCTTCGTCCCCTTCCAGCACCAGTTCCACGCCTTTTTCCATGGCCAGTGGCGTCAATTCGGCCAATTCTTCCCGTACCAATTCGGTAAGTTGCACGCGGCTGCGCACAGGGTTATTCAATTGCGGCTCGATACGCGCCATGGTCAGCAACTGGCTGCCGATGCGGGTGGCGCGGTCGACACCGCTTACCAGAAATTCCAACGCCTCGCGTCGTTGCTCCACTGTCTCCGCGCTTTGGGCGTTTTGCGCATGGATACGCAGGATCGCCAGGGGTGTGCGCAGTTCGTGGGCGGCGTCGGCGATGAACCGGCGTTCGCGTTCCAACAGCTCGTCCACCTGCACCAACAGCCGGTTGAGCGCGGTTTGCATGGGTTCCAGGTCGGTGGGCAGCGGTTTGAGGTGCAGCGGTTGCAAGGTGTCGGAGTTGCGTCCGCGAATCGACAGCGCCATGGCGCGCAGGGGTTTGAGGCCCCAACCGATGCACAGCCAGATCAACACCGTCAGCAGCGGCACGCCGATCAGGGTCGGCCAGAGGGTGTGGCGCATGATGCGTTGGATCACGTCCTGGCGGATGTCGTCGCGCTCGCCCACCCAAATCAGCAGGCCCTGTTGCGGGTCGGCGAGGAGGAAGGCGCACCAGTCGTTGCCGTTGTCCATGATGTCGTGGGAGCCAAGGGTCGCGGGCGGTGCGGCCAGCACCGGCGCTTCGGCTGAGCGTACGAGTAGCTGGCCGTCGCTGCGCCACACCTGGAAAGTCAGGCGGGTTTCATAGGGATGAGCCACGCCCTCTTCGCCCACGCGGCTCATGGCCTGGTCAAACGCCTGGTACAAACGGTCCCAATCCGCCTCGCCGGGGTCGCGCTGGCGCAGTACGCCTTGCAGCAGGCGCGCGCTTTGGGCGAGTTGGGCGTCGTAGACTTCTTCGATTTCGTGGTGACTGTCGCGCAGCACCAGCCAACTGATCAGGGCGTCGCCGAGCAGGATCAACACCAGCACCGGCACGAGGATGCGCGCGCGTACGGAGGTCATGGCTTGAGCACCAGCACATAGCCAACGCCGCGCACTGTGCGGATCAGCTCGGTAGATAACTTTTTACGCAGGTTGTGGATCAACACTTCCAAGGTGTTGCTCTCTACGCGGTCCTGCCAGCCATACAGCGCGCGGGACAGGCGCTCGCGGGTTACCACTTTGCCAGGGCGCACCATCAGTTGGTGCAGCAGCTGGTACTCCATGGGGGTGACGATGATGTCCTCATTCAGGTAACGCACCTGCTGGGTGGCGGGGTCGAGGCTGGCGCCGGCGTGTTCGAGCATCGGTTGCGCGCGGCCCTGGCTGCGGCGCAACAGGGCGCGCACGCGGGCCTTGAGCTCTTCGACGTCGAAGGGTTTGACCAGGTAGTCGTCGGCGCCGGCGTCTAGTCCGGCGATGCGCTCGGCGGTGCCGTCGCGGGCGGTGAGGATCAGCACCGGAAGATCGTGTTGCTCGGCGCGCAGTTGCTGCAACAGGTCGAGGCCGTCGAGGCGGGGCAGGCCGAGGTCGAGCAGCAGTAAATCGAAGCTCTCCGTGCGCACCGCATGCAGCGCCGCAACGCCATCCTGCAGCCAATCCAGGGTGTAGCCCTCGGCGCCCAAGGCCACGCGAATTCCCTGGCCGAGGGCACGGTCATCTTCGACAAGGAGTAGGCGCATAGCAAAATCTCTGTAGGGATCGGCGGCATCATGCCGGGTTCTGGCCGGGGTTATTTCAACAAAGATGTTACGGCTCGTTGCCAACTAAGGTTGCCCTAAGGTTGGTTTTGCACTGTGAAATCTCCCAAATTTGCTGAGAGCTTTTTCATGCGCAAAATTCTCCTGCTGTCCCTGATCCTCGCCAGCCCCCTGGCCGTCGCCGGCCCGCAATGCACCACCGCCGAGCGCTCGCAATGGCAAGACGAAAAAGCCTTCCAGGACAAGCTCAAGGCCGAGGGCTACACCATCAGCAAGTTCAAGGTCACCGACGGCAACTGCTACGAGATCTACGGGTTCGACAAGGACAAGCGCAAGGTCGAGATCTACCACGACCCGGTCACCGGCAAGGCCGTGAAGACTGAGATCAAAGGCTGATGCCAGGCGAATCCCTGCGCCTGTGGGACCCGTTGGTGAGGCTGTTCCATGCTTCCGTCGCCGGGGTCTTCGTCGCCAATTACTTCTTCAACGAAGCAGGCGACGACTGGCATGTCTGGTTGGGTTATTACGCCATGGCCTGGCTGCTGGTGCGAACGGTGTGGGGATTTGTCGGACCGTGCAGTGCACGGTGGGCAGACTTTTGGCCTACGCCAAAAAGGCTGAATGCCCACGTGCGCTCGCTGCTCAAGGGTAAGCCGCAACACCGCTTGGGGCATTCGCCGATTGGCGCGCTGGTGATGCTGTTGATGTTGCTGGCGTTACTCACCATCGGCGTGAGCGGCTTTTTGATGCAGGAAGTCGATGCCCTCTGGGGCGTCGATTGGCCGCTGCAAGTCCACGACACCGCCGCCAATGCGCTGCTTGGCCTGGTGTGCCTGCATGTGCTGGCTGCCGTGTTTGAAAGTATCCAGGTGCGGGACAACCTGCCGTTATCCATGCTCACCGGTCGCAGGAAGCGCCTGCCGGATGAACGTGCGCAGTAATCCTTTTACCAATAGGTTCCCTATGCGCTCCGCCTTATTGATTTGCAGCCTGCTGGCAGTGTTTTTCGCCGCCTGGCAAAGCCATCCGCCCCATGTGCTGGCGCCGTTTGCCCAGGTCAGCCCGAACACCGTAAAAGTGGCGGCGCCGGCGCAGTACAGCAGCCGGTTCGTGTCCACCCAGCTCACCGACTTTGTGCACTCCTCGTCCGTTACCGCCCTGCCCGGCGGCGACTTGATGGCGGTGTGGTTTGCCGGATCGCGCGAAGGCGCCGCTGATGTGCAGGTGCGCACGGCGCGATTTGATGCACGCAGCGGCGAATGGGGCGCGGAACAGGTGCTGGCCACGCGGGAAAGCACCCGCGACGGTACCCAGCGTTATATCCGCAAGCTCGGCAACCCGGTGATTGCCCTGGCGCCGGATAAACGCCTGTGGATGTTTTATGTGTCGGTGTCAGTGGGCGGCTGGGCCACCAGTGCGATCAATGTGATGGTGTCGGATGACTTTGGAGCCGGTTGGACGGCCCCTCGGCAACTGGTGACCTCGCCGTTCTTTAATATCAGCACCCTGGTGCGCGCCGCGCCGGTGTTCCATGCCGATGGCTCCATCGGCCTGCCGGTGTACCACGAGTTCATGGGCAAGTTTGCCGAGTACCTGTACTTGAGCGCCGACGGGGCGGTGATCGACAAATTCCGTATCAGCCGCGGCAAAAATTCCCTGCAACCGACCATCGTGCCCCTCGACGGCCAACGCGCCGTGGCGATGTTGCGCTATGCCGGCGACACCCTTCACCGCGTGCTGGCCAGCCGCACTGAAGACGCCGGGCAAACCTGGAGCCAGCCGTACCCGTTGGAACCGTCCAACCCTAACTCGTCGCTGGCGGCGGTGGGCACGGTGGACGATGGGTTGCTGGTGGCGCTCAATGACCTGCAGGACGGCCGCTTCAAGCTCAGCCTCTATGGCACTGACGCCCAGCTCAGCCAGTGGCGCACTGTGGTGCAACTGGACGAATCGCCGGACCCGCTCGGCCAACCGTTTGCCCCCGAGGTTTATAAAGAGATCATCGGCGAAGGCTTTCGCGCCTCCAGCGGTGCGCAGCGTTTACCGCTGGAGCAACGTTTTCTCAGCAGCCTCGACTACCGCGTGTGCAAACCCCGTGGCTGCGATTTCGAATACGAGTACCCGTACTTCAGCCGCAGCCCGGACGGCATGTACCACCTGGTGTACTCGTGGAATAACACTTTTATCAAACATGTCAGCTTCAACGAAGCCTGGCTGGCGGAGCGTCTGTGATGGTTTCGCTGTGGCAGGCGCATTTGAGTTTTGTGCTGTTGGGGTTTGTGCTGTTAAGCACATTTCGATTTACCGCCCGGTGGCGACCGTGGTTGCTGCCAGTCCTGGTGGCGGTGAGCGTTATCCCGGTAAATGAGCTGCCATTGGCGGCCTATGTACGCAGTTTTACCGATGATTTGGCGATCAGCACGTTGGTGTTGTTGGGGTGGGTCGCGCTGAGCCGTCTGGGCTTGGTGCAGCCGCTGGCTCGACCGCATCAGGTGCAGATGTTGCTGCTGTTTGGTCTGCTGAGCCTGGTGCTCTACCCAGCCACGTTAGGCCTGACCTATTTCGACCCCTACCGCTGGGGCTTCAACCCTCGACCGATGATTGTGCTGGTCGCGGTGGCGGCGCTGTTGATGCTGTGGCTGCGCAATGCACTGGCGGTGTGGATGTTGGTGATCGGCACGCTGGCGTTCGCATTGCGGCTCAAGGCGTCGGAGAACTATTGGGACTATCTGGTTGATCCGCTCTTGGCAGGCTACTGCGTAGTCGCTGGATTAATGCAAGTCAAACTGTGCTGCTTTAGAGAATGGAAAAATTGATGAGTGCGTTGCAATCACGTCGCCTGCGCTACGGCATGGGCGCGATCGGGTTGGTGTTTGTGGTGCTGGCCGTGTTGCGACTGGTGTTTGTGCTGGGTTTTTCCGGCCTTGATTTTACCACCCCGGCGCTGCTGGAAACCCTCGGCATCGGCCTGCGTTTCGACCTGCGCCTGGCGGTGTTGCTGCTGCTGCCGCTGGCCGTGCTGGCATGGCTGCCGCGCTGGAACCTCACCACGCTGCCAGCCCTGCGCTGGCTGGCGCGTGCCTATCTGGTGGTAGCACTGGCGATGATCGGCCTGGTGTACATCATCGACTTCGGCCATTACGCCTACCTCGGCGTGCGCATCAATGCGACGGTGCTGCGCTACCTGCAAGACGCACAGATTTCACAACAGATGGTGTGGGAAACCTACCCGGTGCTGTGGATAACCGCCTGCTGGCTGGCAGCGGTGGCGTTGTGGGTATGGGCGTTGATCTGCCTGGAGCGCCTGACCCTGGACCGCGCGCCAGCCCCCATCAATCGATGGGCGGTGACGTCAGTCTCAGTGGTTGGCGTTGTCGCCGTGCTGTTGGCTTTGCTCGGCCGCGTTGCCCATCTCAACCTGGAAAACCCGGTGCCCCTGCGCTGGAGTGATGCGTTCTTTTCCGGCAACAGCCAGGTGGCCGCCGTGGGCCTGAACCCAGTGCTGTTTTTGTATGACACGCTCAAGGTCGGCCAATCGCAATTCGATGAGGCCAGGGTGCGCGAGCACTACCCACAAGTCGCCACGTACCTGGGGGTTGAGCAACCCGACGCCCTGGCACTGGATTTCATCCGTAAACAAGGCGTGCAGCCTTATCGCCTGGTCGGCGAGCGCCCGCCGAATGTGATCTTCGTGATGCTCGAATCCCTCGGCACCAGCGCCGTCGGGGCCTACGGCAACCCGCTCAACCCCACGCCGAACCTGGACAAACTGGCCACACAAAGCTGGTTCTTCAAGCACTTCTACGTGCCCGTCACCGGCACCGCCAAAACCGTGTGGGCCAGCATCACCGGCGTGCCGGACGTGACCCGCCAGGATACCGCCACGCGCAACCCGCTGATCACACGGCAGCACACGTTGATCAACGCGTTCGAGGGCTACCAGAAGTTCTACATGATCGGCGGCAACGCTGGCTGGGCGAATATCAACGCGCTGATCCGACAGAGTATCGACGGCGTGCAGCTTTATGATGAAAGCCACTGGCGCTCGCCCCGGGTGGATGTGTGGGGCGTCTCCGACCTGGACCTGTTCAAGGAAGGCGATCAACTGCTGCGCGGTGTGCCCAAGGAGCAGCCGTTTTTTGCCTACCTGCAAACCTCGGGCAACCATCGGCCGTTCACCATTCCCAAGCAAAACGACGGCTTCCGGGTAAAGGAAGTGACGCTGGAGCAAGTCCAGGCCGCCGGCTCGCGCAGTGTCGAGCAATACAACGCCGTACGCCTGCTTGATTACAACATCGGGCGCCTGATGGAAATCGCCAAGGCGGGCGGCTATTACGACAACAGCATTTTTGTGTTCTTCGGAGACCACAACACGCGTATCAGCCAGATCCCGTACATGGCCCCGGCTTTCGAACAACTGGGTCTGGAAAGCAACAACGTGCCGCTGCTGATCCATGCGCCCGGTCTGCAACCACGGGTGATCGAAGAGGCCGTCGGTCTCGTGGACCTGCTGCCTACCGTGGCTGGCATAGCGGGCATACCGTTCAGAAATGGCGCAATGGGTCGGGATATCCAGCAGCCGGCACCAGAAGGCGAGCGCGTGGTGCCGCTGATACTGCGCGAGGGCATGTTCCCAATTATCGGAGGTGTTACCAAGGACTTCCTACTGCAGATGCAGCACGACGGTAGTTCGCCGACCCTACATGATTTGGCATCACCCACGCCGCGTGACAATGTGGCCGCGCAATATCCTGAGGAGTTTCGCCGCTTGAATGGGTTGACCCGGGGACTGCATGAAACTGCTCGGCTGATGCTCTATCGCAATATTCCATAACGATCCGGTTCTCACGCTAAATGACTGTTTTATACCTGTAGGCGACATTTGCTATTGAATGTTGACGATGTGCGCTGATCAACTTTCGTTTAGCCGCCGCATTCCGGCCAGCAAGTTTTGATGCTTGAGGCTCTAATTGACGTTTGAGATTTTGCTTTTTCCGCCAAACCCTCCGATCCAGCGATCTTTGATCGCGCCGATCGGAGGGTTCACTCGTTTTTTCTCGAAGCCAACTCGTTCCACCCTTCCATTTCAAATCTGATTAGCTCCACGTCTTCTTTTACCCGAGTAATTGACCACGATCTCTATCGAGCGCAACGCAGTCTCAGCGTCAGAGCGGAGTTTGTCGTGGGGCTATGGTTAGAGAGAGGGCGACAGCGGCGACAACCCAGGCAGAACGGGGCCTGGAGCATGGCGACAAATGTGGCGACAGTCGCCACTTTTTGCACGCTTTGTCCTTGATGTTTGACCACCTTTTCGAGTGGGTATAAAAATTGGTGCACGGATCGCTGTCGTTGACACCACCTGCCCAAGTAGCCAGAACCTTCAAGGCTACGCCACTTGCGTGGTGGTTCTCCCGAAGTGCGATTAGCGTCCGGCGGCTCGCACGATCACTCCCCAGGAGTGATGGATGCCTACTCGACTGATCTGCCCACTGCGGCAGACGATGGACCTACCTCGCTGCGCTGCAGCAACCTCACCTCTTGGCACACTTCGCTGCGCCAATCCGCGCCCACGTCTTCGGAAGTGCTCAGGAGGCCAGATCATGAGATGCCCAAGCTCCCGGTCGTAAAGAGCCGTCAGTCCCGCGTTAGTGGACACCCCCACAGGTCGCAGGGGCCTTGATCCCTGATAACACTCAACATTCGTGGCGGGATGACGTGGGGATGGCTTTAAAAATTTGGCTTCGAGAGGAGTTTGATCATGGCACTGGTGGCTAGGCGAGAAGGGCGAAATTTTGGCTATAGTCGGCAACTGAGCTATGCCGGACCGCAGGCGTTGCGCGATCTATTTGGCGGCGGGCATTACGGCACGGTCAAGGCGCACAGTGATCGGTGGCAGGCGTTTGTACGCTGGTGTCGTTCGGAGGATGGACCAGGATTTAACGATTCGCGGCGAATTGATCTGCAGACTTTGCTGGACTATGCCGGGCACTTGCGTCAAAAAGTTGAGCAGGGTGAGCTAACCATCGCCACCGCGCTAAACCGGTTGTCCAGCGTGAACCGGACCATGGCTGCGCTTCGCGGTGATCAATATGTGAAAGTGCCGAGTCCGAGTAAGGCGCGAGGAATGCGGCGCACCAGCGTTCGTCGTTCGGTGCCGCAAGGCCAAAACCGTGACCAGGTGAAGCGGATCGTGGAGGTGCTTTGCGCACACCAGCAGCCGCGCGCCGCGGCCATCGCTCAGTTAGCGCGAGCCACTGGCATGCGTCTGCGCGAAGCGATTCTGGCCGACCTACCGCGACTCAAGCGTGAAGCCAAATACCACGACAAGATCAACATCCAGGATGGCACCAAAGGTGGCCGTTCAGGTGCGTCAGCACCTCGCTGGATTACGGTAGATGATCATATTCGTGAAGCTCTGAGGTTTGCCGAACAGGTTTCGCCCAATGGTGGCCGCAACCTGCTGGCACCGAACGAAAGCTACCTCGATTTCTTGCAGGGGATCGTCCGCCCCGCCCGAGATATCCTCCATACGCACAATCTCAAAGGCTTCCACGAATTGCGGGCGGCGTATGCGTGCGAACGCTATGAGCAAATCACCCATCATCCCGCGCCGATCAACAACGGCAAGTGCTACCAGATAGACCGAGCGCTCGATCAAAAAGCCCGAAGGCAGGTTAGCTATGAGCTGGGGCATGGCCGTATCGACCTAGTAGCGCGTACATCGGGGGTCGACCATGACCATGCCTTCTATATTGATCTGTTCCTGGCGGGCATGCTGACCGGTTCGCATGCCACACGCCAACGCCACCTCCGCCAGGCGAAGGCTATCCAACAGCAATCGCTGAGCGCTGGCAACGGGACACACCGTAGGCGTGGCAAAGAAAACACCTTACTTGGTTTCTCAATCACCACCTGAACCGGCGCCGTGCAGCGACGCTACTATTACTATTCGCTGACCGTGCAATTGCTCACTCATCGATTAGGGTGTTCGACCGCTAAGCGAGGTGAGAGAACGGCCAGATCCGTTCAAACACGCCAACAACTTCCGACCGTTTCGCACTCAGCTTCCACACTGCGTGCGTAGCGCCTCAAACCGCCTGTGGGCTATCACCACTTATACGTAATCGAACCAATCAAGCTACGCTCATCGCCATACCGGCACGTGGTATTGCAGTACAGATACTTCCTATCAAACAGGTTCTGCGCTTTAGCCTGTAGTTGCCAATTGCTGTCCACATCATAACTAACCAGCGCATCTACCAGAGTGTAAGCCGGAATCTTCCCCTCATAAACACTCGGTGTAGTCCGCGTAGTCCCTGTGTACCGGGCGCCAGCCCCCACGCGCAAGCGCTCCAGGCCGAGGCTCGCCAGGCGGTAGCTGGCCCACAGGCTGGCGGTGTTGTAGGGCACGCCCTCGATGCGTTTGCCTACGTTGCTCGCGGTTTGGTCTTCCAGTACGTGGGTATCGGTGTAGGCGTAGCCGGCACTGAGTTGAAGGTTCTCAGTGAGGTTGCTCTTGGCTTCGAGCTCCAGGCCTTTGGAGCGGGTCTTGCCGTATTGCACGTAGGTGTTGGTGAGGCTGTCGAGGCTCAGGGAGTTGTCCTGGTCGAGCTGGTAGACGGCGGCGCTGAGCAGGGTGTCGGTGCCGGGCGGCTGGTAGCGCAGGCCAATTTCGTATTGTTCGCCTTCCAAAGGGGCAAAGGCGTTGCCGAAGGCCGGGTTGCTGACGCTGGCAGGCTGGAATGATTGGCTGTAGCTGATGTAGGGCGCCAGGCCGTTGTCGGCGAGGTAGACCAGGCCTACACGGCCGGTGGCTTTTTTGTCGTTGCGGGTGGCGCGGGCGTCGGTGGCGAAGGTGGTGGTGACGCTCTCGGCCCAGTCCTGACGGCCGCCGAGCAGCAGTACCCATTTGTCGTCGAAGGTAATCTGGTCTTGCAGGTAGATGCCGGCCTGGCTGCTGTGCAGGTCACTGCCGCTGTCGGCGGCGGTGTTGGCGCCGACGCCGGTGTATTTTGGGTTGGCGAGGTTCAGCGACGGCGCCAGTTGGGCCTGGGTCGAGCTGATGAAGCGGTGTGAATCGTAGGTCTTGTGGTAGTAGTCCACGCCCAGCACCAGGTCGTGCTGCCAGCGCCCGCTGTCGAAAGTGAAGTTGAGGTTGTTGTCGCTGGTCCAGCCGGTGGAGCGCTCTTCGCGGGCGCTGTAGCGGCGCAGCAGTCGGCTGCCGCTGACCGACACGGGAATCAGGTAGTCCCAATTAGTATTGGCCTGGAAGTAACGCAGACTGTGGTTGACGGTGAGGTTGTCGTTGAAGCGGTGCTCGAAGAGGTAGCCGAGTGTGTCCATGCGGTTGGTGAAGTGGTCGTAGCCGGGTTCGCCCACGAACTGGTTGCGGCCGATCTTGTAGCCGGCGGTGTTGCTGTACCTGCTGAGTGCATAGCTCATCGGCGGCGAGAAACCGGTATAGGTGTCCTGGTGGCTGGCGAGGACGGTCAGCGAGGTATCGTCGTCGGGTTTCCAGGTCACGGCCGGGGCGACGTAGCGACGATCATCGTCGACGTGGTCAACCTGGGTGCCGCTGTCGCGCCACAGGCCGGTCAGGCGGTAGCTGAACTGGCCCTGGTCATCCAGCGGGCCGCCGAGGTCGATGGTGTACTGGCGGCGGTCGTAGTTGCCCAGTTCCAGGCCGATTTCGTGCAGCGGCGTATCGGTAGGACGCTTGCTCACGGTATTAATCATGCCGCCTGGCGAGAGCTGGCCATACAGCACGGACGAGGCGCCCTTGAGCACCTCGACGCGCTCCAGGCCATAGGCTTCGACACTGCCGTCGTAGGGGTTCGATTGCAGTTTCATGCCATCGCGCAGGATACCCCCGGTACCGGCACCGACGTTGAAGCCGCGCAGGGTGTAGTCATCGGCGGTGCGACTGAAACTGGCGGGCTGGCTGCTGAACCCGGGGGTGTACTTGAGCGCGTCGGAGAGGTTGTCGCTTTTGCGCGCGTTGAGTTCTTCGCGGGTCACTACCGACACGGATTGTGGGATTTTTACCAGTTCCGTGCGGGTTTTTGTGCCGACCGAGGAACGTTGAGCCACATAGCCGACGTCGGCGGTTTCTCCGCCCTGGCGGATTGCATCAATGTTGATGGCGTCCAGGGTCAGGCCGTCGCCGGTTCGTTGCACGCTCAAGGCACCGCTTGTGGTGACCATCACACTCAGGCCGGTGCCCGCCAGGCTCAGGCGTACCGCTTCACTCGCACTCAGGTGCCCTCGCACCGCCGGCGCCTGGCGACCTGCCACATCCGCCGGGATAAACAGCACTTGCTGGCCACTCACCTGGCCAATGCCGATCAGTGTATTACCCACAGCGCCGGCGGGCAGGTTGAAGTCATAGGCGGTTTCGGCCGCCTGCAGGGTAAAGCTGGCCAAGCAGCCGGCAAACAGCGGCGAAAGGAGGTTGGGATGCATGAGCGGGCTCGCAGAAGTACGGAAACGAGTGCGCGGAATACGCGCGTCTATCAGGTATGTGACGCGAGTCCCGGAAATTTTCAGGGGTGTCAGGAAAAAAATTCAGACACGCTCGATTCGCGTCCACACGCCCAGCCAGGTATCGATGCGCAACGGCAGTACATCCTTGAGCGCAGCCAGCGCGCCGCGCGTGTCATCCAGGGTGAACACCCCGGATATCCGCAACGCCGCCGCCGCTGCCGAAACGTGCAGCAGCCCCTGGTGGTAAGGCGCAAGGTGCTCGATCACTTGGCCCAGTGACTGGTCATGCACTTCGAGCAGCCCTCTGGTCCAACTGCGCTCGTCAACATACTGCGAAGGGAGTTCCTGCCAGCGGTTGCCATTGAATGCCAGGCCCTGGCCGGCGGCGATGTGCTGACTGTGATGGGGCGTGCGCAACTGCAAGGAACCTTCCAGCGCCCACACTTGGGGCTGACTGGCGTGCATCGCCAGCAGGCACCGTCCACTGTCGAGCCAGGCCTCGCCCCACGGGCACGCCATCACGAACGGCCGCGCCGGATCGCTGCGCACCTGGGCCTGCACCGCGCCGCGCAATAGTTGGACGTGACGCTGCCGAGGGTCGAAATACAGATCGACGGAACTCTGCGCATTGAGTTGCAAGGTCGAGCCGTCATCAAGGGTGAACGTACGGCGTTGGGCGGTCGACGTGCGCAGGTCGGCGCGCAAACGTGCGTGCAGCGGTCCACCCGGCATGGTCAACAACTGCCCGCCGACAGCCAGGGCACCCAGGCCGAGAGCGCCACGCAGCATGCGTCGACGACTGTACCCGGCGTCGCACAGCGCATGGACGGCGGCATGCTGCTGCAACAACGGCGTCACGCTACGGTTCAACTGCTGCTGCAAGGTCTGCCAGGCACGCAGATGACTGGGGTCGGCGGCCAGCCACAGCATCAATTGCTGTTGGTCCTGCTCAGTGAACATGCCCGAAGCACGCCGCGCATACCACTCAATCGCCTGTGCCGCCGCCGCGGACACCGTCGTCACGGCACGCCCCGATAACACGCCGTCAGTCCCTGCACAACATACTGATGTACCCGCGTCACCGACACCCCCAGCTCCTCGGCGATGCCCGCGTAAGTCAGGCCATCGATCTGGCTATATAGAAAAGCCGCGCGGGCCTTGGACGACAAGCCATCCAGCAACTGATCGACCGCCATCAATGCCTCCATCACCACCCAGTGTTCCTCGGGCGAAGGCGCGGTCGGCTCGGACAAGGAGGCGAGGGCGTCGAGATAGGCACGTTCGACATCATTGCGCCGCCAGCGAGCGAACATCAGCCGCTTGCCAATGAGGCTCAACAACGCCCGGGGCTCTCGAATGGCATGGGGATCCGGCAGCGCCACAATCTGAGCGAAGGTTTCGGCGGCCATATCGGCGGCATCCTCGCGGCAGTGCAGGCGCAGGCGCAGACGTTCGAGCAGCCAGCTGTGGTGCTCGCCGAACAAGCGATGGAGCGCCTGCTGGCGGGGATCTTGGTTTGCCGGGTGAGTAGGAAACACAGCGGATGGTGTCCGTGCTAATGAAAACTATTCGCAATGGTGGTGTGATTGGAGCCTGATTGCAAGAGTGGGCCGGGATTGTCGGTGGAGGAGCGACTAATAATCGATGTTCGGCCTAGGGTCGAGAGTATGTAAAAACTCGCGGGTGCACTGTCGGCGCATGGCGCCAACCGTTACTGGCGGTGTCGCCGGGAGCGTGTTCTGAAGCAACGTAGCTCCGGAAGGGGCGATGGAATACCTCTGGGGCTTAAGTGTTCTCGGTTACTGCATGGAGAACCGAAAGAAACCAGCTGATCAGGAACTGTCAGATCTTTTGTGTGCGGGCCGGGTACAGAGCTGATGAAATCAGGAGAAACGTCTGCTCCGTACTGCTCGGAAAGAAACGCGCGGATTTCTCCTGACAGTCATGCCACGGGCATACATGGCGATGTATCTTGTCATCGAAACCTGTGTAACGTCGCTCGTGCCTGGTAATCAGAATGGGTGAAAAACTGCCATCCCGGTCGCGGGGGATATCCAGTCGCAGCGTGCCATCGCCGGTTAAAACCGTCTTGCCAGTTTTGCCATTGCGCTGATTGGTTTCATCCTCTGGGCGCTGCGCGCCCGGTGGATAGCCCAGGTGATGGCCGAGTTCGGCAGCGAACCGTTCAAGCAGCTCTTTCGGGATTTTCGGCAGTTCTCGGAGCGCTTGGCGCGCGGATTTCTTTTTGGTTGGCATACATGCACCTGTTGCTCATGTTTTGCCCGAACACAAAATCTCTGCCCCCCACTATTCGGGTTCAGCCTCACGAAAAAGCCGTAGGCTGAACCACAAAAAAAGCCGGTCAAATGCCGTGCAAAAACCACAAAAAAGTGGGGGGACAAATGAGGGATCAGAGCGCCTCTAAAAATATCTAACTTGTTGTTTTTTCAAACTTATAGATCAATAAAAAGCTAACCACAAGCCGGCTTTTTAATGTCTGTAGGAAAGCCCCCTGCCGATACTTCACTGGTATGCGCCCGCTCAAAAGGGAGCGACCATTTCCGGTCGATCTATAACCAAGCCTCACACAACTTTTCTGCCTGGTTGAGAATCAACTGAGCGGCATCTTCAGCTTGATCCGGTGGGTATTTGTACTTGCGCAAAATCCGCCGCACCAGGATACGCAGTCTGGCTCGCACGCTTTCACGGCTGCTCCAGTCAACACTGACATTAGCCCGTAAGCTGGCAGTCAGTTCATGAGCAATCTTGGCCAGTATCTCGTCGCCAAGCTCGCGTACTGATGCTTGGTTGTTGGCCAAAGCATCGTAGAACGCCAATTCATCATCATTGAGCCCCAGCTCATCACCGCGTTTGCTTGCCGCAGCGAATTTCTTGGCCATTTCGATAAGCTCTTCGATCACCTGCGCAGTTTCGATGGAGCGGTTTTGATAGCGTTTGATTACATTTGCCAGTAGCTCAGAGAATTTCTTCTCCTGAGCAAGGTTGGTGCTGTAGCGGCTTTTGATCTCGCCTTCCAGCAAACGCTCCAGCAGCTCCACCGCCAGATTTCTCTCCGGAAGATTACGCACTTCGGCCAGGAACGAATCGTCGAGCAGGCCGATGTTCGGTTTTTCCAAACCCACCGCCTCGAAAATATCCACTACATCACCCGAGACCACGGCATTACCGATGATCTGGCGAATGGCCAATTCGCGCTCTTCATCAGTCTTTTTCTGCTGACTGACCTCACGTTTGATCAAAATCACCTTGATTGCCTGGAAGAACGCTACTTCCTCGCGAACCGCCTTGGCTTCATCCAAGGTACAGCACAAGGTGAAGGCCTTGCTCATGGCGAGCGCGGAGTCAGCAAAGCGCTTTTTGCCATCTTCCAGGCCCAAAACATGGTTCGCCGCCCCGGCAAGCAACTTGTGCCCGCCTTTGAGAAAGTCGCTGTAATCGAAGCCAAATAGCAGACTGCGGAGGACGTCGAGCTTCTCTTCCAGCACTGAATAAGCTTCATGGGCGTCCACGGTCGGCCGACCTTTGCCCTTGCTGCCGGTATACTCTTTCAGCGCGGCTTTTAGCTCATTTGCGATACCGATGTAGTCCACCACCAGTCCGCCTTGCTTGTCCTTGAAGACACGGTTCACTCGGGCGATGGCCTGCATCAAGTTATGGCCTTTCATGGGTTTGTCGACGTACAGGGTATGGACGCAAGGCGCATCGAATCCTGTTAACCACATGTCACGCACGATCACGAGTTTGAGCGGGTCAAGCGGATCTTTAAATCGCTTTTCCAGGCGCTTTTTGACCTGTCCGGAATAAATATGGTGTCGCAGCAAAGCCTTGTCCGACGCGCTGCCAGTCATCACGATCTTGATCGCGCCTTTCTCCGGATCTTCGTCATGCCACTCAGGACGCCGAGCGACGATCTCGTTGTACAGGTGCACACAAATTTCGCGACTCATGGCCACCACCATGGCCTTGCCAGGCATCTGGCCCATGCTGACCATGCCCTGATTCCGCTCTTCAAAGTGCCTGATGAGATCAATCGCTACACTACAGATGCGGGGCTCGGCCCCGACCACTTTTTCCAATGCGGCCCAGCGGCTCTTCAAACGGGATTGTTGGTCATCCTCTTCGTCTTCAGCCAATTCATCGACCTGATCGTCGATCGTTGGGAGCTCGCTATCCTTCAACGACAACTTGGCAAGGCGCGACTCGTAATAGATGGCAACGGTCGCCCCATCTTCGGTGGCCTGCTGCATGTCATAGACATGAATGTATTCGCCGAAGACCGAACGAGTATCTCGATCCTCGCTCGACACCGGCGTCCCCGTGAAAGCCACGAATGTAGCGTTTGGCAATGCATCACGTAAGTGTTGAGCGTAGCCGACCTCGTAACGCGTCTGACTTTCAGCCGCCGGAAGCACTGCGCTCGCCTTTAGCGATGCATTGAAACCATATTGGGTGCGATGTGCCTCGTCGGCGATAACTACGATATTTGGGCGTAAGGACAGCACTGGGAAACGATCTTCATCAACCCCGGGCATGAACTTTTGAATAGTCGCAAACACTATGCCGCCACTTGGACGATTCGCCAGCTTGGCGCGCAAGTCACCGCGAGACTCTACCTGGACAGGTTCCTCGCGAAGTAAATCCTGAGATAGCGAAAAAACTCCGAATAACTGACCATCAAGGTCGTTGCGATCCGTGATCACCACAATTGTGGGATTCTCCATCGCGGCTTCCTGCATCACCCTTGCGGCGAAACACGTCATGGTGATGCTTTTGCCCGAACCCTGGGTGTGCCAGACGACCCCGCCCTTATGAGTGCCGCCAGGGCGCGAGGCGATTACCACCTGCTGAATAGCGGCACGCACTGCATGAAATTGGTGATAGCCAGCGATCTTCTTTACCAATCGACCGTCATCCTCGTACAACACGAAGTAGCGCAGATAATCGAGCAGCATTTCTGGTGCCAAAGCACCGCGCACCAAAGTCTCAAGTTCGTTGAATTGCCCCAGCGGGTCGAGATCCTGCCCGTCGATGGTGCGCCAATTCATAAAGCGTTCGACATCGGCAGACAATGAGCCCATCCGGGCTTCGCTGCCGTCAGAAATAACCAGAATTTCGTTGTACTGGAACAGATCCGGAATCTGCTCCTTATAGGTCTGGATTTGATCAAACGCTTTGCCCAGGTCAGCCTTCACATCTGCCGGGTTTTTCAGCTCAAGCAATACCAAAGGCAGACCGTTGATGAACAGAATGATGTCCGGACGTCGGGTATGCTTCGGGCCCTGAATGCTGAACTGATTAATGGCCAGCCAGTCGTTGACTTTTACCTCGACCCAGTCGATCAGGCGCACAAAGTCGCCCCGCGTTTCGCCATCTTTTTGGTACTGCACCGGTACGCCGCTGACTAACAGACGATGGAACAGGCGATTGGCTGACAGCTGTACGGGCAAGCCCAACTCCAGCACTTGCTTGAGCGCATCCTCCCGCGCGGCCAACGGCACTTTGGGATTGAGCCTGGCCATAGCGCTGCGCAAACGCTCAACCAGAACTACCTGACGGTAATTATCACGCTCCGGGCTCTCGCCGTCATAAGCGATATCAGGCCCGTAAACATACGTATAGCCCAGCTCGCCCAGCCAGCCGAGGGTTTCCTGTTCCAACTGGTCTTCAGTCATTCCGCTTCACTTCCTGTGTCCAGTTCGCCGGCCAACTCCGCCTCAATCTCGGTGATGCTCGGTAGGTTTCGGCCCAAGGTTTCGGGTAGATCACGCAGCAATTGGTATTCGGCAACGCCAATGGGTTTGTCGATGCCCGAAAGCGCGTACTAGGCCACAAGCCGATTTTGCTCTTTGCACAACAGCAGTCCAATAGTGGGTTTGTCGTCTTCCGCCTTGATCTGTGCATCTACCGCAGCCAGATAAAAATTCAGCTGACCAGCGTGTTCGGGCTTGAAGGCTGTGGCCTTGAGTTCCACGACAACGTAGCACTTAAGCCGCGTGTGATAAAACAGAAGATCTATGAAGAACTCGTCGCCAACAACGTCAAGGCGAAACTGTCGGCCAACGAAGGCAAAACCCGCACCAAGCTCCAACAGGAAACGGGTGACATGACGAATCAACCCATCTTCGATATCCCGTTCATGGGCGTCATCACCCAGACCGAGAAAATCGAACAAGTAAGGATCTTTCAGGGTTTCCTGGGCTAAAGCTGACTCTGCGGCCGGCAGGCGGGCGCCGAAGTTGGTGACCGCCGAGCCTTGGCGCTGCCGCAAGCGGTTCTTGATGTTCTGCTCCAGCGTACTGCGTGACCAGCCATGCAGGACGGTTTGTTGCGCATACCACTCACGCTCGGCAGCGCTGTCCACTTTGGTTAGCAGGGTAACTACATGGAACCACGGCAACTGGGCAGCAGGCTGCTGCCCAATTAGACCTTCAGGATAATGCTGCGCAAAAAAAGCCATGTACTTGAGGTTGCGGCTGGAAAAACCACGGATATCGGGAAAAGCGTCGGAAAGGTCCCGCGCCAGGCGCTCAATCACTTTCGCGCCCCAAGCGTTGACCTGCTGACGTTGCCTGACTTCCACCCCGATCCGGTGATACAACTGCACCAACTCGGCATTGACGGCTAAAGCAGCACGTTGCCGGGTTTGAGCAATATCGCCTTTCAGTTGGGTCAGCCAGTCGGCGTAACCCTCGGGCAATGCGGAAATCGTCTCCTTGTTCACTCGCTAGCCTCCCACTCCTTGGTCGACACTTCACCTGTCTGGTGAAAACGACGTATACGGCCGATAAACTCGGCGAAGTCGCTATTCTCTTCAGTCAGTCGGTTGCACATATCCCAGTCGATTTCGCTGCGTTCGCGAGCTGGGATCAGAATTTGGCTTTCCGTTGGATTCTGTACGTCGAGCTGAATGACGCCAATGCCATGGGCCGAGGCGAGCATACGTAGCTCTTTGAGCGTGCCGTCACCCTCTACGGTACCCGCCACCAGATAGCCGAAATGCGCCCAAGATGAGTTGGATACTGCCTGAAAAAAACTCTTGCGAGCATTAGAACGATTGAGCAGCAGTTTGACCTCGAAGGACCATAGCCGGGCACGACGTTCGCCTAGTACACGAACGCAGTCACGCAGCCCTAGCGTCCAATCGGCAGTCATATCTTCCAGGCCTACCAAATCGGGGTGCAGCCATTCGTTGCCACCGCTGCCAGCACGGTTAGACGAACGCTTTTCGTTGATCCGCATGGCATATACACGTTGATCATCCGTCAGCAAGTATTCGGCCAACAATGGATAAAGCGCGTGCTCACGTAATGGCGTGGGCTCAGGTGGTTCTGACGGAATTAGGGCTACCCCTTCAGCCGCCGCAACCTCAGCGTTGGCGTCCATGTCTGACCAGTGATAGTGACGTGGTCGGCCTTCGGTTGTTTTCAGTTGGGGATGCATCTGCTGCCAACGTGGACGGGAACCAGATATCTCCGCTACCAGCTGCTGCACTAGGTCATTGTCAGTCTGGATGTAGCTGGCACTGCCTGCTTTCTTGGCTGCGCATTCTGTAGGGAACTGCCCGAAAATCCATTGAGCCAGTTCGCGGGCGGTTTGCTGGGTTTCGGGCTGGCTTTGCAGACGCTCGATGACGCGTTGTCGGAGGTTCAGAGCCATATCAGATGGCCTCCGACAGGGCATTTTCGATATTAATTTCCGCATCTGCTAGCCGTAACTGGCCAGAAATTAGGCGCGGTAATAGGGTGTCGCGTAGTTTGGTAAGGGTTTGTGCTTGGCATTCGTTTCCGATTAAGCGTTCGAAGAGAGGATCTGCAACGTTCGCAAAAGCGGCCAATATACTCGCTGATGGCACCAACGCCGGAATTGGCCGAAAGGCCTTTTTGCTAATCTCCATAAAGGTCGAGCCATTGGCGCGAGCTTTGATCCCTTCCATGTTTTGTCGGCACCAGATCAACATGTACAGCGGTGACAACTCGCCGCCGGGTGGAATAGCAATATAGCCTTGGTTCACAGCAATAGACATCTGTGCTATTGCCAAATAGCCAATCGGTGCACGAGAAGATAATAACAAAGTACCCGCTGGCAATAATCCAGAGCTGACCTTTGCCAGTCCTAGAGTAGAGAGCTTGCGTTCAGTATTGAGCAAGACTGGCGATTGTTGCCCAGACAAATCTTTTGGTGTTGTCCAGGGATGCTCGGCAGGTTCCCAATAGCTTGGATCTTTGGTATTAGGTGTCCCACCGCCAATGCACTCGACAGCATCGCCAATCGGCTTAACAAGCCACCCCCTCGGCACAACCCCCAGTTCAGACTCTTCGAAACTGTCAGGGAACAATGCCGCAGTGGAGGCATCAATACCCTCGGGCTCAAAACCCTCGGCTTTAGTACGCACCGGGTCGAAATCGACAAACCAAGATTTGAAAAGCGCTTGGACGATAGATTCCAAAGTGTCGTTGGTTTCGCGTAGCAAGGTGATGCGATCGTCTATTGCCCCCAAGATGCTTGCGATCTCAGCCTGTTGATCCAACGGCGGAATGGTGAACTCAAAATTAGGAATATCCCGACAGCGCAAACTGTCGAATACAGCCCCCACGTTGATGTACTTAGATACTTGCCCCCACCATTCCGGCCCCTTGAGTAACCAGCGCAGGAAAATAGGGGCAACCCGGTCCCCACTGGCTCGGAGCACTACAAGATTTTGCCCAATCGCACAATCCAGCCCAGCAGGAACATGAGCACTATCACCCGAATTGCATCGACGAACGACAATAACGTCATTAACTTGGGGCTTTAGTTTCCTTGTCCAATCGTTGTAATCCGATTGAGAAATCCTACGCACGCCATCAAGCGCGATATGACCATCCTTGAGTTGTGGTATCGCGATATATGGATAGCCCTCATTGGCCGCTGCCGGAGTTCGATGATCGCAGTCGATCAAAGTGACACCTGCATTTTTAAGCGTAAGACGGCTCCACTCAGAACTCATACCCTAGCCCTCCCAACCGCTGCCGGATAACCTTATCGAGTTCTACACCCTTGGCCATCTGCTCGCCCAACAAAGCAGTGAGGTCCTGCATCTTGTCGGTGAAGGCTATATCATTAACCGCGAACGCCTCGACCCCGACATATCTTCCTGGGGTGAGAACGTGGCCATGCTCGGCGATTTCCGACAGGGTCACGCTGCGGCAGAAGCCGGGGATGTCGGTGTATTCGGCGATCTCACCGCCAACATCCAGCGGCACCCCACGCCAATTGGCGACAGTCTGCGCAATGCGCTCAATGTCACTATCAAGCAACTCAATCTGGACCCGGCTGATATTAGTTCCGAGCTTGCGCGCATCGATAAACAACACTTCACCGGGGCGAGCGACCTTCTGTTTGGTTAAAAACCACAGGCAGGCCGGTATCTGGGTGTTGAAGAACAACTGGCCGGGCAACGCGACCATCACTTCCACCACATCGGCCTCAACCATCGCCTTGCGAATATCGCCTTCAGTGTTCTGACTGGAACTCATCGAACCGTTGGCCAAGACAATACCGGCACGGCCACTTGCCTTGAGGTGAAACAACATATGCTGCAACCACGCATAGTTGGCGTTGCCTTGCGGTGGCGTGCCGTAGACCCAGCGCGGATCGCCTTCCAAGCTGCCGTGCCACCAATCGCTAATGTTGAACGGCGGGTTGGCCAGAACAAAATCGGCCCGTAGATCGCTGTGTTGATTGCGGATAAAGGTGTCGGCTGGCTCCTTGCCAAGGTTGAAGTCGATACCGCGAATGGCCAGGTTCATCGCGGCCAGACGCCAGGTGGTCGGGTTGGACTCCTGGCCGTAGATAGACACGTCGCCAAGCTTGCCACCGTGGGCTTCAATGAATCGCTCCGACTGGACAAACATGCCACCGGAACCGCAGCAAGGATCGTAGACCTTGCCATGGTGGGGATTGAGGACTGCGACCAGCGTTTTGACGATACTTGCCGGGGTATAGAACTGTCCGCCCTTCTTGCCTTCGGCGCTGGCGAACTGACCCAGGAAGTATTCGTAGACTTGACCGAGCAGGTCGCGGGCCTGATTAGCGTCACCACCAAAACCAATGACTGAAATCAGATCGACCAGCTCGCCCAACTTGCCGTCCGGCAATTGAGCGCGAGCATAGCGCTTGTCGAGGATGTTCTTCAGGGAAGAGTTTTCTGCCTCGATTGCGGACAAGGCCTCGTCGATACGCTTGCCGATGTCCACCTGTTTGGCGTTGGCCCTGATCGATTCCCAGCGCGCCACTTCAGGCACCCAGAATACGTTCACTTCTTTGTAGTAATCGCGCTCTTCCAGCTCGGCGGCTAGCAGATCGGCGTCATCGCTTCCCAGATAGTAATCGTCGGCGGTATTGGTGAACTTAAGCTCCAGCTCCGCGCGGCGGCCAGCGAAGCTGTCGGAAATATACTTGAGGAAGATAAGGCCAAGGACGATGTGCTTGTATTCAGCAGCATCCATGTTGGCGCGCATCTTGTCGGCCGTGGCCCAAAGCGTTTTCTGCAGATCCTGCAAAGTATTGCTGGTAGTGGCGGTTGCAGTTTTACGGCCTGTTTTTTTCTTTACCGGTTCAGGTTCTGTGCTAACGGCGGTCTCGTTAGGCGCAAATCGGGCGCGGGCCATGTTCAGCGCATGCTCCGCCAGACTGGCGGCGTTCTGCTCGACTCCTTTTTGATCCGTCATTATTTCTTTCCTAGTCAGCGCAGATGAATTGCGCGGTGAACATGAAAACCCGGCGCAGCGAACCGGGCAAATATGGGCCGCATGATAACTGGTGGATGATTTTTCGTCTGGCTTCGTCGAAGAAGGTGCAGTTGGCCACACCCGTCTCTCCCCCTATGCCATCATTTTCCGGTCTGCTAATGTTCCTGGCCTAATGGATCCAACTTTTCAAGGAGTAGAAAGTGTTCATGTCCCTTATGGATGAAGCCCCTCACCTCTCCAGCGCCAGATCGCTGGGTGCTCAGGCAGTGTCTATCGAAGGCGGTTTTATCGAATGCTCTGACTCCACCTCGGCAGCCCTGCCCCTAAAAGCTGAGCCCGTGAATTGACGTAATTCCCCTCCATAGTCGGCCTTGCAAACTGTCGCATCGGCCCATTCCCGCTATTGTCTGGATGCTACACGGTGCCAGACGCACGACATCAGTGAGCACGGAAGATGAACGATAACGCTCTTGCATTCGCCAAATACTGGCGCAATTCCCTCGTCGATGCCGAACACGGCAATGGTGGCCTCAAGACCGACGGGCTTGTCGGCCATGTCCATCTTCCACAGGAAATCCTGAACACTGGTTATCTGGGAATCGAGACGGTCACGGCGCTGTTCAAGAATGAACCAGAGCATAGCCACGTCGTTGAGATCACGATTCGGCCCTGGGTTTTCAATGCGCGCCTGGAACATGGTCGGCTACGTCACGGCATGCATGCCGTGATTACCCCCTTGCTCGCACAGGTGCGGGTGAACCGTCATGGGCAGCTGTTCCCAACCGCAAATACGCTGATACCTCGCGACATTCTCGAGCCTTTGGAGTCGGGCAGTTTTGCCTTGGCTGATGTGGCGGATGTCGATCGTTTTCTGGCGGTCAACACGGTACCGGCAGCCTCACCGTCAGCAGACGGTGAGGCTGTAGATGGCGAAAGCTACGCCGGGCAATGGGCGGCCTACCTTGGGTTTTGTGAGCGTTTCGTTGATGACGTCAGCTCAGGCTGGCTTCAGGGGGATAACGGTTACGAACGATCCAATGAATGGTGCTTGTTCAAGGAGGAGAAGGTATCCGGTGCCAGCCAGCACATTGTGCGTTTGTACGATCACATGCGTGATACCAGTCCCAAGAGCCCGCTTTTTGAGCGTTACGCCAGCCAGACTACGGTGCCGCCGGAGCCCTGCCTGCCGGCAAGTGCAGGATTCTCAGCCCGACTGGGGCACGCCAGTGATGAATACGCGCTGGCAGGTGAGCAACGTGACGCTCTGGCCCATTTCCTGGCAAGTGATGACGGCGACATTCTGGCTGTCAATGGACCGCCCGGAACCGGCAAGACGACGCTGCTGCTGTCAGTGGTCGCCTCGTTGTGGGCCAGAGCGGCGTTGGCGGGCACCGAACCCCCGGTGATTGTTGCCAGTTCCACCAATAATCAGGCAGTAACCAACATTCTCGACGCCTTTGGATCGGACTTCGCCGCGGGCAACGGAACGCTTGCAGGGCGCTGGCTACCGAAAATCGATAGCTTCGGGGCATATTTCCCGAGCAAGTCCGCTGACCCGGAGACGGTTCGCAAGTATCAG
The DNA here is from genome assembly GCF_001698815.1 of Pseudomonas syringae. Taxonomy (GTDB): domain Bacteria; phylum Pseudomonadota; class Gammaproteobacteria; order Pseudomonadales; family Pseudomonadaceae; genus Aquipseudomonas; species Aquipseudomonas syringae_A. The sequence continues at coordinate 86,286 of NZ_LGSI01000043.1, read as the reverse complement.
ACCCAGAGTTTCTTTGCCAACACAGAGTCGGCTGACTACTTGGCTCAAGCGCAATCGGAATGGCTGGGTAAAGCAGCGCAAGCCTTTGCAGCCAAACCGCCCCTCACGGTACAAGCTGCGGTCGACCAGCTTCGCCAAGCCTTGGCCGTCCGCTCGGATGAGCTGGTGAACATTGAGCATGCATGGCTGGCGCTGAGCGCCGCTCGCCAGGCACTTCGATCCGAATGGGGCGACGATCCAGATGCCAGCATTCAGGAGGCGCAAGTAACCTTGCAGCGACTCAAGGATAAAAATTCGCATTACAAGGCACTGGAAACTTCCTTCCGGCGATACCTCGCCGACGAATCGCTGTGGTACGCCCTGCTCTCCTGGCTCAAACCTGTCCAGGAAAAACGTTTGCTGCGTGCCCGCCTGCATCTTGAACAGAGTCACACCGCCTCGAATACTGAAAAGCTGCTACTGAACGAATCGCAATTGACTGAGCTGTCATTGCTCAAAAGTGTGCGCCAGATCGGCGAGACACTCTCGGTCTGGAGTAACGCTGCAGCCAGCGAAGTCAGTGCGCAGGAGCGGAAAGTCAGTAATGCACTGGCCTTGCAGGGCGCTCGGCAGCAATGTCAGGTGAACTGGCAGACAGCGTTGCGCCCACTGGAGTTATCTGCGGACGTGATCACCGAGAATATGACCCTGAGCGATTGCGATGGGTTGGCCGATACCCGAATACGTTTCCCTATCTTCTTGTTGAGCACTCATTATTGGGAAGGGCGCTGGTTGCTGGAACTGGAGCAAACATTGCCGCAAATCCTGAAAGATCAAAACAGGAATGGTCGCAAGACGTTGGAGAAACGCTGGCGGCGCTGGATGAAACTGACGCCATGTGTGGTGTCGACATTTTTCATGCTGCCCAGTCACCTCAAAGGCAGCAAACATAACGGCAGCGGCTATGACGACGACTACATGTATGAGCTTATTGATCTGCTGATTGTCGATGAAGCCGGTCAGGTATTGCCGGAGGTTGCCGGTGCTTCCTTTGCATTGAGCAAAAAAGCGTTGGTTATCGGCGACACCCTGCAAATCGAGCCGATCTGGTCTGTCCCTGCCTCAGTGGACATCGGTAACCTGTTGAGCAGCCAACTGCTGCCACGTGTCGGGATCGATGAAGCTTACGAAAAACTGTGCGCCACTGGCGTTAGCGCTGCATCCGGCAGCGTCATGCGCATTGCCCAGAATGCCAGCCGTTACCACTACGACACCGATCTGGAACGCGGCATGTTCTTGTACGAACACCGACGCTGCTACAACTCGATCGTCGATTACTGCAACGCGCTCTGCTACCAAGGCAAGCTGACGCCCAAACGTGGTGAAAAACCTGATGGAGGACTCCCGGCGCTCGGTTATCTTCATGTCGATGGCATCTGTCAGCAGCACAACGGCCGCAGCAGGATGAATCGCCTGGAAGCGGAAACCATCGCGCAATGGATCGCTGCCAACCGCGAGACACTGCAGGCCCGGTACGGTCAGGAGCTGTGGAAGATCGTCGGGGTCATCACACCCTTCGGCGCACAGTCCCAGGCTATTGCCGATGCCTGTGCCGCAAAAGGCATCAAAACCGGGAAAGGTGATGGCGAACTGACGGTCGGTACCGTGCACTCTTTCCAGGGAGCGGCTCGGCCGGTGGTGATTTTTTCCGCTGTGTATTCCAAGCACGCCGATGGAGGATTCATCGACCGCCGCCAAAGCATGCTGAACGTTGCCGTGTCCCGAGCGAAAGACAGCTTCCTGCTATTCGGCGACATGGATCTATTGGGTGCGGTGCCCGCTGCCAAACCCCGAGACCTGCTGGCCGAGTATCTGCTCCGGGATCCATCCAGCGAGCTAGCTTTTGAATATCAACCACGCACGGATCTGGAGACGCCAAGATCGGTCTTCAGCCAACTGATCGATGCTGATGCGCATGATCAATTTCTACTTAGAACCTTGTCTTGCGCGACACGAGAAGTGCACATCGTCTCGCCATGGATCAAGTTGCAGCGCATCCATGATATCGGCGCGTGGGATGCCATGAGTGCAGCGGTAGAGCGTGGCGTCACCGTGCGCGTTTATACCGATCTCGATTTCAATAGCGCCGAATCGCCGTCATCGGAAAGTCAACCCAGCCGCTACGATCTGCTTATCCATGCCCTCCGGGAGCTGAGGGGGCAAAAGATCGAATCCCATGTCGTGCGTAAGGTGCACAGCAAAGTGGTCATGGCTGATGACGAACTGCTGTGTATGGGCTCGTTCAACTGGTTCAGTGCGAACCGCGGAAAATGGGCCAACTACGAGACGTCCATGGTTTATCAGGGACCGGATGTGATGGGAGAAATCGATATTCATCGGAGGAATCTGGCGGCTCGGATCGACCCATTGCATTGACCGATGGCTTCAGGCCTGCAGTAGTCCGCTCCAGACAGCAGGCTACTGCAGATCTGACTGACCGAACGCGAATGCTATAGCGTGAACAGAGAGCTGTTGATCCGAAGCCAGCCAACCAGCCAAACTCTGAATTGGGCATGTGTACGCCACATCTAGTGCTCCCATGATGCTCGCCAACCCATTCAGCAATTTCCCTTTTCTAAAGGGGCAGTTTGCGAACCGCTACCCCATCCCCATTTGCCCCAAAGCCCTCGCTCTGCTAGTGTCGCGGCGGTTTAACCTCTACCGGAATAGCGCTCATGGCCCGCAAGAAAGCTGCACTGGATTTCGAACAATCCCTCGCTGATCTGCAAACGCTGGTAGAGCGTCTGGAGAATGGCGAGTTGTCGTTGGAAGATTCGTTGACCGCGTTCGAACAGGGGATTCGCCTGACTCGCGACTGCCAGGGCGCTTTGGCGCAGGCGGAGCAGAAGGTTCAGGTGTTGCTGGAGCGCGACGGTGAGTTGGCCGAAGAGCCTTTCGATGCGGAACAACCCGAATGATTGCGAGCTATCAGGCCCAGTGCCAGCTGCGCGTCAACGCGGCGCTCGACAGTCTGTTTGTTGCGCCAGGCCCGGAGTTGGCTCGACTTTACGATGCGATGCGCTACAGCGTGATGAACGGCGGCAAGCGTGTACGGCCGTTGCTGGCGTATGCGGCCTGCGAAGCACTCGGCGGTAAGGCTGAAGACGCCAACGGCGCGGCCTGCGCAGTGGAGTTGATCCACGCGTATTCGCTGGTGCATGACGATTTGCCGGCCATGGACGATGACGATCTGCGGCGCGGCCAGCCGACCACTCATAAAGCATTTGATGAAGCCTGTGCGATTCTGGCTGGCGACGGTTTGCAGAGTCTGGCGTTTACCGCGCTGTTCGATCAGCGCCTGACACCTCAGGATGCCGAAACGCGTCTGCAAATGGTCGGTGCCCTGGCATTCGCAGCCGGTCCGGCGGGCATGGTCGGCGGTCAGGCGATTGACCTGGGCTCGGTGGGCGTCAAGCTCGATCAAACCGCGCTGGCTTTCATGCACCGGCACAAGACCGGCGCGCTGATCGAAGCCAGCGTCAAGCTGGGCGCACTGGCCAGCGGCCATGCGGATCAGCCCCGGCTCGATGCGTTACAGGCCTACGCCCGCGCCATCGGCCTGGCTTTTCAAGTGCAGGACGACATCCTCGATGTCGAAAGTGATACCGCGACCCTCGGTAAACGCCAAGGCGCGGACATTGCCCGGGACAAACCCACCTATCCCGCATTGCTCGGCCTCGATGCCGCCAAGGCTTACGCGCTGGAGCTGCGCGATCAGGCGCTGGATGCCCTGCGACCTTTCGACGCGGCCGCCCAACCCCTGCGTGAGCTGGCCCGGTACATCGTCGAGCGGCGTAACTAAAAGGCTATCAGCCTTCATAACGTGACGAACTGGCGCGCATTAGTCAGGTCACAGTCTTGAGTTTGATCTTTGTGTCTGAGCATCCGCTGTCGCACTTCATGGGCAGCATGCGATGCATCAGGTAAACTGCCGCCTCTTTTACTTATAACGATTCGCCTGATGCCCACGACGTTCAAAGAGATTCCCCGCGAGCGCCCTGCCACGCCGCTGCTCGACCGTGCTGAAACGCCGGACGGCTTGCGTCGGCTGGGTGAAGCCGAGCTGGAAGCCCTGGCCGATGAACTGCGCCTGGAGCTTCTCTATTCCGTTGGCCAGACCGGCGGGCATTTCGGTGCCGGTCTCGGTGTCATCGAGCTGACCATCGCCCTGCATTATGTTTTCGATACGCCCGATGACCGTCTGGTCTGGGATGTCGGTCATCAGGCGTATCCGCACAAGATCCTGACCGGTCGCCGCCAACGCATGGCTACGTTGCGCCAGAAAGACGGTGTTGCCGCCTTTCCGCGTCGCAGCGAGAGCGAGTACGACACGTTTGGCGTCGGCCACTCCAGCACGTCCATCAGCGCCGCATTGGGCATGGCGATTGCCGCCCGTCTCCAGGGTCGTTCCCGCAAGGCCATCGCCGTTATCGGTGATGGTGCGCTGACCGCCGGCATGGCGTTCGAAGCGTTGAACCACGCGCCTGAAGTCGCCGCCGATATGCTGGTGATCCTCAACGACAACGACATGTCGATCTCGCGCAACGTCGGCGGGCTGTCGAATTATCTGGCGAAGATTCTTTCCAGCCGCACTTACGCCAGCATGCGCGAAGGCAGCAAAAAGGTTCTGTCGCGTCTGCCCGGTGCCTGGGAAATTGCCCGGCGCACGGAAGAATACGCCAAGGGTATGTTGGTCCCCGGCACGCTGTTCGAAGAGCTGGGCTGGAACTACATCGGCCCTATCGACGGCCATGACCTGCCAACCCTGATCGCCACGCTGCGCAACATGCGTGACCTCAAAGGCCCGCAATTCCTGCACGTGGTGACCAAGAAAGGCAAAGGTTTTGCGCCTGCCGAAGCCGATCCGATTGGCTATCACGCGATCACCAAGCTTGAACCCCTGAATGCCCCGGTTGCTGCGCCGAAAAAGGTCAGCGGCCCGAAGTATTCGGGCGTGTTCGGGCAGTGGATCTGCGACATGGCGCAGGCCGATTCGCGTTTGGTCGGCATCACTCCGGCGATGAAAGAAGGCTCGGATCTGGTCGCGTTCAGCGAGCGCTTTCCTGAGCGTTACTTTGACGTCGCCATTGCCGAGCAGCATGCAGTGACGCTGGCGGCGGGTATGGCCTGCGAAGGCGCCAAGCCCGTGGTGGCGATTTATTCGACGTTTCTGCAACGCGGCTACGATCAGCTGATTCATGACGTGGCAGTGCAAAACCTCGACGTGCTGTTCGCCATCGACCGCGCTGGCCTGGTGGGCGAAGACGGTCCGACACACGCGGGCAGCTTCGACTTGTCTTATCTGCGCTGCATCCCCGGCATCCTGGTGATGACGCCGAGCGATGAGAACGAATTGCGCATGATGCTCAGCACCGGTTACCTGCATAACGGCCCCGCCGCCGTGCGCTACCCGCGCGGCTCAGGCCCGAACGCGGTGATCGATAGCGGCCTTGAGCCCATCGAGATCGGCAAAGGTGTGGTGCGTCGCAATGGCCAGGGCGTTGCGATCCTGGTGTTCGGCGTGCAACTGGCCGACGCCTTGAAAGTCGCCGAGAAAATCGACGCCACCGTGATCGACATGCGCTTCGTCAAACCCATCGACGAGGCTCTGATCCGCGACGCCGCTGCTAATCACGAGTTGCTGGTGACCATCGAGGAAAACGCCGTGATGGGTGGCGCTGGCGCTGCGGTCAGCGAATTCCTGGCGCGGGAGAACATCCTCAAATCCGTGCTGCATCTGGGCTTGCCGGACGCTTACGTCGAACACGCGAAGCCTGCGCAAATGCTGGCCGAGTGCGGGTTGGATGAAGCGGGGATTGAAGCGGCGATCAACGAGCGGCTGGTGTTGATTGGCTGAGATCCGTCACGCGGCGGCCGCTATGGGTTACGCCGCAGATGGATTTTGTAGGAGGGGACTTGTCCCCGAAGGCGTATCTCGGGCGATTAATTGATTCGGGGACAAGTCCCCTCCTACCCTTTCAACCCAACTGCCTTGGTATCCGATACAGATACAGCAACACCACACTGGAAATCGCCAGCAGCACTAACGGCACCGCTTCCAGCCCGACGAATACTGCTGCGGCAGCAATCCACGCGGGCAGTCCGGCAGCGAGAAATGCTTTGCCCCGGACAGCGGCAAGGTGACGCCAGGCGGCGGCTTCTTCGGGGGTATCCAGTGCGGCCTCGGTGGCGATCAATGCTCGTTTGTATGCACCGAACGGCTTGAGGCTGACGAACATCGACAGCAGCCCGGCGATAAACAACGGCATCGCCAACACCAGCGACATAGTGTCGTTGGAGCCGAACAGCGCGCTGGCGACCAGCAAGGGCGCCAGCGTCACTACCAGTTGCCACCACCACGCTAGCGCCAGGCGGCGCCTCAGGTTGTTGCGGATCACGCGCGATCTGCCTCGCCTTGATGTTCATTGCCCATCATGTGGCCGAGTTTGCCGGCCTTGGTGGCCAGGTACAGTTTGTTGTGCGGGTTATGCCCGGTATGCAGCGGCACGCGCTCGGCTACGGTGATGCCCATCTCGGTCAAGGCTTTGACCTTGCGCGGATTGTTGGTCATCAATCGCAGGGACTCGACACCCAGATGCTGCAGCATCGGCAGGCAAATCGCGTAATCGCGCTGGTCTGCCGCGAAACCGAGACGTTCATTGGCCTCCACGGTATCGGCACCGCCGTCCTGCAATTCGTACGCACGGATCTTGTTCAGCAGGCCAATGCCCCGGCCTTCCTGGCGCAGATACAGCAAAACACCGCGACCTTCGGAAGCGATGGCGCGCAATGCGGCCTCAAGCTGGGAGCCGCAGTCGCAACGCTGACTGAACAAGGCATCGCCGGTCAGGCATTCGGAATGCACTCGACCGAGGACTGGAGCGCCATCGGACACATCGCCGAGGCTCAAAACGAGATGTTCACGTCCCGTTGCAGACTCAAGAAAGCCATGCATGGTGAATTGCGCAAACGGAGTTGGCAGCTTGGAAGCGGCGACAAATACGACGGGCACCGGGTGCTCCTGATCAGTATGAGGACTGGAAATTCGCAAGGCGGCATTGTAACAGCAGGTTCCTGCAGACGCTTAGGCTGAATTATCAGTCATACAGATCAGGAAGTTAGATCAATGCTTTAGGAAGATTCAGGAATATGCGCCGCGCCCGACAATCGCCAGCACGCGGCGCAACTCCGGCCATCAGATGAAGTGCCAGCCCCAGACCAGGACCTGCATCGCCAACCAGGCGAATACCCCGGCCAGCACATCGTCGAGCATGATGCCCACGCCACCGTGCACATGCCGGTCTATCCAGTGAATCGGCCAAGGCTTGAGGATGTCGAAGAAGCGGAACACCAGAAAGCCCACCAACAGCCAGACCCAACCTTCGGGCACCAGCCATAACGTGATCCACATGCCGACCATTTCGTCCCAGACGATGCCTTCGTGGTCGTGGACCCCAAGGTCATCGGCGACTTTGCCGCACAGCCAGAAGCCAAACAGCATGGTGATGCCGAGCATCAGCCAGTAACCCCAGTCCGGCAGCATTTGCCAGAGCGGAATGAACGGCACGGCGACGATAGAGCCCCAGGTTCCGGGTGCTTTCGGCAACGTGCCGGAGCCGAAGCCGAACGCCAGGAAGTGCCAGGGATTGGTCCAGACCGACGGTGGAACGTGTTCTGCCGGGACCTGCTTAGGATGATCTGTCACCGTGTCTCCCGAAAATGTTGATAGCCGCGAGTCAGGACGGGAATGTCCTGCCCATTGGCGTCGATCAGCACAACGCCCTCGCCCGCTTCGACACGGCCGATGACATGTACCGGCCAGCCGGCTTCTTGCAATCCTGCCAGATGCTGCGCCGGTAACGTGAAGGCGAGCATGTAATCATCACCGCCACTGAGCGCCGCTTGTTGCGCGGCCTGTACGCCAGACAACGCCAGCAGTTGTTCGGACAGCGGCAGAAGATCCCGCTCGACCAACAAACGCACTTTGGAGGCCAGCGCGATATGTCCGCAATCGGCAAGAAGGCCGTCTGAAATATCCAACGCGGCTGTGGCTTTGCCGCGCAATGCCTGCCCGAGCGCGATTTGCGGCTGGGGCGACCAATAGCGCGCCAATAAATACTCTGCGGTAGACGCCTCAGCGTCGCGCTCGTTCAACACCAGGGCCAAAGCACCCGCTCCATCGCCGAGCGGACCACCGACACACAGCAGATCGCCCGGCTGCGCGCCGCTGCGGATCAAGGCCTGACCTGCAGGTACCCGACCGAAAACCGTCAGCGTCAGGCTTAACGGCCCCCGCGTGGTATCGCCGCCCACCAAACACAACCCACAGCCCTGCGCCATGACGTTCAAACCGCGCGCAAATGCTTGCAGCCAGTCGGCTTCGACTTCAGGCAAAGTCAGGGCAAGGGTGAACGCAACGGGTGTGGCGCCCATGGCCGCAAGGTCACTGGCGGAAACCGCAAGCGCGCGTTGGCCGAGCAGGAAAGGATCGCAAACTGCGGGGAAGTGCACCCCGGCAACCAGAGTATCAGTGGAAATCGCCAACTGCTCGCCGGGCGGCACCGTCAGCAAGGCGCAGTCGTCACCGATCCCCAAAGCGACACCTTCGCCCGTCTGCGCACAGGGCGCAGCAGCGAAAAAATTGCGGATCAGCTCGAACTCGCCCATTTCAATCTCGTCCTGCACAGCACGTTGGAGCGGCATCCATCTGTGCAGACTGTGTGAAAACTACTGCGCTCGACAATACTGCGTTAAAAACAGGCAAAAAATGCTCATTTAGAACACCTAGACTCCGCTTTTTCGCCTGTTTTTGCCTTGTCTTGTCTTCGCTCGTGACGTTTTCACACAGTCTGCGGGGGAGCGAGCTTGCTCGCGAATACGTTGGTAGATCCAGCATATTTCTGTGCCTGAAATACCGCATTCGCGAGCAAGCTCGCTCCACAGTCAGTTCCAACGGATCGATGCCAGTTCTAGCGCTTGTGCGCCTTGACTTCGACTTCACGCAAGCGCGGAGCCAGCTTGTCCAGCACGCCATTGACGAACTTGTGGCCGTCAGTGGAGCCGTAGACCTTGGCCAGTTCGATGCCTTCGTTGATCACAACGCGATACGGCACGTCGATGCGCTTGAGCAGCTCGTAGGTGGACAGGCGCAGGATCGCCAGCTCAACCGGGTCGAGCTCTTCGATGGTGATGTCCAGGCATGGCGCCAGAACCGCATCGATTTCGTCCTTGTTGGTCGGCACGCCGCGCAACAGTTCGCTGAAGTAGGCGCCATCGACGCTCTTGAAATCGTTGTCGACGCGGAACTGCGCCTCGATTTCATTCAGCGAATGACCTGCCATGTGCCACTGATACAGAGCCTGGGTAGCCATCTGGCGCGCTTCGCGACGTTTGGCACTCTTGCTCTTGGCAACTTCCGGCGACTTTTCTTCGCGAGGGTTGAACTGATCGCTCTCGTCAGAAATCACTTGGCCTCCAACTGCGCCAGCAGGCTAACCATTTCAAGGGCGGACAACGCAGCTTCTGCGCCTTTGTTGCCAGCCTTGGTGCCGGAACGCTCGATGGCTTGCTCGATGGAATCAACGGTCAGCACGCCGAAGGCGACCGGAATACCGAATTCCATGGAAACCTGAGACAGGCCTTTGACGCATTCGCCAGCCACGTATTCAAAGTGTGGAGTACCACCACGAATGACGGCGCCCAACGCAACGATGGCGGCGTATTCGCTCAGTTGAGCAACTTTCTGCACAACCAGCGGAATTTCGAAGGCACCCGGCGCGCGGATGATGGTGATGTCGCTTTCGCTCACGCCATGGCGAACCAGGGCATCAACGGCACCGCTCACCAGGCTTTCCACGACAAAGCTGTTGAAACGGCCTACCACAAGGGCATAGCGACCTTGGGGGGCGATGAAGGTACCTTCGATGGTCTTCAGGGTCATTCGGGTGAGTCTCGTCTTAAAGAGCAAGCACGCCTTGGCGGCGGACTTTGAGGGATTTTAGGCCACGAATCGTAACTGTCAGGACGAAAGCTGGACAAACCTTGCGGTCTGGCGGCAAACGCCCTGCCGGTATTTATTCGGAGGGCACGTATTCTACAACTTCCAGATCGAAACCGGATATCGCATTGAACTTCATCGGTGAACTCATCAGGCGCATTTTACGCACGCCCAGGTCCCGAAGGATCTGCGAACCGGCGCCGACCGTGCTGTAAGTGGTCGGCGATTTGATCGGCAACTGCTCGGCGGATTCGCGGATATGCGCGAGCAGAACGTCGCCATCCAGCGGGTGACCGAGCAACAGCACGACACCGCTGCCTGCCTCGGAGACCGCGGACATAGCGGCGCGCAGGCTCCAGCGGCCGGGTTGCTTGACCATCAACAGGTCGCGCAACGGGTCCATGTTGTGCACCCGCACCAACGTCGGTTCTTCCGCGCAAATCTTGCCCAGGGTCAGCGCCAGGTGCACGTCGCCTTCGACCGAATCGCGGTAGGTCACCAGATTGAACTGACCCAGTTCGCTGTCCATCGGCTGCTCGGCAATCCGCTGAACGGTACGTTCGTGGATCATCCGGTAGTGAATCAGGTCGGCAATGGTGCCGATCTTGATGCCGTGTACGGCGGCAAAGGTTTCCAGCTCGGCGCGACGGGACATGGTGCCGTCATCGTTCATCACTTCGCAGATCACGCCGCTCGCTTCGAAACCGGCCATGCGCGCCAGGTCGCAGGCGGCTTCGGTGTGACCGGCGCGGGACAGCGTGCCGCCCGCCTGGGCCATCAACGGGAAGATGTGGCCGGGGCTGACGATGTCTTCGGCCTTGGCGTCCTTGGCAGCGGCCGCTTGCACGGTGCGCGCGCGGTCGGCGGCGGAGATGCCGGTGGTTACGCCTTCGGCGGCTTCGATGGACACCGTGAACTTGGTGCCGAAACCTGAACCGTTGCGTGGTGCCATCAATGGCAGCTTGAGGGTCTCGCAGCGCTCGCGGGTCATGGGCATGCAGATCAGCCCACGGGCGTGCTTGGCCATGAAGTTGATGTGCTCGGCTTTCACACACTCGGCGGCCATGATCAGATCGCCTTCGTTCTCGCGATCTTCGTCATCCATGAGGATGACCATCTTGCCCAGACGAATGTCTTCAACCAGTTCTTCGATGCTGTTGAGCGCCACGTGGCACCCCCTTGATTCAGGATTTGAGGTAGCCATTGGCGGCCAGAAAACTTTCAGTGATGGTGCCAGCCTGCCCTTTGGAGGACTCGGCGGCCTTGTCGCCCATCAACAGACGCTCCAGATAACGCGCCAGCAGGTCCACTTCCAGATTCACCTTACGGCCCGCGCGGTAGTCGGACATGATGGTTTCGGCCAGAGTGTGCGGCACGATGGTCAGTTCGAATTCAGCGCCATCGACGGCGTTGACGGTCAGGCTGGTGCCATCGACCGTGATCGAGCCTTTATGGGAAATGTACTTGGCCAGCTCGCGTGGGGCGCGGACGCGGAATTGAATCGCCCGGGCGTTTTCTTCGCGAGACAGAATTTCGCCGACGCCATCCACGTGACCGCTGACCAGATGACCGCCCAGACGCGTCGTCGGTGTCAGGGCTTTTTCCAGATTGACGCGGCTGCCAGGCTTGAGATCGACCATGGCCGTGACGTCGAGGGTTTCGCGGCTGACGTCAGCCCAGAAACCGTCGCCCGGCAGCTCGACCGCAGTCAGGCAAACGCCATTGACCGCGATGCTGTCGCCCAGTTTGACGTCGCCCAGATCGAGCTTGCCGGTCTCCACATAAACGCGGACGTCGCCGCCTTTAGGGGTCATGGCGCGGATGCTGCCGATGGATTCGATGATGCCGGTAAACATGGGGTCCTCCAGGAGACCAAAGCCTGCGCGCTGAGCGAAAGGCCGAAATTATACGCCCGCTAACGGCGTAGGTATTGCGATGACTCGCCAGTCCCTACCAACTGCGCGCATTTCAAGGATATTCAGCTCCAGCGCTTCACTCATCTGCGCCAGCGGCAGGTCGAGCAGCGGCCGGGCCGAAGAGCCGAGAAACTTGCCCGCGATAAATATCTGAAACTCATCCACCAGCCCGAGACGCGTGAACGCCCCGGCCAGACGCGGACCGGCTTCGATCAACACATCATTGGCGCCACGGGCGGCCAGTTCGACCAGTAATCTGCGCAAATCAACGTGCCCATCGGCACCCGCCAGCGCCAGCATGTCATGGCCTTCGTCGTGATAACGCTCCCGGGCCGACGCTGCGGCGCAGGTCGCGACCAACGCATGATCGGCCTGAAAGAACGGCGCGCTCAACGGCACGCGCAAGCGGCCATCGATCAATACGCGCAGCGGCGGACGGGTCATCGCCAAGGCGGTCAATTCGGCATTCAGGCCCAGCTCATCGGGGCGCACGGTCAAGCGTGCGTTGTCAGCCAAAACCGTGTCCGCGCCGGTCAGCACCACACTCGATTGCGCGCGCAAACGCTGCACAGCCGAACGTGCTTGCGGGCCTGTAATCCACTGGCTCTCGCCGCTGGCCATGGCCGTGCGACCATCGAGACTCATGGCCATTTTGACCCGCACGTAAGGCAGGCCTTTTTCCATGCGCTTCAAAAAGCCTTTGTTCAGTGCCCGGGCTTCGCTTTCCAGCACACCGCTCTGCACCGCAATCCCGGCGCCCATCAAGCGCAGCAGGCCGCGACCGGCGACATCGGGATTGGGGTCTTGCATGGCCGCAACGACCCGCGCGACACCGGCATTGACCAGCGCGTCGGCACACGGCGGCGTGCGCCCATGATGACTGCACGGTTCGAGGGTGACGTAAGCGGTCGCGCCTCGGGCCTTGTCGCCCGCATGCAGCAACGCGTGGACCTCAGCATGAGGTTCGCCCGCCCGGGCGTGCCAGCCTTCGCCGACAACCTGTCCGTCGCGCACGACCACGCAGCCGACCCGTGGGTTGGGATGCGTGGAATAGATGCCTTTGCGCGCCAGTTCCAGCGCGCGGGCCATGTAATGGGTGTCCAGAGCGTTTTGCTCAGTCAACGGGGCGCTCACTCTTTAACCGGCTCGCGAGCCAGGCGGTCGATTTCTTCGCGAAACTCGTTGAGATCCTGAAAACGTTTATAAACCGACGCGAAGCGGATATACGCCACTTCGTCCAGCTTCTGCAATTCCGCCATGACCAGCTCGCCGACCACCAGGGATTTGACTTCGCGCTCGCCCGTCGCACGCAGCTTGTGCTTGATGTGGACCAGCGCGGCTTCCAGGCGCTCGACGCTGACCGGGCGCTTTTCAAGGGCCCGCTGCATTCCGGCGCGCAGTTTTTCATCGTCGAACGGCTGACGGCTGCCGTCTTGCTTGATCAGGCGCGGCAACACCAGTTCGGCGGTCTCGAAAGTCGTGAAGCGCTCACCGCAAGCCAGGCATTCGCGACGGCGACGTACCTGTTCGCCTTCAGCAACAAGGCGTGAGTCGATGACTTTGGTGTCGTTGGCACCGCAGAAGGGACAGTGCATGGTCGCAGGCAACAAAAATAGGAAGGGCCGCCATGGTAGCGCATCCCGCAGGCAAGACAAGTCTTGGCCATTGCGGTATATAGACGCGCAGCGCACGCAACGTTCGGTAATACTGCCTGCAGTGCGACACTTTTAACCTCCCGTCAGCGATGAATGAACGGTTCCCATGGCCGTCCTTCATATAAGTATTTGTTGGAGCTGTTCATGACGCTACGACCGTTTGTCTTGCTCGGCCTCGTCGGGCTGCTTGCTGCGTGCAGCAGTAATGATGCCGCCAAACCGGCCCCGGCCAAGGCTGTGACCGCACCTGTCAGCAAAGCCCCGGCTGGCCCGGAACCGCTGCTGCCGTATCAGCGCGAACTCAGCGGCCAATTGCTGGGCGTGCCCGCTGGCGCCGAAGTCGAACTGGCGTTGCTGGTCATCGACAATCAGGGTCGCCCGCAAAAGCTGCTAACCAGCACCAAGCTGGCGGGCAACAACCAGTCGCTGCCGTTTCAGCTGCGTTTCAATCCCGAGGCTTTTCCAGCCGGGGCGCGGGTCGAACTGCGCGGGCGGGCGAGCAAATCCGGGCAGTTGATCCTGCACCTGCCGTCGGTGCAGATTCAGCAACCGACGACTCAAGCGCTGGGTCAGCTGAAATTCGAGCCGGCGCCGTGATACCACAGCCTCTGGGGCCTTTTCACATAACCATTTGAATTTGAACACATCCCGTAGGACCGGCTTTAGCCGGGAGGAGGCCGGTACATTCGCAGCATTTGCGTCGTCAGGCCTTCCGCCCTCCCGGCTGAAGCCGGTCCTACGGATCGCAATAAGCGACACAGTCGCTACCGCGAATTTTCACACCGCTTTGCGCAATCCCACGCGCCCTTTATAGTTGGCGGCATTCAGATTCCCCCGAGACTCGCAATGAACCAGGAAACCTCCTACATCTTCGACGCCACTGATGCGACCTTCCAACAGTTGGTCATAGACAAGTCGTTCGACCAACCCGTGTTGGTGGACTTCTGGGCTGAGTGGTGTGCACCGTGCAAGGTGCTGATGCCGCTGCTGGCAAAAATCACCGAGGAATACCAAGGCGAGTTGCTGCTGGCCAAGGTCGACTGCGACGCCGAGCAGGACATCGTCGCGCGCTTCGGTATCCGCAGCCTGCCCACCGTGGTGTTGTTCAAGGACGGTCAGCCCATCGACGGTTTTACCGGCGCGCAGCCTGAATCGGAGATTCGCAAGATTCTCGATCAGCACGTGGTCATGCCCGCACCCGTTGTGGCGGATCCACTGAAACTGGCTCAGGAAATGTTCGCCGAAAGTCATTTCGCCGAAGCCGAGGCCGCGCTGCAACAGTTGCTGACCGAAGACAACACCAACGCCGCTGCGCTGATTCTGTACGCGCGCTGCCTGGCTGAGCGCGGTGAACTGGGCGAAGCCCGTGCGGTACTGGATGCCGTCAGCGGTGACGAACATAAAGCAGAGCTGGCCGGTGCCCGTGCGCAGCTGACGTTCCTGGCCGAAGCCAAAGCCTTACCGGACGCCGCCGACCTCAAGGCCCGGATCGCGCAAAACCCGCAGGACGACGAAGCCGTGTATCAACTGGCGATTCAGCAACTGGCCCGCCAGCAATACGAAGCCGCGCTGGACGGTCTGCTGAAGCTGTTCATCCGCAACCGCAACTATGCCGAAGGCCTGCCACACAAGACGTTGCTGCAAGTGTTCGACCTGCTGGGCAACGATCACCCGCTGGTCACCGCTTACCGCCGCAAGCTGTTCGCTGCGTTGTACTAATCCTTCCTGCTAGCCCTTCCAGCTTATCCCTTCCAAATATAGAGCGGCGCATCCTGGCCGCTCTCGACCTTGACCTGCGCATTGTGACGCAAGCGCACCAGCAAGCGTTTGCCCGCCGCCGTGCTGCCGGTCAGTCCTTCCAGTTGATCGAGTAACTCCGGCCCGTTCATCTGCCCTGCCTTGCGCAGCAGATCCTGAGCGATCTGCCACAGCGCATCGTCCTGAGTCACCGGCTTGCTGTCAGCCACCGTCGCTTCGGGCTTGACGGCCTTGAGCTGCGCGCCCAACTGCGCCCAATCGCCTTCGTCCAGCTCCAGGGTCAAATCCACCGGCCAATCGCCGACGGTTCCGCGTATACGCAACATGGAGGTTTCCTCGTTTTTTTTGCCGGGGGACATGCTCGCATAGATTCTTTGCTTGCTTGATGGATCTTCATTGCCTGAACCACCGCCTTCGCGAGCAAGCTCGCTCCCACAAGTAGAATGCATTTCATGGTGGGAGCGAGCTTGCTCGCGAAGAGGCCGTTCCATCCGCTGACATTTCCTACGCGATGAATCGCTGTTGTTACCTCGTGGATCACTTCTCACATCGGTAATGTTCGCCGGTCGTTGCAGCAGCAGCGGACGGGTATCGCAGCCTGATTTGACACACCACGTAGCAGCGCCATTCAAAGCTATATGACGGCTGTACGTATGGACACCTGAAGGTGTGCCGGGATTGGTGTGCTCGGTCTGCGAACCTGCGTACAGCTGTCACCCATTCGTTTCGCGGCGTTGGGGAGCAGTTTCTGGATGAAACGAATATGGAGCTTCACATGAAATCCAAAAAACACCTGCAGCAAAACCAGTCCTCCCTCGACTGCCTCCACGAAGCCAAACGCCAAGGCTTCGCCTACCTCACTCCCGATGAACATCGCCTCATCGAAACCCTGCGCTGGACCAGCCATTGCGGCCGCGACCTCATCTATACGCTGGCCAAAGACCTGCGCCAGACTCGACCGTGGGATCACCGCATTTAACCGTTGGAGCGAGGCTTGCCCGCGAAGAGGCCGGCACATCCACTGCACATCCTACGCCTGACCTGACGCCTTCGCGGGCAAGCCTCGCTCCTACGGGGTTACTCGGCGACATAATTGTTATAAGATCACATAACGATTTTATCCAAATGTGTCCCGGAGACTGTTTTATGCGCCGTCTGCTGCTTGCTCTGCCGTTCGCCCTGCTGCCGCTCGCCATCGCTCAGGCGGCTGATGAGCATGATCACGATCATGAACATGGCAGCCTCGGCGCGCATGAACACGGCGTGGGTCGACTGGACGTGGCGCTGGAAGGTCAGAAGCTGGAGTTCGAACTGGACAGCCCGGCGATGAACATCGTCGGTTTCGAGCATGAAGCCACCAGCGCCGAAGACAAGGCCAAGGTCGCCGCCGCCCGCGAAGTGTTGCTCAAGCCCAACGCGCTGTTCAGCATGCCGGAAGCGGCGCAGTGTTCGGTGACCTCCTTGAAGCTGGAAAGCCCGCTGTTCGGCGACAAGCCCGATGCCGACGATCATGACGACGCCAAGGCCGGGGAACATCACGAGCACAGCGAGATTCATGGCAACTACACCTTCGTCTGCAAGGTGCCAGCCGTGCTGAAAACACTCGATCTGTCGCAGATCTTCAAGTCATTCCCGGCCACACAAAAACTTCAGGTGCAGCTGATTTCGCCAAAAGGCCAATCCGGCGCCGAAGTGCGTCCAAGCAACCCGAAACTGAAATTCTGATTCGGCTATTGTGGCCAACCGACCGGGCTTGCCCGGTCGCTTGTTTTTACCAAGCCAGTCCAAGAAGCAGGCTATGACCCAAGCACTTATTGAATTGTCCGACCTCGGTTTCAGCTGGCCGGGACATGCGCCGTTACTGGACATCCCGGCGTTCCGCCTGGAGCCGGGCGAAACGCTGTTCCTCAAAGGCCCCAGCGGCAGCGGTAAGACCACCCTGCTCGGCCTGCTCGGCGGCGTGCAGACACCCAATCGCGGCAGCATTCGCTTGCTGGGTCAGGAACTGACGCAGTTGTCGGCCAGCGCCCGCGACCGGTTTCGGGTCGATCACACCGGCTATATCTTCCAGCAGTTCAACCTGTTGCCGTTTCTGTCGGTGCGCGAGAACGTCGAGCTGCCATGCCACTTCTCCAATGTCCGCGCACAGCGGGCGATTCAGCGCCACGGCAGCGTGACCAAAGCCACCGTTACACTGCTGGCGCATCTGGGTTTGAAAGATCCGCAAATGCTCGGCCGTCGCGCCGACTCGCTGTCCATCGGCCAGCAACAACGGGTCGCAGCTGCGCGGGCCTTGATCGGTCAGCCGGAACTGGTGATCGCTGACGAGCCCACTTCCGCACTGGATGCCGACGCCCGGGAAGCCTTCATTAAATTGCTGTTCGCCGAATGCCGTGATGCGGGCGCCAGCCTGTTGTTCGTCAGCCATGACCAAAGCCTTGCACCGCTGTTCGACCGCGCGCTGTCGTTGTCCGAACTCAATCGCGCCGCCGTCGCCGCAGAGGTTTGAGATGTATCTGTTTCGTCTAGCCATGGCCAGTCTGGCTAACCGTCGCTTTACCGCTTTTCTCACCGCGTTCGCGATTGCCTTGTCGGTATGTCTGTTGCTGGCCGTCGAGCGAGTGCGCACCGAAGCCCGCGCCAGTTTCGCCAGTACCATCAGCGGCACCGACCTGATCGTCGGCGCCCGCTCCGGCTCGGTCAATTTGCTGTTGTATTCAGTGTTCCGCATCGGCAACGCCACCAATAACATCCGCTGGGACAGCTTTGAGCACTTCGCCCAGAGCAAACAGGTGAAGTGGGCGATTCCGATTTCCCTGGGTGATTCCCATCGCGGTTATCGGGTGATGGGCACCAACGAAAGCTATTTCGAGCACTACCAGTTCGGCCGCCAGCAACATCTGGAACTGGCCGAAGGCCGCGCCTTCGCCACCGATCCATTCGAAGTGGTGCTCGGCGCCGAAGTGGCCGACGCACTGAAGTACAAGCTCGGCGACAAGCTGGTGCTGGCCCACGGCGTTGCGGCGATCAGCCTGGTCAAGCACGACGACAAGCCGTTCACTGTGGTCGGCATTCTCAAGCGCACCGGCACGCCAGTGGATCGCACCTTGCACATCAGCCTGGGCGGCATGGAAGCGATTCATATCGATTGGCAAAACGGCGTACCTGCCCACGGCGCCGGGCGTATTTCCGCCGATCAAGCGCGCAACATGGACCTCACGCCGCAGGCAATTACCGCGTTCATGCTTGGCCTGAACAGTAAGATCGCGACGTTCAGCGTGCAGCGCGAGATCAATGAGTTTCGCGGCGAGCCGATGCTGGCGATCCTGCCCGGCGTGGCGTTGCAGGAACTGTGGAGCCTGATGGGTACCGCCGAAAAAGCCTTGTTCGTGATTTCGCTGTTCGTGGTGCTGACCGGCTTGATTGGCATGCTCACGGCGATTCTCACCAGCCTCAATGAACGGCGCCGGGAGATGGCGATCTTGCGTTCGGTGGGCGCACGCCCCTGGCATATCGCCAGTCTGCTGGTGCTGGAAGCGTTCGTCCTGGCGCTGGCTGGCGTGGTCAGCGGCGTGGTGCTGTTGTATATCGGCATTGCTGCTGCGCAAGGTTATGTGCAAGCCAACTACGGGTTGTTTTTGCCGCTGTCGTTGCCCAGCGAATATGAATGGACGCTGCTCGGCGGTATTCTGGCCGCCGCGTTGCTGATGGGTGCTGTACCCGCGTGGCGCGCCTATCGGCAGTCTTTGGCCGATGGCCTGTCGATCCGTTTATGAGGACGTTGACCATGCGCCGTCTGCTGCTCGCGCTTTTTTTACTGGTTGCGACGCCGTTATGGGCGACCGAAACCCGAGTGCTGACCTGGGAAGAAATGATCCCGCCTGACGCGCCGAAAATCACCCCGATTACGGCACCGATCCATGACTTGTCGAAGCTGTCCGATGCGCTGTCGGTGGAGTCAGCGCCAGCCGCGCATCAAGTGGCGCCACACGCGCCGGTGGTCAAGGCGCTCAACGGGCAACGGGTGCGATTGCCGGGTTATATCGTGCCGCTGGAAGTCAGCGAAGAAGGTCGCGTGATCGAGTTCCTGTTGGTCCCGTACTTCGGCGCGTGCATTCATGTGCCGCCACCGCCCTCGAACCAGATCGTGCACGTCACCAGCGAACTGGGCGTGAAGGTTGACGAGCTGTACCAGCCGTACTGGATCGAAGGGCCGATGCAGGTCAAGGCGTCCACCAGCGAGCTGGCCGATGCCGGTTATCAAATGGAGGCCGACCAGATTCTGGTCTATGAGTTGCCGGACTCCTGAGGGGTGAGCGCTGAGAGTGAAGGCTTCATCGCGTTTTATTGAGCTGTGTCAAAGCCGCGTTCCAGACGCGACGTAACATTGCACACAGACAACTCGAACCGCCTTTGGAGCCCCCATGAACAAGTCTTTGCTCAACGCGTCCCTCATAGCGCTCGCACTCAGTGCCCCGCTCGTAGCCCAGGCTCACGAAGCAGGCGATATCATTGTCCGTGCCGGCGTTGCGCACGTTGAGCCAAACGAAGACAGCGGCGAGGTGAAACTCGATGGCACGAAAGTGTCCGGCACCAAAGCGACCCTGGATGGCGATAATCAGCTGGGTCTGACGTTCGCTTACATGCTGACCCCGCACATTGGCCTTGAGCTGTTGGCGGCATCGCCGTTCAACCACACCGTTTCGGTCAAGGGCCTTGGCCCGGGCCTGGATGGCAAACTGGCAGACGTCAAACAGCTGCCACCGACGTTGTCGCTGCAGTACTACCCAATGGAACCGTCGTCGAAGTTCCAGCCGTACGCCGGTGTCGGTATCAACTACACCACGTTCTTCGATACTGACCTGACTGGCACCCGTAAAAGCGAAGGCTTCAGCAACCTCAAGCTGAAGGATTCGGTCGGTCTGGCGGCTCAAGTCGGCATGGACTACATGCTGACCGACAGAGTCATGCTCAACGCCTCGGTCTGGTACGTGGACATCGACACCGACGCCAGCGTAGACGGCCCGTCTGCCCTGAGCGTCGGCAAGACCAAAGTCAGTGTCGACATCGATCCATGGGTTTACATGGTCGGCGTTGGTTACAAATTCTGATACCCGACGGGGAAAATCAGAGACAAAAAAAAGCACCTTCACGGTGCTTTTTTTATGCCTCGAATCTGTCCCTACAACGAATCAACGCCCCAGCAGTTTTGCCAGGCCGACGGTCAACGGGGTTGGCTCATCCAGGATAAAACGCGTCAACAACCGCTGATTGTTTGCCCGAGAATGCTTGATGTCTCCGGAACGTGGGTCTTTGTAGGTGATTTCAGGCAGCTGGCCAACGACATCGGACAAGGCACCCAGCAACTGATTGAGCGAGGTTGTCTTGTTCAGGCCGACGTTGAATGCGCCTTCTTCGGGCTGCGGCATTTCCAGCGCCTGGGTCAGCAGCTTGACCAGATCGCCTACGTAGAAAAAGTCGCGGGTCTGTTCGCCATCGCCAAACACGGCAATGGGCAGGCCTTTTTCGGCACGCTCGGCAAAAATACTGATCACGCCCGAGTAAGGCGACGATGGGTCCTGGCGCGGGCCGAAGATATTGAAGAAGCGGAAAATCAGCGGTTCCAGGCCGTGTTGGCGGCGATAGAAATCCAGGTAGTGCTCGCTGGAAAGCTTGTCCGACGCGTAAGGCGTCAACGGAGACTTCGGCGTGTCTTCGCTGATCGCCTGACCTTCGCCATTGTTACCGTAAATCGCCGCGCTGGATGCGAACACCACACGTTTGATGCCTGCCTGACGCATGGCTTCGCAAACATTCAGGGTGCCTATGAAATTGCTCTGGTGAGTGCGAACCGGGTCATCCACGGAGGCCTGAACCGACGCGACCGCCGCCAGATGCGCCACGGCCTGACACCCTTCAGCGGCGCGAGCCACCAATGCCGCATCGGCGACATCGCCTTCGATCAGTTCGACACGCGGATTATCCAGGGGCAGATTGCTGCGCTTGCCGGTGGAAAGGTCATCGAGAATGCGTACGCGGTAGCCTTTGGCAAGCAGCGCATCGGTGAGGTGAGAGCCAATAAAACCGGCACCGCCGGTGATCAGAATAGGGGCTTCAGACATGTCGGTAGTAGCGGTCCAGTAAGCTTGGCAACCCGGCACGCCACGCGCGCGGCTTGATGCCAAAGGTATGAAGGATTTTTTTGCAGGCCAGCACGCCGTGTTGCGGTTCTTCTGCGGCGTCCGGCCGCGCGGCGTGAGCCTGGGCGGTGGGCGCCTCGATGGCCAGCGGATGCAACGGGCTGGCTTCGGTGATGATTGCCTGCCCGAGCGCCAGTGGCGTGGTCGCCTCGTGGCCGGCGTAATGGTAAGTGCCCCACAACGGCGCTTCGCAATCGAGCTGCTTGAGCACGGCAATAATCACCCGCGCGGCGTCATCGACAGGCGTTGGATTGCCGCGTCGATCGTCGGCCAGGAGCAGTTCCTCGGGGGATTGGGCCCGGGTCAGGAAGCGACCCAGCACACCGTCGGCGCTGTCATCGAGCAACCAGCCAAAACGCAGCAGCACATGTTGCGGGCAGGTGGCGCGCACGCTTTGTTCGATACGCCACAGCGCCTGACCGCGCAGGCCCAGCGGCACCGGCTCGTCTTTTTCGCTGTAGGCAGTCGCGCGCGAGCCATCGAAAACCCGATAGCTCGAAGGCTGAAACAGGACGATGTTGTGGTGCTGGCACAGCTCGGCGAGACGCTCCACGGAGCGTTCCTGGCTGGACAGTCGCAGCTCGCTAACCGTTTCGGCCTGAAACCAGTCGAAGTAGTAAGCAAGGTTGATCAAGGCATCGGGACGGGTGTCATCGAGCAGTTGCGTCAGGCTTGCCGCATCCCAGCCGTCTTGCGGCGGACGCGGCGCGAGGAAACCAATGTCTTCCTCGGCACCCAGACGAATCAGCGCCTGCCCGAGGGCATTCCCGCCGCCCAACAGCATAAGGCGCATTCGCATAGAGTCAGCAGGCTCGGTATCAAATTCAATGAAATATTATGTGTTAAAACGCCTGCAAACATATCACGTTGCCGCTTAACCCCCAACCGTTTGGGGGTGTGGGATTTTTCCGGGTTTTTAAGGCAATTGCCCGTGCCCCATTGGTCCCGTTGGAGCGAAGCTTGCCCGCGAAGAACGATTACGCGGTGGATCCGTTCTACCGAGGTGCCTGGTTCGCGGGCAAGCCTCGCTCCAACGGGGTTCGCGCCCGATCAGAGGCGCTTGCAAGTTGCTACCCACACCCTCATTAATTGCCTCATGAATCTTCCGCATATCCCCGATCCCGCACTTGATGGTTTTCATCCGGCGGTCAGCGCCTGGTTTCGCAGCACGTTCCCGGCGGTTACTCCCGCTCAGGCCCAGGCGTGGCCATTGATCAAGGCGCGGCGTTCGACGCTGATCGCCGCGCCCACCGGCTCGGGTAAAACCCTGACCGCCTTTCTGGCGGTGCTCGACGATCTGGTGCATCACGGCCTGAAAAACGGCGGCGAACTGCCGCAGCAGACCTTTGTGGTGTATGTGTCGCCGCTCAAGGCGCTGTCCAACGACATCCAGATCAACCTGCAAAATCCGCTGGCGGGCATCACCGCACAACTGGCGCGGATGGGCTTGCCGCCGCTGCGCATCAGAACTGCGGTGCGCACCGGGGATACGCCGCAGAAAGACCGCGCCAGCATGCGCAAAAATGCCCCGCACATTCTGGTGACCACGCCGGAATCGCTGTACGTGCTGCTCGGCTCGGATTCCGGGAGAAGCATGCTCGCCGGCACTCGAACCGTGATCGTCGATGAGATCCACGCCATCGCCGCCAGCAAACGCGGCAGCCATCTGGCGTTGAGCCTTGAGCGGCTGCAAGCCTTATGCAGCGTGCCGTTGTTGCGTATCGGCTTGTCGGCGACGCAAAAACCCATCGAGTTGGTGTCGCGGTTTCTGGTGGGTGCCGATCCGCTCAAACGCCCGTGCGCCATCGTCGACATCGGCCATGCGCGGCCACGGGATCTGGGCATTGAAGTGCCGCCCGTGGCGCTGGGTCCGGTGATGGCCAACGACGTCTGGGAATTGGTTTACGACCGCCTGGCGATGCTGGCCAGGGAACACCGCACCACGCTGATTTTTGTGAATACCCGGCGCATGGCCGAACGCATGGCCCGGCACTTGAGTGAGCGCCTCGGCAAAGAAGCGGTGGCCGCCCATCACGGCAGCCTCGCCAAGGAACAGCGTCTGGATGCCGAGCAACGCCTCAAGCGCGGCGACCTGCAAGTCTTGATCGCTACCGCGTCACTGGAATTGGGGATCGACATTGGCGACGTGGATCTGGTCTGCCAGATTGCCTCGCCGCGCTCCATCTCGGCATTTTTGCAGCGCGTCGGCCGCTCCGGGCATCACGTCGGCGGCACGCCCAAAGGCCGTTTGTTTGCCACCTCCAGAGATGACCTGATCGAATGCGCCGCGCTGCTGGACTGCGTGCGCCGGGGCGAGCTGGACATTTTGCAGATCCCTAAAGCGCCACTGGACGTGCTGGCGCAGCAAATCGTCGCCGAAGTGAGCTGTCAGGAATGGCAGGAGCAAGCGCTGCTGGACATGTTTCGCCAGGCCTCGCCCTATGCGGAACTGGACGCCGAGCACTATCAGGCGCTGTTGAGCATGCTGGCCGAGGGTTACAGCGGTCGGCAGGGCGTGCGCAGCGCTTATATTCATCGCGACGCGTTGACCCGCACCTTGCGCGGCCGGCGTGGCAGCAAGCTGACGGCAGTCACCAGCGGCGGAACGATCCCGGACAACGCCGACTACAGCGTGATCCTCGAACCCCAGGCGCTGAACATCGGCACGGTCAACGAAGACTTCGCCGTGGAAAGCATCGCCGGGGATATTTTCCAGCTGGGCAACACTTCGTATCGCATTCTGCGCGTGGAAAGCGGCCGGGTGCGCGTCGAGGATGCTCATGGGCAGCCGCCGACCATCCCCTTCTGGCTCGGTGAAGCGCCAGGGCGTAGCGATGAATTGTCACTGGCCGTTGCGCGTCTGCAAGGGCAGATCGACGCACTGCTCGGCGCCCACCCCGGCGACCTGCAGCCGTGCATCGACTGGCTGATCGACATTCTCGGCCTGAATCTGGCCAGCGCCGAACAACTGGTGGATTACCTGGCGCGGACCCGTTCGGTGTTGAGCGCACTGCCGTCTCAGGACACGCTGATCATGGAGCGCTTCTTCGACGAGTCCGGCGGCACGCAGCTGATCATTCATACGCCGTTCGGCAGCCGCATCAATCGCGCCTGGGGCCTGGCGCTGCGCAAGCGCTTTTGCCGCACGTTCAATTTCGAGCTGCAAGCGGCGGCCAGCGAAGATGCCATCGTGCTGTCGCTGTCCACCAGCCACAGTTTTGAACTGGATGAAGTCTGGAAGTATCTGCACGCCAACAGCGCCGAACATTTGCTGATACAAGCGGTGCTGGATGCGCCGCTGTTTGGCGTGCGCTGGCGCTGGAATGCGGGCACCGCGCTGGCTTTGCCGCGCTACACCGGCGGGCGCAAAGTCGCGCCGCAACTGCAACGGATGAAAAGCGAAGACCTGATCGCCACGGTTTTCCCGGATCAGATCGCCTGCCTGGAAAATCTGGTGGGCGAACGCGACGTCCCGGATCATCCGCTGATCGAGCAAACCCTCGACGATTGCCTGCACGAGGCCATGGACGCCGAAGGCTGGCTGGCGCTGTTGCGGCGCATGGAAGGCGGGCAGATTCGCCTGATTGCCCGGGACTTGCCGGCGCCCTCGCCGCTTGCCGCAGAAATCCTCAATGCGCGACCTTATACGTTTCTCGACGATGCGCCGCTGGAGGAACGCCGCACGCAAGCAGTGCTCAACCGACGCTGGAGCGATCCGCAATCCTCGGACGACCTCGGCGCGCTGGATGCCGAAGCCATCACGGCGGTCGGCGAAGAAGCCTGGCCACAGCCGCAAAATAGCGACGAGATGCACGAAGCGTTGATGAGCCTCGCTTGCGTGAGCGGCGCCGAAGCGCGGGCGCAGCCGTTGTGGCTGCAATGGCTGGAAAAACTCGCGCGCTCAGGCCGCGTTACACGTTTGCAAGTCAGCGCAGATCAAGCGCTTTGGTTGCCGGTGGAACGCTTGACCTGCTTGCGAGCTATTTATCCACAGGCTGAAATGCACCCGCAGCTGAGCGCCCTGCCCGGTTTCGATCAGGACTGGGAACGCGACGAGGCGATTGTTGAGGTGGTGCGTGCCCGTTTGAGCGGCTTCGGCCCATTGCCGGTGGCCGAAATTTCCAAGCCCTTGGCCTTGAGCGCCAGCAGCGTGGCTCAGGCATTGGCGCGTCTGGAAAACGAAGGTTATGTGTTGCGTGGTCGCTTCAGCCCTGGCGCGGGCACCGATCAATGGTGCGAGCGCCATCTGCTGGCGCGCATTCATCGTTACACCGTCAAACGCCTGCGCCGGGAAATCGAGCCGGTGTCGTTGCAGGACTTCATGCGTTTTCTGTTCGACTGGCAGCACTTGTCCACCGCGACCCGCAGCCAGGGCCAGGCCGCGTTGCCGGAGGTCATCGCTCAGCTCGAAGGTTTCAGTAGCGCAGCGGGTGCGTGGGACAGCGACTTGCTGCCCGCGCGGCTCAAGGACTTTTCCCCCGGCTGGCTGGATGAGATTTGTCGCTCCGGCAAAGTGGTCTGGACGCGGATCGCCAACAACAGCAAAACCGGAGGCTCGGCGTTGCGCAGCACGCCGATTGTGTTGCTGCCGCGCAGTCAGGTGAGTCTTTGGAGCGGATTGACCGAGCAATCGGCCGTGGCGGACTTGTCCCTGAAAGCGCAAAAAGTGCACGCCGCATTGGCCAGCCATGGCGCGATGTTCTTCGATGAGCTGGTGACCGAAGCGCATCTGCTGCGCGCCGAACTGGAAATCGCCTTGCAGGAATTGGTCGCGGCTGGGTTGGTCAATGCCGATAGTTTCGCCGGGCTGCGTGCGTTGATTACGCCCGCCAGCAAACGCTCGGCGCATACCAGTCGGCGCAACCGTGGCGCGTTTATCGGCGGCATGGACGACGCCGGGCGGTGGGCGCTGCTCAGGCGCGCTGCGGCCGAACCCGCAATCGTCGACAACAAACGGCCGCAGGCGACCGATCCGGAAATACTCGAGCACATTGCGCTGACCTTGCTGCGCCGTTATGGCGTGGTGTTCTGGCGTTTGCTGGAGCGTGAAGCCGATTGGCTGCCGAGCTGGCGTGAACTGCTGCGCACCTTCCATCGCCTGGAAGCGCGCGGCGAGATACGCGGCGGGCGCTTTGTCAGCGGCCTGGCGGGCGAGCAATTTGCCTTGCCGGAAGCGATCCCCGTGCTGCGTGAAATCCGCAAACGGCCGCTGGATGGCAGCCTGATCAGCTTGAGCGGGGTTGATCCGTTGAACCTGTTGGGCACCTTATTGCCCGGCCAGAAAGTGCCCGCACTGGTGGGCAATCGCCTGGTCTACCGCGACGGCATTCCTGCCGCTGCGATCATTGCGGGCAAACCGGTTTACTGGCTGGAACTAGAGGGTGAAAGCATGGGGAAGATTCGCGAGCGGTTGTTGCGTTAATGGCCTGGCCAACAAATCAGGGGCTCTGTTGGAGCGAGGCTTGCCCGCCAAGGCTATGTTTACGGTCATTGGAGGTCGCGAATCTACCGACCTCTTCGCGGGCAAGCCTCGCTCCAACGGATCCGACTATGGCTACACCGCCGGACTCTCCGACCCATCCCGATTCACCACATTAGGCTTGGCTGGCGCTGGCTGCGTTTCGCCGTCAACCGCCAACGCCGGTGGAGCGCCGGGAATCGGGCTGATCACAGTCTGTGGATAAGTCTGCGCAAAGCGGACGTCGGTGGCTTTATCCACAAGCTTTTTCAAGCGCTCGTTGAAAGCCCGGCCCACGCCGTATTGCCCACCGGAAACCGTGCGGAATTGCGCGGTCAACACCACACCGTTGAGGTCCATGCGGTCCACGCCGAACACTTCCAGCGGGCCTTGCAGATTGCCTTTGAGCAAAATGTCATCACTGATCGACTGCCCGGTTTCGCGGATCAATGACAGCGCGCTGTCGATGTCGCTGTCGTAAGTGAACTGCACCGAGAAGAACGCATAGGCGAACTGCCGCGACTGGTTGGTGACGGCTTTGATCTGGCCGAACGGCACCGAATGCACGAACCCTTTGCCATCACGCAGACGCACGGTGCGAATGGTCAGGCTTTCGACAGTGCCGGAATGCCCGGTGGACAGCACCACCCAATCGCCGACGGAGAAGGTGTCTTCGATGATGATGAACAGGCCGGTAATTACGTCCTGCACCAACTGCTGGGAACCAAAACCAATGGCCAGACCGACGACCCCTGCACCCGCCAGCAATGGCGCGACGTTGATGCCCAGATTGGCCATGGTGGTGATCGCGCAAATCACCACCAGGACGATTTTTATCGCGTTGCGCAGCAGCGGCAGAATGGTTTTGATGCGCGTGCTGGGCTGCCGCGACGAACGATGATTGATCGGGGTTTTCAGCGCTTCCTGAATCGCCGTGTCGAGCACCACCCACAGCAGCCAGGTGACCAACAGAATCAAACCAATGCTGCTCAGCGAATCACTGATAACCCGGCCCAGGGTATTGCGCTGCGCAAACTCGAACAGCGAAAAACCCCAGATGCGCCCCAGTATTTCGATAAAGCTGATGGCGAGCACGATACGCGCCACCGCATGCAGAAGGCTGAGCAAGCGCTCTTTATAGACATGCCCGCTGCGCTCCGGCGCTATTGCCGGTTTGAACAGATGTTGGAAAACGGTACTGAGGAACACCGTGGCAATCAGCAACACGGTGGTGAACAACGCACAGCGCAGGGCTTTCTGGCTGTCTTCACCAGCGCCGATCAGATTCACCGCCGACACCAGAATCATCAGCAGAATTGGCAGATACCACAGGTTGGAAAACACCTTGAGCGACTCTTGCAACGCTGGCTGCTTCAAGCGGCTGTGCAGGGAACGGTTGCGGATCAGATGCGCAATCGGGCGCCGGACCTTGATCACCAGAACGCAGAACACCACCGACGCCACCAGCCCGGTAAACACCGCGACGCTGGTGGTGACGTTGTTGCCGAACTGGCGGGCGATCTGCGGACTGGTCAGTGCGTCGCTCAAGGCGGCCATGAAACCGACGACGAACAAGGGGCGCGGGCTGTAGCGCCGGATCATGCGTACCGCCGCACGCTTGTGGTCGAAATCGAACATGACGATCACGCACAGCAGCACCGAGGTCGAAACAATGCCGCTGCTAGTCGAATACGCGAAGCAAAGCGCAAGGGCGCGGCCGACAGAAGCGTCCAGGAAATGGCTGACATACAGCGTCAGCGGCAAGCAGATGATCGCGGGCAACGTGTAGGGCAAGACGTAACCCAACAAGGCCTGGCTGCGCTGACGAACCGCGAGGAATGGCCGCCGGTTGAGACGAATCGCAAGGAAACTGCCCAGCGTGGTGAGGATTGCAAAGGCGCCAATCCACACCACCGAAAGCATCAGGAAATCGCCAGCAACACCCCACTGTGAACGCGAGCTCGGTTTGCTGACCAGCTTGTCCAGTTCGTTGGCCGCGCGATCGGCACGCAGTCGCCAGGAGTCGAGCAGATGGCCATCAAGATCGAGTTTGTCCTGCACCTCGTCGATGCTTGAACTGATGGCGCCCAGCAAACCGCCCTGGACCAGGATTTCCGGCGCGGCGGGCGCTTCTTCGGCGGGTGCCTCAGAGTCTGCGGCGGGTGCGGGAGCGGCGGCGGGAGCGGCGGCGGGAGCGGCGGCGGCAAGCGCGTCGGCGGCTTGAAGATTGAAGTTGCCGGCGCATAAAAGAACGCAGAGCACGATGAAGGACTTGAGATTCGGCAAAACGCTGTTCACTCCTCTGTTTATCAACTGCCGCTAGAACTGATTCGTTTTTGCCCGGCAAGTTCGGTTTTGCGCCCGCTGCCGGACCGATGAACCGCTGGTGAACCTGCACCGAACCTTTACCCGAAGCCCTGCGTCACAGCTGGATATGGCGGCGCCAGCCGTCATGTTCCCGTAGTCCGGAGGAAATGTTTCGATGCTCATCCACCCCAAGGCACATTACCGACCTTACACCTCTGCTGCAGGTGGTTGGGATTCGGCCAAGTCCGTGATGCAGATTCTCTGGCGCGAGCAAGCGCTGGCCAAAGGCTCTCTTGCACTGTTCAAACAGAACAAGCCGGGCGGCTTTGCCTGCGTCAGCTGTGCCTGGGCCAAGCCTGGCAAGCCGCATCACCTGGAATTCTGCGAGAACGGCGCGAAGGCCACGGCGTGGGAACTGACCTCCCTCAAGACCAGCCCGGACTTTTTCGCCCGGCATTCGGTCACCGAGCTGCTGCAATGGCCCGACTATGATCTTGAACAACACGGCCGGCTGACCCATCCGTTGCGCTATGACCCGCAAACCGATCATTACCGGGAAACCAGCTGGGAAGAAGCCTACCGCGAGATCGGTGCCCAGTTGCGCGCAATCGAACCGGACAGCGTGGCGTTTTATGCATCAGGTCGCGCCTCGCTGGAGGCGTCGTTCATGTACCAGCTATTCGCCCGGGCTTACGGCACCAACAACCTGCCGGACAGCTCGAACATGTGCCACGAAAGCACGTCGGTGGGTTTGCAGGAAAGCATCGGTGTGCCGGTCGGCACAGTGACCCTTGATGATTTCGAGCTGACCGACTGCATCTTTTTCTTCGGCCAGAACGTCGGCAGCAACAGCCCGCGCATGCTGCATCCGTTGCAGGAGGCACGCAAACGCAATGTACCGATCATCACCTTTAACCCAATCCGTGAGCGCGGGCTGGAGCGCTTCGTCAATCCGCAATCACCCAAGGAAATGCTCGGCCCGGACTCGACCGTGGTCAGCACTCAGTACCATCAGGTGGCAATCGGTGGCGACCTGGCTGCGGTAACCGGCATTGCCAAGGCGCTGTTGGAAATGGACATGGCGGCGCTGGTCAAAGGTGAACCGGCGATCATCGATCTGCCGTTCATTGCCGAACATACCCAGGGCTTCGCCAGCTTTGTCGCCATGTCTCGCTCATGTGCCTGGGAAACCCTCGAGCAACGTTCCGGCCTGAGCCGTGGCGCCATGGAAGCCGCCGCGACGGTTTACGCCCGCAGCGAACGGGTGATGATCATCTACGGCATGGGCATGACCCAACATCGCCACGGCGTCGAAAACGTGCAGATGCTGGTCAATCTATTGCTGCTGCGCGGCAATATCGGCAAACCCGGCGCGGGAATTTGCCCGGTGCGCGGCCATTCCAACGTGCAAGGGCAACGCACCGTGGGCATCACTGAAGATCCGGCGAAAGTCCCGGTGGATAAAATCGAGGCGTTGTTCGGTTTTCATGTCCCCGCCAAGAAAGGCCGCGCAACGGTGGAGACCTGCGAAGGCATTCTTGACGGCAGCATGCAGGGTTTTATCGGCCTGGGCGGTAACTTCCTGCGGGCGATCCCGGATACGTCGCGCATGGAACCCGCCTGGAAAAACCTGCAAGTGAGCGTGCAGATTGCGACCAAGCTCAATCGCACGCATCTGGTTACGGCGAAAAATACCTGGCTGCTGCCGTGTCTGGGCCGCATTGAAATCGACCGGCAAAACGGTCACGAACAAAGCTACAGCACTGAAGACAGCACCGGTTACATCCATGGCTGGAAAGGCCAGAGCGAACCGGTCAGCGAACATTTGCGCGCGGAAGTGGCGATTATTGCCGGGCTGGCGGAGACAACCCTGTCGGGCATCGAGCACATCGACTGGGATGCATGGCGCAGCGATTACTCGAAAATCCGCGAAGCCATCGGCCAGGTGTATCCGGAAATCTTCCATGACATGAACACGCGCATGTGGGAGCCCGGCGGCTTTCATCGACCATTGCCTGCGGCGCATCGGCAATGGAAAACCGAGAGTGAGCGTGCGCAGTTCATCACGCCGACGATGCTTGGCGAAGACGACGATGTGGAGCTTGCGCCGGAGCGACGCGAGGTTTTGCAATTGATGACGATCCGCAGCAACGACCAATTCAACACCACGATCTACGGCTACGACGATCGCTTTCGCGGGGTCAGTGGGACGCGCGCGGTGATTTTCATGAACCGTAACGACATCGTCCGCCTGGGTTTCGCCCCCGGTGGCTGGGTGCTGTTGACCACGGCGGTCGAGCCGGAAACGAAACGGCAAGTCGGGCCGATGCAGATCATTGCCTATGACATACCAGAAGGATGCAGCGCGGCGTACTACCCGGAATGCAACCCGCTGGTGCCGCTCTGGCATTACGCGCAGCGCAGCAAAGTGCCAGCCGCCAAGTCGATCCCGATCACCCTGAGCCACGCCGCGCCCGGCCCGCGTGAACAACAACAGGCAGTGCCGGAGGCGGATCAGGTGGTTTGAAACGGCACGCCAAAATTCCTATGGGAGCGAACTTGTTCGCGAAGAGGCCGGAACTGGCTTCAACTCTCTCGCTGATTAAACCGACGCCTTCGCGGGCAAGCCTCGCTCCAATGGGCTTTGTAATTGCGCCTTTTACAAATCCCGCTGTTTGCGAAACTGTCCAGGTGGCATGCCGTGGGCGTTGCGGAAGCGGCGGGAAAAGTAGGCTTCGTCGGCGAAACCACAAAGTCTGGCGACTTCGCCTACAGGTTTGGTGCCGGTAAGCAACAGCGTGCGGGCCAGGTGCATGCGGCGTTCCAGAACCAGTTCGCTGAAGGTCTTGCCCACTTCCTTGCGCAGCCAGTGCGTCAGGTAATTGGGTGAAAGAAACGCGGCCGAGGCAGCTTTTTTCAGGCTCAGGTCCGGATCGCTGAGGTTCTTGCGCACGTACTCCGACATTCGCGCCAGAGCGTCGCGACGGCTGCGCTCGGCGGCGTTGTCGTCGGCAAGGATTTTGATCTGCTCGGCGAACCGCTCGCAGACCGTGCCGATCAGCTGCAACAGACAACCTTTGAGGATTTCGCGCGTACCGAACTGGCGCTGCTGATCCAGCCTGCGCATGCGGATCAGCAACGCCTCGATTTCGCCGAAGTCGGCTTCATCGAGAATGAAATCCAGGCTTTCCTGAAAGCGAAACGGCGACAACTCAGGCGCCAGCGCGATAGGCACGTCTTCCAGGTCCAGCGGATCGCACTGTAATTGCGGCAGCAGGAAGGTCTGGGCAAAGTTGATCAGCAGAAAATTGCCCGCATCCGGATGCGGAATCAGGTGCAGTTTGTGCGGCAGGATAAATGCCAGAGCATGGCGCGGGAACGGCCGGATCACGCCGCCAATGTGCTGCACGGTGTCACCGCCGAGATTGATCTGAATCTGAAAATACTCATGCCGATGCGGCCCGGTTTCGGCACTGCGGGCATGCTTGTCACGGATGTAGAAATCGGCCCGCTCGCTGCGTTGCTGCATGCCATAGGTCGGCGCTGGCGTTGCTGAATCCATATCGGTACCTCGTGTGCAAAATCCGGCTGCGGCTCTAAACCACGCCCTTATTGTCAGTTGTCCTACGACTTAAATCCGTAAAAATATTCTCAAGCGATTGTCTAGCCATGTCCAAAAGAAAATTCCTCACGTCAAATCAAGCGATGGCTCTAAGTCGCATGTTTTGCCCAAAGTTGCCGATTTATCGGGGCTTCGCGCGCCGTGTAATTTTCTTGGACAAATACTGAGCAGACTGTCTGCAAATTAATAAACGGTCTAAGCCTTTGGTTGTTTTTACATCGTCGTACGATCACTTTGGGACTGCAACTTAACTCGATACCAATAAAAACAATGAGGAATTCTCATGTCGAGCTCCCCTGATATCCAGGTGATCGACGCCCGTGTCGCCGCCCCCGCAGCCGCACCGGTTCGTCTGCCTTCTCGCCGTCGCTGGTTCATGCTTTCGCTGTTGTTGATTGCCACGATCATCAACTATGTGGACCGGGTCAACATCTCTATCGCCGCTCCGTTCATGGCCAAGGATCTTGGGCTGGATAAAGTCGAAATGGGCCTTATCTTCTCCGCCTTTGCCTGGACTTACGCGTTTGCCCTGGTGCCCGCAGGCTTCATCGCTGACAGATTCGGTTCACGGATCACTTACGGTGTTTCGCTGATCTCGTGGTCCGCCGTTACGGTGTGCCAAGGCATGGCTGGCGGGTTCGCCTCGCTGTTCGGCCTGCGCCTGGCAATCGGTGCCATGGAAGCGCCAGCTTTCCCCGCCAACAGTCGCGCTGTTACCGTCTGGTTTCCCGCCAGAGAGCGTGGCCTGGCCAGCAGTATTTATGTCTGTGGCCAGTATCTGGGCACTGCACTCTTCACTGGCCTTCTGCTCTGGCTGGCGACCACTTATGACTGGCGCCACGTGTTTTACAGCACCGGCATCGCGGGCATCATCTTCGGTATCGCCTGGCTGTTTCTGTATCGCGACCCGTTGTTCTGCAAGAAGGTCAGCAAGGAGGAACTGCAATACATCGAGGACGGCGGCGGTCTGGTGAAAGCCAGTAAGGACAAGAACACATTCAAGTGGGCGCAAATTGCCGAGCTGTTGAAGTACCGCCAGATCTGGGCGATCTGCATCGGCAAGTTTGCCAGCACTTCGGCACTGTACTTTTTCCTGACCTGGTTCCCGACCTACTTGATCGAAGAGCGTCATTTGACCATGGTCAAAGTGGGAATCTTCGCCGTGCTGCCCTTCATCGGCGCCACCGTTGGCGTACTGCTGGCCGGAGCGATTGCGGACTGGATGATCCGGCGCGGTTATTCCCTGTCGTTCTCCCGCAAGTTGCCGCTGGTGGTGGGCTCGGCGCTGGGCATGTCGATCATGCTGGTCAACTTCACCGACTCCAACGAAGTGTGTATTGCCCTG
Source organism: Pseudomonas syringae (assembly GCF_001698815.1). Classification (GTDB taxonomy): domain Bacteria; phylum Pseudomonadota; class Gammaproteobacteria; order Pseudomonadales; family Pseudomonadaceae; genus Aquipseudomonas; species Aquipseudomonas syringae_A. Next base: position 51,989 of record NZ_LGSI01000043.1, on the reverse strand, counting down.
CTGACCATTGCCTTCTTCGCCCAAGGCATCGCTTCATCATCGTGGGCGGCGGTGTCGGAAATCGCGCCCAAGGAACTGATTGGCCTGACCGGCGGCGTGACCAGTCTGGCGGCCAACATCGGCGGGATCGTCACACCGATTGTCATCGGCCAGATCCTGCACGTCACAGGATCGTTCGCCTACGCGTTCTGGTTCATCGGCGGTGTCGCGCTGATCGGCACGCTCTCGTACTCGTTGCTGCTGGGCAAGATCTACCGCATTGAATTGAAGACCCGATAACGCAAGACAGAATGTGTGTGACCTTATGCCTCCCCTTGGCAATGGCGTACGCGAGTACGCCTTTTTTATGGCTCGCATTCGCCGTGTTTACTCCAGTTTGAACACCGCTTTGTCCAACTTTGGCCGCCGCCGATCCCGTAGGCTGATCGTCAAGAAGGCTCTAGCTCAAGGAATAACAATGATTGATTACGTGTTCGAACCTGGCCTGATCCGCAGTTTGCCCGTGGCAGGCAGCACCGCACGCTTTCCGGTCGCGCGAGTGTTTTGCCTGGGTCGCAACTATCACTGGGGCGACTCGCTGAATGCCCCGCGAGAAATGCCTGCGTTCTTCATGAAGCCCGCCACCTCGGTGATCGATGCCGTGGGCGAGCTGGACTTTCCACCGCTGACCGAGCAGTTCTGCCACGAGATCGAGTTGGTGGTCGCCATCGGCACGGGCGGTTTCAACATCGATGAAGCGCATGCGTTGGATCACGTCTGGGGCTACGCCGCAGGTCTGGACCTTACCCGCCGCGACTTGCAGATGGCGGCCAAAGCGGTGGGCCAGCCCTGGGAAGCGGCCAAGGCGTTCGACGGTTCGGCACCTATCAGTCCCATCCAGCCCGCCAGCATTCTGGGACACCCCAGCCAAGGCGCGCTGTGGCTGAACGTCAACGGCGTTGAGCGCCAGCGCTCAGACCTTGAAAGCCAGATCTGGTCGGTTGGCGAAATCGTCAGCCGCCTGTCGCGGTCGATCCGGCTGATCCCCGGCGATCTGATCATGACCGGCACCCCGCCCGGCGTCGATGTCCTGCAATCCGGTGATGTGATCAGTGCGGGCATCGCGGGCATCGGCACATTCGAAGTACGTATTGGCGGCCGTCGCGCTGCCTGATCCAGAAAATGATGAAACGGAGATATAACAATGACTGACAATTCCCTCCCGAAAATCGCCTTGGTCACCGGCGCTGGCAGCGGCATCGGCCGTGCAGTTGCGCTCGGTTTGCTGGCTGATGGCTACAAAGTCGTGGTCACCGGACGGCGTCTGGAACCACTTGAGGAATTGGTGGCACTGGCCGCCGAGCAAGGCGGCGAAGCGCTGGCGGTGTCCTCTGATGTGCGCGACCCGGCCAGCGTCGATGCCCTGTTCGCCACCATCGAAGAGGTTTATGGCCGGCTCGACGTGGTCTTCAACAATGCCGGCGTCAACGCTCCAGCGGTGCCGATGGACGAACTTCCAGTCGAGAAGTGGCTAAACGTGATCGACACCAACGTCACCGGGGTTTTCCTGTGCAGCCGTGGTGCCTTCGGCCTGATGCGCAAACAGTCGCCCCAGGGCGGACGCATCATCAACAACGGTTCGATTTCCGCCCACACCCCGCGCCCATTCACCGGGCCCTACACCGCCAGCAAACACGCAGTTCTGGGGCTGACCAAGAGCCTTGCCCTGGACGGCCGCGAATTCAACATCGCCTGCAGCCAGATCGACATCGGCAACGCGCTGACCGAGCTGTCCGTGCGTATGACCAAAGGCGTGCGCCAGGCCAATGGCGAGACCGCCGTGGAGCCGATGATCGACGTCAAGCACATTGCCGATGCCGTGCGTTACATCGCCAACCTGCCGCTTTGCGCCAATGTGCTGAACATGACCGTCATGGCCACCAACATGCCCTTCGTCGGCCGTGGCTGATCAATCTGTCTGAATTTTTGCTTGAGCGAGAACGCCATGAAACCAGAAATCCTGCAACTGAGCCCGATCCTGATCCCCGAGATCAATGCGCGGCTCAACGAGCTGTACACCGTTCGCCCGTACTTCCAGCAAACCGACAAGGCCGCTTATCTGCGAGAACACGGCGCCAACATTCGCGGCGTGGTGACCGGCGGCCACACTGGCATTACCCGCGCTGTGATGGAGCAATTGCCGGCCGTGGAAGTCATCGCCGTCAACGGTGTCGGTACTGACGCAGTAGACTTGGCCTACGCCCGCGACCGCGGCATTCATGTCACCGCAACCATTGGCGCGCTGACCGAAGACGTGGCTGACCTGGCTATCGGCCTGTTGATCTCTGCCTGCCGTGGCCTGTGCACCGCCGACCGTTACGTACGCAGTGGCGCCTGGCCGCAAAGCCCGACGCCATTGGCGCCCATCCCGTTGGCCCGCCAGTTCAGCGGCATGAAGATCGGGATCGTCGGCCTGGGTCGCGTCGGTCGCGCCGTTGCCACCCGTGCGGCGGCCTTCGGTTGCCCGATCAGCTATACCGATCTGAAGGCGATGGACGACGTGCCTTATACCTTCGTCGCCGACCTGATCGAACTGGCTCGGCAAAGCGACGCATTGATCGTCGCGGCCGCAGCCGACAAGGCCAAGGGCATCATCAACGCGCAAGTGCTGGCAGCGCTGGGTGCCGAGGGGTATCTGATCAATGTGGCGCGCGGCAGTCTGGTCAATGAGCCGGATCTGCTCGCGGCGCTCAAGACTGGCTCGATTGCCGGTGCGGGCCTGGACGTATTCGTCGATGAGCCCAATGTGCCGAGCGAGCTGTTCGAACTTGAATCCGTCGTGCTTCAGCCCCACCGCGCCAGCGCAACCGTGCAGACCCGCACGCGGATGGGCGAAATGGTCCTGGCCAGCCTTGCACAAGGGCTGGCGGGGGAAAAGCCGAGCGCTGCCGTTCTTTGATCTGAAATTCAACGCTTGACGGGGTAGAACGATCGTTCTACCTTTCTCCCCATGAATAAGCCAACGACTACAACCGTGCAGGACAAAATCCTGCAAACCGCCGAGCAACTCATCTACCAGAACGGGATTCATGCCATGGGCATGGATTTGCTGGTGCGCACGTCGGGTGTCGCGCGCAAAAGCATTTATCGCTACTACGCCACCAAGGATGAAGTCGCGATGCATGCATTGAGCGCGCGGGATATCCGCTGGATGGCCTGGTTTCGCAGCGAGACCGACAAGGCGGCGACGCCCGAGGCGCGCATTCTGAAGATGTTCGCAGTGCTTAAGGGCTGGTTTAAGTCGGAAGGTTTTCGCGGCTGCGCGTTTATCAATACCGCAGGTGAAATCGGTGACCCTGCCGATCCGGTCCGCCAACTGGCCAAGACCCACAAGCAGAAGCTTTTCGATTACGCCCTTGAGTTGTGCCAGCAGTTGAAAGTCGAGCAGCCTGAAGTGCTGGCCAAACAGCTGCTGATCCTGATCGACGGCGCAATCACCCTGGCGCGGGTCATGGGTGATCACAGCGCGGCGGACAGCGCGCGGGATATGGCCGAGTTACTGCTCAAATCTGTCCAGATCAATGATTCCCCCACAGCAACGCCATCCACGCTCATCGTCTAGAGGTTTCGTCATGTCAGCAAACACCGAAATACGCCCTCCTCTGCCGCCCTTTTCCCTTGAATCGGCCATCCAGAAAGTCCGCCTCGCTGAAGATGGCTGGAACAGCCGCGACCCGGAAAAAGTCGCACGGGCTTATACCTTGGATACCCGCTGGCGCAATCGCACCGAATTCGCGACCAATCGTGACGAAGCCAAGGGTTTTCTCACACGCAAATGGGCCAAAGAGCTGGATTACCGGCTGATCAAAGAGCTATGGGCGTTCACTGATAACCGCATCGCCGTGCGTTACGCCTACGAATGGCACGATGATTCGGGCAACTGGTTTCGCTCGTACGGCAACGAAAACTGGGAATTCGCCGAGAACGGTTTGATGGCCAACCGCTTTGCCTGCATCAACGATATGCCGATCAAGGAATCGGAGCGCAAGTTTCATTGGCCGCTGGGCAGACGCCCGGATGATCATCCAGGGCTTTCAGAGTTGGGGTTGTAACGCAGGAAAAAACGGGGCCTGTTGGAGCGAGGCTTGCCCGCGAATCGGTATTCCTGTCGACATATCCATCACGTTAAATGACGTCTCGCGGGCAAGCCTCGCTCCTACAGGCACTGGCGGAATTTGAATCTATAGACTATATTTACTAACAAATGTATCTACAGACTCAAAGAGAGGTCATTGCCATGTCGGCAGTCCTTCGACTCCAGGCATTCACCAAGGCGCAATGCGCTGCGGGTTTGCGTGCCGCCGTCGCCATTCTTGAAAAGTGGCGAGCCTCAAGTGATCAAACATGTCGCATCCTGCGTATATCGCGCAGCACTTATGTACGCGCCAACCAGCAGGATCCCGCCTGGTCCGTGAGTCTGGATGCGGATCAGATGCAGCGCATCAGCTTCGTCCTCAACATCCACGCCGCCCTGCGCCTGGTGTTTGACAACCCGGATAACGTCTACGGTTTTCCGGCAATGGCTAACCACAACGAGTTTTTCAACGGCCGCTCGCCGCTGGAAATCATGGCGCAAGGCGACATGATTTCCCTGTACGAAACCTTCCGGCGTATCGACGTGCTGCGCGGTGGCTTGTGGTGATGCTCAGCCAGTTGCCGAGCCTGAGTGACGAGCAACAGCAGGCCTATCGACTGGTCAATTCCAAATTCCCGCCCATTGACCTGTTCGATGATGTCGCCAGCGCCGACGAGTTTGAAGCCCTGTACCAGATTCAGGCGCTGACCAACCCACGCCTATTGAATCAAACCGGCCGCCTGGAATTGATCCCGCTTGCAGAAATCCCGTTCGGCATCACCGGCTGCTCTTACGCGACGGCGCCCTTTACCCATATCAACCCGAGTGGCTCGCGGTTCAGTGATGGCAGTTACGGGGTTTTGTATCTGGCGGACAGCATGGATACGGCGCTGGCTGAAGTGCAGCATCACCAGAACAAATACTGGTCAAACGTGCAAAACCTGAGCTACGAGCGGTTTGTGTTTCGAGGCCTGTCCTGCACCTTCAATGAAGCCGGGATGCTGGACGCTTCGGCAGTGCCGATGACTGATCCCATTTACGATCCGGTCGATTACAGCGCATCACATCGACTAGGCCGGGAAATCAGGGCCACGGGCAGCAACGGTTTGCGTTACCGCTCGGTCAGAGCCCACGGCCAATGCTGCTGGGCGCTGATGAAACCGCGCCCCGTCTCGTCGATCATCCAGACCGCGCATTACGAAATGGTCTGGAACGGCCAGATCACCAGCGTCAGCAAAATCAGCGAAGTGTCCGCGACCAAACCAGATCCCACTCCATAAAAAAGGGCCCGTGACGGTGAAGTCACGGGCCCTTTTTACGTTTCCAGGCATGACCTAGAACGGAATATCATCATCAAAGCTGTCGAAATCTGCAGCCGGTTGCGGCGCTTGTTGCGGAGCCGGACGCGATTCGCGTTGTGGCTGGGCTTGAGGTGCGGACTGCTGCGGACGCGACTGTTGAGGACGCGGTGCCGAATTCTGCTGATAACCGCCGCCACCTTGACCCTGTGGAGCGCCTTCGCCTTGAGGACGACCGCCCAACAGTTGCATGGTGCCTTGCATGTCGACGACGATTTCAGTGGTGTAGCGCTTGATGCCGTCTTTTTCCCACTCGCGGGTTTGCAGCTTGCCTTCGATGTAGACCTGGGAGCCCTTACGCAGGTACTCGCCAGCGATTTCGGCGACTTTGCCGAACATCGAAACGCGGTGCCATTCAGTCTTTTCGACTTTCTGACCGGTTTGCTTGTCGGTCCACTGTTCGCTGGTCGCCAGACTCAGGTTGGTCACGGCGTTACCGTTAGGCAAGTAGCGAACTTCGGGATCCTGGCCGCAAGTGCCGACCAATATGACTTTGTTAACCCCACGGGCCATAACGTTCTCCTAGGCTTCGCACGTTTCGGTCGATGGATTGACCATTCGTTCCAGAGACGCGCGATCCAATAGTGCTGTGTCTAATTTGATATAGATGGCCGCCTCTTCAGCAACCACCACTGCATCCGTTACACCTGCTACAGCCATCAACCGCGCTGCCAGGCCTGCGTCACGCGGTGCTTGCGGCGACAACGGCAAGCGTAGGCTCGTCACGTAAGGCGGTTCGCGCATGGTCACTGCTACGGCAAGCCAGATCGCCGCCATGGCAGCACCACCGAGGAAAACCACATCGAGCCCGCCATGCTGGAACAACCAGCCGCCGAGTATCCCACCTGCAGCCGAACCAAGGAACTGGCTGGTGGAATATACGCCCATCGCCGTGCCTTTTCCGCCAGCCGGTGAAACCTTGCTGATCAGTGACGGAAGTGAAGCTTCCAGCAGATTGAACGCGATGAAGAATACCACTGTCCCGATGACCAGTGCTCGCAACGTATCGCCATACGCCCAGAAGAATAGCTCAGTGAGCATCAACACGCCCACGGCACCAATCAGCACGCGCTTCATCTGACGCTTTTTCTCACCATAAATGATGAAGGGAATCATTGCGAAAAATGAGATCAGCAGCGCCGTAAGGTAGACCCACCAGTGCTGTTCCTTGGGCAAACCGGCTTTGGTGACCAGCGCCAGAGGCAGCGCCACGAAGCTTGACATGAGCATCGCGTGCAACACGAAGATACCTAAATCCAGGCGTAGCAGGTCTGGGTGGCGCAACGTTGGCCCCAATGCCTGGCGTGCGACACCTGATTCGCGGTGCTGCAAGGTGCCAGTCTTTTTCGGCACCACGAACGCGACGATCAGAATCCCGATCAAGGCCATTGCGCCAGTGGCGAGAAACAGCCCGGACAAACCGAATGCGCGGGTCAGCAACGGGCCGACCACCATCGCCACCGCAAACGACAGGCCAATGGTCATGCCGATCATGGCCATGGCCTTGGTGCGATGCTGTTCCCGGGTCAGATCTGACAACAAGGCCATTACCGCAGCCGAAATTGCGCCTGCGCCTTGCAGGATGCGTCCGGCGATAATTCCCCAGATCGAGTCGGCGTTGGCTGCGAGCACGCTGCCCAAGGCAAAAATAATCAGCCCGAAATAAATCACCGGGCGCCGGCCGATCCGGTCGGAAAGAACTCCGAACGGAATCTGTAACACCGCTTGGGTCAGGCCGTACGCGCCGATGGCCAGGCCGATCAGCGCCGGGCTGGCACCCGCCATGTCCATGCCGTAGGTCGCCAGGACCGGCAAAACCATGAACATGCCAAGCATGCGAAACGCAAACACCAGGGCCAGACCACCTGCTGCGCGGGTCTCGCCGCCACTCATTCGCTCGCTGTGGGGATCGTGCATGGAAAAACCTCATGTGAACCGGCGGCGATTCTACCAGTCCCATCGATTGACGGGGTATATCGCGACGCTTTGCCGCGCATAGATGACATGGTCTTCATGTTACGCCGCGATAGTGTGCATCCATCCAGTATTTGACCGTATACTCCCATGTTTTCGACGCCCGCCGAGCGAGGCCACTTTGGACAAGATCCTGATTCGTGGGGCCCGAACCCACAACCTGAAAAACATCGACCTCACCCTGCCACGCGACAAGCTGATCGTTATCACCGGGCTTTCCGGCTCGGGCAAATCGTCGCTGGCCTTTGACACGCTGTATGCCGAAGGGCAGCGGCGCTATGTCGAATCCCTTTCCGCATACGCCCGGCAATTCCTCTCGATGATGGAAAAGCCGGACGTCGATACCATCGAAGGCCTGTCGCCAGCGATTTCCATCGAGCAGAAATCCACTTCGCACAACCCGCGCTCCACCGTCGGGACCATTACCGAGATCTACGATTACCTGCGTCTGCTGTATGCGCGGGTCGGTCAGCCTCGTTGCCCGGATCACGACATTCCGCTGGAAGCGCAGACCGTCAGTCAGATGGTTGACCTGGTCATGGCGCAACCCGAAGGCAGCAAGTTGATGCTGCTGGCGCCGGTGATTCGTGAGCGCAAAGGCGAGCATCTTTCGGTTTTCGAAGAACTGCGCGCCCAAGGTTTTGTGCGGGCCAGGGTCAATGGCCGGCTGTGCGAACTCGATGAGTTGCCCAAGCTGGACAAGCAGAAAAAGCATTCCATTGATGTGGTCGTCGACCGCTTCAAGGTGCGCCCTGACCTGCAACAGCGGCTGGCAGAGTCGTTCGAGACCGCGCTGAAGCTGGCGGACGGTATCGCCTGGGTGGCACCGATGGACGACGAGCCTGGCGAAGAGATGATTTTCTCCGCACGCTTCGCCTGCCCGATCTGCGGCCACGCTATCAGCGAACTGGAACCCAAGCTGTTCTCATTCAACAACCCGGCTGGCGCTTGCCCGACCTGTGACGGCCTGGGCGTGAAACAATTTTTCGACATCAAACGTCTGGTCAATGGCGAGTTGACCCTGGCTGAGGGTGCGATTCGCGGCTGGGACCGGCGTAACGTCTATTACTTCCAGATGCTCGGTTCGCTGGCCAAGCATTACGGCTTCAGTCTGGAAGTGCCGTTCAAAGAGTTGCCCGCCGAACAGCAGAAGATCCTGCTCAACGGCAGCGGCTCGCAGAGCGTGGATTTCCGCTACCTGAACGACCGTGGCGACATCGTTAAACGTGCGCACCCTTTCGAAGGCATCGTGCCCAATCTGGAACGTCGCTACCGCGAAACGGAATCGGCGACAGTTCGTGAAGAACTGGCCAAGTTCCTCGGTACGCAGCCTTGCCCGGATTGTCGCGGCACCCGCTTGCGTCGCGAAGCGCGGCACGTCTGGGTGGGCGAGAAAACCCTGCCGGCAGTGACCAACATGCCGATTGGCGACGCGACCGAGTATTTCGGTGTGCTGAAGCTGACCGGCCGACGCGGGGAAATCGCCGACAAGATCCTTAAGGAAATTCGCGAACGCCTGCAATTTCTGGTCAACGTCGGACTTGATTATCTGACCCTTGATCGCAGCGCCGACACCCTGTCCGGTGGCGAAGCGCAACGGATTCGTCTGGCCAGTCAGATTGGTGCGGGGCTGGTCGGGGTGATGTACATCCTCGATGAGCCATCTATTGGCCTGCATCAGCGCGACAACGATCGTTTGCTCGGCACGCTCAAGCATCTGCGTGACATTGGCAACACGGTGATCGTGGTCGAGCACGATGAAGATGCCATTCGCCTCGCAGACTACGTGGTCGATATCGGTCCGGGTGCGGGCGTGCATGGCGGTCACATCGTCGCCGAAGGTACGCCGGCCGAAGTAATGGCCCATCCCGACTCGCTGACCGGCAAGTACCTTTCCGGTCGCGTGAAGATCGCAATCCCGGCCAAGCGCACGCCGCGCAACAAGAAGCTGTCGCTGACCCTCAAGGGTGCGCGGGGCAACAACTTGCGCAATGTGGATCTGGAAATCCCCATCGGCCTGCTGACCTGCGTCACCGGGGTCTCCGGTTCGGGCAAATCCACGCTGATCAACAACACGCTGTTCCCGCTCAGCGCCACCGCGCTCAATGGCGCGACCACGCTGGAAGCGGCGACCCACGACAGCATCAACGGTTTGCAGCACCTCGATAAAGTCGTGGATATCGACCAAAGCCCGATTGGCCGTACGCCGCGTTCCAACCCGGCGACTTACACCGGGCTGTTTACGCCGATTCGCGAGTTGTTCGCCGGTGTTCCGGAATCCCGCTCCCGTGGTTACGGGCCTGGGCGGTTCTCGTTTAACGTCAAGGGCGGCCGTTGCGAGGCGTGTCAGGGCGATGGCTTGATCAAGGTCGAAATGCACTTCCTGCCGGACATTTATGTGCCGTGCGACGTGTGCAAGAGCAAGCGCTACAACCGCGAAACCCTTGAAATCAAATACAAGAGCAAGAACATCCACGAAGTGTTGGAAATGACCATCGAGGAAGCACGTGTGTTCTTCGATGCCGTACCGGCCCTGGCGCGCAAGCTGCAAACGCTGATGGATGTGGGCTTGTCCTACATCAAACTCGGCCAGTCGGCGACAACGTTGTCCGGCGGTGAAGCCCAGCGGGTCAAATTGTCCCGTGAGCTTTCCAAGCGCGATACCGGCAAGACGCTGTACATCCTCGACGAGCCGACCACCGGCCTGCACTTCGCGGATATTCAGCAACTGCTGGACGTGCTGCATCGTTTGCGCGACCACGGCAACACCGTGGTGGTGATCGAGCACAACCTGGACGTGATCAAAACCGCGGACTGGCTGGTCGACCTCGGGCCGGAAGGCGGCTCCAAGGGCGGGCAGATCATTGCCGTGGGCACGCCCGAGCAGGTCTCCGAGATGGAGCAATCCTACACAGGGCATTACCTCAAGCCTTTGCTGCTCCGGGATAAAGCCTGACGGCTTAACAGCAAGGCAATAAAAAGCCCCTGTCACGTTATGTGCAGGGGCTTTTTCATGCGTGGCGAACGGTGCGGATCAGAACTGCGATTGCAGATAATTTTCCAGACCGATGCGCTTGATCAGACCCAGTTGCTGTTCAAGCCAATAGGTATGGTCTTCTTCGGTGTCTGCCAACTGGATACGCAGGATATCGCGGCTGACGTAATCCTTGTGCAGCTCACAGAGCTCAATGCCCTTGCATAGCGCGGCACGCACCTTGTATTCCAGGCGAAGATCGCTGGCGAGCATCTCAGGGACTGTGGCGCCGATATCCAGGTCATCCGCACGCATACGCGGCGTACCTTCGAGCATCAGGATGCGGCGCATCAATGCGTCGGCGTGTTGGGTCTCTTCTTCCATCTCGTGATTGATACGTTCGTAGAGCTTGCTGAAGCCCCAGTCTTCGTACATCCGCGAATGGATGAAATATTGGTCACGCGCCGCCAGTTCGCCAACCAGCAACGTCTTGAGATAATCGATTACATCCGGGTGACCTTGCATCGCCCTAAATCTCCCTGCTTTAAAGTGTGGAGTTTGAACCAACTGCGCGCCGAGGTCACTTGTCAAACAGCAAATAAGTAGTCAAAAGCAGCGAAAGTCGGACAACCGGATGCGAAAAACCGCCCAAATGAGGGCGGTTCTGTTTATCACTTCGAGTTAGCCCAGCTGAACACCCAATGTGTCAGCAACACCTTGGCCATAAGCTGCATCGGCTTTGAAGAAATGCTGCAGTTGACGCTGCACCACATCATTCGAAACTCCCGCCATGGCGCCAGCGATATTGCTGATCAGCAACGCTTTCTGGTCAGCGTTCATCAGGTTGAACAACTTGCCCGCCTGGCTGTAGTAATCGCCGTCTTCGCGATGATCGTAACGATCAGCCGCGCCACTCAATGCCAGCGCAGGTTCAGCGTAACGAGAATCCTGCTTCGGCGCGTCGGCGTAGCTGTTCGGCTCGTAGTTCGGTGCCGAACCGCCATTGCTACCGAATGCCATGGAACCGTCACGCTGGTAGCTGTGCACTGGGTTACGTGGCGCGTTGATCGGCAGTTGCTGGTGATTGGTCCCGACGCGATAGCGATGGGCGTCGGCATAAGCGAACACACGACCTTGCAGCATGCGATCCGGCGAAAGACCCACGCCCGGCACCATGTTGCTCGGGCCAAATGCGGCCTGCTCGACTTCAGCGAAGTAATTCAGCGGATTACGATTGAGCTCAAGCTCGCCCACTTCGATCAGCGGATATTCTTTCTGCGACCAGGTTTTGGTCACATCAAACGGATTCTCGTGATGCGCCGCAGCTTGGGCTTCGGTCATCAGCTGGATGCAAACGGTCCACTTCGGGAAGTCGCCTTTCTCGATGGCGCCAAACAGGTCGCGTTGGGCGTAATCAGGATCGGTACCGGCAATGCGCGCGGCATCGGCCGGCGCCAGGTTCTTGATGCCTTGCTGGGTCTTGTAGTGCCATTTTACCCAGTGACGCTCGCCTGACGTGCTGATCAAGCTGTAGGTGTGACTGCCGAAGCCGTGCATGTGGCGATAACCGTCCGGAATACCGCGATCGGAAAACAGGATCGTGACCTGGTGCAGCGCCTCAGGTGAATGCGACCAGAAGTCCCACATCATCTGCCCGCTTTTCAGATTGCTCTGCGGCAGACGTTTCTGGGTGTGGATGAAATCAGGAAACTTCAGCGGATCCCGAATGAAGAACACAGGCGTGTTGTTGCCAACAATGTCCCAGTTGCCTTCTTCGGTATAGAACTTCAGGGCGAAACCACGTGGGTCACGCTCGGTATCGGCCGAACCACGCTCGCCACCCACGGTGGAGAAGCGCAGGAAGATCGGGGTTTGCTTACCAACAGCGTCGAACAGTTTCGCACTGGTGTACGACGAAATATCGCCGGTGACCGTGAAGGTACCGTGAGCGCCCGAACCTTTGGCGTGAACGCGTCGTTCTGGAATGTTTTCGCGGTTGAAGTGAGCAAGCTTCTCAAGCAGATGGAAGTCGTCGAGGAGCAGCGGGCCACGCGGGCCGGCAGAGCGGGAATTCTGGTTATCGGCGACAGGTGCGCCGCTGGCGGTTGTAAGCGTTTTATTCTGGCTCATGCAATCTACTTCCTCTGTCAGTCTTTGAACTGCCGGCTAATTGGCTGGAAGGGAGTATTGATCATCGACGTTACACCTACAAATTCATTAATTTGTAGCTACCGATAGAAAATTACTAACTCACTCCCGTGCGCATGATGCAGAGAGCCAGACAGGGAAACTTGTACGAACCGTGCTTTTCTTACAAGCACAAAAAACCGGGCACAAGGCCCGGTTCTTTGTTTCAGACTGACGTCTTACTCAGCGGATACAGCTTCACCGCCGGCAGGACGATCAACCAGTTCGACGTACGCCATAGGCGCGTTGTCGCCAGTGCGGAAACCGCACTTGAGGATGCGCAGGTAGCCACCCTCACGGGTTGCATAACGCTTGCCCAGATCGTTGAACAGCTTACCAACGATTGCTTTCGAACGAGTACGGTCGAAAGCCAGACGGCGGTTAGCCAGACTGTCTGTCTTGGCCAAAGTGATCAGCGGCTCAGCAACGCGGCGCAGTTCTTTGGCTTTCGGCAATGTAGTTTTGATCAGCTCGTGCTCGAACAGCGACACCGCCATGTTTTGAAACATGGCCTTACGGTGGGAGCTAGTCCGGCTCAGGTGACGACCACTTTTACGATGACGCATGGTTCATTCCTTACCAAACACAACGTTCGGTGATTACGACGATCAGGCAGTCGCCTTGTCGTCCTTCTTAAGACTTGCCGGCGGCCAGTTGTCGAGGCGCATGCCGAGGGACAGACCACGGGAGGCCAGGACGTCCTTGATCTCAGTCAAGGATTTCTTGCCAAGGTTCGGAGTCTTCAACAGTTCTACTTCGGTGCGCTGAATCAGGTCGCCGATGTAGTAAATGTTCTCCGCCTTGAGGCAGTTGGCCGAACGTACAGTCAGTTCCAAATCGTCAACCGGACGAAGCAGGATCGGATCGATCTCGTCTTCCTGTTCGATTACCACTGGTTCGCTGTCACCTTTGAGGTCGACGAACGCAGCCAACTGCTGTTGCAGAATGGTTGCAGCGCGGCGAATAGCCTCTTCAGGATCCAGAGTACCGTTGGTTTCCAGATCAATAACCAGCTTGTCCAGGTTAGTACGCTGCTCGACACGGGCGTTTTCCACCACGTATGCGATACGGCGAACCGGGCTGAACGAAGAATCGAGCTGCAAGCGACCGATGCTGCGGCTTTCGTCTTCATCGCTCTGACGCGAGTCTGCCGGTTCATAACCACGACCACGAGCTACGGTGAGCTTCATGTTCAGGGCGCCGTTAGACGCCAGGTTAGCGATTACGTGATCGGGATTAACGATCTCGACATCATGATCCAGCTGAATATCGGCAGCGGTAACCACCCCCGAACCCTTCTTCGACAAGGTCAGCGTAACTTCGTCTCGACCGTGCAGCTTGATAGCCAGACCTTTAAGGTTCAACAGGATTTCAATGACATCTTCCTGTACACCTTCGATGGCGCTGTACTCATGGAGTACACCGTCAATCTCGGCCTCGACTACTGCACAGCCGGGCATGGAGGACAACAGGATGCGGCGCAGCGCGTTGCCCAGGGTATGGCCAAAACCACGCTCGAGAGGCTCGAGTGTGATTTTAGCGCGGGTTGGACTGACAACCTGCACATCAATATGGCGGGGTGTCAGGAACTCATTTACCGAAATCTGCATGGATGCACCTATTTTCTAGCCCTTACTTGGAGTAGAGCTCGACAATCAGGCTTTCGTTGATGTCGGCGGACAGATCACTGCGAGCAGGAACGTTTTTGAAGACGCCCGACTTCTTCTCAATGTCTACTTCTACCCATTCTACGCGGCCACGTTGGGCACACAGATCGAGAGCTTGGACAATGCGCAGTTGGTTCTTGGCCTTCTCGCGGATAGCAACCACGTCACCAGCACGAACCTGGTACGAAGGAACGTTAACGGTTTTGCCGTTGACGCTGACCGACTTGTGCGAAACCAATTGACGGGATTCAGCACGTGTCGAGCCGAAGCCCATGCGGTATACGACGTTGTCCAGGCGGCATTCGAGCAGTTGCAGCAGGTTCTCACCAGTAGCGCCTTTCTTGCCGGCAGCTTCTTTGTAGTAACCGCTGAACTGACGTTCGAGAACGCCATAGATGCGACGTACTTTTTGTTTCTCACGCAGCTGAGTGCCGTAATCGGACTGGCGACCGCGGCGTTGGCCGTGGATGCCTGGAGCTGCTTCGATGTTGCACTTGGATTCGATAGCGCGAACGCCGCTCTTCAAAAAGAGATCGGTGCCTTCACGACGAGCAAGTTTGCATTTTGGACCAATGTAACGAGCCATTTCTTACAGTCTCCTGGATTACACGCGGCGCTTCTTCGGCGGACGGCACCCGTTGTGCGGGATTGGCGTCACGTCGGTGATGCTGGCGATCTTATAGCCACAGCCGTTCAAAGCACGGACAGCAGACTCACGACCTGGACCTGGACCCTTGACGTTAACGTCGAGGTTCTTCAGACCATACTCCAGCGCAGCTTGACCAGCACGTTCAGCAGCTACTTGAGCAGCGAACGGGGTGGACTTACGTGAACCGCGGAAACCCGAACCGCCGGAGGTAGCCCAAGAAAGCGCGTTACCTTGACGATCGGTGATGGTGACGATTGTGTTGTTAAACGACGCGTGGATGTGGGCGATGCCATCAACCACCGTCTTTTTAACTTTTTTACGAGGACGAGCAGCAGGTTTTGCCATGACTAAATTCCTGTCGTTGCGCTGGTGCGATTACTTGCGGATCGGCTTACGCGGACCTTTGCGAGTACGCGCGTTGGTCTTGGTACGCTGACCGCGCACTGGAAGACCACGACGATGGCGCAGACCGCGGTAGCAGCCCAAATCCATCAAGCGCTTGATTTTCATGTTGATTTCGCGACGCAGATCACCTTCAGTGGTGAACTTCGCCACTTCGCCACGCAGCTGTTCAATCTGCTCGTCGCTCAGATCTTTGATCTTTACCGCTGGGTTAACCCCAGTGGTTGCACAAATTTTCTGTGCAGTGGTGCGACCAACACCATAGATGTAGGTCAACGAGATAACAGTATGCTTGTTATCTGGAATGTTAACGCCTGCAATACGGGCCATTCAGTGGGACTCCAATTGACAGCTACCTACGCCCCGGAAGCCAAGAAATAGGGCGCGAGATAATATCGCTGTAATAACAAATAATCAACCCAGCAGCGCACTAGCTGCTGGGCTTAAGCAGATCACACTCAGCCTTGGCGCTGTTTGTGACGTGGTTCCGCGCTGCAAATTACTCGAACAACACCTTCGCGGCGAATAATCTTGCAGTTACGGCACAGCTTTTTCACCGATGCACGAACTTTCATCACCAACTCCTCGAACCTTATGGGTGCTTCAGCGCAGCATGCCGCTGCCGTAGCCCTTCAGGTTGGCTTTCTTCATCAGGGATTCATACTGGTGCGAAACGAGGTGCGATTGTACTTGCGACATGAAGTCCATCACAACCACTACCACGATCAGCAACGAGGTCCCGCCAAGGTAGAACGGTACGTTTGCTGCGACCACCAAAAACTGTGGAAGCAGACACACGGCCGTCATATATAGAGCACCGAACATGGTCAAGCGGGTCAGAACGCCATCAATATAGCGCGCCGACTGCTCGCCTGGACGAATACCCGGAATAAAGGCACCGGACTTCTTCAGGTTTTCCGCTACGTCTTTCGGATTGAACATCAACGCCGTATAGAAGAAGCAGAAGAAAATAATCCCTGCACTAAACAGCAGAATATTCAACGGCTGACCAGGAGCGATCGACTGCGAGATGTCCTGCAACCAGCCCATACCTTCAGACTGACCAAACCAGGAACCCAACGAAGCCGGAAACAGCAAAATGCTGCTCGCGAAGATGGCCGGAATAACGCCAGCCATGTTCACTTTCAGCGGCAAGTGGCTTGTCTGCGCAGCAAAGACCTTGCGGCCCTGCTGACGCTTGGCGTAGTGAACAGCAATACGACGCTGACCACGCTCAATGAACACCACGAAACCGATGATCGCTACTGCCAGCAACCCGATCGCAACCAGAGCGAAAATGTTGATATCGCCCTGACGAGCAGACTCGAAAGACTGCCCGATAGCTCTCGGAAGACCGGCGACGATACCTGCGAAAATCAACATCGAGATACCGTTACCAACACCGCGCTCGGTAATCTGCTCGCCCAGCCACATCATGAACATCGCCCCCGCCACAAAGGTGGTGACGGCCACGAAGTGGAAGCCGATATCTGCAGAGAACGCAACGCCCTGACTGGCCAGGCCAACGGACATGCCGATAGCTTGAACCAGAGCCAGGACGACGGTGCCATAGCGGGTGTATTGACTGATCTTACGACGACCAGCCTCACCTTCCTTCTTCAACTGCTCCAACTGCGGACTGACGGCGGTCATCAGCTGCATGATGATCGATGCCGAAATATACGGCATGATCCCCAGTGCAAAGATGCTCATCCGTTCCAGTGCGCCACCGGAAAACATGTTGAACAAGCTAAGAATGGTCCCCTCATTCTGTCGAAACAGGTCTGCGAGTCGGTCAGGATTGATACCTGGTACCGGGATGTGTGCGCCTATTCGGTAGACGATAATCGCCAGGAACAGAAAACGCAGACGAGCCCAGAGTTCAGACATACCGCCTTTGCCGAGCGCTGAGAGAGCACCTTGCTTAGCCATTTATTCCTCGAACTTGCCGCCAGCTGCTTCGATAGCCGCACGCGCACCTTTGGTGGCTGCGATACCTTTGATGGTGACAGCGCGAGTAACCTCACCGGACAACATGATTTTCACACGCTGTACGTTTTGGTTGATCACGTTGGCATCCTTCAGGGACTGCACAGTTACGACGTCGCCTTCCACTTTAGCCAGCTCGGACAAACGCACTTCTGCGCGGTCCATGGCCTTCAGGGAAACGAAGCCGAATTTTGGCAGACGACGATGCAACGGCTGTTGGCCGCCTTCAAAGCCCGGAGCGATTGTGCCACCAGAGCGGGAGGATTGACCTTTGTGGCCACGGCCACCGGTCTTACCCAAACCACTACCGATACCACGGCCCGGACGATGCTTTTCGCGACGGGAACCCGGCGCTGGACTCAGATCATTGAGTTTCATCGATTAACCCTCGACTCGCAGCATGTAGTAAGCCTTGTTGATCATCCCGCGATTCTCGGGAGTATCCAGCACTTCTACAGTGTGACCGATGCGACGCAGACCCAGACCTTTCACACACAATTTGTGGTTAGGAATGCGACCGGTCATGCTTTTGATCAACGTTACTTTAACGGTAGCCATGATCAGAAGATCTCCTTGACACTTTTGCCGCGCTTGGCAGCAATAGACTCAGGAGATTGCATAGCCTTCAAACCCTTGAATGTGGCGTGAACCACGTTTACAGGGTTAGTCGAGCCATAGCACTTAGCCAATACGTTCTGAACACCAGCAACTTCCAGCACTGCGCGCATAGCGCCGCCAGCGATGATACCGGTACCGTCAGAAGCAGGCTGCATGTACACCTTCGAAGCGCCATGGGCGGACTTCATTGCGTACTGCAGGGTAGTGCCGTTCAGATCAACCTGGATCATGTTGCGGCGAGCAGCTTCCATCGCCTTCTGGATCGCAGCAGGCACTTCACGTGACTTGCCACGACCAAAGCCAACACGCCCTTTACCATCACCAACCACGGTCAACGCGGTGAAAGTGAAGATACGGCCGCCTTTTACAGTCTTGGCAACGCGGTTAACTTGAACCAGCTTCTCGATGTAGCCTTCGTCGCGTTTTTGGTCGTTATTTGACATAACTTAGAACTCCAGCCCGCCTTCACGAGCAGCATCAGCCAGCGCCTTGACGCGGCCGTGGTACTTGAAGCCAGAACGGTCAAAAGCCACTTGCGATACACCGGCGGCTTTCGCACGCTCAGCGACCAGCTGGCCAACCTTAGTGGCCGCGTCGATGTTGCCAGTGGCACCATCACGCAGTTCTTTGTCCAAAGTCGAGGCGCTTGCCAAGACTTTGCTGCCGTCGGCCGAAATGACCTGGGCATAAATGTGCTGCGAAGAGCGGTACACGCAGAGACGCACGACTTCTAGCTCGTGCATTTTCAGGCGTGCTTTCCGAGCGCGACGCAGTCGGGTAACTTTCTTGTCGGTCATTTGCTATGCCCTACTTCTTCTTGGCTTCTTTACGGCGGACGACTTCGTCTGCGTAACGCACACCTTTGCCTTTGTACGGCTCAGGACGGCGGAAGTCGCGGATCTCAGCGGCCACTTGACCAACCAACTGCTTATCGATACCTCGAATGAAGATATCGGTCTGGTTGGGAGTCTCAGCGGTGATGCCTTCCGGCAGTTCGTAATCCACTGGGTGCGAGAAGCCAAGAGCCAGGTTCAGCACTGTGCCTTTTGCTTGCGCTTTATAACCAACACCGACCAGCTGGAGCTTACGCTCGAAGCCTTGGCTTACGCCCTGGACCATGTTGTTAACCAGTGCACGAGTGGTGCCGGCCATTGCGCGAGTTTGTTGATCGCCATTGCGAGCAGCGAAACGCAGCTCACCAGCTTCTTCAACAATTTCAACAGACGAATGGATGTTCAGATCTAGAGTGCCCTTGGCACCCTTCACCGAAAGCTGCTGGCCGACGAGCTTAACTTCGACGCCTGCTGGCAACTTAACGGGGTTCTTAGCTACGCGTGACATGCTTATCCCCCCTTAGAACACTGTGCAAAGCACTTCGCCGCCGACACCGGCAGCGCGCGCAGCACGATCCGTCATCACACCTTTGTTGGTGGAGACGATAGACACACCGAGACCGCCACGAACTTTTGGCAGATCATCGACGGACTTGTACTGACGCAAGCCTGGACGGCTGACGCGCTTCACTTCTTCGATGACTGGACGGCCTTCGAAGTACTTCAGCTCGATGGACAACAGCGGTTTGATTTCGCTGCTGATCTGATAACCCGCAATGTAACCTTCGTCCTTCAGGACTTTGGCTACAGCTACCTTCAACGTGGAAGATGGCATGCTTACGACGGGCTTTTCAGCCATCTGGGCATTACGGATACGAGTTAGCATGTCCGCTAACGGGTCCTGCATACTCATGGGCTAGACGCTCCTAATACAAAATAATTAGCCTTACGGCTACAGCTTATCGCCGAGAAACTCCGGGCAAATGAAAAACACGGGCTCAGGCGAGCCGGCAATTCTAGACGTACCCCAGAAATGAATCAAGCCCCAATAGGGGCTTGATTCAAATTCAGGCTTCATTCCGACCAAACGCGTAGGCGTCCGGCCGGAGTTCAGCGAGAAAGACGACTTACCAGCTGGCTTTAACCAGACCCGGAACGTCACCACGCATTGCAGCTTCACGCAGTTTGTTACGGCCAAGGCCGAACTTGCGGTAAACGCCGTGCGGACGACCAGTGATGCGGCAGCGGTTACGCATGCGCGAGGCGCTTGCGTCACGTGGCTGCTTCTGCAGAGCTACTGTAGCTTCCCAACGCGCTTCTGGACTTGCGTTCAGATCAACGATGACAGCTTTCAGCTCGGCACGCTTCTTGGCGTACTTGGCAACGGTGAGCTGACGCTTCAGCTCACGATTCTTCATGCTCTTCTTGGCCATTTTCCTACTCCAATCAGTTGCGGAACGGGAATTTGAAAGCACGCAGCAATGCGCGACCTTCTTCATCCGTCCGAGCAGTGGTGGTCAGAGTAATGTCCAGACCGCGCAGAGCATCGATCTTGTCGTAATCGATTTCCGGGAAAATGATCTGCTCTTTAACGCCCATGCTGTAGTTACCACGACCATCGAAGGACTTGGCATTCAGGCCGCGGAAGTCGCGAACCCGAGGCAGGGAGATCGACAGCAGACGATCCAGGAATTCATACATACGATCGCGACGCAGAGTAACTTTAACGCCAATCGGCCATCCTTCGCGGACTTTGAAGCCAGCGATAGATTTACGGGCGTAAGTCACAACGACTTTCTGACCGGTGATTTTTTCCAAGTCAGCTACAGCGTGCTCGATGACTTTTTTGTCGCCGATCGCTTCGCCCAGCCCCATGTTCAGGGTGATCTTGGTAACGCGCGGAACTTCCATCACGTTCGAAAGCTTAAGTTCTTCCTTAAGTTTCGGAGCGATTTCCTTCCGGTAAATCTCTTTTAGTCGTGCCATGGTCTTCTACCTAGCAGTGTTCAAGCATCAACCGCTTTTTGGGTCGACTTGAAGACACGAATTTTCTTGCCGTCTTCAACTTTGAAACCAACGCGGTCAGCCTTGTTGGTTGCGCCGTTGAAAATGGCGACGTTAGAAGCGTGCATTGGCGCTTCTTTCTCGACGATACCGCCTTGTACGCCCGACATCGGGTTTGGCTTGGTATGACGCTTCACCAGGTTGATCCCACCAATGACCAGACGGTCATCAGCAAGAACCTTGAGCACCTTACCGCGCTTACCTTTGTCTTTGCCGGCGATCACGATGATCTCGTCGTCACGACGAATCTTTTGCATGTCGGATCTCCTTACAGCACTTCTGGGGCGAGCGAGACGATCTTCATGAACTTCTCAGTACGAAGTTCACGGGTCACTGGCCCAAAGATACGGGTGCCAATCGGCTCTTGCTTGTTGTTCAGAAGAACAGCAGCGTTGCCGTCAAAGCGGATGATGGAGCCGTCAGCACGACGAACACCGTGGCGAGTGCGGACTACAACAGCAGTCATCACTTGGCCTTTTTTCACCTTACCGCGCGGAATTGCTTCCTTTACGGTTACTTTGATGATGTCACCGATACCAGCGTAACGACGATGGGAGCCACCCAGCACCTTGATGCACATAACGCGGCGTGCGCCGCTGTTATCGGCCACATCGAGCATGGATTGAGTCTGAATCATATAATTTCTCCGACCCCTAGTCCTTAGACTTCCACAGCGCGTTCGAGAATATCAACCAATGCCCAAGACTTGGTCTTGGCCACCGGACGAGTTTCACGAATAGTGACTTTGTCGCCGATGTGGCACTGATTGGTTTCGTCGTGCGCGTGCAGCTTAGTCGAACGCTTAACATATTTACCGTAGATCGGGTGCTTTACGCGACGCTCGATCAGTACGGTGATGGTTTTGTCCATCTTGTCGCTGACAACACGGCCAGTCAGCGTACGGACATTTTTCTCAGCTTCAGCCATGATCACTTACCTGCCTGCTGGTTGAGCACAGTCTTCACGCGAGCGATGTCGCGCTTAACTTGCGAGAGCAGGTGAGACTGCCCCAACTGGCCAGTTGCTTTCTGCATACGCAGATTGAACTGGTCACGCAGCAGGCCGAGCAGTTGCTCGTTCAGCTGCTGTGCTGATTTTTCACGAAGTTCATTCGCTTTCATCACATCACCGTCCGCTTAACAAAGGAGGTGGCGAGTGGCAGCTTTGCAGCAGCCAGGGCGAAAGCCTCACGCGCCAGCTCTTCAGTAACACCCTCGATTTCATACAGGACTTTGCCTGGCTGAATCTGGGCAACCCAGTACTCCACGTTACCCTTACCTTTACCCATACGAACTTCGAGGGGCTTTTTGGTTACAGGCTTGTCCGGGAATACACGGATCCAGATTTTGCCGCCACGTTTAACGTGACGGGTCAGTGCACGACGCGCTGACTCAATCTGACGAGCAGTGAGACGACCACGAGCAACAGACTTCAGCGCATATTCGCCGAAGCTGACTTTGCTACCGCGCAGTGCCAAGCCACGGTTGTGGCCAGTCATCTGCTTGCGGAACTTCGTACGCTTTGGTTGCAACATTTGGCGTACCCCTTACTTAGCAGCTTTTTTACGAGGCGCAGGTGCTTGTGGTTTCAGTTCTTCTTGGCGACCACCAATTACTTCGCCTTTGAAGATCCAAACCTTTACACCGATCACACCATAAGTGGTGTGAGCTTCGTAGTTGGCATAGTCGATGTCGGCACGCAGGGTGTGCAGTGGCACACGACCTTCGCGATACCATTCAGTACGTGCGATTTCAGCACCGCCGAGACGACCGCTCACTTGGATTTTGATGCCTTTGGCACCAATGCGCATGGCGTTCTGAACAGCGCGCTTCATAGCACGACGGAACATTACGCGGCGCTCCAGCTGCTGAGCTACGCTCTGCGCAACCAGCATACCGTCGAGCTCCGGCTTGCGGATCTCTTCGATATTGATGTGCACAGGCACACCCATTTGCTTGGTCAGGTCCTGACGCAGTTTCTCAACATCCTCACCTTTCTTCCCGATAACGATACCTGGACGAGCGGTGTGGATGGTGATACGTGCTGTCTGAGCCGGACGATGGATATCGATACGGCTGACGGACGCGCTTTTTAATTTGTCTTGGAGGTACTCACGCACTTTCAGATCAGCGAACAAATAGTCCGCATAAGTCCGACCGTCTGCGTACCAGACGGAGGTGTGCTCCTTGACGATTCCCAGGCGAATGCCAATGGGATGTACTTTCTGACCCATCTCTTCGACTCCGTTACTTGTCAGCAACCTTGACAGTGATATGGCAAGACCGCTTGACGATGCGATCAGCACGGCCTTTGGCACGCGGCATGATACGCTTCAGCGAACGCCCTTCGTTGACGAAAACGGTGGCAACCTTAAGGTCATCAACGTCTGCGCCTTCGTTGTGCTCGGCGTTGGCTACGGCCGACTCCAGCACTTTCTTCAGGATCTCGGCAGCTTTCTTGTTACTGAAAGCCAACAGGTTGAGCGCTTCGCCCACCTTCTTCCCGCGGATCTGGTCGGCGACCAAGCGGGCTTTCTGGGCGGAGATTCGAGCGCCCGACAACTTAGCGGCTACTTCCATCGTTCCTTACCCCTTAACGCTTGGCTTTCTTGTCTGCCACGTGCCCACGATATGTGCGGGTACCGGCAAACTCGCCTAGTTTATGGCCGACCATGTCTTCGTTCACGAGAACTGGGACATGAAGGCGACCGTTATGCACTGCAATGGTCAGACCGACCATTTGTGGCAGGATCATCGAACGACGCGACCAGGTTTTCACCGGTTTGCGATCGTTCTTTTCCGCCGCCACTTCGATCTTCTTCAGTAGGTGAAGATCAATAAAAGGACCTTTTTTCAGAGAACGTGGCACTGTCGTATCCCTCTATTTACTTGCGACGACGGACGATCATTTTGTCGGTACGCTTATTACCACGAGTCTTCGCGCCCTTAGTCGGGAAGCCCCACGGCGATACCGGATGACGACCACCAGAGGTACGACCTTCACCACCACCATGTGGGTGATCAACCGGGTTCATGGCAACACCACGAACGGTTGGGCGAACGCCACGCCAGCGTTTGGCACCAGCTTTACCCAGGGAACGCAGGCTATGCTCGGAGTTCGAGACTTCGCCCAGCGTTGCACGGCATTCCGACAGCACTTTGCGCATTTCACCGGAGCGAAGACGCAGGGTAACGTACACACCTTCACGAGCGATCAGCTGAGCCGAAGCACCAGCGGAACGAGCGATCTGAGCGCCTTTACCTGGCTTCAATTCGATGCCATGAACGGTGCTACCAACTGGAATGTTGCGCAGTTGAAGAGCGTTACCTGGTTTGATCGGCGCCAAGGCACCTGCGATCAGTTGGTCACCAGCACTAACGCCTTTAGGGGCGATGATGTAGCGACGCTCGCCATCTGCGTACAGCAGAAGGGCGATGTGAGCGGTACGGTTTGGATCGTATTCAATGCGCTCAACAGTGGCAGAGATGCCATCTTTGTCGTTGCGACGGAAGTCGACCAAACGATAATGCTGCTTATGACCACCACCGATGTGACGGGTAGTAATACGGCCATTGTTGTTACGACCACCAGTCTTCGATTTCTTCTCGAGCAGCGGTGCGTGAGGAGCGCCTTTATGCAGCTCCTGGTTGACCACCTTGACCACAAAACGGCGGCCAGGGGAAGTCGGTTTGCATTTAACGATTGCCATGATGCACCCCTTCCTTACTCAGCACTGCTGCTGAAATCGAGATCTTGGCCTGGCTGAAGGGAGATAACTGCCTTCTTCCAGTCATTACGCTTGCCCAGACCGCGAGCAGTGCGCTTGCTCTTACCCAGAACATTCAGGGTAGTAACACGCTCAACTTTCACGCTGAACAGGCTTTCGACGGCCTTCTTGATTTCCAGCTTGGTTGCGTCAGTAGCAACCTTGAAAACGAACTGACCTTTTTTGTCTGCCAGAACCGTAGCCTTCTCGGAAACGTGCGGGCCAAGCAGAACTTTAAATACGCGTTCCTGGTTCATCCCAGCAGCTCCTCGAATTTCTTCACGGCCGACACAGTGATCAACACTTTGTCGTATGCGATCAGACTAACTGGATCGGAACCTTGAACGTCACGTACATCAACGTGCGGCAGGTTGCGAGCAGCCAGGTACAGATTCTGGTCAACAGCGTCAGACACGATCAAGACGTCAGTCAGGCCCATGCCAGTCAGCTTGTTAAGCAAATCTTTGGTTTTCGGTGCTTCAACAGCGAAGTCCTGAACCACGACCAGACGATCAGTACGAACCAGTTCAGCAAGGATGGAGCGCAGTGCTGCGCGATACATCTTCTTGTTGAGCTTCTGAGAGTGATCCTGTGGACGTGCTGCGAAAGTGGTACCACCGCCACGCCAGATTGGGCTACGGATTGTACCGGCACGAGCACGGCCAGTACCCTTTTGACGCCACGGGCGCTTACCGCCACCACGAACGTCTGAACGGGTCTTTTGCTGCTTGGTGCCCTGACGACCGCCAGCCATGTAGGCCACGACTGCCTGGTGTACCAGCGTCTCGTTGAATTCGCCGCCAAATGTCAGTTCGGAAACTTCGATTGCTTGAGCGTCATTTACATTTAATTGCATGTCAGCTTCCCCTTAACCGCGAGCCTTGGCTGCTGGACGTACAACCAGATTGCCGCCAGTAGCGCCAGGAACAGCACCCTTGACCAACAACAGATTGCGTTCAGCGTCCACGCGCACTACTTCCAGGGACTGCACGGTCACGCGCTCAGCGCCCATATGACCGGACATTTTTTTGCCCTTGAATACACGACCAGGAGTCTGGCACTGGCCGATAGAGCCTGGGACGCGGTGGGACACGGAGTTACCGTGGGTATTATCTTGCCCGCGGAAGTTCCAGCGCTTGATCGTACCCTGGAAGCCTTTACCTTTGGACTGACCGGTTACATCAACCAGTTGACCAGCAGCGAAGATTTCAGCGTTGATCAGATCGCCGGCCTGGTAGTCGCCTTCTTCAAGACGGAATTCCATTACGGTACGACCAGCGGCAACGTTCGCTTTAGCGAAGTGGCCAGCTTGAGCAGCTGTAACGCGCGAAGCACGACGCTCACCGACAGTGACTTGCACTGCACGATAGCCATCGGTTTCTTCGGTTTTAAACTGGGTGACGCGATTCGGCTCGATCTCAATGACCGTAACCGGAATGGAGACACCTTCTTCGGTGAAAATACGGGTCATACCGCATTTACGACCGACTACACCAATAGTCATGTTGTAAACCTCATGAGTGTACGGGGCTTTCACCCGCTATGGCCGCCCATTTCAGAGCGTTACACGACTAAGACCCGAGTCTTAGCCGAGGCTGATCTGAACTTCCACACCGGCCGCAAGATCAAGCTTCATAAGAGCGTCAACGGTTTTATCCGTCGGCTGGACGATGTCCAGAACGCGCTTATGAGTACGGATCTCATACTGGTCGCGCGCGTCTTTGTTGACGTGCGGTGAAACCAGAACAGTGAACCGTTCTTTACGGGTAGGAAGTGGAATCGGACCACGCACTTGTGCACCAGTACGTTTCGCGGTTTCCACGATTTCCTGGGTAGATTGGTCGATCAAGCGATGGTCAAAAGCCTTCAACCTGATACGGATTTGCTGATTTTGCATTGGATTTCAGACTCCAGATTGCTGTTCCCACCGAGCGCAATACGCCCGTTAAAAGGAGGCGCAATTCTATAGACGAGCTAACAGGGTGTCAACCCAATAAAAAAGCCCCCGCAAGCGGGGGCTTTTTTTGACTCATCGCTTACGCGATGATTTTGGCTACGACGCCAGCGCCGACGGTACGACCGCCTTCACGAATAGCGAAACGCAGACCATCTTCCATTGCGATTGGCTTGATCAGGGTAACGCTAACTTTAACGTTATCACCTGGCATTACCATCTCAACGCCTTCCGGCAGTTCGCAGCTACCGGTTACGTCGGTAGTACGGAAGTAGAACTGTGGACGATAGCCTTTGAAGAACGGAGTGTGGCGACCGCCTTCTTCTTTGCTCAGTACGTAGATTTCAGCTTCGAACTGAGTGTGCGGCTTAACGGTGCCTGGCTTAACCAGAACCTGGCCACGCTCAACGTCGTCACGCTTGGTACCACGCAGCAGAACACCGCAGTTCTCGCCAGCACGACCTTCGTCGAGCAGCTTGCGGAACATTTCAACACCAGTACAGGTGGTGACGGTGGTGTCACGCAGACCAACGATTTCCAGCGGGTCCTGAATCTTGACGATACCGCGCTCAACACGACCAGTCACAACGGTGCCGCGACCAGAGATGGAGAATACGTCTTCGATCGGCATCAGGAATGGCTTGTCGACAGCACGCTCAGGCTGAGGAATGTAGCTATCCAGAGTCTCAACCAACTTCTTGACGGCAGTGGTGCCCATCTCGTTGTCGTCCAGACCTTCCAGCGCCATACGGGCAGAGCCGATGATGATTGGAGTGTCGTCGCCTGGGAAGTCGTAAGTGCTCAGCAGATCGCGCACTTCCATCTCAACCAGTTCCAGCAGCTCAGCGTCGTCTACCAGGTCAGCCTTGTTCAGGAAGACCACGATGTACGGAACGCCTACCTGACGGGACAGCAGGATGTGCTCACGGGTTTGTGGCATCGGACCATCAGCAGCCGAACAAACCAGGATAGCGCCGTCCATCTGGGCAGCACCGGTGATCATGTTTTTTACGTAGTCGGCGTGACCTGGGCAGTCAACGTGCGCGTAGTGACGCACAGCCGAGTTGTATTCAACGTGAGCAGTGTTGATGGTAATACCGCGAGCTTTCTCTTCTGGTGCGCTGTCGATCTTGTCGAAGTCAACACGAGCCGAACCGAAAACTTCGGAGCAGACGCGAGTCAGAGCAGCAGTCAGAGTGGTTTTACCGTGGTCAACGTGACCGATAGTGCCAACGTTGACGTGCGGTAGGGAACGATCAAATTTTTCTTTAGCCACGACAATTAACTCCTAGCCTAAAGGGGCTGAATCAGCCTTGTTTTTTAACGATAGCTTCGACGACATTCGACGGAGCCTCGGAGTATTTGGAGAATTCCATAGAGTAGCTCGCGCGACCCTGGGACATGGAGCGAACGTCGGTCGCATAACCGAACATCTCACCCAACGGAACCTCGGCACGGATAACCTTGCCAGACACCGTATCTTCCATACCCTGGATCAGACCACGACGACGATTCAGGTCACCCATCACGTCACCCATGTAGTCCTCAGGTGTAACAACTTCAACCTTCATGATCGGCTCAAGAACAACACCACCACCTTTGGAGGCAAGTTGCTTGGTCGCCATGGAGGCTGCCACCTTAAACGCCATCTCGTTGGAGTCGACGTCGTGGTAAGAACCATCGAAAACGGTAGCCTTCAGGCCGATCAGCGGATAGCCGGCAACAACACCGTTCTTCATCTGCTCTTCGATACCCTTCTGGATGGCCGGGATGTATTCCTTAGGAACCACACCACCTACCACTTCGTTCACGAATTGCAGACCTTCCTGACCTTCGTCAGCCGGTGCAAAACGAATCCAGCAATGGCCGAACTGGCCACGACCGCCGGATTGGCGTACGAACTTGCCTTCGATCTCACAAGCCTTCGTGATTTTCTCACGATAGGAAACCTGTGGCTTACCGATGTTGGCTTCGACGTTGAACTCACGGCGCATCCGGTCAACCAGGATGTCCAGGTGCAACTCGCCCATGCCAGAGATGATCGTTTGACCAGTCTCTTCATCAGTTTTGACGCGGAAAGACGGGTCTTCCTGAGCAAGTTTGCCCAGAGCGATACCCATTTTTTCCTGGTCATCCTTCGTTTTAGGCTCAACGGCAACCGAGATAACCGGCTCCGGGAAGTCCATGCGAACGAGGATGATTGGCTTGTCAAGAGAGCACAAGGTGTCGCCAGTGGTGACGTCCTTCATGCCGATCAAAGCCGCGATGTCGCCAGCGCGTACTTCTTTGATCTCTTCACGAGTGTTCGCATGCATTTGCACCATACGACCAACGCGCTCTTTCTTGCCTTTTACGGAGTTCAAAACGCCGTCACCGGAGCTCAACACACCCGAGTAAACGCGTGCGAAAGTCAGGGTACCCACGAATGGGTCGGTAGCAATTTTGAAAGCCAGAGCCGAGAACGGTTCGCTGTCATCTGCATGACGCTCCATTGCGACTTCTTCGTCATCCGGGTCAGAACCCTTGATGGCTGGAATGTCGACAGGAGCTGGCAGGTAGTCGATAACTGCGTCAAGAACCAGGGGAACGCCCTTGTTCTTGAACGAAGAACCGCATACAGCCAGAACGATTTCGCCGGCGATGGTACGTTGACGCAGAGCAGACTTGATTTCTTCGATGGTGAGCTCTTCACCTTCGAGGTACTTGTTCATCAGCTCTTCGTTGGCTTCAGCGGCAGCTTCAACCATGTTGCTGCGCCACTCTTCAGCCAATTCCTGCAGTTCTGCAGGGATCGCTTCGCGACGGGCAACCATACCTTTGTCAGCGTCGTCCCAGTAAACAGCTTCCATGGAGATCAGATCGATCTGACCCTGGAAATTGTCTTCTGCGCCGATAGCCAACTGGATAGGCACCGGAGTGTGACCCAGACGCTGCTTGATCTGACCGATCACGCGCAGGAAGTTTGCGCCAGCACGGTCCATCTTGTTTACGTAAACAAGACGCGGAACGCCGTATTTGTTGGCTTGACGCCATACGGTTTCCGACTGAGGCTCAACACCCGAAGTACCGCAGAACACAACGACCGCGCCATCGAGTACGCGCAGGGAGCGCTCTACTTCAATAGTGAAGTCAACGTGGCCCGGGGTATCGATGATGTTGAAGCGATGACGGTCGAACTGCTTGTCAGAGCCAGCCCAGAATGCAGTCGTAGCAGCGGAGGTAATGGTAATACCCCGCTCCTGCTCTTGCACCATCCAGTCCATGGTCGCGGCGCCATCATGCACCTCGCCCATTTTGTGGTTTACGCCAGTGTAAAAAAGGACGCGCTCGGTGGTGGTGGTTTTACCAGCATCCACGTGAGCAACGATACCAATGTTACGGTAGCGGTTAATCGGAGTAGTACGAGCCATAAAGCCCTCGCAAAATTAGTGACGCTGAAATTAGAAGCGGTAGTGCGAGAAAGCTTTGTTGGCTTCAGCCATACGGTGCACGTCTTCACGCTTCTTAACTGCAGCACCTTTACCTTCGGCGGCGTCCAACAGTTCGCCAGCCAAACGCAGGGCCATAGACTTCTCACCGCGCTTGCGCGCGAAGTCTACCAGCCAGCGCATTGCCAACGCATTACGACGGGACGGACGAACTTCGACCGGGACCTGGTAAGTAGCACCGCCTACACGGCGCGACTTCACTTCGACCAGCGGAGCGATGGCGTCGAGAGCTTTCTCGAAGATTTCCAGGGGATCGGAGTTCTTGCGTTCTTTAACCTTTTCCAGCGCGCCATAAACGATACGTTCGGCAACGGCTTTCTTGCCGCTTTCCATAACGTGGTTCATGAACTTGGCCAGGATTTGGCTTCCGTATTTTGGATCGTCAAGCACTTCGCGCTTGGCTGCTACGCGTCTTCTTGGCATGGATAAGCCCTCAAACGGTCTTCAGGTTAGCTCGGGACCACCACCCATGGAGGGTGCGCCCGACCTTACTCTTATCGACTCAGAAAAATAGAAATCTACATTTTTGTCACAGGAACCCTAAAACCTACTTAGGCTTCTTGGTACCGTACTTCGAACGACCCTGGTTACGACCTTTGACGCCGGAAGTATCCAAAGAACCGCGAACGGTGTGGTAACGAACACCTGGCAAGTCTTTTACACGACCGCCACGAATCAGGACCACGCTGTGCTCTTGCAGGTTGTGACCTTCACCACCGATGTACGAGGAAACCTCGAAACCGTTGGTCAGGCGCACACGGCATACTTTACGCAGTGCCGAGTTAGGTTTTTTCGGCGTGGTGGTATACACACGAGTGCATACGCCACGACGTTGCGGGCAGTTCTGCAGCGCAGGTACGTCGGATTTCTCGACGATACGCTTACGCGGCTGACGTACCAGCTGGTTGATAGTTGCCATCTACTAGCTCCACTGTTGTCTTGCGACGCTATTGTCTTACAAGAAAAGCAAGATGGCAGGACATAAGTCCCGCCAAATTTAGGGGTACAAGAGTCTAAAGAGGATCTTGCCCCCAGTCAAGGCAAAGCCCCGACCCTCCTCCCGACACCGCGGCAGAATTTACCTGCCGCCGCGCCGAAAAGAAAGACCGAGGCTCTATCTTAATTACCGCTGGAGTTCAACGCTTCAGTCAATGCTGCTTCGACTTCGCTAGCGCTGACACGCAACGGCTTGTCTACTTCACGACGACGCTTGCGCTCGCTGTGATAAGCCAGACCGGTACCGGCCGGGATCAAACGACCCACAACAACGTTTTCCTTCAGGCCGCGCAGGTAATCGCGCTTGCCTGTAACGGCCGCTTCGGTCAGTACACGGGTTGTCTCTTGGAAAGAGGCCGCGGAGATGAACGATTCGGTCGACAACGATGCCTTGGTAATACCCAGCAACACACGGGTGAACTTGGAAACGAATTTCTCGTCACCGGCCAGACGCTCGTTCTCTACCAGAACGTGAGTCAGCTCCATCTGGTCACCTTTGATGAAGGTGGAGTCACCAGATTCGGCAATTTCAACTTTACGCAGCATCTGACGCAGAATCGTCTCGATGTGCTTATCGTTGATCTTCACGCCTTGCAGACGGTAAACGTCCTGGATCTCGTTGACGATGTACTTGGCCAGCGCACTCACACCCAGCAGACGCAAGATGTCGTGTGGATCGCTAGGACCGTCGGAGATAACTTCGCCGCGGTTCACTTGTTCGCCTTCGAAGACGTTCAGGTGACGCCACTTTGGAATCAACTCTTCGTACGGATCGCTACCGTCGTTCGGGGTAATAACCAGACGGCGCTTGCCTTTGGTTTCTTTACCGAACGCGATGGTGCCGCTGACTTCAGCCAGAATCGAGGCTTCTTTCGGACGACGGGCTTCGAACAAGTCGGCAACACGCGGCAGACCACCGGTGATGTCACGGGTTTTCGAAGTTTCTTGCGGGATACGGGCGATAACATCACCGATCGCAACCTGCACACCATCGGCAACACCGACTAATGCGTTAGCCGGCAGGAAGTATTGAGCCGGTACGTCGGTACCTGGC
This sequence comes from Pseudomonas syringae, assembly GCF_001698815.1. Taxonomy (GTDB): domain Bacteria; phylum Pseudomonadota; class Gammaproteobacteria; order Pseudomonadales; family Pseudomonadaceae; genus Aquipseudomonas; species Aquipseudomonas syringae_A. Next base: position 19,902 of record NZ_LGSI01000043.1, on the reverse strand, counting down.
AGCAACAGATCCTTGCCATCAACACCGACCATTTTCACAGCTGGGCGAATATCTTTGCCCGCTGCTGGACGGTCTTTGGCGTCGAGTACTTCAATGTTGGTCATACCGGTCAATTCGTCTGTCTGACGCTTGATCGTGATGCCTTCTTCCATGCCCACGTAGGTCACGGTACCTTTCATTTCGGTAACAATTGGGTGAGTGTGCGGATCCCACTTGGCCACGATCGAACCAGCGTCGACCTTGTCGCCTTCCTTCACCGAAATCACTGCACCGTAAGGCAGTTTGTAGCGCTCACGCTCACGACCGTAGTCATCAGCGATCGCCAGCTCACCGGAACGCGAAACCGCAACCAGGTGACCGTCGACACGCTCAACGTGTTTCAGGTTATGCAGACGGACAGTACCGCCATTCTTCACCTGAACGCTGTCCGCAGCGGAGGTCCGGCTTGCCGCACCACCGATGTGGAACGTACGCATGGTCAGCTGGGTACCCGGCTCACCGATGGACTGGGCGGCGATAACGCCGACAGCTTCACCGATGTTCACCTGATGCCCGCGAGCCAGGTCACGACCGTAGCACTTGGCGCAGATACCGTAGCGAGTTTCGCAGCTGATCGGCGACCGAACGATAACTTCGTCGATGCTGTTCAGTTCGATGAACTCAACCCACTTCTCGTCTACCAGCGTACCGCCAGGAACGATCACTTCGTCGGTGCCAGGCTTGAACACGTCACGGGCGATGACTCGACCCAGTACACGTTCGCCCAATGGCTCAACAACGTCGCCGCCTTCAATGTGCGGAGTCATCAGCAGACCGTGTTCGGTACCGCAGTCGACTTCTGTCACAACAAGGTCTTGCGCAACGTCTACCAGACGACGCGTCAGATAACCGGAGTTAGCTGTTTTCAACGCGGTATCCGCGAGACCCTTACGAGCACCGTGAGTGGAGATGAAGTACTGAAGTACGCTCAAACCTTCACGGAAGTTCGCAGTGATCGGCGTTTCAATGATGGAGCCGTCCGGCTTGGCCATCAGACCACGCATACCCGCCAGCTGACGGATCTGTGCAGCGGAACCCCGAGCACCGGAGTCAGCCATCATGTACATCGAGTTGAAGGATTCCTGATCAACTTCGACGCCGTGACGGTCGATAACGCGTTCTTTGGACAGGTTCGACATCATCGCTTTCGAGACTTCGTCGTTCGCCTTGGACCAAAGGTCGATTACCTTGTTGTACTTCTCGCCCTGAGTTACCAGGCCTGAGGCGTACTGACTTTCGATCTCTTTAACTTCTTCGGTTGCAGCCTCGATGATGCGAGCTTTCTCATCCGGGATAACGAAGTCGTTAACGCCGATGGAAACACCCGAAATCGTCGAGTAGGCAAAACCGGTGTACATCAACTGGTCAGCGAAGATAACGGTCTCTTTCAAACCAACCACGCGGTAGCACTGGTTGATCAGCTTGGAGATCGCTTTTTTCTTCATCGGCTGGTTGACCACGTCGTACGACAGGCCGGCCGGAACCACCTGGAACAACAGCGCACGGCCGACAGTGGTGTCGACGATACGAGTGTTCTTGACGCTGCCACCATCACGATCGTTGACCGTTTCGTGGATGCGGACCTTGACCTTGGCATGCAGTGCGGCTTCGCCGGCACGGAATACACGGTCAACTTCCTGCAGATCCGCGAATACACGACCTTCGCCTTTGGCGTTGATCGCTTCACGAGTCATGTAGTACAGACCCAATACAACGTCCTGCGAAGGAACGATGATTGGCTCACCGTTGGCTGGCGACAGGATGTTGTTGGTCGACATCATTAGCGCACGCGCTTCGAGCTGGGCTTCCAGCGTCAACGGTACGTGAACGGCCATCTGGTCGCCGTCGAAGTCGGCGTTGTACGCGGCGCAGACCAACGGGTGCAGCTGGATAGCTTTACCTTCGATCAGAACCGGTTCAAATGCCTGGATACCCAGACGGTGAAGCGTTGGTGCACGGTTGAGAAGAACCGGGTGTTCGCGAATCACTTCAGCGAGAACGTCCCAGACTTCCGGCAGCTCGCGCTCAACCATTTTCTTGGCAGCTTTGATGGTGGTCGCGAGACCACGCATTTCCAGCTTGCCGAAAATGAACGGCTTGAACAGCTCGAGAGCCATTTTCTTCGGCAGACCGCACTGGTGCAGACGCAGCGTCGGACCCACGGTAATTACCGAACGACCCGAGTAGTCAACACGCTTACCGAGCAAGTTCTGACGGAAACGACCCTGCTTACCCTTGATCATGTCAGCCAGGGATTTCAGAGGACGCTTGTTCGAACCGGTGATAGCGCGGCCACGACGACCGTTGTCGAGCAATGCATCGACAGCTTCCTGCAACATACGCTTTTCGTTGCGCACGATGATGTCCGGAGCGGACAGATCAAGCAGGCGCTTCAAACGGTTGTTACGGTTGATCACTCGACGATACAGATCGTTGAGGTCGGAAGTCGCGAAACGACCGCCATCAAGCGGAACCAACGGACGCAGATCTGGCGGCAGAACCGGCAGAACGGTCAGGACCATCCACTCAGGCAAGTTGCCCGAACCCTGGAAGGCTTCCATCAGCTTCAGACGCTTGGACAGCTTCTTGATCTTGGTTTCGGAGTTGGTTTGCGGAATTTCTTCGCGCAGACGACCAATCTCGTGTTCCAGGTCGATAGCGTGCAGCAGTTCACGGACAGCTTCGGCACCCATGCGGGCATCGAAATCGTCGCCGAACTCTTCCAGCGCTTCGAAGTACTGCTCATCGTTCAGCAGCTGACCTTTTTCAAGGGTGGTCATGCCTGGATCGATTACGACATAGCTCTCGAAGTAGAGAACGCGTTCGATATCACGCAGGGTCATGTCCATCAGCAAGCCGATACGGGACGGCAGGGACTTCAGGAACCAGATGTGGGCAACCGGCGAAGCCAGTTCGATGTGAGCCATGCGCTCACGACGAACTTTAGCCAGCGCAACTTCAACGCCGCACTTCTCGCAGATCACACCACGGTGTTTCAGGCGCTTGTACTTACCGCACAGGCACTCGTAATCCTTGACCGGGCCAAAGATCTTGGCGCAGAACAAGCCGTCACGCTCAGGCTTGAACGTACGGTAGTTGATGGTTTCCGGCTTTTTAACTTCACCGAACGACCATGAACGGATCATCTCAGGCGATGCCAATCCAATACGGATGGCGTCGAACTCTTCGACTTGACCCTGGTTTTTCAGCAAATTCAGTAGGTCTTTCAAGGCCTTTCCTCCTGGCGGAGCAGAGGGCGGTCATACCGACCCACCCTCGATTCGCGTCACGTGTTATTCGGTTTCCAGATCGATATCGATACCGAGCGAACGGATTTCTTTGATCAACACGTTGAAGGACTCGGGCATGCCCGGCTCCATACGGTGATCGCCGTCCACGATGTTTTTGTACATCTTGGTACGACCGTTCACATCGTCCGACTTCACTGTGAGCATTTCTTGCAGAGTGTAAGCCGCGCCGTATGCTTCCAGCGCCCACACTTCCATCTCCCCGAAACGCTGACCACCGAACTGAGCCTTACCACCCAGCGGCTGCTGGGTAACCAGGCTGTAAGAACCAGTGGAACGCGCATGCATCTTGTCGTCCACCAAGTGGTTCAGCTTCAGCATGTACATGTAGCCAACGGTTACCGGGCGCTCGAATTTGTTGCCGGTACGACCGTCGAATAGCTGCATCTGGCCGCTTTCTGGCATATCTGCCAGCTTCAGCATGGCCTTGATTTCGCTTTCCTTGGCACCGTCGAACACTGGAGTGGCCATTGGCACACCGCCACGCAGGTTCTTCGCGAGATCCAGGATTTCCTTGTCGGACAGGTCTTCCAGATTTTCCTGGCGACCACCGATTTCGTTGTAGATCTCGGTCAGGAACTTGCGCAGGTCAGCAACTTTACGCTGCTCTTCCAGCATGCGGTTGATCTTCTCGCCCAAACCCTTGGCCGCGAGGCCCAGGTGAGTTTCGAGGATCTGACCAACGTTCATACGCGAAGGTACGCCCAACGGGTTGAGAACGATGTCTACCGGCGTGCCATTGGCATCGTGCGGCATGTCTTCAACCGGCATGATCACGGAGACCACACCTTTGTTACCGTGACGACCGGCCATCTTGTCGCCAGGCTGGATACGACGACGGATTGCCAAGTAAACCTTGACGATCTTCAGAACGCCCGGAGCCAGGTCATCGCCCTGCTGCAGCTTGCGTTTCTTGTCTTCGAACTTGTCATCTAGCAGACGACGACGATCAACGATGTAAGCCTGAGCCTTCTCGAGCTGCTCGTTCAGAGCATCTTCAGCCATGCGCAGTTTGAACCACTGACCATGCTCAAGACCGTCGAGAATCTCATCGGTGATGTCCTGACCTTTCTTCAGGCCAGCGCCGCCTTCGACCTTGCGGCCAACCAGAGCGGAACGCAGACGCTCGAAGGTCGCGCCTTCAACGATGCGGAACTCTTCGTTCAGATCCTTGCGGATCTCGTCGAGCTGAGTCTTCTCGATGGACAGTGCACGAGCATCACGCTCAACACCGTCACGGGTGAAGACCTGTACGTCAATAACAGTACCTTTGGTGCCGGTTGGCACACGCAGGGACGTGTCTTTAACGTCGCTGGCCTTCTCACCGAAGATCGCACGCAACAGTTTTTCTTCCGGAGTCAGCTGGGTCTCGCCTTTCGGAGTGACCTTACCCACCAGGATGTCGCCTGCGCCGACTTCGGCACCTACATAAACGATACCGGCTTCGTCGAGCTTGTTCAGTGCAGCTTCACCCACGTTCGGGATGTCTGCAGTGATTTCTTCAGGCCCAAGCTTGGTATCACGCGCCACACAGGTCAGTTCCTGAATGTGGATCGTGGTAAAGCGGTCTTCCTGAACAACACGCTCGGACAGGCAGATGGAGTCTTCGAAGTTGAAGCCGTTCCATGCCATGAACGCGATGCGCATGTTCTGGCCCAGAGCCAGCTCACCCATATCGGTGGAAGGACCATCAGCCATGATGTCGCTGCGCTCAACCCGATCACCCTTGCTCACCAGCGGACGCTGGTTGATGCAGGTGTTCTGGTTGGAGCGGGTGTATTTGGTCAGGTTGTAGATGTCGACACCAGCTTCACCGGTCTCAACTTCATCATCAGCAACACGAACCACGATACGGCTTGCATCAACCGAGTCGATAACGCCGCCACGACGAGCCACGACACAAACGCCGGAGTCACGCGCTACGTTACGCTCCATGCCGGTACCCACCAGCGGCTTGTCAGCACGCAAGGTCGGAACAGCTTGACGCTGCATGTTCGAACCCATCAACGCACGGTTGGCGTCATCGTGCTCGAGGAACGGGATCAGCGATGCGGCAACCGATACAACCTGCTTCGGCGAAACGTCCATCAAGGTGACGTCTTCCGGCGCCTTGACGGTGAACTCGTTCAAGTGACGAACAGCTACCAGTTCGTCGATCAGAACTTTCTTGTCGTTCATTGCCGCAGAAGCCTGGGCGATGACGTGATCCGCTTCTTCAATAGCCGACAGGAACACGATCTCGTCGGTAACCAGCGCGTCTTTCACCACACGGTATGGGCTTTCGAGGAAGCCATACTGGTTGGTGCGCGCATAGGCCGCCAGGGAGTTAATCAGGCCGATGTTCGGACCTTCCGGCGTTTCGATCGGGCAAACACGACCGTAGTGCGTCGGGTGAACGTCTCGAACTTCAAAGCCGGCGCGCTCACGAGTCAAACCGCCAGGGCCGAGTGCAGAAACACGACGCTTGTGAGTGATCTCGGACAGCGGGTTGTTCTGGTCCATGAACTGGGACAGCTGGCTGGAACCGAAGAACTCTTTCACCGCAGCAGCAACTGGCTTGGCGTTGATCAGGTCCTGAGGCATCAGGCCTTCACTTTCCGCCATGGACAGACGTTCTTTGACCGCACGCTCAACACGTACCAGGCCAACGCGGAACTGGTTCTCGGCCATTTCGCCAACACAACGAACACGTCGGTTACCCAAGTGGTCGATGTCGTCGACGATGCCTTTACCGTTACGGATATCGACCAGAGTCTTCAGAACGGCAACGATATCTTCTTTGCACAGAACGCCCGAACCTTCGATCTCGGTACGACCGATACGACGGTTGAACTTCATCCGGCCAACAGCGGAGAGGTCGTAGCGCTCCGGGCTGAAGAACAGGTTGTTGAACAGCGTTTCTGCTGCGTCTTTGGTAGGCGGCTCGCCCGGACGCATCATGCGATAGATCTCTACCAGAGCTTCCAATTGGTTGCTGGTGGAGTCGATCTTCAACGTGTCGGAAACGAACGGACCACAGTCGATATCGTTGGTGTACAACGTTTCGATACGAACGACCTGAGCCTTGGCAATCTTGCCCAGGATCTCGGTGTTCAGCTCGGTGTTGCACTCGGCAATGATTTCGCCAGTTGCTGGATGCACGATGACCTTGGCGGTAGTGCGACCCAGGACGTAGTCCAGAGGCACTTCCAGCTCTTTGATCCCGGCTTTTTCCAGCTGGTTGATGTGGCGCGCGGTAATACGACGGCCTTGCTCAACGATGACCTTGCCTTTGTCGTCCAGGATATCCAGAACGGCAATTTCACCACGCAGACGCTGAGGAACCAGCTCCAGGTTGAGGTTTTCACCCTGCACATGGAATACGTTGGTGGTGTAGAAAGCATCGAGCACTTGTTCAGTCGTATAACCGAGCGCGCGCAGCAACACGGACGCAGGCAGCTTGCGACGACGGTCGATACGAACAAATACGCAGTCTTTCGGATCGAACTCGAAGTCCAACCACGAACCGCGATACGGAATGATACGCGCGGAATAAAGCAGCTTGCCGGAGCTGTGCGTCTTGCCACGGTCGTGGTCGAAGAACACGCCAGGCGAACGGTGCAGCTGGGAAACGATAACGCGCTCGGTACCGTTGATAACGAAGGTACCGTTCTCAGTCATCAGGGGGATTTCACCCATGTAGACTTCTTGCTCTTTGATGTCCTTGATCGCTTTGTTCGACGATTCTTTGTCGAAAATGATCAAGCGAACCTTGACTCGCAGAGGTACAGCGTAAGTCACACCGCGCAGCACGCACTCTTTGACATCAAATGCCGGTTCGCCCAAGCGATAACCTACATACTCCAGCGCAGCATTGCCGGAGTAGCTGATGATCGGGAAAACGGATTTGAAGGCTGCATGCAGACCGACGTCGCGGAACTGATCTTTGGTAGCTCCCGCTTGCAGGAATTCGCGATACGAATCCAGCTGGATGGCCAGGAGATACGGCACATCCATTACGTCCGGCAACTTGCTAAAGTCCTTGCGGATACGTTTTTTCTCAGTATATGAGTAAGCCATCAGCGTTCCCCAGCTTGGTCACCTGCTTGTTTGGCTCCCCCCGACGGGAGCAGCCAGAAAATCGTGCAAACCCCGTGGTTTGCTCCACCATTCCGGTGGCTTTTTTGCACGTCAGAGACGTTGTACAAGCCAATCGTCTATAACGGAAAAAGGCCGGTGGCAAGAGCCACCAGCCATCAGCCTTTCGCTTAACGCTTGGGCTGGACACTCAAAGTCGGTACTTATTTCAGCTCGACTTTAGCGCCTGCTTCTTCCAAGGTAGCCTTGGCTTTGTCAGCAGCGTCTTTCGAAACTGCTTCCAGAACGATGCCTGGAGCGCCGTCAACTACAGCCTTGGCTTCTTTCAAGCCCAGACCGGTCAGCTCACGTACAGCCTTGATCACGTTAACTTTCTTCTCGCCAGCTTCCAGCAGCATGACGTTGAATTCAGTTTGCTCTTCAACAACAGCGGCAGCAGCAGCTGGACCAGCAGAAGCAGCAGCGGCAGTAACACCGAACTTTTCTTCGAAGGCTTTGATCAGCTCAACAACCTGCAGAACGGACATTTCGCCAACTGCGTTGAGGATATCTTCTTGAGAGATAGACATGAATCTAATTCCTGAATTGGGGGACAGCCTAGGCGGCCATCAAAATAAACAAAAAAACGCGAGAGGAAACGCTCAGCCTTAGGCTGCTGCAGATTCTTTCTGATCGCGAATAGCCGCCAGAGTACGAGCCAACTTGCTGGTAGCGCCTTGAATCACGCTCATCAGCTGGGAGATTGCTTCGTCACGGGTCGGCAAGGTTGCCAGTACGTCGATCTGGTTAGCCGCGAGGAACTTGCCCTCGAACGCAGCTGCCTTGATCTCGAACTTATCCTGACCTTTGGAGAATTCCTTGAACAAACGGGCAGCAGCGCCAGGATGTTCGTTAGAGAATGCAACCAGGGTCGGGCCAGTGAACACGTCGTTGAGCACGTCATATTGAGTGCCAGCAACGGCGCGCTTGAGCAGGGTGTTACGTACAACACGTACGTAAACGCCAGCTTCACGAGCCTCTTTACGGAGTCCGGTCATAGCGCTTACTGTTACGCCACGGGCATCAGCCACGACAGCGGACAGAGCAACTTGGGCAGCCTTGTTGACTTCAGCGACGATGGCCTTCTTGTCTTCAAGCTTAATTGCCACGGGTTTAACTCCTGCTTGTTACCGTTTCATCCAACCGAGGCCGGATGTCGTTTTGGTGTCTGATTCGGTAAGGAACCGGGAGCACCATCTGCGTAGGCTTGAGGTTTAAGACTTGCGCCGCCTACGGTCTTGGATAGCCCCCGCCAGGCAGGGACCCCAATCTTTCATTGGCGCTTTGACACGCCAATTTTGTCTTACGCGTCCAACGAACCCTGGTCGATAACCAGACCTGGGCCCATGGTGGTGCTCAAAGTAACGCGCTTGACGTAAATGCCTTTCGAAGACGCTGGCTTGATACGCTTCAGATCAGAGATCAGCGCTTCAACGTTTTCTTTCAGTTTGACTGCGTCGAAACCGACCTTGCCAACTGAAGTGTGGATGATGCCGTTTTTGTCGGTGCGATAACGAACCTGACCAGCCTTGGCATTCTTGACGGCGTTAGCAACGTCAGGAGTAACAGTGCCGACTTTAGGGTTAGGCATCAGACCACGTGGACCGAGAATCTGACCCAACTGACCAACAACACGCATCGCGTCCGGGGAAGCGATAACGACGTCGTAGTTCAGATCGCCAGCTTTCATTTCGGCAGCCAGATCGTCCATACCAACGCGATCAGCACCAGCAGCCAGGGCAGCTTCAGCAGCCGGGCCTTGGGTGAATACTGCAACGCGAACGGTCTTGCCAGTGCCGTGTGGCAGCACAGTAGCGCTACGAACGACCTGGTCGGATTTACGTGGGTCAACACCCAGGTTTACCGCGATATCAACCGACTCACTGAACTTGACAGTCGACAGTTCAGCCAACAGGGCTGCTGCGTCTGTGAAGTTGTACGATTTGCCCGGCTCGATTTTTTCGGCGATAGCCTTTTGGCGCTTAGTCAGCTTAGCCATTACACACCCTCCACGTTAAGGCCCATGCTACGAGCGGAACCGGCGATGGTACGCACGGCCGCATCCATGTCAGCAGCAGTCAGATCCGCATTTTTTGCTTTAGCGATATCTTCCAGCTGTGCACGAGTCACGGTGCCAACTTTAACGGTGTTCGGACGTGCCGAACCGCTAGTCAGACCAGCAGCTTTCTTCAGCAGAACCGAAGCAGGGGTGCTTTTTGTTTCGAAAGTGAAGCTGCGGTCACTGTAAACAGTGATGATCACAGGAGTCGGCAGACCTGGCTCAATACCCTGAGTACGGGCGTTGAAGGCCTTGCAGAATTCCATGATGTTCACGCCATGCTGACCCAGAGCCGGGCCAACAGGTGGGCTTGGGTTAGCCTGAGCAGCTTTCACTTGCAGCTTGATGTAAGCGGTAATTTTCTTGGCCATGAGGCACTCCAATTACGGGTTCGAACGCCAATTAAGGCTCCCCGGTTACTTGCACGTATATCCCAGTGACGAAAAAACCCCACAGCCTGGGGCTACGGGGTGTGGGATTCTCGTTCAGCTAGACCTTTTCGACCTGACTGAACTCAAGCTCTACCGGAGTAGAGCGACCAAAAATGAGCACTGCAACCTGAATCCGGCTCTTTTCGTAGTTAACTTCTTCAACCGTGCCGTTAAAATCAGCGAACGGACCATCAGTGACACGGACAACTTCACCTGGCTCGAACAGCGTTTTCGGCTTCGGCTTGTCGCTACCATCAGCAACGCGACGCAGGATCGCATCAGCTTCTTTATCAGTAATCGGTGCTGGCTTATCAGCAGTGCCGCCGATGAAACCCATGACGCGAGGGGTATCCTTGACCAAGTGCCAAGTTCCTTCGTTCATGTCCATCTGGACCAACACATAGCCAGGGAAGAATTTACGCTCACTTTTGCGCTTCTGGCCGTTACGCATTTCAACCACTTCTTCAGTGGGAACCAGAATTTCGCCGAAGCCATCTTCCATGCCAGCCAGCTTCACACGCTCGATCAACGAGCGCATTACATGCTTTTCGTAACCCGAATAAGCATGCACTACGTACCAACGCTTAGCCACGGGACACCCTTAGCCAACAATCAAGGAAACAAGCCAGCCGAGCAGGGAATCAAGCCCCCACAACAGCAACGCCATAACCAGTACAACAGCCACTACAATCAACGTGGTCTGCGTGGTTTCTTGGCGAGTAGGCCACACGACTTTACGAATCTCGGCGCGAGCTTCCTTTGCCAAAACAAAGAACGCCTTGCCCTTGACCGTCTGCAACCCTACAAAGGCAGCTGCAGCAGCGATCACCAGCAGTACAAGAACACGGTACAGGATCGGTTGAGCCGAGTAATACTGATTACCGACGACACCTACGACCACCAACACGACCACGAGCAGCCATTTAAGCATATCGAAGCGTGAGTCTTGGACTTCAGTCTTGGGAGTCATCTACGGAGATCCTGTGAAAAGAAAGCCAGACACAATTGAATGAATCTGGCAGGTCAGGAGGGAATCGAACCCCCAACCTACGGTTTTGGAGACCGTCGCTCTGCCAATTGAGCTACTGACCTAAAAGCAAAATCAGGCCGACCACTATGCCAGCCCAACAAGAATTTTTCAACAACCTCACAACTCTTTTTCTGATTGAGGCATGATCGGCAGCTACACAGGACGAACAACCGCCCATCTTCACAACCACCACACACCCAATCAACTCATCACCCGACAAGCCGTCAAACACACAGCACGTCATAAACAGGCAACAACATCACAAACTTCTACAACTTTGAAGCACTTACTTCAGCCTTCGCCAGATAACAACAAACGAAACACTGATTAAAACAAAGGCAGATATTTTCATATCTGCCTTAATATGGAGCTCTTGAGCGGATTCGAACCGCTGACCTCACCCTTACCAAGGGTGTGCTCTACCAACTGAGCTACAAGAGCAAAATACCTTGCACAAACAGCAAATTTGGAGCGGGTGGCGGGAATCGAACCCGCATCATCAGCTTGGAAGGCTGAGGTTCTACCACTAAACTACACCCGCCTAACTTGCTGCTTAGGCTTAAATTTGGTGGAGGGGGAAGGATTCGAACCTTCGAAGTCGTAGACGTCAGATTTACAGTCTGATCCCTTTGGCCGCTCGGGAACCCCTCCTGAACGAGGCAGCATTTTCAACTCATGCTACCCTTCTGTCAACCTTTTTCTCATTAAAAACCTGAGGTTACAAACGCTGACTGTTGCTTCACAGTTATTGGGAACTAACCCTACGCTGCTGAGCGGGCGCCATTCTATGCAAACTAATCAGCCGTTGCAATGCCTGAACACAACATAATTTTGTTTTTCAGCTGAGGGAAGTCATGAGCAAGACCCGCCAGCAGCTCCTGATCAACCAGGCGCCGGCTACCTGGAGCTATTTTCAGCCAATAGGTATTTTGACCACCCGATTGCAAGGCCTGAAATTGAGACTGGATGTCCAAACTGATGAGACGCTGCTCAACGGTGCGAACCTCTTCCTGGCCAGGCAACCCGCCCAAGTAAAGACATTTTTCCTCAGCGTTACTTTGTGACGCCCCCATCTCGCGAGAGGCGTCCGACTCACTCAAAAGATGGATATCCTGTCGCTCCGCCCTATATAGCGATAAAGGCAATACTTCCTTGGCCCGCAACGGCGCTTCTTGTTGGTGCCAGATATAGTAAAAAGCATTTAACATCAGCAATAGCAAAAACAACCAACGCATAGAAACCTCAAGGCAAAGGGCAGGCCAGCGCAAGTCCGACGAAAATGAGATCCGGCATAAGCCGCGCCCCTGGCAATGATCCGCTAACCAGACTTGCGTCCCCCCCGGTCACAAAAATCACGAAATCCTCACCCCAATACTGGCGGGCTATCTCCAACTGCGTGACAGCAAAGCCCTTCAACATAAGATGGCAACCACGCTCTACAGCCTCAACCGTGGAGCGCCCAGGGGAGTAGCTATGCAATGACCGTTTGGCATCCGCATCAGCGTAGCGAATCCGGCGCGTATGATTCTTAAGCTGACTTCGCATTAACGTCATGCCAGGGCAAATGAACCCGCCGAGATGCTGTCCATCAGCCGTGACGAAATCGCTTGTCACGGCAGTGCCCAGATCGAGAACAAGGCAGGCTTTTCCTGCGAGCTGGTACGCCCCTACCAACGCCAGCCATCTATCCAGACCTAAAAGCTGATAGTCGTCGTATCCGTTCTGGACACCCGCAAGCGCTAAAGCCGGCGCGGCGCACACAGCATCAATGGCAAACCTTGAAGCAAGCGCCAAAATTAATTTATTCGTTTCTTCGTGGGTGCGAACACTCACCAGCCGACATTGAGTTAATGTCACTGCAGATAACTCAGAAAGTGTCGCAATGAGCGCGTCATCAGAGTCGGCAACTCCACCTACAGCAGACCCAGAGTCACCATTGGCAATAACTCGCCATTTTATGAAGCTATTTCCACAATCCAGCTCAAGTATCATCACGCAACCTCAGGCTGAGCTCGCCACCACTGTAGCTTTTTTTATCGTCGCCAACCTGCAGCTGCAGGGCTCCCTGAGCATCAACCCCCAACACAATACCCTCTATCGACTCAGAACCAGCGAGAAGAGTAACCGTGCGGCCTTGCCAGAGGTGGTTCTCTTCCCATTCCGACATATACGCGCCAAATCCCTGCACCTGATGCACAGCCAAATATGCAGCGATGTTGGTGCTTAGCCTGGCCACCAGATCGTTTCGGTCGGAGGGAACGCCAGTCTCGATATGAACAGACGTCCACTCCTGATCGACTTCATCTGAGGCCCGCATGTTCACGTTGACTCCTACACCGATGACTACGTGACATACGTCCGCAGGATCGCCCAATAGCTCCAGCAGAACGCCAGCGATTTTGCGCCGCCCCACCAGTACGTCATTAGGCCACTTGAGGCCGGCAGCTTTCACGCCGCTCTCCCGAAGAGTTTTCAGGACGGCCAATCCAACCAGCAGACTAAGACCTTCGAGCTGGCGCATCCCGCCCTCGATCCGGAGTGCGAGGCTGTAGTAAATGTTCTCACCGAACGGACTTACCCATTTGCGACCTCGCCTCCCCCTTCCTGCGGTCTGGCGCTCAGCCAATACAACCAAGGGCAATGGAGACTTTGAAGCGATAGACCTCATGGCGGCTGCGTTCGTCGAGTCTACCGAGTCAAATAGCTGGACCGGCCATCCCAGTGAAGGCGTTGCAGCCTGGATCTCGGCCTCATCAAGCAGGGAGATAGGGTATGCCAACTTGTAACCTCGGCCCCGCACTTTATGCACCTCAACACCTAGAGCGACCTCCAGCTGCTGCAACTGCTTCCAAACGGCGCTTCGACTTACTCCGAGAGCCGCACCCAAGTCCTGCCCGGAATGAAATTTTCCATCCTTAAGAAGCTTCAACAGCGTCAGCATTTAGAAATCGCCTGTTAATGAGGCACGCATCATAGCCATGCTCGGCAGCAATGCATAGAAACTCGAGATGAGTTTTAGCTAGTGCTCACCCGAGATGACTCAGCGATGACAATGACTATTTCCGAGCAGACAAACAAAACCCCTGAACGCGTAAGCGATCAGGGGTTCTGGAATTCAATCTTGACGATGACCTACTCTCACATGGGGAAACCCCACACTACCATCGGCGATGCATCGTTTCACTGCTGAGTTCGGGATGGGATCAGGTGGTTCCAATGCTCTATGGTCGTCAAGAAATTCGGGTACCGACGCGTCTTGCGACGTTTCGGCAAATCGGGTATGTGATAGTCAGGTGTCTTTTGTGCGTGTGCGTCGCGAACTTTCGGTTCGTGTCGTCTTCACAGTCACCGCAATCTGATGCTCATTCGAGTCACAGATTGCTTGGGTGTTATATGGTCAAGCCTCACGGGCAATTAGTATGGGTTAGCTCAACGCCTCACAGCGCTTACACACCCCACCTATCAACGTCGTAGTCTTCGACGGCCCTTCAGGGAACTCAAGGTTCCAGTGAGATCTCATCTTGAGGCTAGTTTCCCGCTTAGATGCTTTCAGCGGTTATCTATTCCGAACATAGCTACCCGGCAATGCCACTGGCGTGACAACCGGAACACCAGAGGTTCGTCCACTCCGGTCCTCTCGTACTAGGAGCAGCCCCTCTCAAATCTCAAACGTCCACGGCAGATAGGGACCGAACTGTCTCACGACGTTCTAAACCCAGCTCGCGTACCACTTTAAATGGCGAACAGCCATACCCTTGGGACCGGCTTCAGCCCCAGGATGTGATGAGCCGACATCGAGGTGCCAAACACCGCCGTCGATATGAACTCTTGGGCGGTATCAGCCTGTTATCCCCGGAGTACCTTTTATCCGTTGAGCGATGGCCCTTCCATACAGAACCACCGGATCACTAAGACCTACTTTCGTACCTGCTCGACGTGTCTGTCTCGCAGTCAAGCGCGCTTTTGCCTTTATACTCTACGACCGATTTCCGACCGGTCTGAGCGCACCTTCGTACTCCTCCGTTACTCTTTAGGAGGAGACCGCCCCAGTCAAACTACCCACCATACACTGTCCTCGATCCGGATAACGGACCTGAGTTAGAACCTCAAAGTTGCCAGGGTGGTATTTCAAGGTTGGCTCCACGCAGACTGGCGTCCACGCTTCAAAGCCTCCCACCTATCCTACACAAGCAAATTCAAAGTCCAGTGCAAAGCTATAGTAAAGGTTCACGGGGTCTTTCCGTCTAGCCGCGGATACACTGCATCTTCACAGCGATTTCAATTTCACTGAGTCTCGGGTGGAGACAGCGCCGCCATCGTTACGCCATTCGTGCAGGTCGGAACTTACCCGACAAGGAATTTCGCTACCTTAGGACCGTTATAGTTACGGCCGCCGTTTACCGGGGCTTCGATCAAGAGCTTCGCGTTAGCTAACCCCATCAATTAACCTTCCGGCACCGGGCAGGCGTCACACCCTATACGTCCACTTTCGTGTTTGCAGAGTGCTGTGTTTTTAATAAACAGTCGCAGCGGCCTGGTATCTTCGACCAGCAGGGGCTTACGCAGTAAATGCTTCACCTCCACCGGCGCACCTTCTCCCGAAGTTACGGTGCCATTTTGCCTAGTTCCTTCACCCGAGTTCTCTCAAGCGCCTTGGTATTCTCTACCCAACCACCTGTGTCGGTTTGGGGTACGGTTCCTGGTTACCTGAAGCTTAGAAGCTTTTCTTGGAAGCATGGCATCAACCACTTCGCGCACTAAAAGTGCACTCGTCATCAGCTCTCGGCCTTAGAATCCCGGATTTACCTAAGATTCCAGCCTACCACCTTAAACTTGGACAACCAACGCCAAGCTGGCCTAGCCTTCTCCGTCCCTCCATCGCAGTAACCAGAAGTACAGGAATATTAACCTGTTTTCCATCGACTACGCTTTTCAGCCTCGCCTTAGGGACCGACTAACCCTGCGTCGATTAACGTTGCGCAGGAAACCTTGGTCTTTCGGCGTGGGTGTTTTTCACACCCATTATCGTTACTCATGTCAGCATTCGCACTTCTGATACCTCCAGCAAGCTTCTCAACTCACCTTCACAGGCTTACAGAACGCTCCTCTACCGCATCACCCGAAGGTGATACCCGTAGCTTCGGTGTATGGTTTGAGCCCCGTTACATCTTCCGCGCAGGCCGACTCGACTAGTGAGCTATTACGCTTTCTTTAAAGGGTGGCTGCTTCTAAGCCAACCTCCTAGCTGTCTAAGCCTTCCCACATCGTTTCCCACTTAACCATAACTTTGGGACCTTAGCTGACGGTCTGGGTTGTTTCCCTTTTCACGACGGACGTTAGCACCCGCCGTGTGTCTCCCATGCTCGGCACTTGTAGGTATTCGGAGTTTGCATCGGTTTGGTAAGTCGGGATGACCCCCTAGCCGAAACAGTGCTCTACCCCCTACAGTGATACATGAGGCGCTACCTAAATAGCTTTCGAGGAGAACCAGCTATCTCCGAGCTTGATTAGCCTTTCACTCCGATCCACAGGTCATCCGCTAACTTTTCAACGGTAGTCGGTTCGGTCCTCCAGTTAGTGTTACCCAACCTTCAACCTGCCCATGGATAGATCGCCCGGTTTCGGGTCTATTCCCAGCGACTAGACGCCCTATTAAGACTCGCTTTCGCTACGCCTCCCCTATTCGGTTAAGCTCGCCACTGAAAATAAGTCGCTGACCCATTATACAAAAGGTACGCAGTCACCCAACAAAGTGGGCTCCCACTGCTTGTACGCATACGGTTTCAGGATCTATTTCACTCCCCTCTCCGGGGTTCTTTTCGCCTTTCCCTCACGGTACTAGTTCACTATCGGTCAGTCAGTAGTATTTAGCCTTGGAGGATGGTCCCCCCATGTTCAGACAAGGTTTCTCGTGCCCCGTCCTACTCGATTTCATGACAATAAGATTTTCGCGTACAGGGCTATCACCCACTATGGCCGCACTTTCCAGAGCGTTCCGCTAATCTTAAAGCCACTTAAGGGCTGGTCCCCGTTCGCTCGCCACTACTAAGGGAATCTCGGTTGATTTCTTTTCCTCAGGGTACTTAGATGTTTCAGTTCCCCTGGTTCGCTCCATACACCTATGTATTCAGTGTAAGGTAACCATCTTATGATGGCTGGGTTCCCCCATTCAGACATCTCCGGATCACAGTCTGTTTGCCGACTCCCCGAAGCTTTTCGCAGGCTACCACGTCTTTCATCGCCTCTGACTGCCAAGGCATCCACCGTATGCGCTTCTTCACTTGACCATATAACCCCAAGCAATCTGGTTATACTGTGAAGACGACATTCGCCGAAAATTCGTACGCTTGCTCACTTAAGAGCAACTCACACATTTTACCTTAGCCTGATACCCACCAGTGAAAGTGGCTACCAGTCTATATTTCTATCACATACCCAAATTTTTAAAGAACGATCTAATCAAAGACTAGAAATCAACATTCACCATCATCCGATGGAATGCTCATTTCTAAGCTTTACAATCAACAGAAGCAGTAAGTGGTGGAGCCAAACGGGATCGAACCGTTGACCTCCTGCGTGCAAGGCAGGCGCTCTCCCAGCTGAGCTATGGCCCCGTATTTCTACAGGCGTTTCCCACACAAAATTGGTGGGTCTGGGCAGATTCGAACTGCCGACCTCACCCTTATCAGGGGTGCGCTCTAACCAACTGAGCTACAGACCCAATTTCGAGCTACTAAGGTCGACCTCACCCTGCTCTTTATCCAAAAGCATGGGGTGGCTCTAACCAGCTTAGCTACAACCCAACATGGGCTGCTTCTAAATCGTCTTCTTCAATGAATCAAGCAATTCGTGTGGGAACTTACGCTACAGCTAAGGTCTTCGATTAAGGAGGTGATCCAGCCGCAGGTTCCCCTACGGCTACCTTGTTACGACTTCACCCCAGTCATGAATCACACCGTGGTAACCGTCCCCCCGAAGGTTAGACTAGCTACTTCTGGTGCAACCCACTCCCATGGTGTGACGGGCGGTGTGTACAAGGCCCGGGAACGTATTCACCGCGACATTCTGATTCGCGATTACTAGCGATTCCGACTTCACGCAGTCGAGTTGCAGACTGCGATCCGGACTACGATCGGTTTTCTGGGATTAGCTCCACCTCGCGGCTTGGCAACCCTCTGTACCGACCATTGTAGCACGTGTGTAGCCCAGGCCGTAAGGGCCATGATGACTTGACGTCATCCCCACCTTCCTCCGGTTTGTCACCGGCAGTCTCCTTAGAGTGCCCACCATGACGTGCTGGTAACTAAGGACAAGGGTTGCGCTCGTTACGGGACTTAACCCAACATCTCACGACACGAGCTGACGACAGCCATGCAGCACCTGTCTCAATGCTCCCGAAGGCACTCCGCCATCTCTGGCAGATTCATTGGATGTCAAGGCCTGGTAAGGTTCTTCGCGTTGCTTCGAATTAAACCACATGCTCCACCGCTTGTGCGGGCCCCCGTCAATTCATTTGAGTTTTAACCTTGCGGCCGTACTCCCCAGGCGGTCAACTTAATGCGTTAGCTGCGCCACTAAGAGCTCAAGGCTCCCAACGGCTAGTTGACATCGTTTACGGCGTGGACTACCAGGGTATCTAATCCTGTTTGCTCCCCACGCTTTCGCACCTCAGTGTCAGTATCAGTCCAGGTGGTCGCCTTCGCCACTGGTGTTCCTTCCTATATCTACGCATTTCACCGCTACACAGGAAATTCCACCACCCTCTACCATACTCTAGCTTGCCAGTTTTGCATGCAGTTCCCAGGTTGAGCCCGGGGATTTCACATTCAACTTAACAAACCACCTACGCGCGCTTTACGCCCAGTAATTCCGATTAACGCTTGCACCCTCTGTATTACCGCGGCTGCTGGCACAGAGTTAGCCGGTGCTTATTCTGTCGGTAACGTCAAAACAGATACGTATTAGGTAACTGCCCTTCCTCCCAACTTAAAGTGCTTTACAATCCGAAGACCTTCTTCACACACGCGGCATGGCTGGATCAGGCTTTCGCCCATTGTCCAATATTCCCCACTGCTGCCTCCCGTAGGAGTCTGGACCGTGTCTCAGTTCCAGTGTGACTGATCATCCTCTCAGACCAGTTACGGATCGTCGCCTTGGTGAGCCATTACCCCACCAACTAGCTAATCCGACCTAGGCTCATCTGATAGCGCAAGGCCCGAAGGTCCCCTGCTTTCTCCCGTAGGACGTATGCGGTATTAGCGTCCGTTTCCGAGCGTTATCCCCCACTACCAGGCAGATTCCTAGGCATTACTCACCCGTCCGCCGCTCGCCACCAGGTACAAGTACCCGTGCTGCCGCTCGACTTGCATGTGTTAGGCCTGCCGCCAGCGTTCAATCTGAGCCATGATCAAACTCTTCAGTTCAAACATCTTTGGGTTTTGAGAAAACCCTAAACTTGGCTCAGCAATCGTTGGTTATTTCTTTGATTTCTCGCGGAGTAACTTACGATGCTGATAATCAGTTGACTTCAGTCTGACAGCGCAAGCACCCACACGAATTGCTTGATTCAATTGTTAAAGAGCGGGTGGTTAAGATCTTTCGTCTCAACCGAGGCGCGCATTCTACAGCAGCACCCGTTACTGTCAAGCGGTTATTTTCCGAAGCTTTCAAAGTTTCCTTTGCAACTTCAACCACTTGCGCTTCGATCAACTTCACGTTGCTCGTTAGCGGGAGGCGAATTCTACAGCGTTACAACCTGCTGTCAACCACCTTTTTTCACCGCTTTCGATCAACTCATCGAAACCTCTTCCTCGCCAATCAAACCGGCTAACTACTTGATTACCAAGGAGTTTTCCGTTTCATCTGCTCCGGAAGAGGTGCGAATTATAGACAGATTCGAGAGGCCGTCAACCGTTAATT
>NZ_LGSI01000049.1 GCF_001698815.1 Pseudomonas syringae | reverse complement strand
GACGGGGGAACGGACGCCGCAGTCAATCTTGAGATCTATCACCTGCGTTGCCCCAGAGATCAGCAGTACGCCAATGTTAAAGAGGTATAACCGGGTACTTAACAGTGCCTTTGTAGAGGCTTGAGCCGTGTGCTGGGAAACTC
The DNA here is from genome assembly GCF_001698815.1 of Pseudomonas syringae. Lineage (GTDB taxonomy): Bacteria > Pseudomonadota > Gammaproteobacteria > Pseudomonadales > Pseudomonadaceae > Aquipseudomonas > Aquipseudomonas syringae_A. The sequence goes on along the minus strand of NZ_LGSI01000049.1, from coordinate 159,242 downwards.
GCATGCACGGTTCTTAGGGGGTTGGACGCGGGTAACCGCGTCTGACTACCCGACAACCAGATCAGGCCATGGGCTCTTGGGCGCAAGAACTGGCTCTTCGCAGGATCGCTACGCAGCGGAAAACGGGCTGCGGCGATCATGAGTTTGATCCAGTCTGCACGGCTGAATGGGCATGATCCGTACGCCTATCTAAAGGATGTTCTCACGCGCCTGCCGACGCAGCGGGCAAGTGAAATCGATCAGTTGCTGCCACATAGGTGGCAACCGGATTAATTACGAAAGACAGGATGCCCGGGCGGACACCTGTGTAGAAAAGCTGTCTTTCGCGAAATCTTAAAAAGCGATGATGTATTGTCAGTCGCTAGGACTAGATCGATTCCAAAGGGATGAAAATGACATTGCCTGTCGAAAGGTTGGTCAGGATAGCAATGGCCAATCCAATAAACGCTGAAATCACCTCACGCTTACCTTCACTCGGTTTGAATCAATGCATGCTCACTGCGGGATGCCTGTTCCAAGCCGTCTGGAATCATCAGTCGCACCTGCCGTCGGCTTGGGGTGTGAAGGATTACGACGTTTTTTACTTCGATAGTGATCTGTCTTGGGAGGCTGAAAATGAGGTCATCAACTCAGCTCAGTCTCTCTTCCAAGACCTTGAAGTTAACGTTGAGATCAAGAATCAGGCCCGCGTCCACCTTTGGTACAGTCAGCGGTTTGGCAGGTCTTATCCTCAGCTTCAGTCGGCAAAAGATGGTATTGATCGTTACCTGATTGCCGGTACGTGTATTGGGCTAGACCCTGAAACGGGTGAAGTCTATGCGCCATATGGCCTGACCGACGTAGAGCAAGGCGTTCTTCGTATCAATCCGAAAAATCCTCAGCCAGACTTGTTCGACCAGAAGGCCAAAAGTTACCAAGCTCGTTGGCCTTGGCTCAGGATCATAGAACCTCACATTTCATAAACCCTGCGGATCATTACGGTATGCCTAACCCTTCTTCCAACACCGATTTCATGCGTCTTGCGCTCGCTCAGGGGCGATTAGCCTTACCTGAGTGCCTTCCGAACCCGCCGGTAGGTTGCGTGCTGGTAAAGGATAATTTGGTGATCAGCCAAGGCTACACACAGCCACCTGGGCTATATCACGCGGAAGCAATGGCGTTGAGCCAATTACCTAGTGATTGCTCTGGGGTTACCGCCTTTGTCACGCTTGAGCCATGCTCCTTTCATGGTCGAACGCCGTCATGTGCGCTGGCACTATTAAACAGCGGTGTCGAGAAAGTGTTTGTTGGGCTGCTTGATCCCGATCCGAGAAACTCGGGAGCGGGCATAAAAATGCTGCGAGATGCGGGCATTACTGTTGTTGTCGGGCTCTTGGCCGAGGAAGCCATTAAGGACTTGGGTGGTTTTTTCGTAAAAAAATCAGGTGAATCAGTGGATCGCAACGATGAGTAGATCGTCTTAGCTCATCGACATCGCAGCGCAAGGTGGGATGCCCGGACGGTTACCGCCTACGCGCACGGTAAGCATCTGGTCGACTATCAGATTGCTCATGCCATCTATCTAGCACTTCAGCCGTGATCTGTTGATGATGGGAGATGCTTAAATGCCCCTTGCCTCAGCGCGATGCAAGGGGCTAAAAAGGTGAAATCTTCTTAGCCAAATATGACTGAACCTAACGTGTGAGTTAGCGCGGAGACCAGCAGACTTCACCTTCCTGAATTACTCCTGGAGTCCGACCATAGCGATCTACCAGGATAGGAGTCAGCGACGAGTGCAGGATTTCCAATTCGGGAACCATCATTGCCACGTACTCTTCGAAGCTGGGGTGCTTTTTCCAATACCTCGAGTCGATCGCTCTGTGTAGTGATCGGTCAAACCAACCACGTGTGACTTTCAGCAGACCTTCGACCCGATCAGCCACCTCTTTACCGTGGTTCACCTCTTCGTACCCGTCTTTTTTCATTAGCTCGCGCTCTACAAAAGTACCTGGTCGATACTTCAGCTTTTCTTCCGCCTCCATGACGCGCTCGTGAAAATCTCGATGCAGCTTTTGATCTGACTTCAGGTCAGCGGCGAAACGATAATCACAGTAGAGACAGTGGCTAACACTATGAGAACCCTCGGGTGTGTCCACATGCTGATTGATGACCACATCGAACCATCGGCTCAATTCGTGAAAATTTCGAGCACCAAACAGTTCAGCAGCGGCTAAATCCAAACGTTTCGTGTGAGGCAATTCAGGGTTAGTGGCTTTGAGTTGCCTGGCGAGATGCTTGACGCGTTGTACGTCAGCGAATGTAAGAGTGCGTTTCATTGCAGCCTCCGAGGCTGGGCCTGTCATCCACTACGAGAACCCAATACAGGGTTTGTTCAGTACGGTCACGGTAGTGCCTTGGCTTTGCGTTGGTGGATGGCAGGCACCTACCGGATGCCTTCTATAAAGACTACGCTAGACAATCTTCATTGTGCAAATCCCAGTAATCACAATTGACAGCACACCGCAGGTGGTGAGCGCATCCCAATCTGATCCAAGCAGAAACCTTCACCCGATCCAGTTGGGTAAAGTGATCTAACTGCGCGCCGCATGCGAGAGGTTTACGCTGGAGTCCGGCAAATAAATCATTCGCCAGACTGACTCCCAACGCCACCATTTTGCGGCTATTGTTGAGGCTCCTCACGGAAGACAAAAAAGTATGCCGACGCGCGATGTATCGTTAGCCCTCATGGAACACGGTCTTCAAGAGCCCGACCTGGAAATGTTGCGGCCGACGGAGACCAGCTACACGTGCTTACTGCTGCAACCCTGTGGGCCGATTTTTGCCTCAGAGCAGCGCATTGGTAACTACGATGTGCCCCTCGCCAGGGCAAAGAGCTTGTCGATGCTAAGGATGGCGCGTGAAAGAGGCGCGCACCTTGCCGTCACGCCTGAATACTTCATGCCGTGGGCAGCGCTGGAGGAGGCTATAGCAACTGGCATCACGCCGGCTGAAGGGGTCCTCTGGGTTTTGGGCTGCGAAAGCATCACCCAAGAGGCGCTGGTGCAATTCCAACAGAACGTTACAGACCACTGCTTAGTTATTCATGAGCCATGGCAAGGCTTGGAAATCGATCGAAATCTCTTCGATCCTGTAGTTTTGATGTTTCAGGCCATACGACCAGATGGGGCTTCTAGACTGGTCGCACTTGTTCAATTCAAAACGTTCCCTTCTAGAGACGCCCTATTTCTGGAAGAACGATGGCTACGTCGAGGAACTCAGATCTATAGGTTTCGTGGCCGTAGTGGTCGTCTTACGGCCGCCGTCATCATCTGTTCTGATGCCTTCGCGTTAAGGGATGAATGGCTAACTGACTTCAATGATCGTTCTACGCTGATTCATATTCAGCTCAATCCCAGTCCGCGTAACGCGGCATACCGAAACTATCGAACCACAACATTCAACACAGACCCGCGCTCGAGTAACTGCCACATCGTCTGCCTAAATTGGGCGCAGTCCATCGTCCAATACGGCACCCCGGGAACCGCTCCCGAAGCTTGGCGGAACGTCGCTGCATCGACGTGGTACTGCTCCGCGGACGATTGCTCATCCAATGATGAGGTTGTCATACCGAATCACAATCTGGGCCTCTACTACGCCTACATGACCGAGCGACGCCACGCTCTTGTTTTCCACTATGACGAAGCGGTGTTCGAGCTACGAGTACCGAAAGTGTTAACCATTGGCCATGCAATCATGGCCAATCGAAACGGCCCAACTGCATTGCAGCGATACGTATGGGCAACTGCAAATCAAGAATGGGTAGCAGGTGAGACACCTGATGCGGGGTTCGCCGCGCTTGCTGCTGGTAACCCGCCGGCACAATCAGCGCTGCAGCATGTAATTGCCACCCAAAACCCCTTGTCCATTGAGCGCGCATTGGCGTTAAGCGCCGGACAAATCACTGGTCGCCCAAATTGGTGCGCACTGAAGGATATCGACTCTTGCAAAATCGGCCCTGACGAAGTCGTACGCAGATTGACCGTCGCGCAGGACCGTGAAAGCCGAGATTTTCGTCATCAACGACTTAGTACAGCGGCTCAAATTCACCATGAAATACTGAACCGCGTTGAATGGCCTCCGCAGGTGGATGGAGTCGATGCAACGTCTATTTTGCGATGGGACGCAGCAGATCCTAATTTCAATGTGATGACATCAGATAACAAACCCACGCTCATCGCTTACCTAGGTGACTTGCCCCCACCTCACGAATTAGAAACGATCGCAGACAAACTTTATGAGCTGCTACGCCAGGCCGGTGGCCCCCACCAAAAGCGGTTGTGCATTGCATACCGGGAGTTTGGTGAACTCAAGTTTGCGGGAATTGATGCTCTAACCCGCTTCGATGACCCAGCAGACGACAAGACCGAATTTCTCGCTGTTACTCCGCTCGATTACACGGAACCCTCATATGGTTGATTCAGCCTCGTTACGTCGCACGATCACGGAAAAACTCTCCCGGGTTCAAGACTTGGGCGACGGCATTTTTCGTGGGGAACGCATCTACCAAGGAAAAACCTTCGCCACGGCTTACATCGACCTATCAGACAGTGTCATCCAGCGAGCAGCGAATCTTGCGAAATTTCAAGAAGGCTTGCTTGGGAGTGAATTCTTCACGGCTGATGGCGACCAGCGCTGGAACAGCTATCTGTACTTTTGGGCAGGCCCTCAATCGCAGATCAACGATCGCTATTTAGAAGCAAAAGCACGCATCGAGGGGGATCGACATTTTGCGAGAAAGTTTGTGCTTACCGAGGAGGATCTCCTCGGTCGTTTTGATGCCCTCTCGACTCAAGAACACAGCGCATTGGTATCCACAGATGCTAGCGTTCAATGGGAGGAAATTTTACGGGCGGCAGCTCTCAGCAGCTTGTTGGAGAAACGCGCGCGAACCCAACAAATCGAACTGATCGGTTCAGGGGAAGCCTTTAGTGCCGATGCAATACCGGTAACGCGGCCGCTTCCTCCGCCACTCTCTGATCCTCTGAGCACTGGGTTGATTCGTCGGTTTCAGGTAGGCGAATTTAGATCGGCCATCAGCGGAAAACAGTTTCAGTTTGGCGATGTGAACTTGATATTCGGACAGAACGGTGCGGGCAAAACATCGCTGCTTGAGTCCATCGAGGCCTTGTATTGCGGGCGTATCCGTCGCGATCCTGAAGCCACATTCAAAAATATCGAAGCGGATGTCGTCACTGCATCCGGTGAATTACTCACGGTTAAAAGCACCACTTTGCCGGCCACCCTTAAGGCGCGCAATCTCGCCTGGTATGGACGCTCAAATCCAAATACTGGCGCACTCGCCCAGTCATTCACTCGATTCAATTTTTTGGACACCGATGCTGCATTCCGCCTCTCCGGTGAATCGACCCCAGATAAACTAAAACAAGACCTGAGTTTATTGCTGGTCGGTGGTGAAACATCGGCACTTTGGACCGATCTCTACAAGCTGCATGATGACGCCGTCTCGAAGCGCACGAGTTTTAGCGAACGCATTCCTTCCCTGCTTAAGCAGACCGAACTGCTCGGTAATGAGGTCAAGCGATTACAGGACTCCCCTACTGAATCCGCAACCTTTGCAAAATCATTTCGAGCGAATTTGCGTGAGCTAGGGTGTACCTGGATTCAAGACGGTGACAATGAGCCTTTGTCTCCCTCGGATCGAAATCGCCTTGAATCGCTTTCGCGAGGGCTAAACCAAGCTATTAATCAGGCACAAACCTCGCCTGCCACAATTACTCAACTACGGCAGAGCGTGCAGTCTTTGTTTACCGCGCTCGAAAAAATTCAGGAACTGGAAGAGTCAGAATTAAACAAGCGCCGGGAGCTGCGCGAGCACGAAGCCCGGATTGAGAGTTACAGGGCGGAACTCGGTGATCTAGAAATATGGTCGATCTACTGCGAAGCCGGTGCACCAGCGCTTGCCAGATCATTTGAGCAGACCAAGCGTGTGGTTTCTGATGCAAGAATCGCCCTCGCGGGAACGTCCTTGGACGACGTCCATGAGCTACCTGTTGAATATGCTGTTCGTGGACTCTCCGAAGCTCTTCAGATCGCCACTGACAGCCTCGCTCTCGCTGAGCAGCAGGAGAAGTCAGCCTCTGAAAGCCTGTTGCAGCAGGAGCGCCTGGGCCAGTCGTTAGTTTCCCTTCGTGCCGATCTTAGGGGAATTGTCCAATCCATCATTGATCACACAGGCGATGCACTACATTGCCCTGTCTGCTCTACCCCCCATTTAGATGGGGAGCTGCTTCATAAAATCGAATTGCTAACCTCTTCTGACAACTCAAGCTTCACCGATGGTCTTCATCAGGCAGCACAGGTTGCTAGGGATCGCGTCCAACGAGAACGTGAAGTGATAGCTGCTCTCCAAGTATTGCAGCGCTTTCACGATGTAAATGGCAAACAGGATTCGACTACCGTACGCGATTTACATCAAAGCCTGCTTGTGAAACATCAGGAATTCATCGAAGCGAGTATCGAGCTGGAAAACCTGGAATCAGCCATGCGTTCGCTCGACCAGTATGGGGCCGATCAAGCAGGTTTCTCTGGCGCAGAGGCAGCCGCAATCCAATGGTTGGGGACTAAACAGGATTATTCGAGTCTGGCAGTCATAAATACACGCATCGCAGAGATTCAGGCGAGCACAGAGGAAACGAACGAATCTGCCGCTGATGTGCGCGAAGCTTTGAAGCTTACGAATGCACAAGTGAGCGCAATTGCAGTATCAACAGGACTTTCTGCGGAAAACGCCAAGGAACTGATTCTTTTGGTCCAACGGCAGTTGGAAAGACACCACGCTTCAACGCTTTTCTTCGAGGATGCCGCACAATTAATTACTATTGCGGATGATCAACCACTAGAACCGATTTTGCACGCTGTCGAGGATGCAATTAATGCGTTCGACCGTGCCCTGCATGCGGAAAATATGGAAACAGAAGCGCGCACTGAGCTAAGCGCCAAAACGGTCGAGCTTCAACAGAGCGCCAGCCTTCTCAAGGCTGCCACAAAGCGCAAGGACAATCTTACAATAGCCATTAACGCACTAGCCGACATCGTTGAAAACCACTCCCTTGAGAAAGCAACGCAGGAAGCTCTTGAGTCGATACGTGGACACGTCAGCGAAATATTCGCCAGGATTCATTCTCCAGCAGAGTACACGCTGGGCGACTTCAATGGAGAGCATCTCCTCATCACACGAGATGGCCATCGTACGCATACAGCTACGCAGGTGAGTACGGGCCAGCGTGCCGCTTTAGCACTTTCGATATTTCTAGCGTTGAACCGCAGCGCAGAAACTGCCCCTCCGGTGCTGTTGATCGATGACCCCATTGCGCACATTGATGATCTAAACGCGCTGTCATTCCTGGACTACCTGCGTGATCTTGCCGTCAGTATGCGCAAGCAGGTTTTCTTCGCGACAGCAGACGCTCGGCTCGCCGCCTTGTTTCAGCGAAAATTTGAGTTTTTGGGCAACGAGCGATTCAAAAAAATTGTTCTATCTCACTCATGAACCTGCAGCCTATTTTAATCAGACTGAACACCTTTCAGGAGGGCAGTACAGCAATGAGTAATCTATGACTGGCGTATCCTCATAATGGAATCTGTAATGGCCTGAGCATTTGCGTCCAAGGCTTCCATGGCCGACATTGCATTAATAGCGACAGTTTTCACCCCATTTTCTGAGAGCCACTTGGTTATTTCTTCTATCGCTGCACCTAGGGCGTGCTGGTTGTGCAGGAGCAATGTTATGGCGCCCGCCGTAGCGATCTTGCAGTCTGAATTATCTGGCATGGTGGTCGTCCTTGAGGCTGATGCAGGAAGCCTAGTTCATCTCACCGTAGCATCGAGACACGCTTGCGACCACGAAGAAAAAGCTTCGAGGGCTCCTGAAGTCCAGATTCAACATTGTCGAGCTTCTCTTCCTAACAGGCGCGCATCCCTATCGCTAGGTAACGTCTGTCCCTTCACTTAAGCTGACTCGGACTAGCATTACGCTATCGACTCGGCGCAAAAACTAGACGCCATGATGATTTTGCCAATGCCCACTTTTTCATAACCGGGAGGAGTTCTCTGTCGAGGAGGCCTTATTGCACCTGGTTACTGGTGTGCGAATTATGCTCCGACCCGAAACGCAAATTCGGGGTTATCACGCTGATCAACTGATCCCGAATCTCTCTGCTGCTCGCTGCCAAATCAACCGTAGCAAACCGAATGTAGTGCCCCTGTATCACCACACTTTCATCCACCCTTTCGCCAACCGCGGGATGCAACAACAAACCGCAGGCGGTCTGTGTGAGAGGGTCCGCCTCCGTCACCTGAGAGCGAAGATATGCGTATATTTGATAAAGGTAGGCACTATGCAACGTCTGCGAGCGATAAACGCTGCTCTTGTAGATTGCCGTGAACTTAGTATCAATCACCATCCGCTGCGCAAGCGCCGCATTCTCAAGCATGATATCAACCGTCATCTGTGGGAAGACCGCATCCAAGCCCGGGGTATGGTCGCTGCTATTCCATTTCAGTTTTACTCCCCCGCGCACAGTCCAATCGTCCTTAAGTGCCACGCGGTAAAACCCAGTTACGGCCTTCTCGAACAACCGGCGAACCCAAACTTCGTCGCGATCTGGTTGGTGCATGTATTGCCTGCCTGCAGACTCACTAGGGATGGCCATGTCATAGGCGAGTTTGGCAGCGGAAACCATCAGACGATCTGCCGTATCGTGCCGCCCGAGTCGTTCCAAGTCGATCTGCGAACGAACCACACCCAGATTGGAGACCCCCAGATTTGTGAGGCGTTGCGCAAGTTGTCGGCAGCGTTTGCCGACTGGGTGCCGACGCAGTAACCCCGCCACCCTTTCCAAAGCAATTCGTACAAAGCGATTACGAACCGTGTCCAGTGTCAGCTCGTCGAATCGACAAGCTATTTGCCCACGCATTAAAAGCTGTTTGCGCTCAGTGGTGAGGACATCAATCCTGCCGCGCACACGATTGACGATCTGTTCCCGATACTGATAGCCCAGCCCCAAATGGCGGCGCAACCGTGCTTCGACGGCATCGGTCAGGATTTCTCCCACCATGCGCGGCAGATCGTCGGGCATGGCTTCGCTAGCGGTCCTGGCATTCCCCAAAGCCCGATAGAGATCCGAAGCATAGAGCATCAGCAGCCAAAGATTTCTGACCGGAATACGACCCACCAATCGGTCGGGGCTATGAATGAGTACCCCTTCTGCAAGGTTTGGCATATCACCAGCCTGCTAGTAGGTTGGCGGTTGCCTCTTGCGCACTGTTGGGGGTGTCCACCCAATATTCGTCCAGCAAAGGCAGGATCTCGCTTTCTACCACGCGTATGAACCAGTCCCGGGTAGTGCCCTCTTCTAGCATCTCACTTGGCGTCACGTAGCTATGACCAACCTGGAACTGCTTACCCAGTCTCTCATCGTCAGCAAGCACGGTATTGAGTTCTGCAATCCGTCTTTCGATGTGGTGCGCCAAGTCTGCGTCTACACCACATTGCTTGATAACCCATTCGCGCCAACGGCCTCCAAACCTTGGGGCCAGGCTGATAAACGCGAATCTGCGTCGCAGCGCCAAGTCAACCAAGGCCAGCGACCGGTCGGCCAAGTTCATGGTCCCGACCACATAGAGATTCTCTGGGATATGGACAGCTGTGCGATTGCCGTCTACGTCTGGATAGCTCAATTCCAACGCTTCGCTTGGCGTGCGCTTGCCTGCTTCCAGCAAGGTCAGCATCTCGCCAAAGATCTGTGCGGGATTGCCGCGATTGATCTCTTCGATAACAACGACAAACTTTGAATCTGGATTATTGAGCGCTGCTCTTACCACCTCCATGAAAACACCTTCGGCCAGGGCGAGACCTCCTCGACCGTCTGGGCGCCAACCTCTGACAAAATCCTCATAAGACAGGTTGGGATGGAATTGAACAGATCGAACTTTTTTGACGTCTTTAGTGCCGATCAACGCGAACGCAAGGCGCTTGGCGAGCCAAGTCTTACCGGTACCCGGAGGCCCCTGGAGAATCAAATTTTTCTTCTCGCGCAAACGAACGAGCACGCTTTCCAACTCGGCACGCTCCAGAAAACAACCCTCTGCGAGGATGTCTTCTAACGTGTAGGAGGGCAAGGCAGGATGGCTAGCGATGCTTGGCTCGACTTCTGTCGCCTCCAGTCCCTCGTCCATATCGTCTGGGGACAGTTCGTCGCTATCGAGCGGAGAATCAGGCTCTAAACCCCAAGCTAACAGCGACAGCTCAGGGAATGAATGCGCGGGGTAGCTACTTTCCTGAAACCGTGGCTCAAGTACTTCCACCACTTGCAAGTAGTCTGCTGCGGCGCATCGCCTGTTTGGGCCGTTACGGTTGATCGTGATCGTTAGAGTGTCCTTGATGAAGGTTCTGGACAACTCATCAAGGCTGAGCAATGCCCAAGGCCGGGCCCAATATAGCCCCATGGTCAGGTTCCATGCGACGCCCATTCGACCATTACTATCATCGAACGCCTTGGCAAATGCTGTTTTGGTCACTTCATCCTGGCCCTCTTCGCTATCGGCATACGCGATGGCTGTCGCGAAGGTTTCCCACAACGAGTCAATGTGATCACGGTCACGGTTCTTTTCACGTGGGAAATACCAAGACTTCAAGTTGTGTAGCACGGGCACACCTTCAAACGACTCTGGCACCGGCTCATCAACGCCGAGAAAAATTGCGATCTCGGTGGCAATTGCTTTCCGGTTAACTTCTTTGGTTTGGCGGTTGAAGGTGCCCATGACAGTGAACGGGCAAATGTCCCGAACAAAGCCTGGCTTGCCGTTTGGATAAATGTCCGCTTCCAGATAACCCAGCGCCGGTACCCGAGTGGATATCTCCTTCAGACCTGCCACCAAGGTTTTCCGATCACGCCGATGCTTGAGCAGCTTGTCGGCGATCGCCATGTAAAAGCGCGTCCAGCCAAACCGCTCCGAAGCCGCAGCCTGGCTACCGAAACGTGCTTTCCAAAAAGGAGCATCGCAAAAGCGCTGAATATCCTGGGCGTTGCCTTCAAACGCAAAATCGATCAGTCCATCAGTTCTCCAATCACCCGGCATCACGCGCCAGATCGTCCCGCGGTGAGTGTAGAAATACCATTTATGTCCAGCCTTGACGGGTTGCCAGTCGACCTTGACTTGTCGGCCGTCATTACAATTATCAGTGATAATTCCGGTCGCCTTTATGGTCATGACTGAGACTCGATTCCCCCGGTTATCGAACGGCAGATCATGTAATTGGGTGTAAGCCGACTTGATCGCAATGCGCTCGCCTACTTTCATGCTACGCACGACATCAAGGTGTTTGTCGTCGTAGCCATTTTCCCAGATGCCCTCGCGAAGAAAGCGCGCAGTCTGATCATCTTTCCAAGCGGCGCCGACAAACCACACAGGCTGGGTGGATATTCCTTTCGATGCGGTAGTCATGTCATTCCCTTAAATAGCAGTGTGTGGAGGGGGGAAAATCAGTGGCAATTGATTGCGTGAAGCACTCGTCGGCAATCGAATGTAGCGCTACCGTTGCTCAAGGCTGTTCACGCCAGAATTGAGCGCTGTAGTTGTTGAGTCCTCGAGTATAGGGATCGGTTGTAGCTTGGAATGTCAGCGGGATCGTGTTCCCGTCACCACCTTCCCTGAAATACTCTTTGACCGAATGAAGCGCCAGCTCCATCAGGTGCATCCATGTGCGAGACAGCGTGTCCTGTCGATCTTGCTGCAGTTTGGCAGCGCTGGGTTTTCGTTTGGTCGCAGGTATGGTGTAGTCGGGGCGTGAGTCGACCTCGTGAAAAAAGGTAATACTGCCCTCCAACCAATCATCCTCAATTATTCGACGCCAGCGATAGCCCACTCGCACAGTCAGTCGCTCACTGAAACTGTAGGGTTGGATGAGTTGGTCATCAACGTAGAAGAGCTGCCCTTCCTTCTCTTCCGTTTCCATGCGCTGCTTCATTTGTTGGACCGCATGCGCCAGATCGCTGCCAGCGCTTCGGACGTCATCCTCCGTCTGATTTCGTTTCTGTGCTGACTTGGCGTTGCCGTGCTCCTTCAGCGCCTGTTCGAATGCTCGAAGCCTGGACGCAACATACGGCCCGCAATTAGCAAGTCGAAGGTGTTGAAGAGCGCTCGGTGTCTCTTCATACGCAGCCTGCTCAATGAGTTTGTCCAGCACATCAGCGTCGACCTCTCTCAGAGCATCCTGCTCGTGGCGCGGAATATTGATCTCCCCCATACATTCTTCCTACATTTTGGCACGCAAAAACTCATCATACCGGAGGACGAAGCAGGCCCTCGGTCATCCTCGAAAGGAATTTCTCATGTCATGTTTATTGTGAAAGCTCGCATCAATGATCGATGGCAGGTCGTCGATCAAGACAATGCTGAATGCCTCCCTTTTCCTTTGCTCCTTGCTCACGTCATCAGCCCCATCGTCAATAATGATCGAGCACCTGGGGCTGTACTGATCCCCGGCAAAAAGAGAAATACTTCGTAGTGTGTAAATCATTTTTATGCGCTGTTAACCACTGTGGATAACAGTGCAAAAAATAGGTTTACAAGGTGGGAAAATTACCGCGAGTTTGCAGAGAGAGGATCGCCCTTTCTGATGGAAAGTCATCGATGTCAGCCTTCGGCTTCGGAACCTTCACTACCTTCCGAAATCGATGAAACTTGACGCTCTGACCAATCGATACACTGCTATACCCTCCTGCCACGAATGCGTAATTGCACTCCACTTGACCACCCGTTTGCATTCGACCTGACCAGTCATTCGCATGCGTTCTGACCATCGATTGCATTGAATTTAACCAGCATGCTCTCCAACCATGATCGGCAGAGAACGGCCGATTGTGTTGAAAAAGTTGGTTCGTCCAGACTGCCCAATACTGACCGCTGAAAACGTCTTTATTGCGCGTCGCTACGCGAAATTTGAGCCCCAAATCCTCTGCTAAAAGTAAAAATTTCAATCTCAAGCGCATACTTTTCTACCGTGGAAACCAGGGGCGACTTTTTCAACAGAATCGGCCAATAGCAGACGGTGGGTAACGTACGGTTTTGGCCACAAAAACAGGCAAAGGGCTTATTTGCATGCCATAAGTCACGAAAATTCCCACAAAATAGGCCGCAAATGAGGTTTGGCCAGGCTCCCGCGCCATCACGCAAGGACGATAACCATGTCAGACAATTCAGAGACCCATATGATTAAATCGGACGTAATGACAGAGCTCCTGCACAACCGCCACGCCTTCAGCTTGCCGCTGACGAGCGGGTTTGGTATACACAAATGAGATTTTCGGTTTCAGGTAACGAAGGGGTTACTACTATGAAAACGACATTTTTTTCAGAATTCATGAGCGCGGCGAAAGAAGCCCCGCGGCTCTATTTTGCACCGTTGCTGGGGGTGGGTAGAGCAATCAAGGCTGAGTTTCGCCGGGTTGAAAAGGGGGATGCCGGTAAAGCGCGGCAGGCTCCCACCGAGAAGCACTAAAAAATCTCCCCCTACCAAGCCCCCTTTCGACATTTTTTTATTACCGCCTTCAGCACACATGATTTTTCACGGTCTGGAAGCTCTGCGAAATTTCACTTTGCCTGCCCAACCGGCTGCATCCGGCTCAACCAGTGAACTGCATTTGAGTTGATGACCGGCTGTATCGAACTTGACCAGTTCTCCTCGTAACCATGACCGGCCAACAACGACCCATGGTCGCTCGTGAACGTCAGACCAACTCATTGAGCATGTGATCATGAGTACGCTGAAATCTGTAGCACCCTAATGGATTCCCCGTTGCGGTAAGCTTCGCGCTATACAAGGGTGGTGAGAAGTAAAATGGCAGACAAGGATTTGGTTCGACCAAGCCGCGATGGAGATCAATTCCACTATCACTGGGCAGCAAGGCAGTGCCTGGCCTTGTTACCGGGCTCGAGCGATCTAAAAGCGGTCACTGTCGAAGGTCCGTCTTCTGATGAAGGCGAAGAGGAGATTGAGCAAGGCATCGACCTCATCGACGTTGGGCTCTATTACGGCTCGGAAGCGCTAATGGAAGCCCGATGTGTTCGCTACATCCAGCTCAAGCACTCAACGCGGCAAATTGTGGAACCATGGCAGGCTGGTGGTTTGAGCAAGACTCTGCGTGGATTTACCAAGCGGTATAAAAAACTTCTTGAGCAATTTTCCGATGCTGAAATGAAACAAAAATTTCGCTTCGAGTTCACCACCAACCGGCCCATCGACCCTAGACTGAAAGAAGCACTCCAAGACTTGGCCAAAGGCGCCAGGGCTCGCCATTCCTCCATTGAAAAGACGCTGTTGGGGTATTCAGAACTTTCCGGCACGCAGAACAGCGACTTCTTCAGTTTATTTTCATTTGATGGGGAAGAACCAAGCCTGTGGACGCAGCGAAATCTTTTATCCCAAGATATCGCCAGGTATCTTGCGGACGCCGATTACGATGCTCCAGTTCTGTTGAAGGAGCTCGTCACGCGCAAGGCTGGCAGTGAATTTACAAAAGACCCTGCAATCCGGCGACATGATGTGCTTCGGGCGCTAAAAGTGAGCGAGCTGGTACTCCTACCGGCACCCTGCCAAATTATTCGCCCGGAGAATGTCTTCGCGCGCGAGCAGGAAAAAAAGATTCTCGAGATCATCCTGCATTCCGCACACCCGGTGATCGTTCATGCAGATGGCGGCGTGGGAAAGTCGATCTTGGCTCAGCGGTTAGCTACTTCAATGCCTAATGGCTCGGAGTCAGTGTTGTACGACTGCTTCGGCGATGGGCTATACCGCAATGCGCTGCACTATAGACATCGTCATCGTGACGCCTTGGTGCAGATTTCAAACGAGCTTGCGTCGCGAGGACTTTGCCATCCGCTTATTCCCTCCCCCCTTGCTGACTCCAAGCAGTACATGCAGGCATTTTGTAGCCGACTGGCCCAGGCGATCGGTATATTGCGAGCTGAAAAAGCAGGCGCAAGTCTCTGCCTGATCATAGACGCTGCCGACAACGCGGATATGGCTGCCGAGGAGCTCAACGATCAGGCCTTTGTCAAAGATCTGATACGAACGTCAATGCCCGATGGAGTACGTCTGGTTTTCACCTGCAGGACTCATCGACGACATCGCCTGAACGCTCCGCTGGACAGCACAGAGGTCGAGCTCAAGCCTTTCAATGAGGCTGAGACCGCGCAGCTTTTACGAACTCGCTATCCTAAGGCGACCCATGCCGAAGTTGCCGAATTCGCATTTTTGAGCAGTTCAAATCCGCGAGTTCAATCTCTGGCACTTGAGCGACGGTTACCCATTCTGGAGATGCTCAAGCAGTTGGGACCGGAGCCTACATCCGTGGAGCGTGCAATCGGGGATTTGCTGCAATGTGCAGTCGATAAGCTGAAAGATCAGGCCGGAGTCGAATCCGATCAGATCGACTTCATTTGCCAGGGTTTGGCAATCCTGCGCCCTCTCGTGCCGGTAGGAGTACTCGCAAAGATTTCCGGCACTTCGGAAAGCGCCGTGCGATCGTTCGCGCTTGACCTTGGCAGACCACTTTTCGTGAAAGGCGAAAGCCTCCATTTTCTCGACGAGCCTGCAGAAACCTGGTTTCACGAAACGTTCAAACCAGATGCAGACGGTTTGAACCAGTTCCTCAATCGCTTGCGTCCGCTTGCCAGTGAAAGCTCCTACGTCGCATCGACTCTTCCCCAGATCCTCCTGGCCGCAGGACGGATGGATGAGCTAATCGATCTTGCGCTTTCCGGAGAAGGATTGCCCGAAGCTAAACCCCTCGAACGCCGTGATGTCGAGCTACAGCGGTTGACGTTCGCTCTCAAGGCCTGCCTTGAACAGGGACACCACCTGCCTGCAGCGAAACTCGCGCTGAAGGCTGCGGGAGAAAACGCAGGAGAGGCACGGCAGACGAAGCTGATTCAAGAAAACACAGATATCGCTGCCCGCTTAATGCCACCAGATCGAGTCAACGAGCTCGTTTCGAGACGAATCTTCGAGTCCACTTGGATGGGGTCGCATCATGCCTATGATGCGTGCCTGTTGTCTGGAATCAAGGAGTTCACCGCCGAGGCCTCGAGCCGGCTGCGGATGGCGATGGACTGGTTATATGCGTGGGCAAGAAGCGCCCCTGATGACGGTCCACGCGAACGCGTCACAAACGCCGATAGAGCCGAAATTGCATTAGCGACGCTTCGACTCCAGGGCCCCGAAGCCGCCGCGCAATTTTTGAGACGCTGGAAGTTCCGGCACCTCGCGATGATGAGCGGCAAGTCCATTGCTCAGAAACTGATAGATCTGTGCGAGTACTCGGATCTTGACGCCTTGGCGTATGCCGCAGGAAATGATGTCTGGCTTCTTCTCGGCCTCGCCAGTGAAGTCGCACATGCCGGCGTAAGCTTTCCTGCCCCGCCGTTGGCACGACTCATCCGCCTCTTGGCCGATCGACGTGTGAAATTGCCAGAGTCCTCGGGCTGGGACGAGCGATGGGAGGTGCTATATGCGGTGCAATCGGCGCTTTCACTTGCAATGCGAACCCTTCCGATTGATCGTGAAACTTGGATAGCGATTATTCAGCGCTATCTCCCTCCATCGCCTCCTACTCTATTATCCGATTCATACGGATCTGAACGTGCTCCGATGATCCGTGCTTACGCGCTCGAAGCTGAGCTGCGCGGGTGTGAGCTAACGCTGCTCGAGTTAGCTCCTACCGAGGTGCGCCAACAGCTCGCTAAAACTAAGTCCTACGGACAAAGCCGTGAAACAGAGGTATTCAAGCGTGACGTTGGCGGACTGCTTCCATGGATAACACTTTCAGTGAAAATCAGCTGTGGTCGATGCCCTTCTGATCTGGGAGCACACATTGCAGCAGCGATTCAAGCCACCAAAAATGCTGAATCACGCGACTATCAACGCCACTCGACGATTCGTCAGGCCGCGGCGATTGAATGGATTCGAATCCTGCGCGACTCACCGACCGTGAGTTCGCAACACCACTCGGCGTTACAGGACTGGATCAATAACCGAGAATTGCCGCTGTGGCCGGACACCCTGACAACCTTATGCCGTCTCGCTGCTCGAACCCAAGAGCTGACTCAACTCTCATTCGATTTTGCCTTCGCCGCCTACGAAGCTCTGGAGCAACTGCGTGATGACGCGGAAACACGAACAAATGCTTACGTGCGCCTGGCTCGTGCCATTCTGCCGTTAAGCCCATCGGAGGCGAATGCCTACTTCAGTCGAGCCGTCGAAATCGCAAGCCGAATCGGTGATGAGAATTTATCTCGCTGGACGGCAATGCTCGATCTGGCCCAGGCAGCTTCATCCACGGAGTCAAGGCCCGAGACAGCCTATCGCTTATCCAGAGTAGCCGAGTTGACTTACGAGTTTGTCGCTCGCGATAAGTACTTTGACTGGAACAGGACCGTAGAGGCGCTCGCCGACCTCTGCCCCTCATCAGCACTTGCAATTTTGAGCCGTTGGCGGGATCGGCGATTTGGCGATGAGGCTCGATTGCTACCGGTAGCCATCAATCACCTGGTGAGCCGAGGCCATCTTCCGACCATCACTCCGGTGGCGCTCGCAGGGATCGATGCTCACTGGAGTAGACTGAAAGACCTACAGACTACACTTGATGACCCGAAGTCGCCATTCGATGTCCGTACGGTTACGCAAATTGCCTATCGGTACCTTCGCACACAGTCTCATATGCCAGACGCTTGGCAGGCATTAATTCAGATTGGTCGCGACATTGATCTCGAATTACCGGATGCTCAGCGCTTGTGGGTGGACAGCCAGTCCGCACCGGCAGCTGATCATACAGAGATAGCTGCGGCTGAGAGCCCGCTACACCAGCCCATCGTCAGAAGCACACCAGATTGGCAGCACTTTTTCGACGGGACTGACATGGCAGATTCTTCAGCATTGAGGACTGCGTACGCCGATCTCAAGACATACGATACGCCGTACCAGTTCGACGAATTTTTCCGCGAGGGAATTCGTCATGTCGGGCTCGCCGGGATGCCCGGATTCATCCAGGCGGTCACGGCATGG
This sequence comes from Pseudomonas syringae, assembly GCF_001698815.1. Taxonomy (GTDB): domain Bacteria; phylum Pseudomonadota; class Gammaproteobacteria; order Pseudomonadales; family Pseudomonadaceae; genus Aquipseudomonas; species Aquipseudomonas syringae_A. The sequence goes on along the minus strand of NZ_LGSI01000049.1, from coordinate 141,118 downwards.
GTCGAATTTGGCGTATTTGAATTACGCTATTTGCTCGATGCGATTCCAGATACAGCGTTACGAATGGTGTCTTCAAAAACAGCTTTGCGCGAAGCGGTGCGCTGTGTGTGTAAGCGTGAGCCTGAGCGCACGGGTCGCCACGGATGGGCAAGCTTACTGCCGTTTGAGCGGATCGTCGCGTCAGGGATAATCACCAATCGGGACATCGCACAAGCCACCGTAGAAGGCTTTGCGATGCATGCTGACAAGTTAAACGCTAGCGGGCTATTTCAGCTGATTGAGCCGGTGGCTTCATTTCTGAACGCCATTGAGGCGGATGAAGCTTTGAATTACGGGCTCGATCTGCTTGAGGACGCCTTGTGCCCAGAAGATGGCGATGGGCCTTGGTCTGAAAAGCTACGTGCGCCCGCAAACTGTATCGACGCGCTTGCAAGTTATATCTGGGCAGGGCTGGGATCGCCAGTTGCAGCTATGCGGTGGGAGTTCACCCATGTCGTGCGGGCATGTTCCGAACTGTCGTGGCTCGAGCTGTTGGATGCACTTGAGCGCTGCGCACTAGCGAGGACCGCTCCATCCTTCGTTGATCAGGGGCTGGAGTTCTACGAATGGCATGCTCAGCAGTGGATGCTGATCGGCCTGGTCCGGGGCGGGCGTGAGAATCCCCAAAGCCTCATCCCATTCCTCCCCTTCCTCCATATCTGCTTGAAAGAAGAGCATGTGCTGTTGCGTACTTTTTCTGCGCAGGCACTGCGTTTGGCACAGGATGCGGGCTTGGTCGCAAAGGTGGTCGACCCCGATCTCGACTCTGTTAATACGCCCCACCTTCCGCCAAAGATTTACAGCGGCTGGGTTGAGCTTGATGCGGATGACGACAACCTGACTGACACTGCTGTTGGAAATGACGAGCGCTACTATTTCGGTGTCGACATAGGCCCATACTGGCTCGCTCCTCTCGGCAAAGTATTTGGGGTCAGTGAGAACGCGATGGAAATCCGTGCCCGCAAGGTCATCCACGACCGGTTCGGAGCCCCTACAGGATGGTCAAGAGATGATGCGCGCTACACCCGAAAGATTTTTGTAGAGCGTGAAACCATGCACTCTCACGGCTGCATGCCTCAGACGGACGACCTTTGCGCCTATCATGCGTATCACGCAATGATGATCATCGCATCCACTCTTTTGGAACAGCGAGCCATTCGGCACGAAAGCGACAAAACAAAAAATGAATTTGACCAGTGGCTGAGTGAGCATTTGCTCACCCGCTCGGATGGTGGCTGGCTTGCTGATCGTAGAGATCCGGCGCTTGTACCGCGACCGCCACCGAAGGAGAGTTATTCCGATAGCACTTGGTGCTGGCGAGTAACCCTTGATTATCTTGACCAGCACCTGCTCACCGACGACGGGCTGCGTGTATTTTGGGGGTCTTGGAGCACTGGGGACCAGGACAATAGAGAGATGGTATCCATCCGAAGCGCGCTAGTATCTCGAACGGGCGCCCATGCATTGATTGCAGCGCTTCAAACCGCACCGCAACTCGATACCTTTTCCCTGCCCTCTACCAATCACAATGAGCTGCAAACGATCGGCGATTTTTCCCTGAAAGGTTGGATCGCACACGACGGAAACTCACTCGGCCTGGACGAATACGATCCGTGGGCTGCGGAGATTGGTTATCCTGCAATTTCGCCCAGTGCCGCAGCGGTTGAAGATCTTGGGCTTCATGTGTCAGAGGATGGGCGGTGGTGGAGTTCCGAATCCGGCGGGCAACTGCGTGGTGAGTCCTGGACTCAGGCTGTAGGATATGGGCGCGAGGCAGAGCGTGTGAAAGGCGCGCGCCTGAGTGGTAATCTTGCGTTCGTCCAGTCGTTGCTCGAAAGGTATCCATTGGATTGCTTGGTGTTCAGCGTTTCGGTTAGACGAGTCCCCCCTCGTAACCGCCAAAAAGGCGAAGAGTTTGAACCCTATCCAGCCCCCTATGTGCGTTACTACCTAATGGACCGCGATGCAATCAAGCACCCACTCTAAAGCAGTACTGGAACTAGGTAAGCGCTTGGTCGCGAAGCTTGGGCTTGCCGACGACCTCCTTGGCCAATGGATGGCGCATGACATCTCGGCCCGTATCGACGCGATCGAGAGTAATCCCGTGCAAGCTACCTCAGCGATGCGCGATGAATGTGCAAAAGCCATCCTTACTCTCTGGGGGCACCGGAATACGTTACCCGCCCACCTGAGGCCGTTCCAGGAAATTGAGCCAATCACCAGAACACTGGCGGCGCTGGATGTCGAACGCGGGGATGACTATCGCTATTTTCGGCCTAATTTGAGAGAGGCAGCGCTGGATGCCGTTGATGAGCCTACCCGTCACTGGCTGGAACTCGCTTTCAGCCTCGATTACTCCGCGCGAGTGCTCATCCAACATGCCCTGCGGACCGCAGGTGCAGCGGCAGCGTCTCAAGCGCAGTCATGGGTGGAGGCTGCACTGAAGGCGGGTGTAGAAACAGAACCTGATCGACAGACCATCGATTTTTTGCTAGAGCGCTTGTACTCCGACGATGCAGACCGCGAAGAAAAAACGGAAATAGCCAGAAAGAAAAGCCTAAGCGACAAAATCGCCAAACTCGAAAAGTTTTCCATGCTGGCCAGCACCGTAGCTACCGAACTTCGTGAGCAGCTTGGCACCGGTCTCGATCCTCAAGACGAGCTATGAACCACTATAGTCGCTGGCGCTGCATGAAAATTCGCGTTCACATTTTCCGATGTGGGTCGTTCTCTGCCTGTCATGTCCGCGAAGTGTGCTAGTCAAACCCGATGCAAATGACTGGTCAGGCCGAATGCAAATGGGTGGGCAAGTCTATTCAATTTCCCAACGAGGCTCATCTCTTGGTGAAAGCCTCCAATATTCCAAGATAGGTCGCTTAAGACGACTAGTTTTGCACTCGTGAATTTCGATGCGTCAGTGATGGTTAGTCGGTTAAAACGACTGATCAAAAATCAACGGCCTTCAGTCAGACACTGTAGAGCTCGCTGTGGAGGAATCGAGAGGGGATGTTTGCGGTAAACCTGCGGACCAATGCTCAACACAGACCATTCAAATCGCCACGCAAGAGAGTTGCCCTAGACCTTGGGCAGTTGGCAATACCTGAAAAATCAAGTGTGAAAAATGACCTATGGACTCTCATACAAAAGATGTCCGTCTGCGCCTTTTTGGCGAGCCTCCTCGAAGGCATCAAGTAACGCTTTGGCTTCCTCCGATTGTTGGATTAAGTAATTACTCCGAAGCACCCTCCACCCCAGATTGGGGTGAGTCAAATTTTGATCAAAGAAAACGGAAGGCTTTCCCGTCTCCATGGCACCAAACTCATCAAGCGTTCTATAAGCCTGCATGTTCCAGCTGAGCTTCGCCAGCTCTATGGCTACCCAGTTCGCTTCAAGCGATGTGGTTGAGGCTGGTGCCGACTGTCCCCATTGGCGAAGGAGCCCTGCTGCGAACTCGTCGGCTTTCTCTTCATTTGCTTTCGCAAGACTTGGGTCGATGTTCAGTTGCGACAAGGCGCCGTTGGTAAATTCCGCTCCTGAAGTTTGCTTGCTTAGGTGACCAAGTTCATGGAGTAGCATAAACGTCAGCAGGTATTGAGCTTCCAACGACATGCGTCCTTGCCCGGTAGAGTGAGCTCGCATCCATAACTCGAAGGCCATCCGATTGACAAAGATGCACCAACAGTTCCGCGGCACTACAGCAGGTGTCGAGAGGGCGCCAGAGGGCGACTCCACTTCATAGACAGGCACAGATCGCCCATTGTCGCCGTCCCAGCTCCAGGATGGAGAGAGAACTGGTCCACTCGGCGCAGAGATTAGATTTGCAGACTTAATGGCCGACTCGAAAGCTGGCCATTTAGAGTCCGAGTGCTTCAAACCGCGAATGACTACTGGATCCTCCGCCGCGATCCCTTGCGACCCAAGAACACAAAACACACCAAGTCCTGCGACAAACGCAAGAGCGTGAGATACGCTTCTGTAGGCATAGGAGCAGTATTCGCTGGCCATTCAGGCTCTTGAGTCAGAATGTCTCTGAGGAGCATGGTGCGGTCCTTACGGCCGCAGCACAAGAGGCAAGGAGAATAAGCATGCTGAGCCGAGCCATTGTGACTTTGGGGACCATAGCACTTTCCTGGCAATTGGCCTGTGCCGAAGATGCCTCGACAAAACCCCCGCCTCCGCCTGACATCCTGCCGTCCCTTGAACAGAGCAATCCGCCTGTCTTATGTATCGGATGCGATGAGCCATTCGACATGAGCACCCACAAAGAGGTGCTCGAAAGCTTAGCAGCGAACTCCTACCTCGCCGAACTGCGCAAGGCCCTCTACCAGCAAGACATCGCTCATCAATTCGAGTCCAAAGCGCATTTTGACAATTGCGATTTTGATTCCGCAATCACCTACGTTACGAGCCTGTTGGATGAAGCTGACGTAGAAGTGGGAACTGCGCAGAAGGCCAAGGACGTCGGAGACCTAAAAGCTATGGAAGCAGCCGCGGGTAGCGCTTTTTTTTCCATCGGACAGGCCTTGCATGCTGTGCAGGACTTTTACGCGCACAGCAACTATGTAGAGCTGCAAGCGCCCAAAGCCAAGAAGGTAACCGAGATTGAAGTTGTAGCGCCGTGGCGACCCAAAGGCCGTGATCGCATCAATGAACTTCGTCAGCAAGGCCTCTACTCTGGCTACGTCTTCTGGGGGTTTCCACAGAAGTGTCCAGCGAACACGACGTCGCATGGTGATCTTGCAAAGGATACCGCTACCACTAAGAGCGGAGCAAAAAAGCTTCCTCATATGCAGAACATCAGCCAATACAAGGTGGCGGTGTTCCTAGCCAGAGAGGCCTCGTTGCAACTGATGGAGGATGCATTCAAGCGATGGCCTCTGCTCAAAGACCTGAATGGACAGCATGTAGCTTTTGAAACACTGGTAGATCGACGCGGCATCGACGGAAAGGAATGATCATGCGGAGCGCACTGCAAGCGGTATTGGCTGGCTGTTTATGTTTCTCTCTCTCAGCAAATGCACAGGTAGTTCCAGCCTGCCGACTGGATAGCACTGCCGCTCCATTGGTTGCAGAGACTATCAAGCGGGCAGCACAGGCATACCGCGAGCTCGGAAAAACGCTGCCCTTTAACACTGTCGCCGTAAATCCGCGATCGGCCACAGGTACGCCTAGCACTCTGACCGTCTACATCGTGTCCGACGCGAATTTAAGTAAAACTGACGCTAAAGGCTGCATTAAGCAATCAATGAGCAAGGAAGAGCCACTTGATGAACTGAGCGTTCGCGGCGGCTGCCTCATCGTTGCTGCCGATAAGATGGAACTCCGGTGTTCTTCGAGGGCAGTATCGTTATTCGCATATGTTGGAGACAAACCAGATCGAGCCAATCCGGCGCTGTTATACGTGCTCGCCCACGAACTCGGTCATATCTATCAACGGCACACTGGTGAGTACGAGGGGCGGGTTGTCCGAATTGACCTGGCTCAGCCTCGTGAGATCAAGCTTCAGGCAATACAAACCTCATGTGATCCAGCCTCTACAGCCAGAGAGGAAGAAGCAGATGCCTTAGCGGTGGATGTGATGAAAAAGCTTCTTCCAAAGCCGCCATACCGAGAGCCCCTTTTTTCTGAGCGCGGCTCTCTGCTCTGGAATGTGGACCAACTCGTGTTAGCAGCTAATGGTTGGCAACGACTCTCACTAGAACAGGAGTTCATTAGCCGTCCAGCGGTCCATAAAGCTTTCATGCCGACCGAATTTCCGACGCCAAAGGCAACCGTCGAGGCGAACGCCCGAAAATTTGTTTGCGACACACTGAATGGTCGTAAAGGAAAGATCTATCACCCTCTGCAATCCACCACACACCCTTCCCTCGATCAGCGTATGGGACGTATAGCTGAGGCAATGAGGCCAATCTCGGCCGATCTACCGGATGACACAAGCAAAACCCAGTTTGAATCAGTTGCGCAGCTTCAGTCCGAGTTGAGCCCTATTTTCAGCCATATTTACCGGGAAATGGCAGTGTACATGGATGCAGTCCAGGCAGACATTTGCACGATGGTGAATGCGTCTATGCCCCCCTCGTGCAAATAAGAGGCGACGCGATCCGCTCATATACACAACGCAAGGCGCTGACAGCGGAGCAACTGGAAGAGCGCGCCCGGTATGTGGCGGAAATGCAGAACTTAAGGGAATCGAACGCAATCAAGAATGCACAAAGGGAATGGGTCGCGGCATTTGAAAATACTGGTGCGCGACCGAATCGTGAGGACCGTGAGCGATCAGCCAGCCCAATACCATCAGTACTTTCAACGAAATTCTGAGTACGCGCAATGTGCGTGAACCTGAACGTGATCGTTTAGCAAGCATTCTGCACCCTACATCCTAACCACCGAGTGCAGTCTATTCCTCAACGCTTAAGTGCAGAGCCGTGTGGGCAAGCCCACTACTTACCGGACTCCACAGCTCCTTTAATTTCTCCGACGAGTTTGTCTAACACTTTCGATACCTCTCGCTCTAAAGCAGCCTGGTTGACCTTGATAGCAGGACAAGAAACCTCGTTCTTCTCGAATCGGACATCCCCAGAGACGTCTTTGAGTTGGGTTACTGTCCCGTCCGGCTTACGCAAGGAAGCAGAAAACTCAGGCTCTCCAATTAGCTCTAATCCAGGAGAGCATGGAGGTAGCTCAAACAAGGGTTTCTTCTGAACGAACCCTGTAACCACATATGCTCCGCTGGGTTCAGCACCTGCGGCAGGTGTATCCAGTGCTTGGGCCTGGACGCCCCTCTTTGTCAGAAGCGAGACAAGTATTTTGGTGATTTTCCTATCGGGCTCGACCTTTCCACTATTACTAAGCAATCGCATCGGTTCAACATACACAACCTGGGAGTATGCTAAGGATGGTAACCCCAGTGACAGGTATAATGACAAACAGGAGCAAAGACATTTGTTCATACATCCTCCAGTCTCAGGCAAATGCAAGCGCTAAGGTGGCAGCCAATTGCAGAAGATCAGAGAACAGCAGTATAGTATCAGTGGCATCTTTAGTTTTACTGACCTGAAGTCCTAGCTTCGCGGCCTGATCAGACAATTCCTTGGCAAGGTCTTCAAATGGTTTGGAGTTGTACTGAAGAGATTTATCTAGCGCTCGAAGATGGGCTAAAACTATGGCATCTCGATGCCTCATTACCACTTTTCGCTCATCATCAGTATTGCACTTCTGGAAAGCATCTGGCAGCGAATTAGTAGCGGACTCTGCGGCAGCCCGTAATGCGTCAAGAGCCTCATCCTTTGTCAGGGTCCCATCTGAATCAATTAGCATTTTAATCTCTCCCATTAACTGTCGCCAGCCTTAGCCTTAGAGATAATTGAGACAATTTCTTTTAGCCTTGCAGTCATCTCCCTGATTCGAGCCAAATTAAGCTCCTCCCCCTTTTCAAGCTTTTCATGACCACCAATCAGCTTCCCCAGAATCGAGAGTGTGGACTCATATGACTCCGCAATAAGCGTTAACTTCTGCTCTTGGCGCTTAGCAAGAAACTCTCTAAAGGCTCTCTGCAACTGCGGGCTAGAGTTTATTGTTTTTAATGCATCTTTCTGTGCTGTCATACCAGAGACAGATCCAAAGTCATTTAACAACTGAGTAGGGTCATAAAGCCCGCTATCCCAGAGCTGCCTGACAGCAGCCCCGTAACTTGATCCAACATGACTTTTATAGCTATGCATCTGAGATGCAACGAGCGGATCGGATAGTAGACTTTTGAATGCAATCAGCCGTAACCTTATTTCTACACTTACCTCTTTAACCCTCCGCTTTTGAACTTCACCAGCAGTTAACCCTCCGACCTTAGAAATCACCCCTGCGACACTAGCCTTCACAGGCTGCTCCTTCCCTCTTGCGGTCGCATACTCATTGATTGATGCGCCCAACATATCGATCGCGGACTCCGTGTCTCCAGCAGCGTTAATAGCTGCAAGACTGCCAAATGCACTATATACTTCGCCAAGTTTATCAAGGACGGCAGCGCGTTTTGACAGCTCTCCATTTAGTTTCTCGGAGAGGGAAAGTATTTCTTTATATTGATCATCCGTAGTTGTATCAGAATACCCATGCATCAGTGCCTCGCTATCTCTCGCGAGCTGATATTCAGACTCCGAAACAAATACTGCAGCCTTAGCCTGAACAGTGAAGCTTTCACCAGCAGAGCTTAGAGACTTTGCAGACTCAAGGCTTATTGAAGAACACCCTCCAATACCAAACAACACAAGCAGAGTGAACCACCTAAAACCCCAAAAATCGGCCATGGCGTACCCTCATATTCCGTTATCCAATTTATCGGAAGATCTAATGGCGTCTCAAAAGAGGCCCTTTCGGATGGTAGCCCATAAAACCAGGGCTTTCCTCATTAAGACGAATGATGCGGTTTGGTTGAACGCAAGCTCCTGTTTTTCAGTTGCGCTACGCGGGCGATCCTTTGTTCGTGGGCGCGAGCCAAGATATCCATTGTTGGATCTCTTGGCTGCGGAACAGTTGGATGTGCTCTTATCCTGTCAAAGGCTGCCAGCCAAGCTGGTACCGCTACTCTAGGATCATCAGGCCGGTGAGATTTCGCACCGTTTTAACGGATTCCCGATAGAACGAGGCAAGGTCCTGGTCGACGACATAGAAATCACCAGCCTTGCGGCAAGTGGACTCCACCGGCCAATGTGGATGGCGATATTTTTTATGTTCCGGATTTGCCGGCGCAATGAACAGCGGCCGGTCGCTAAGGTTGGCGATCAGTTCCCGCAAGCGGTCCATGTTTGAGTCATAGCTCATCCGCGACCCGTGGTGCGGCAACACGAAGACTGATGTCAGCGCTATTTCGGCGTGGTAATGCCACAGGAAATCGTGCAGTTTCACCAGCGTTGAAAAGTCCGCATCGCCGGTGGAGATCCAGCCTACGTCGCGGTTGGAAATACCGTCCAACTTCTGCGAGCGCAGTGCCCAGTGCCCAGAATGGACTGAACGGGAGAACAGCTCGCGCCTTGCGCCGATGCCGCGCTGAGCCGGTCCGGAGTAGACGCACATCGATGCGTCGTTGTAATCCTTGAGTGATTCGCTGAGCAAGTACAGCTGGCTCAGAACATTCTTGCAACTGAGCCCACCTGACTTAACCTGGATTTCCCTTGCCAGCTTTTGCAAAGGTTTCAAGCGAGGGTCAGCCTTATTTGGCCTCGGGCCCAAGAGCGATTTCACTTGGGCCCCGTCGGAAGGTGGAACTTTGGACGACAGCTCAATTTCCAGATCGGTGGCAAACAAGGCCCATCCCCTCGGAGACATTGGATGCGTCGCGCGGTTCACCATCGCCTTCAGCTTGGCAAGAAACGGGAGTTCCCAAATGGCTCGCACCTCCTCGGGATACGCCCATTCACGTGAGTAAAAGCGAAAAAGCCAGTCGATGTTCCTGAAGGTAAGCGACTGCGAACATGAAAAAATCTGTCCATGTGCCCCTCGGGCCTTTATGACGGACTCGTAGGCATCATCAGTCAACATCCTTTTCAGGTTGTCCCCAGACTGGTCGGATCTCATATCGCCAGGTGGTGTCGGACCCGGCGGGCCAACGCGCACAACCGGCCCGAAGTCACCGCCGTACAAGCGCCCCCCTATTTGTACAATGCGGGCCAGCTCGTCGCCGCTGAGCTCACCAGCACTTAGCCTCAAGGTCATCCACAGCAGGTAGTGCTCGGTTTCAACATGCGGCAGGAAAACCGTGTTGAACTTAATGCCTGCCGCGTGGAGCGCTTCCACTCCGTTAATGTGGTCTTCATCGAAATGACTGATTGCCAAAATGTCGTGCTGACGCCCTCTTTGGGAAAATGCCTCGATCAGCCGATCACGATGCAGCGCGTTGGAGCCTCCGCAGTCGATCACCATGCTTAGGCGACCGTTGTGGGGGGTATCAACAACAGTTGAATGGAAGCCTCCTTGGCCAATCGGAAATTGCGTTCTGTCTACTTGGAAGAAGGCCATCGTCTCTCCTTGATTTATTGTGTAGCGACCTGAATGTAGAACCAGAATATATCAATATGCCATCACATGAAAAAGGTAGCGGCGTCTTGAATGTTCAAACTGCTCCAGAGTGAGATAGTGCAGGTAATCAACTTTCGGGGTTCATCCACGTATCGAGCGAAGGATGGACGAAAGCTCACTATGCACAAATACAGCGCTAGGCTCCTGAACGTACCGTCCTGAAAGCAAATATCGACAATAGACTACTCCCTGAAAGAAAGTAGAAAGCCTTTAGATGTCAAAGTGACATTAATATAATGGGCTAGGTATTCAAAGGCCAAGGTTCCAAGTGCCCCCATCCCAGTCCCCGTGGATTCTGCTGCTATATTTAAGATTCGCGTCATAGCTGAGGGCATCGCAATGACCAAATACCAAGTGTCTGGCGATCTTGCCGACATCGAGAATTTACTGAGGAGCACCCTCACCAGGGAGGAAATGGCGATTCTCCGTATAGAGCTCAAACCCAAAAGCATTTCCTTATCGGTTCCACCTCGTAGAGCAGAACCCGTTAGCACTGTGCTGATCTGGGTTGGCGAAGCAGTTGCAGCAGGCATGACCTACGATGTTTTAAAAGCAATCTCCATGAAAGTTTGGCACGTACTTGAGACTCGCTATGGCAAGGACAAGGTGAAGAAGGATGAGTCGGACAAATAGCTGGCTGTTCCCGCGACCTCACGCATCTGAGGAGGGAGTGGCTGCTTATTGGCCTGACACTTGTTTTACAGTTATTCCAGATGCACCTTGGTCCGAAAAGACCTTGGCAGACATGGGAGACGGCGGAACCCCTATCCCCCCCGATTTCCTGGAATATGCTGCGTTAGCAGAACACGAGCAATCTCATTGGATTCAGGCTAATGCATTTTCTTACGGTCGTTTTCTATCTCGGATTGACCACTCTCGATCCGAAATTGCCGAATCCTTCTTAGGCATGTTTACGCCGGAACAGGTTGAAGCCCTTACCTTTCGCCGGTCGCAAGGAGATGCCACTCTACAACTGGATGCTCGCCAGCGAACGTTGCGTCGCCCCGAGTTCGGCCCAATTGGCATGGTGCTCCAACAACACTGGTGGAGCTTGAACCTGCTACGCCATGAACTAGAAACGTCCGATCGGACGCTTGCCTCACTGGAATCATCTGCCTATAGATACGGACTTGCAGTACTCTATGACAAGGCCGGTCCATTCATCAGTAAAGTCGCAATGCTTCCGCAGCGCTCACTTCGAGAGATCGCCCTCGATCACGCCCCGCTCGGAAATTACTCTCGCTATTTGGCACGATGTGCCTATCCAACTCTTTCGAGCACAAACATCGCAGAATGCCATGCAGTGTTAAATCAGCATTGGTCTTATGCGCATTCTGCCGAATCATTTCGCCGTCGAGGAGACTTAGCGAGCGCTACATATATCCAACAGACACACGTTCGCTCATGGGAGTCCAAAGAGCGCAACGACTACGGCAATGCCTTTCACGCATTTGCTCTCGCCTGTCCCGCATTAGATTTAAACACCCAACGGCCGCTTCTAACTCTTGGCATCATTTGCTGTATTGCTCTAGACGGGAATTACGCCCCAGAGGTTTCGACAACCCGTCCCAGTTGGCTAGACATAGCGCCACCCTTGCGGTTTCTGAGGCTAGCCAAGGCCGTGCGACAGGTAGGCGTTGTTCCTTGCGATCTACTTTGCGAGCTAAGCCCGGAGAGAACACGCTCGTACTGCGATGATCTTATTTCTGCAGCAGGTCTTCCAGAAACAAGTCTCCGCAATACGCCACACCCAGCTAAGCGCTATGGGCATTCGGCCACCAACTCGTTACGTATATTACTGCACGACGCATACATCGAGTCCGTCAAATTACGACAAGTTCTACCGGCCGCCTTGATTGCACCTTCCGAGACTGCAATTTTCCGTGCGGAGGAGCTAACAAATGGATCACTCAAAGCCCACAATCTAGCCCGACTACCGCCCTTGCTTAGTATTGGAGGCCATTCTGTCCCTATAGGGATCAGCGACGCAACGTTCTCGAAATGCGCCATTGCAGGGGCTAACCATAGATTGCTCGGACATTTGATTGGAAATGTAGGTCCTATGAGCTTTGATGGGCTTCCTTACGACAGCGTTGGCATTGCAGCGGCAGAAATAGCTGTCACTCTTTTGCAAGAACGCATTGAAAGACCTGTTTCAGTGGAATTCGATCCACCTCCCCTTCCTATTCTCAAAGCAGAACCTATCGACCTGTGAGTATCGTCCAGATCGCAACAGTCAAATCTGATATGGTGGCCATTCCGGTGAGCCAGAAGGTGGATGTCTGTCGATTTTCAAGGGACATTGGCAGTTAATGCTGTGACGCCCTAGTGTTTTCGGAGTCGGGTCAATGTGGGTCAAAGCCAAAAAATTTAGTGCTTATGGCCATTTAACTTAATATTTTTTTGGTTGGTGTATGACTGCTATTGCACTTCTAAATTCTGACTCTGAACCTCATTTGGTCGCAGATACACTGCTTAGTGCTGAGGGGCCGGACCCTAATGCCCATAAAAAAATATGGATGCCCGCACTAGGTAGCGTCCAGACTGAATGGGGAGTTGATGACGCTGTATGGCATATATCTCGATTGGCGCGAAAATCATTTTTTCTGCCGAATCAATCAGGAGTATTAGCATTCGCGGGTTCGTGTTCTGCAGCCGCAGAGTTTTTGGATGAACTTTCGAGTGCATTTCGCAATACCCATCAGTTTAACGAGACGGCCCGAGTCGACCGCAAGCTGATTGATCGGGTGTTGCGCGACGCTGGGCGTGCTATGGAGTTCTGGTTACTTGGTGTGCTGATCGACGAAAAAGGAAATCGTGAAGCATATACACATAATGCTGTGAAAAGGATTGATACTGACTTTTTTGGCACCTGTTATGTCGCTGGCTCCGGAGCCGATCTTATCGAAAAAATGATCAAGCAAGCCGATCATCGGCTATTAAAAGCCGGCGGTTGGCGAGATGGAGCTCATATCAGTGCCACTGAAGATTTAGCTGAAAACATATCTTGTGAAATGCTGTATAGAGAAAGCGATTACCGTAACGGGATGGATGTAAATACACCTATAGCCGTTGGGTGCGGTGGTTTCTATGAGTGGTACGCCGTTTTGCCGCAAGGCATTGAACCGATGCGGTCCCGAGTCGATATTCACGTACGCATCCGGGATAAAAAACTACTTATTACTAGAATCCATTTCTGTGAGCAAATGGAGAACAAAGAGGTAAAGCTCATAGATATGTCATTACCCTCACAAGATTATTATTTATCGATTTACAATATTGGGCTCAAGACGCACGAGATACCTTTGCAATTGGAGCTGGGTGATTGGACAACGATAATTCCTGAAGAAACGGCTGCAGTATTAATCCAGGCTTTTTTTAACATTGAGGATTCGGTGGAAAGTCTCAACAAGAAGTCACGTCTTTCAGCCAGTGTATCCGCAGAAATGGCTAAAAGACTATTTCATAATCCGGTCGATGTACCTAGAGTAAGAATTATTGTTAGTACTGGTAAAACAGCAATAACCCGAGGTCTTATATCTCTACCTGATGAGCAGTCCAGTGCACAAATAAAGGAAATCAACGGGCGTGTCGCCCTATGTTTAAGTCAGAAGGTGATGTTTGCGCTGGTTGAGTTGGTGGCACACCTAATATTGCCCAAGGAAACATCTGGGTCATAATCTTCACAAAAGAAAGCTTCGAGGTTGCGATGTTTGCGCCACCTTTTTCCACGCAGAGCCGAAATTAAGCGTGGGTAGCTCGTACAGATACTGGACTCAGCAGTAATTAGCCAGATCACCGTAAACCTCTTGGCAAAGCGCGAGCCATCAATCGCGGCCATGTTGATCTTCATCGCAGCATGTCGAATGGATCTTCAGGAGCGCCTTGAGCTTGCGCGCGGAATATCGGCGAACGATAAGCAGCGAGCTCTCCTCCTCTTAATGCTTTGCCCGCAGTGGGGACTAATGAGTCTTGAAGGTCAGCTATCGAGCAGCTTCTTCCTGACAATCACTCATCGCCCGCATCGGTGAACGGACCGAGCGTGAAAGCCGGCGATCCAGCCATATGCGTGGAGTCCCTTGATTGGCTAACCCCAAAGATAAGAAGCCATGAGCAACCTGCTTCGGGCCGGGAGTGGCCTGGACAGTGGCACTTCGGCTTTTAAAAGATGATCACAAACATGCACCCGGCGGATTTCTTCTTGCCACCGGGGGAATGAAAAAAACCAGCCGAAGCTGGTTCATTTATTTCGAAAACTTCAAGGGCTTTTATCAACAAAACTGAAAAGCCCATGAAGTGGTTATGTCAAAAAAGATGCACAACCTATTGATTTTACGTGTCTATAAAATCATCTTTTTTGAATGCCCTCACGGTGCCTCAGCCGCTCGTACGTGTTCGTGACGTCGCGCACGGAAATCACGTTGTAGCCAGGGCAATGGTGATGCAGCAGAAGACAAAACGGCCCGTCCAATTCGAGATCACTGCGCAGACGCGACTCGCTGTGGAGGAATGGGTACAACAGGCAGGACTCAGAAATGGGGACTTTCTGTTTCCAAGTCGGCTAAAAACTTCCGAGCATCTATCCACGCGTCAATACTCGCGCATAGTGAAGGCCTCGGTAACCTCCATCGGCCTCGACCCCGTGCCATATGGTACGCATACGATGCGTCGGGCAAAGGCCTCACTAATCTATCGGAGAACGAAAAACATCAGAGCAGTGCAGTTACTGCTCGGTCATACCAAGCTAGAAAGCACTGTCAGATATCTTGGCATCGAAGTGGACGATGCGCTTGAGATGGCTGAGCAGACTGAAGTGTGAGCAGGCACCGGCGATGGGGACTCATCCAGTCGCCTTCTGCCAGCAGTGGATAATCTTAAATTTCGAATCACCATCTACGGCTGGCTGAAATGGTCAGCAACGGAGGCCTACCCACCGTTTCCTGAATCACCAAAATAGTCATCTCTGACGACTAAGCCAAAATCATTAGCGGAAGCCGTTTGGTCGGTTTCATCGAACAGATCCTGTATTCGCCGTTCTTGCTTGAAGTAAGCAATCGTGCCGAAAAAGCATCCCTCGCATAAGTGAAATTCGTAGCGCTCACCGTCATGCTTGGTGCCAAAACCCCATTTTGCTTTTAGAGTGGCGAACTGAAGCCCGCCGACGTCTACACGGGTCGAGCGTCTACAAATGTCACACTTTACGTCGGTCACGACCTCGGTCTCGACTCGCCCAGTGATTTTCATCGGTTTGCCCCACTTTTAATATTACTCGATGGCCAGCATACACGCGCCAGGCACATCTGCGCCGTGCGGCGTCGTCTTCGCGGTGCTCATATCTCCCATAGGTCCACAACGGTCGTTCGTAAGGCAGCTTGGGCAACCACTCTGCTGACCTACCGCCCTTCAAAAGGGTCTGGATTCGGGCTCCAACACACGATCTATGCACGTAGCTAGCTGATACACCGCACCGGCGGCATAGGGTTTAGTTCTACTTGGAGCTTGCTCATCCAGCAACTCTTCGGCGGCCAAATGCCCCAGAAGGTCGAGGTCAATACCCATGGATGCCGCCGTGCTCAGCACAGCAAGTAGCGCTTCCCTCATCTCGTCTATACGAACGTCATTCATGACACGCTTCCTCCTTTTTTTATAAACCATAGCGGTGTCTTATCGAGGCTGAATGACCGATTTGAAATTGGTGGAGCGGGGGTAATTTCGAAATGGAATTTGACCGACGCAGCCCTTCAAATGGCTGCATTCGGCCAGGAGCGGACGGTCATATCAAGCAGCTTTAGGCTGTGAGCGTAAACGTCCAGCAGGGCTCTCTGCGAGCTTGACCCATCCCTATTACGGATGATATGCCAGTACCCGGGATTGCCATCGATAGGACCTGCTCTATGACCTACCTGTCTTCGTTGCTGCTCGATATCCCCGGCGTGGAGCATGGTTTCGAGACTTCTGGAAATTTAACGCTGCCGGAAGGAACACGTTACTGTGCTCAGGCTCACGGTACGCACATCATCGATGCTGACGTGGAAGGGCGAGATGAACGTCCTGTCGCCGATGCACTGTTCTCGAGAGGAGTCCGGGGTGCGGTAGCGGTCATCACTGCCGATTGCTTGCCGGTTCTGGTTGCGTCGGTTGATCAACCATTTGTCGCGGCAATCCATGCCGGATGGCAGGGTTTGAAAGCAGGCATCCTCGGTAATTCGATAGGCCGGTTAGAGAAAGAAGGTGCTTCTCTTGCTGGATTGCGAATAGTGATAGGCCCATCCATCGGCCCCTGTTGTTATGAGGTGAACAGGAAGTTTGTCGAGGGTATTGAATATGCCGACAGCCATCTTTGGCAAAACGATTCTCCGCCGTGGACGCCCCACAGAGTGCCACCCGCAAGTGCGCCTTGGGTCGAACCTGAGGTCACACATAATGAAGCCTGGTTCGATCTACGAAAATATGCGCTGCACCACTTGGTGGCGAGTGGCGTGAGTATTGAACAGATTCAGGTGCTTGAACATTGTACTTATTGCCACAGCGCTGATCTGGGCAGCTATCGGCGGCGGAGCCATCAAGCCGAGCCTAAATCCTTCCAGTATTCATGGATAAGACGTTATCGGGATCCGGTTTGCTGAATGGCGATTTCAGCCAGTCGCGACAGGCAGAAATCGGCCAAGAGCAGTCATACGATATCTACGATCCTAGCGATTCGCTGAGTCAACTCGAGAACTTCTACCGATAGAAGGCGATACTCATCCGTAACTTGTTCCTGACTCTTGTTGGCTAGGAAAAAAAGTTTATCGGCCGACTCGCAGATTGCACGGGGCAAATCTGCGGCGGGATCAATTCCATTGACACGAACCCAACGGTCGATTGCGCCACTAGAGAGACCATAAAGCTCCTCCTTCCAGATCCCGCGATTAACAAGATTAAGAATTACGCGCTGAGCGTCAATTCGATTGTTGAATTCAATCATGGCGAATGCTGGCTCCGTAACGCTTCCATCCAGCGTGGAACGATGGCGACTGCTTTGATAGCTGCGACGACTTCTTCATGCGTGATGTTTTCTCCATAACCTCGTGTCGATAGTAATCGCGCGCGTGTCAGGATGGAGAATGCTTGGGGATCGATATCGAGGCTTGGCAGCACCATCAGAGGAGACTTCCTCGAGAAGATGGGTTGTCCGAGCGAAAGCGAATGACAGGTTGCGAAATTTCGGATGGCCAAGAATATGCAGGATAGGTGAAAGGTCGCACTGTTCGAAGACTGCCTCAATTCTTGGTAAGAGCGGTCGAAAAGTCTTTGGAATTTGATGCAGTCTCGGGCATCCGCGATGTAAGGCGCTGGCTTCCCTAGGTCGTCCAGAAAGTCCGTGCCATCCGGGGAGAAAAGTAACCTCGACTCTAGATGCAGGTGCCAGGCGAACGGATTGCCTTCTGTCCACAAAGCCTGAATTCGCTCATATCGATACACGGAGTATTTTTCGTGATCAATCTGCTGTGCTGGGCCGCTGACGCAGGCCAGTAGATCGACATCTGATCCTAGGTCAATCTCCCCCCGGCAGATGGAGCCGAAGGCGTAAATGTGCATATTCATCGCCGACCAAACCGTTTTACAAGAATAGCCGTGAGAAAGGCGAATCCAACCAGACGCGTAGCAGCAATAATCGATGAGAACCAAATTGGGTAGGGGTGCGGGGTGGCTATGCCGAAGAACACTCCAGGAGAGGCCGCGAGGCTAGTGAGATAGGCAGTCAGATCCCAGGGATTGCCGAAGTGATAAGTATCATAGAAAGCTATTAGGAGATGAACTACTACGATCGCCCGCAGCAGCTTAAGCGTATTCTCGCCATTGCCCCAGATCGCATCTAGCACTTTGAACTCAAGCCATTTGATGAACTGTGGCACCTTCTTCCAACCCGGATACTTATCCCGGTAATATGTCTCTCTTGATGACCAAGATTTTTTCAGATAGCTCGATGTAGCCTCCAACTCGTGTGAAATCGCTCTGTTGACAGCTTTGGCATCGCCGATTTGCTGGAAATTCATTCGAAGCGATCTGGCAAACCGCATTTTCAGATTTTCCTCACGCGGTGCCTCCCGCTCAAGGATGTCGTCGTCGATTTGGCAACGCTCGAAGACCGCATACTCAAACTTGCATCCGGAAAATGCGGACTGATGGAAATTACAGCCAACGAACCGGCAGCCGGTGAAGTCGCAGGAATCGAAATTACAGTTATTGAAGTAGCAAGCGTCGAAAACGCTATGCTGGAAGGATACCTTCCGAAGCGTCTGTTTCTTGGCGTTTAGCCTGACATACACCTTGAACGCATAGTCTTTAGGCTCGTTCTCGACATTCCTGCTAACGTAAAGATCAGTGATGACCTCCCGGTTACCTGGCAGCAGTGCCTCACGAGGCTTTCTCTGCACGACACTGGCAACCCCGTCTGTCGTTAGAGCCTCGACGCCTGCGTTCACTGAGGGTGGGTTCTCGTCCATCATGTTCAGCTTATGCTGCCTTATCGCTCCATTGTTGGAATGCATAGTGACCTAAATAGCCGGTGCTTCAAAGCTCCATGGCAGTCCTGCAATTATCAACATTCGCGGGCAGCAAAATTCCGGATGACGCGACTTTCAGGAGCAACAGCCCTGTTGCATGCTCGTGACTTTCGATAGGTTGCTTTGGGTCGACTGTGGTCCGCCGCGTAATCCAAGCTGTTGTGAATCAAGTGCACGACGCAGGTTTGCGGTGTCGTAGCAGGAAACACCGCTCCCAAGGCCTCCGGTACTCCTTTGGCAAATGTATTTATCCCCAAGTAGCCTTCTCCACAACCGCCATAGTCCGTACTTTTCGACCAAACCCCGCAACAACCTTAGCGAGAGCATCCATGACCTTAGTCATTGCCGGATACAACCACTCAAAATCCTTGGACTATTCTAGTTTCGCCTCTGACACGACTGAGGTTTACGAACCTGTCATGGAGGTAAATGGTCTATTCGTGATGGCAGACAGCGCGATTACTAGCCATGCTGGTGGACGCACATGGCTTAACGGCTTCAGAAAAATTCATACGCTGGAAGCTAAGCTGTGGAAGCCATATTTCCAACCTGATGGGTCATTCAAGGACTACCAGGAGGTCTATGAAACGAACGAGCTATTCGTCGCTTTTGCAGGCAGCACCCTCACGGCTCAACACATCATCAATAGTATCCACGGACACCTAGGGCAGCTCAGAATCAGCTACGAGAGAGCAAGCCTGTCGTCGCCAGTGGAATACAAGGTAATCAGGCATTGCCAGAAAAATCTTCTGGTCTCGGATTATGGGTCTTACTGGGATGACGACACCTTCACTAACCGTGATTTCGAAGGACTGCTAACGGCGGACGTGATTGCAAACGTTATTGAGTATTCCGTGAACGATGCGTTGCGTTCCGCGAGCAGCTACAAGCTAAGCATGGAAGAGTTTCGGGATATGCACACTGAAATCGTGGCGGGAATTTGGTGTCCAGTAAGCAAGAAACATGATCTATACGTCTACCGAATGCAAAGCCGACCGGGTGATGACGGCGTACTCACCGCGTTTACTAGTAAGGAACTCATACCGTCTGGCTCGGTAGCTGTCCTCGGAATGCGGCGAACTTTTGAATCCAGGGCACAGGAAGCGTTTGAAACGGCGATAGGAAAATTCATAGCCCCTGATCGGACCCTTTGGGCTTTCTTAAACGATGCCATCGACGAAGTGCAGGCCAGCGAGTCCAAAGAGATTGATCGCCCGGCCACGCTGCGGACACTGGAACGCGGACGCGTGCGAAGAGTTTACTGAGCATCCATTGATCACTTTTATCCAAACCTTGCCCATAAATGGATTCCGGACGTCGATAGAAAGCGCCTTCAAAAGCCATCGAAATCGCCTGAAAGCAGTGCGGTTTGCGAAGCAGACCCTAGTTGTAGAGCAAATCAGCGAACTCATGAGTACCTGCAGGGAAGGACGTCCATGAGTAAGCGTCTAGCCAACACACCTTTCGCCCCCGACGCTTAGGGCGATGGTGTCACCAAGTGATCTGACCCCGAAATGTTGGACATCAACATTGAGGGGTGCCATGAAAAAGTACACAGAGCAGGCGAAATTGTCGGTTGTTGAAGATTACTGCTCGGGGAGCGCAGGTCACAGAGAGGTCGCGCATCGTCACGGGGTCAATGCTTCATCGCTTCGAAAGTGGATCACGGCATATCAGGCGCTTGGTGCCGCAGGCCTCAAAAGCAAGAGAAAGAAGAACTACAGCGCTGAGTTCAAGCTGAAAGTGTTGCAGCGCATGCGAGAGGAAGAGCTGTCCTATCGCCAAGTCGCTGCCCTGTTTGATATCCGGAAATCCGACATCATTGGCGAATGGGAGCGCAGGTATGATGAAGGCGGATTGGAGGCCTTGTCCCGGCAACCAGGAAGCGGATTTCACAGGAAGATGACAAAACCCACCCCGCCCATTCAGCTTGAATCCTCGGACGACGAAGCTCGTACGCGTGATGATTTACTGGCCGAATTGAGCCAGTTGCGGATGGAAATTGCTTATTTAAAAAAGCTCGATGCCTTGGTTCAAGCGAAGGAACGAGCAGCGCAGCGGAAAAAGCGCAAATCGTGATTGAACTGAGGCAAGAGCACCCTCTTGAAGGCCTTCTGAAACTGGCGGGACTGGCCCGCAGTACGTTTTACTATCAACAAAAGGTGCAGCAAGCCGTTGATAAATACGCGGTGCTGAAGAACAGAATTTGCTCAGTTTTCGACGAGCACAAGGGCCGATATGGCTACCGCCGTATCACTGCTGCCGTTCGGCGAGCTGGCCACCTCGTAAACCACAAGACTGTTCAGCGCCTCATGGGTGAGCTTCAGTTGAAAAGCCGTGTGCGCCTCAAGAAATACCGCGCTTATAGAGGCGAAGAGGGTCAGGTGGCGCCGAACTTGTTGAAGCGTAAATTCGATGCCAAACGACCGAATCAGAAATGGGTAACCGATGTGACGGAGTTTCGAATCGGCGGACAGAAGCTTTACCTCTCACCGATACTTGACCTCTACAACGGCGAAATCATCGCCTTCAAGACTGCTAGGCGCCCGCTGTTCGACATGGTCGGTGCGATGCTAAAGCAAGCTTTTGAGCGGCTGCGGCCACGCGATAAACCAATCTTGCATTCCGACCAGGGATGGCAATACCGGATGCCGATTTACCGCCGCGTGCTGAAGGAGCATGCAGTAAAACCAAGCATGTCCCGCAAAGGAAACTGTTATGACAATGCAGCAATGGAAAGTTTTTTTGGCACGTTGAAATCCGAGTTCTTTTACCTCAACAAATTCAACAATCTCGATGAGCTTGAAGCGGGGCTGGGGGAATACATACACTACTACAATCATTCGCGAATCAGGCTGAAGCTAGGTGGTCTGAGTCCAGTGGAATACAGGACTCAAGCACGGCGGGCATAGAAAGCGTCCAACTTTTGGGGGGCAGATCAAGTTAGGTGGACACCATCGTCTTTAGCTGTGGGATCAGGAAGACGTGTTCGCCGTACGAATACCTATCGCCGCTGGTTTCTAAGAAACCTCTGATGACCGCTTCTGGGCCGATAGCTGCCTGTTTCCATCGGCGGATCGCATTCAGTAGCCAGGAAGCCTCTAGCCCGGAGCTGCCGGCTGAGATGGCTCAATTTAGCAGAGCGCTCAGCTCTTTCCGGCTCGCCGCATCAAGGTTGAGCAGCAAAGTGGTCGGAATAGGCCAGCCCCTACTCCCAGGCGACTAGCTGAATGCGCGCTGTTATCTCAAAGCTTTCTCGGCCCGCGGAGATCCAACGAAATTATATTTGACGCAGGCAACTGCCGCTCAAGCTCAGCGATACGGTCATACAGCTCAATGATTTTCGCATCCGCTTCGCTCAATAAACTTGCGAGTTGGTCGCGCTGCCGGGCAACTTGCTCAATCCGATCACGCAGGGCGCGGGTTTTCTGGCGTGCGAGAAGATTTACCTTGTTCAACGAAGGAGGTCGCTCCTCCGCATGTTGTTCCACGTAGGTTTTTATCTCTGCGATGAGACTCGGGAAACGAGATTTCTTAAGCGCCGACGGTTCACTGAGCCGCCCTTAGGGGTGTTTCTTCTGCATGTATTCGGTCAACGCTATGACGAAGTCTTCGCGTGCGCTCAGCACCGCCTGAGGATCGACGCGCGAGCTTCCTGGCGGGGGGGCGGCACGGGCGTCGATC
Organism: Pseudomonas syringae; assembly: GCF_001698815.1. Classification (GTDB taxonomy): domain Bacteria; phylum Pseudomonadota; class Gammaproteobacteria; order Pseudomonadales; family Pseudomonadaceae; genus Aquipseudomonas; species Aquipseudomonas syringae_A. Next base: position 118,778 of record NZ_LGSI01000049.1, on the reverse strand, counting down.
CAAGCCTTCATATACGCTCGGAAGCTAGAGCGCACGGGCTCCAGGGCGGCGCCGGCCTTGCTGCCACCGAGCAGGACCGATTCGTCGACGCGATTCAGCGTCTTGAACAGATCGGCCTCGGCGGCAAACCGCCTTTCGCGGTTCTGGGCCTCTGCCGTTTTGGAGATGCCGGCCTTATTGCGTACGCCGGCGTCGTACTGCGCGAGCGCGCCCGTCTTCTCGCCCGCCATCGCGTTAAGGTCGCCGGTCCCCCTCGTGCGCTCGGGAAAGCTGTCGCCGGCAGGGGCAGGCCCTTGCTTCTTGCCGACGAGCGGACGAACCGGCTGTCCCTCTGGCATGCGCATCAGCGGCATCGCATCGAAATCCTGGGCCCCGAGCTCGGTCATTCCCTGTTCGAGGGTCAACGAGGCCATTCCGCCGCGCAGGCGCGCGGCTTCCACGACGCGTACTTCTGCAGACGCCGCGCCGGCGCCCAGACGGTCCGGCGCGTTCCTGGTCGAGCGCAGATAGGTTGCCAATCCCATGGCTTGGCCACGGATGTTGCGACGGTTCAGGTCTTTCTGCATGGTGGGATAGCTGCCGCCCTTCTTCACCAGGGCTGGGCGGATCTGCCAGCGTTTCTGCGGATTGTCGCCGTATGCGGTGACAACGTTCACATCCCTCACGGGAGATTTTTCGGTTCCGACCCCGACGCTCACGGATGTGGTGATGGTGGTGGACCTCCTGGTCATGCCGCTCTGATCCTCGGCGATCCGGCGATGCAGGTCCACACGGTCCGGCAATGGCAAGTCCGCAGTCGCCGCTCCAGTGTTGCGAGCGGTCTCCAGCACCGTGGCCACCTTGGCGGCGGCCTTCGGATTGTTTCTGTAGCGCATGGCGAAGTAGCGCCGCTCGGCTTCGACCTGGGCGAACTCGATCATGTTGCCGATTTCCTGGACGGGCAACTGTTCGATCTGCTTGGTCAGAGGGTCTGCGGGACCACCCGGCTTATTGGAACGTGGTGGTGCGGCCGGTGGCTCCTCCGCGGGTGTCTTGGCCGGCGCAGCCGCCTTCGCCGGCGGCTCGCGCTCGGCATCCGGCGCGTTGCCTTCGGACGCTGGCTTGAGAGCGGCCGGCGCCTTGGACGGCGGCGCGACTACGGCGGGTATCACGGGCTTGGATCCGGTCGCGTGCACTACCGGTAGACTTCTCGGCGCGACCGGCTCGGCCGTTGCGGGTGGCGCCTTGGGCTTTGGCTCCGCCGGGCGGGCTGGGAGCGAGGCTCCGGCCTGAACTTTCGGCGGGCTCGCCGGTTGTACCAATGCCGACGGGTTTGCGGCGGGACCGGTCGCATCCAACGATGTCTGCAGGGGCTTTGCGGTCCCGATCATCAGGGCGGCCGTCGTACTGATGGCTGCGCTCTTGACCTGCTTGCCGACAGCCTGCCCTTTGGCCTGGTATCCGGCGAGCTCCGCCGTGCGACCGGACGTGGCGGCGTTGACGCTGAGGCTGACAGCCAACGCCGTGGTCGCCGCGCGCGCCGCTTGTTCGGGGGTTTCGCCGCGATTTAGCGACGTAGCAAAGGCGGCTGCCGAGGACGCCAGCGGCGCGGCGATCTGGCTGACGATCTTGTTGTTGGCAGCGCCCAGCGCCCCCCCGGGAAGGCTGGTCGCCGCTGAGAACAAGCCGGCCTGAACGGCGTCCTGCACAGACGCGCCGCTGGCCATTGCGTCCAGGGTCGTCGAGCCGCCATTGACCACCATCTCGGTCGCCACGCGCTCGAGCACCTTGTTGCCGACTCCGGCGCTTCTGAGCGCGGGGCCGAGCGCGCGGGCGGCCGCGCCGCCGGCGCCGGCGAAGAATCCCTCCTTCGCGCCGGCCCAGCCGGCGTCCTTGAAAGCCCTCCACGCATCGTCCGCCGATCCGCCGCCGACCGCTGTGACGAGAGCGGCGGTGCCGCCCTTGTACAGCGCATTGCCCGTGCCGACCACTGTACCGGTGCCGGCGATCGTCAGGACAGTACCCCCAGCGCCGGTGATCCCGGCCCCCGCCACCGCTCCGGCCACGAACGGCGCCGCCACCACAGCGGCAATGCTCACGGCGACCGCGGCAGAGACGGCAGCGGTGATCTCCAGCACGGTGAGGACCCGCTCCGCGCCTTTGATCATCCCAAAATAGTAGGCATCGGCCAAGGCGCGGACGAGTTTGCAGTTGGCGTTGACCCGCGGCAAGATGGTGGCGGCCCCAACCATATCGCCGGTTTTCAGCAGGGCGTCGAGTTGGATCAGGCTGTTCTGGGCCATCAGCCGCGCCATGACGATTTGCATGCCAGGATCGTCCACCCCGCCGAGCAGGCTGGCGAAGTACGATATGACCCAGTGTTTGCTGTCGAGCTTGACCTGGCCCTCGTAGCGTTCCCACGTCATTTCGGTGTTGCCCTTGGTCAGCATGTAGGCGTGTCGCAGCTCGCTGGCGAGTGTCGTGCGGACATAATCGCGTTGACCGCGGCTGATCGGGACCCGATTACCTTTGCTGTAGATGTAGATGTAGAACTGTTCTGGATTTTGGGGATCGGCGTTGATCTCCATGATGGTCCGGGCCAGTCCAGCGAGCGCGTCGGCTGCCTTCGGGTCGATCTCCAGCGCCTTTGCGATCTGCTGATTCTTGCGTTGAGAAGCCTCCTGCTGACGCAGAGCCTCGGTCTTTGGGGTCAGGTTGAGACGCGCCACCTCCAGTAGCCTGCGCTCCTCTTGCGAGATGTCCGAGCGTCGCAGCCGTTCAGAGATCAGGTTGTACTCGTCTCGGATTTCGACAGGATCGGTGAGGACGCGGCTGCCGCGTTCGGTGAGGATGCGGGGCAACGGAGCCGCACCGATCCGTTTGTCGGGTTCGGTCAGTCCCTTTTTTTTGGCCCTTCGCTTGCCTGCCTGGAGCTCCAGTTGTTGCCGGCGGGCGAGCTCCAGCTTGATGCTGTGAGCGACGACGCGGATATGGTCGTCCTCCACACTGCCCCGGATCTGCTGATTGAGCCAATCCTCCAGTTCGTCGAGCTCGATCTGCAGATTCTGGTCCGACATGTTCGGTATGTCCTCCAGAAGGCGGCTCCCGCCGTTCAGCCAGTCGGCTGGCTTTCGGGCGATGACGGCCCGGCCATCCCGGCGCTGTTGCGCCACGTGCGCCAGTTCATGTGCAATCAGGCGCCGGCCTGCCATGGAATGGGGCTGATAGGCGTCGCGCGCGAACATCAGATGGTCGCCCATGGTCAGGGCGCTGGCGCGCAGCAGCCTGGCAGTCCGGGCGGCGTCGTATCCATGATGCAGCCTTACGTCACTGAAATCCGTGTGAAACCGGTCTTCGAACCAATCCCGCAGGTACGCTGGCAGTGGCCGTCCACCCTGGATCGCCGGGCTGTTCGGGGCTTTGGGTGGAGCGGTAACGGGGAAGTGACTCATCGGGTGGATCCCCTCTGGACGCATCGCTGCGTCGGCCATCCGGTCGGCTTCCGATTCGGAAGAGGATCTCAGAGGAGACAGTGTCAAGCCGGCGGCGGACGCCCGGATCGGGGATTGCTTGCGCGCCTCAGGTCGAGAGGTCCGATTGGCGTCGGCCTTCGAAGTGGAGGCGACAGCGCGCTTCGCGTCGTATGTCGCCTGGCCCCCCATTAGCGTTCTCCCAGCGCATCGGCCAGCGCGCGCGCAATTGCCCGCGCGTCAGCACCCGCCTTGAGGTTCAATCGCAATGTCCGTTGTTCATAGGGATTAAGGCGTCCAGCCAATGCCGCCTTGCCGAGCGCCCTTTCGATGGCAGCGCCGAGCGCCCTGGCAGTTGCCGCATCGACGCCGCTGATCGAGAGGCGATCAATCCGAATTCGGGTATTGGTATCCATCAGCGTGCTCCTTCAACCCTGTCCAAGACCTGAGGCATCGCGATCAAGCTTGCGATATTCTGCCGCGATTGCGGCATGCAAATGACGCATTTCAATCACCCCGCCATCCGCGCACGCGCAGTAAGCGGCGTTGGTCGCGATGGTCGAAATATTGCCGCCGGACAAATCAAGCCGGGCCAGTTGCTGCCAATCGATCACGCCCTGCGGGGCTGTCTGCGGAATTGCGCGCTGCCACAAAGCGAGTCGCGCGGCGACGTCGGGCAGAGGAAAGTCGACAATCATCCGCAAGCGGCGCAGGAACGCCGTATCGAGATGAGTCTTGAGATTCGTCGCGAGAATCGCAAGCCCGCCATAGGTCTCCATGCGTTGCAGCAAATAGCTGACCTCCGCATTGGCATAGCGGTCGTGACTGTCCTTCACCTCGCTGCGTTTGCCGAACAGCGCATCGGCCTCATCAAAAAACAGCACCACCCCTCCCCGCTCCGCCGCATTGAAAATTCGCCGCAGGTTTTTCTCCGTCTCGCCGATGAATTTGCTCGATAGGCGGGCGAGATCGACGACATGGAGATCAAGCTTCAACGCGCCCGCGATAATCTCCGCCGCCATGGTTTTGCCGACCCCGCTCGGCCCCGCAAACAAGGCACTGATCCCGGTCGCACGTCCCAGTACGTGACGCAATCCCCACGCCCCATTCACCTCGGCTCGCCCCGTGACTTGCGCGACGAGTGCATCCAGCGCGGCACGAGTTTCAGGCGCAAGAACAATATCATCCCAGTTGCGCCGTGGTGTGATATGCGTCGAAAGCGCCTCGAGATCACGCGCACCGAGATCACGGCACGCTGCCCATAATCCACCCGCAGCGAGTCCCGGTTGCCGCGCGATGGCCGCAATGCGGCTCGGGCCGAGCGCAAATTGTTCGGCCACCGTCAACACCTCGGTTACAGGCGCATCCACGACCACACGCCACAAAGCGGCGCGTTCAACAGGAGAAATGGAATCGGTCCGGGTGACAGGTACGTGCTCCATCTCCTCGATGGGCGCTTCGCTGACCATCAGAAGAGGTTGCGGTAAAAGCCGGTCTAGCCGCTGCGCTAAACCCTGCGTGCCATCTGCATCGACGTTCAGAATAATGCCGCATCCCGCAAGCACCGCATCGCGCGCCAGCGCCAATTCCGATCCAGCGAAACTCGCCTTGACGCTCCAGGCACCAACGCCAAGTCGTGCAAGAATTTCGGTCGCAAGCGCCGTGCGACCGGCACCAGACTGTCCGATAATCTGCAACCGCAAAGGAACACCATCGATTTTGGCGAGCCGCGTCGCGAGATTCTCCAAGCGCTGGGGCAGCGGCACGGGTGCCAGCGGTTCCACACCTTCATCGATGCCCATTTCATGCCCGCCAAACCCGCAAAGAATATTGCGCATTCTTTCGGGCAATTCAATCGCCGCCCCCATCGGCAGCGAAGAATCTGGCTCAACGCTTAACAGCGCGTGTCGCCGTAGCGGAGCCTCGCTCGACAATCGCTGCATGGCCTGGGCAGGCAGCCGGTCGGAGTAGAAAAGCAGTTTCGCCAGCACATGCGGCGTGCAGGGCGAGGCCGTTACCAGGCCCTGCAACGCCCCATACCGTGGACCAAAAGAACCATCGATGGCCGGCGCTAGCGCCAGCAACAATACATCTTCATCCCAACGTGCGAGGCAGAAGCATTGCGATATGAGGTCGAGCGCCGAGGGCTGCCCCAGGTCGATCATCGCGTCGCGTGCGGCAAGATAGGCCGATCGGCTATCCGCATCGAACGCCCCAGCCAATCGGTCGTCGGCCCACTGCAGGCCCAGCCGCAGCACATCGTCATTCAATGAAAGCCAGTCCGTGTCCTCGTGCACGGCGGCCTGCTCTTCGTCAGTTTCCTGCGGCGGGCCATCGTGCAGCCCTTGCGTTGTTGCCGTCGTTTCGGAATTCATGGGTCGAGCCTGAAAGTCAGTGCGTTCTCGCGGCTACGCACGCCATTTGTCTGGGCCGCGACTCGGTAGGGTGTCGCACGCGGGGGAAGCAGACCCGCAATTGCGCTGACGGGAATTTCGACTTGCACGGACGTTGGTGCCGCCCATTGATCGCCCGGTTGCGGGGGCCGAACGGGCACTGCGACATCCGCCATCAGGACCTCACTGGGCAGCGTATCCGCCCAAAGGCGCTGGCCAGTGAGACGCAGGATCGCGCCTGCGTTCCCGAACGTTGGCGACGCGGTTGCAACAAGCGGGATCAATTGCATCAGCACGCTGTTGGACGTAAGCATGCGGTCGGTCGAGACCGGCGTTCCTCGGTCAAGACCGCCTTCAACACCGCTCACCGCAGTAGCCGACATCAAAACGACTTCCAGTGGTCCGGGTTGCAACTGGGTCTCCGGCGGGATGGGCCGCACCGCCAGGTGATCGAGATCTATCGGATAATGCGCGTCGGGGACAAGGATGCGGATGATCCCGTACGACGGCAGAGCAACGCGAATCGGCTCAAGCGACCCTAAACAGACATAAAGCCGCTCGGCGGTCGTGGGCAGATGCTCGATCGTGATCTCCTCGCCAATCCCGATGCGAGCATCGCGCAAGGAAGTAGCGGTGGGCGGGGCTGTCCGATAGGCGTCGACAAGAACGGGTGGTCTGGCGATTGAAGCCAGAATCCGACGCCTCAACACGGGCTGCGCCTGACGATGCGGGAGCCGCCCCTCGATCTGCACGACGCTGGCCTCGTACACGACCGACCGGCGTAGATTGGCCTCGGGCATTGCCGACCACAGCTTCGATACTTCGTCGAAGGGAATGGGATGCAAGACCAGCTTTATCCGCTCAAATTCGGATTGCAGTACGGGATCAAGAACCGGGTCACCGATGGCCCCTGCCCGGTTGGTGAGAAGGAGCATGTTCTCCATGCGCGCGCCGAAATCGTGCAACACCAGCATGGCGTCGCCGAGGATGGATTGGGCGATGATATCCGAGTCCTGCTGGTCCTCGGAGCTGGCGTAGCTGCTGACAAGAAAACGCATGGTCAGTGACAGCGGTGGCTGACCGAAGGCTGCGGGATGCTCGTGACCGGGAATTGACTGGTTCTTGAGCTGCGCCTGCTCCAGCACCTGATAGAGGTACAAATTGACGCGGGGTCCGTTGACGCCAGCAATCGTCACATCTGGCGGGGCGAGTGTGACCGACACACCAGCACTTGCCATACGGTCAAGCAACAACCGCCGAAGGGTGCGGGATACGGCGGCAATCGCGTTGAAATTCGCCATCGAAGCTCCCTATCGTTCCTGTCCACGACGAATGCGACTGTAGCCGGCGAACCCCTGCGAACGAGGTAGGCCTGTCTCCCGTGATGGACCAGGCAGCGGCGGAGCAACTGAGATATCAATGCGACCAATGCTGACCAACGGGGGCACAGACGTCTCTTCCAGGTTGTCGCTGCGCTGTTCGACAGAGTTAGGCGGAGTCTGCATTGGCTGAGGCTCGCGGGTTTTGCCTGGTCTGCCTTCATCACGAAAAATATGGTCGATCACCGATTGCAACGTGATGGGCTGGCTGGCAAATGCATGCGCGGTTTTGTCCAATGGTCGCTGGACAATGCGGGGTTCAATCGGCGGAGTTCTCTCTTCGATGCGCAGGTCCGAAGCAGTGGCGGTTTCCTCCCTCGCGGCGCGCTGGCTTGTGGTTTTCCGCTCAGAGGGTCCTGTCGGCGACATTTCCGAATGCGCCTGAAGCTGCCGCCCGCCCCGCTCGTGCCGGGGTCGGAGCGGTTCTGTCGCATCATGCGATGGGGGAGGACGTGTCGCAGCCGCGCTGTGATTCTGAGGCTGCCCTATCCCAGGGTTGGCGCGCGTTTCGGCCTCTTGCGTCACAAGGTCCGCCTCGAAGCCGCCGCCCTCATAGATGGCACTCAGCGGTCGGACAAGCGGAGCCTCAATGTCGGGTTGCGGAACAACTGCACGGTCGACAAGTCGGGTGAGGAAATTACTCTGGCGGCCCATCATTCATTCGCCAAGGCACAGTAACGGCGACGGCGCGCGCGCGGGATCGCCAGAATGTCCTGTTCTCGCCAGCCATAGGCGCTTGCAAGAATATGGATCTGCCTGAAAATGCCACCCTCCGTGGCGAGTGCATGCCTGATCAACTCGAATCCATCGAGGTAGACCTGCGTCTCGTGACCACAGGCGGCACAGGTCAGATTGATCACCGTTTCCGCATTCGGGTCCAGCCGGGTCAGTTCCTGTGCAAGAACGTCGCAGGGCAGCGCATCATTACCGGTGCAGGCGTGACATAGCGATGACACCGGATCGTCTGTGCCCGCCGCCTCTTCCAGATCGGCACCGGTGAGCAATCGACAAGTAGCTTGCAGCCCCATGAATTCGAGATGATGGATCGGGCCCGGTTCAGGCGGCATTTCGGGAGCGATGGAGAGGTCAAGATCGAACTCGATGGTTTCGCCACAATCGCCAGGGCATGGCCGCCCCGACGCGACTTTTGGCGAAAACGTGCTGGAAAAAATTGCGCGAAACAGGAGTTCACGATCCCCCAGTGTCAGCGTCCGCGCGGCCTCTGACCCGAGAGCCGTTTGAGCGCCCTCCTCTGTTGCCAGGGAGGCGCATAGGCCTATCAGAAGAGTGCCCGCGCGCGCGACGCTGGCTCCGGCGGCAAGAGCCTCCTCCACAAGTATTTCGTCGTGGCCGGAGATTGGGCGAACCGCAATGGTGCAATAGCGCTGTCCAGCCTGCCAGAGCCCATACGGCAAGAACACCATTTGGAAAACAGAAGGGATCGTTTCCATCCGCAGCATCCTCCACAACGCGTGGTCTATTTGCTTTGGGTTTCTTGCTTACGCTGGCTCGTTGAAACGCGGCTCGGCGGGTTCGACGACCGCGTAATCCCTTTCCCAACCCTCTATTTCCAGCTTGATTATCTGGATCGCCACCGCGTTGGCATTGGCATCAAGATCAGGAAGCGCCTGATACTCTGACACCCAGCAGCGATAGAGCTGGTAAGACAAAACTTTCTGGCCCGCCTCATTGAACACGTCGAGGATCACGTCTTTACGGAAGTCGGCGAGCGACATTTCCGCCCCCGGGCCGGAACCAAAATTCCAGATCTTGTTAGCCCATTGCTCGAAATCGATGTCGTGCGTGACACCACGCTCCAGCGTCAGTGGCTCATACTTCGAGCGCCCGGGCGATTTGCGGCTGGTACTCGGGTCGCCGCCTTCCCGATGTTCGACGACTTCGGTCGTGCGCTTTAGAGCTGACACCTTGCTGATGCCGGCGACATAGCGGCCGTCCCATTTCACCCTGAACTTGAAGTTCTTGTAGGGATCGAAGCGTCGTGCGTTGACCGTGAACTGAGCCATCATTCAACCCCTTTCAAACCTCGGCGCGCCGTGCGATCTGATGAATTTTCAGGATGACGAACTCCGCGGGTTTGAGCGGAGCGAAACCCACCTCGATATTGACGATGCCGCTGTCAATATCGAACTGTGTCGTCGTCTCAGAATCGCAGCGCACAAAATAGGCGTCGCGCGCAGACGAGCCCTGGAATGCACCCTTGCGGAAAAGATCCTGCATGAAAGCCCCGACATTGAGCCGGATCTGCGACCAGAGCGGCTCGTCATTCGGCTCGAAGACCACCCACTTGGACCCACGATAAAGCGACTCTTCAAGGAACAAGGCTGTACGGCGGACCGGAACATACTTCCAGTCGGACGCAATCTGGTCGGCACCATCGAGCGTTCGGGCGCCCCAGCAGATACTGCTGTAGACGGGGAATGTCCGCAGGCAATTGATGCCAAGCGGGTTCAGCGCACCGTTCTCCCTATCAGTCATCGCATAGTCGAGGGCCTGCACGTTCCGTAGCCGAGCATCGGTGCCCGCGGGTGCTTTCCAGACACCACGCTGCGTGTCGGTGCGGGCATAGAGCCCTGCAATCGTTCCGCTTGCGCCAATACTCCGCAGCCGTCCACGCGACAGCGGGTCAGAAATCTGGGTACGTGGAAAATACATGGCTGCATTGGGGTGCCGCAGCGTTTCGTTGTCGGCGAGCCAGGCCTGCATTTGATCGAGCCGCACGACGCTGGCGTCGATATCAACCAGCACCATCGCGCGTCGCTCTTCGCAGTAGATTTCGCACTCGGTGTAGAGCGTCCGCATATCTGCACCCGCCATGGCAGCGGCGTCCGGGGCGCAAAGAATGTTGAACAGATCGATGTCTTCCAGCGCATAAAGCCCGGTCTTCGCGGCACGGACACCACGGTATGCGGTAACCGGTACAGCAGCGCTGCCATTTTGCCCGCTGGTTAATGGGTAGGATTGCGGCGACTTGACCGCTCTCGCTGCGACCGGACCAGTGGAGGAATTGAGCAGATAATCCGCCAGATCAGCTCCCTTGAAGTCCAACGTCGTATTGGTGTCGAAGGGGCGCGCCTTGCGCCCGGTGCGGATCACAAAACGCGCTGGGTTGAGTGCAGTGTTTTCGCCGACGATCTCGACCGTTGCCTCGGATAGATAAGGTTGCAACGGGAGCGGCAGAATCGCCGCTTGCGCGCGAATAACTGTCTGCAAATTGTTGGCCCAGTCTGCCAGGCGACCCGGAGCTGGCGTCGGCGGAATGACGAGCGCAATCGGGGGCTGCGCGACACCGCTAACAGTGAGGGTGAGCGTCAAATTGGTAGCAACTGCCGGTGCGGCGGTTGCTGCCGGATGAGGCCCACTGACAGTGCCGCTTGCGGCCGGTCGCGCATCGGTGGCGGGTAGCGCGGGCAGACCGGTTCGGTCCAGTTGAACAAGCGTTGACCCGGCGTTGATTGTGTCGAGCGCGTTATCTTGCCCAGCCTGCATCGTGAGATTGGTGTATCGCTCGCTTGCGACCGTGACAGTGCGGTCACCATCTACCCGGATGAGGCTGATCGTGGCGTTGAACAGTGTTCCCTTCTCGGCCGCGAGGGTTGCCGGGCGCGTTGCGAAATCGATATCGACCCGCAGCGAGTCTCCCCATGATCCGGGGTTCGTCGCTGATTGCCCGCGAATGCGCCGCCCGGCGGATACGTTGGCGATATCGATACCAAACCCATTCGGCAGAATTACGGCGGACGCCTGCGCGGCGGGGGCCGTGACCGTGTCGGCGACCCGGACGACGAAACATTCGGTGCCGCCATTCAGGAAGAATTGCTGGATGGCGTAACTCGTTTCGCTGGCGACATCGAGCCCGCCATATTCCCGCTCGAAATCCGCCAGACCAAACAGTTGCACTGCCTGGTTCAGGAGACCGCGCGGAAAGCTGCCGATGAATGCCGCGACCGATGTCGAGACACCCGCGATGGTTCTGATGCCGCTCGGGATCTCTTCGACATAAACGCCTGGATAAGTTGGGCGGACGGGCATTGGAGATACCTCCTCATTTCTAGCACGCAGAGCCTGCTGAAAACGTCAACGCCTACTCACTCTAGTCGACTTTTGAAAGCTGCACAAAAAATACAAAAGTCAACCCTCGCCTCTCTGGCAATCCAGGCCGAACTTGACATTGTTGAGAAGCTGTACTGACCTGAACGTACTCTTGTGATCTGCAATCGCCGATCACAGACCGGTTGCTGTGACTTTTCTTTATATAATCAAGAAGGTATACGCGTGCCATCACAATTTCCGCGCAGTCCCCGTCTGCGCAAGGGCGGCTTGGCCGCCTACCGTCCGCCTGCGTTGGTGCCGACGATTATCGTCTTTCAATACAATCCTGACGAAGTTTCGCGCAGCCTGACGGCGCGTGGAAGTCAAGGTTCGGGCGCGCGCGGTGAATCTCAACGGGCATCGGGGCCTCCCGACGAAACGCTCACCTTCACCGTCGAAATTGACGCCACCGACCAGCTTGAATTCCCGACAGATAACGCCACAACGGCGCGCATGGGCCTACATCCGGTCATTGCCGCCCTCGAGATGTTGCTCTATCCCGCGTTCCCGCTCGTGGTCATGAATGAAGCGCTTGCGCTTGCGGGCATGGCTTTTGTCGCGGCGGAACAAGCCCCACTCACGCTGCTGATCTGGGGTGAACGCAGGGTTCTGCCCGTTCGGGTCGAGAGTCTGACGATCAAGGAGCAGGCGTTCGATACGGCGCTCAACCCCATTCGCATCGCAGCCGATCTGTCACTTAGGGTGCAGACCTATCGCGATCTTGAAATCACGAATCCCGCTTACTGGGTCTACATGGCCGGATACGCGCAGAAGGAGGTGCTGGCAACCGCAAACACGTTTGGCAATGCATCGGCGATCGCCGATCTTCTGCCGCTGTGAGGCCACCATGTTTACGCGCGGCAGCCGCTACGAGCCCATAGGCGAGAGCGAGTACACGGCATCCGATGGCCGGGTGATCCGTCACAAGCGCATTCGTTTTTTGCCAACGCCGACGGGGTCGGCGGGAACCATCGTAGAACCCCTGGACCGGCCTGATCTTGCGGCCTGGCGAATTGCGCAAGACCCCGAGACATTCTGGCGCTTGTGCGATGCGAATCTCGTGGCGCGTCCCGCCGATCTGACGGCGCGACCTGGCGCGAGGATCGTCGTTCCACAACCTGGCAGCGAGGGCGCGTCATGAGCCTCCTGCCGTCCTTTTTCATGGTGAACCTGGGGTTCGCGCCTCTGCCACCTTTCATCACGAGCGCGCTCTCGGAGATCGAGGTCGAGACCTCGGTAGAAGGTGCGGCGATGTTCCGATTGCATATCGAACTCAGCCGCACGACGACGGGCGATCTCGATGTCCTGGTCTTCGATCTGTTCCGACCGATGATGCCAGTGCGCATCAGCCTGTCTTTCGGGCTTGGCCTGCCGTTGACCTTGATCAACGGCTATATCCGTGATGTCCAAATACACGTCGGGAGCGAGCCGGGGTCGGCACGGCTGGAAGTCGTGGGCGCTGATGCACTGGGAACACTGATGGGGCAAGTGCAAACGGCCTTCACCTGGCCCAACATGCCGGACGATGCGATTGCCTCAGCCATTTTCAGCAAATACGCAATCCTTCCCCTCGCCGAGGCGACGCCGCTGTTGCGAACGACACTGGATACGACGACAACGCAACGCGTACGCGACAATGCCTTTCTGGAGCAACTGGCGTCGAAATACGGCTACCAGCTTTATATTCAGCCCGATCCGCTTGCGGGTTTCAATGTCGGGCATTTCCATCCGCCGATCACGGTTGCGCCAGCCCAAGGCGTGCTTTCGATCGACTTCGGATCGCAATCGAATTTGCGCAGTTTCCAGATCAGCAACCAGATGTTGAAGCCCGCCACCGTACTGACGAGCTATGTTGACCCGCACACCCGCATGCCCGTCCCGGTTTTCGCGTCGACGCCGACGGAGCTGCCGATGGGGTTGGAACCATCAATTGCCCGCATGATGCCGCCCGCAATCGAAATGGATGAGGTGGGTGATGCATCGAGCCCCGCCGAGAAACTCGTTCGCGCGTTCGGCCGTGTCACACAGTCGAACCGCACGGTTTCGGCTAACGGTGAAGTCGATGGTCTGAAATTCGGCCGCCCTCTCCAGCCGGGTTTGCCCGTGCTGGTACGCGGGGCGGGGCGACAGCATTCAGGCCTGTACTCCGTAACAAGCGTCACCCACAGAATCTCGCGCGACGCGTATACGCAAAGTTTCCAGGCGATGCGCAACGCCGTCGGCCTGACCGGAGCGGAGGTGTTCATCGATCCGCTGGCGCCTGTCACCTGAGAGGGCTGTCACCATGAGGCCTGTCAGGTGAGCAGGCCTTCCAAAAGGAGGTCTATTGCATGCTTGAGTTCAACGAACAGTCTCAGCCCGGATCCTCGCATCGGGCCGGCATGTATGGAAAATATCGCGGCACAGTCTTCAATGCGCTGGACCCGCTGAAACTGGGGCGCATTCAGGCCATGGTACCCGAGGTACTGCAGGGCATTCCGACCGGATGGGCTTACCCTTGCGCACCGGTCGCGGGCCTGCAGGCCGGGTTCTTTGCCATACCGCCGCAAGGCTCCGGTGTCTGGATCGAGTTTGAGGGGGGCGACACGTCGCGGCCGATCTGGGTTGGCGGCTATTGGGCGACGCTCGAAGCCCCGAATGAGCCCCCTGCACTCACCCCGCCCCTGCCAACGCAAAAGATCTGGCGCTCCGACACGGGGCTGACCATTGCCATGGATGACACACTCCAGACAGTTACGATCAGCGATCCCCTCGCGCAGAACAAGATCGAAGTCAATGTCAAAACCGCGAGCGTCAAGATTTCGGGCATGGGTGTTGTCGTGCTTGAAGCCCCTTTGGTGCAGCACGGCAGTGGAACAGCCTTTCACCCGTCCGTTTTCGGGGACCAATTGATGACCTATCTCGGCCAACTGGTCGCCGCCTTCAATTCGCATGTGCATCCCGGCGAACTTGCGCTTGGTTTCATGCCCGTGGCTCCGGCGCTCCCGGTGCCACCGATGATGCTACCAACCCCCTCGCTCATCTCCCAGAAAGTCTTTGTGGAGTAACAAGCATGCCGCTTAAACCCGGGACACTCGACGATTTCGGCGCCTCGATGGCTGAAGCAATCGAAGCGCAACTCCATGACGGCCTGTTGGCAGATGGCTTACCGGGCCTGCCGAACGAGCCCGCCAGCGATGTACGCGACCGGCGTCGGCTGTTCGTGGCAATCGCGCGGGGCGTCGTCAAATACCTGCGCGACAATCAGGCCAGCATCGTCATCCACTACACGGACGGCGCGGTTACACGCACGACGACACCCAAGATTTCCACCACGGGAATTTGAAACAATGGCAACCCATCTCGATGTGCCATTCGGGTTTGACGCGCGGGGTCGCACCGCCGTGTCGGACGAAAACGAGCGCATTCTGGACGCGATCCGCGCTGTACTGTTCACCGCGCCCGGGGAGCGGGTCAATCGTCCCGATTTCGGATGCGGCATTCGCCAGCTACTCTTCGCACCACTCAGTGAGGCACTCGCCGCAACCACCCAGCACTTCATTCAAGGATCTCTGCTGCGTTGGCTCAGTGACCTCATCAGGGTCGAAGCTGTGGACGTGCGCGCCGATGATTCAACGCTCTTCATCACGGTCGTCTACACGATTAATGCAAGCTCCATACGACACTCAGCGGAGTTCAAACAGGCCATTGCATCATGATCTCGCGCGAAGAGCCCTTGTGGTGTGAAAACGAACGGCGCGACGCGATTCTCACGGTGCCTGTGCATCCATTGAATGGAGTCGATTTTGTCGAGTTCCGCCGCGACCTGCTGGCTGCGCCCCCTAAGCGCAACCGGCTTGAAATCCAATTCCTGAAGCCTCCGCCCCCTGCCCTCGTCGGCGCTCCCGTTTCGTTCAGCATCGAGGGCGGCATTCGCGTCGTCGACATCGAGCCAATTGCAGTGGTCGCCGATCCGGATCCCAATCGGCTGGTCCTGTTTCTGGATCGGGAGGGAGACTTCTCGACCTATTACCTGCGCGTTACTCATCCCGGCATCGATGAGGAACGCTGCGAGGCAGCGTTCAGTTTCAAGGCGGGTTGCCCTACCGAGTTCGATTGCGGCACACGACACGATTGCGAGCCGGAGCGTTTCATGGAGCCTGCGCTCGATTATCTTGCAAAGGACTACCAGAGCTTCCGTCGCCTGATGCTGGATCTGGCACCGCAGCTCAATCCCGATTTTGACGACCAAAATCCCGCCGACCTCTGCGTTGCGCTGATCGAGCTTTTCGCCTATGTCGGCGACTATCTAAGCTATTTCCAGGACGCTGCCATCACCGAGGCTTTTTTCGACACTTGCCGCCACCGTGTTTCGGCGGCGCGCCACACACGCCTGATCGATTACGCCATGCATAATGGTCGCAACGCATTCTGCTTTGTGCAATTCGATGCGAGCGCCGGTCCCGACGGTATTGTTCCGGCGGGAACGAAACTTCTTACGCAAGTCATTGAACCACTGCGCGGGCAAAAGGCACCACCTGGGCTGGTCATACCCACTGGCGTTGCCGACTTCGATGACGACAAGGCGCTGGCACGGACGGTTGTGTTCGAAACTTCGGCACCGGTGCGCGTGCTCGCTGGTCGCAACGAGATGCGCATCCACGACTGGGGCGACGCCTCATGCTGTCTGGCGCGGGGAGCACGAGAGGCCTGGCTCTACGTTACATCGCCGCAGGGCAATAACCTGCACGCCACCCGGCCCGACATAGCCCTTGGGGAGTATCTGCTTCTTGAGGAAATACTTGGCCCACGTACCGGCCTTGCTGCCGATGCTGATCCGCGCAACCGCCATGTCGTGCGGATCGAGGCAGTCGACGTCACGAGCGACCCGGTCTTCCGCGATCTGCTGGTCGATGGCGCACTCACACCCGCCGCATCCGGCGACGTGAAGTTGCCATTGCTGCACGTACGTTGGCGTGAGAACGACGCACCACCCTTGCCCTTCTGTCTTTCGGCTCAGTTACCAGAGACAAGGCAACTCATTGGGCCGGTGACGATTGTGCGGGGCAATGTCACGCCCGCAGACCATGGCCGTACAGTCATCCGCCGTCTACCTGATCCGACAGACCCATTGCGGGAACTGCCACCGATTGATGTGGGTACGGGCCGTTGGCCTATCGATCAGCAAATCCTGATCGATGCACCGCTCACCTTTCAGACGATGCCGAGCGATCCGGATTATGCATTCGATGGCAAGCTGTCCGCCGGCCGCCATGACCTCGATCAGCCAACCTCCAAGGCCATGCCCGCCGTTGTCGTTGAATACGGCTGGGCAGTGGGGGATACGGAGTTATTCCGCCCTGTTCCGACGCTCTTCGCAAGCGATGCCTATCATCCACATTTCGTCGCCGAAGTGGACACCGACCACAGGGTGCGCCTGCGCTTCGGCGATGACCAATATGGACGCTGCGTCACGCACCCCACCCAGCCTCTCACCGCCCGCGCCCGTTACAGGATTGGCAATGGTCGACTGGGGAATATCGGTGCAGGAGCGCTGACGCATGTCGTCATGCCCGATGCTATCGACCTGGTGGACCCGGCCAATCCCGGTGGCGGGCCGCAGCACTTCCCAGAGATCATAAAACTCAGGCAACCGCTCTCAGCACGCGGTGGTGTCGACCCGCAATCGATCGAGGAAGCCCGCCAGATTGCACCTGAGGCGTTCCGCGCCGAGACATTCCGGGCGGTGACGGAGGCGGACTACGAGGCCGTGGCCATGCGGTTGGAGTATGTGGCCGCGGCCAAAGCCTCTTTTGTCTGGACGGGGAGCTGGCACACCGTTTTCGTTGCGATCCATCCGTCAGATCCAGCCCTTCTTGACCGGATGCCGGGTGGCGCCGCCCGGCTGCAACCGGCATTCGCGAAGCACATTTGGGCAGTGCTGAACCGCTATCGCCTGGCTGGCTATGACCTTGTGGTACACGCAGCCATCTATGTTCCGATCGAACTTGAAGTCCAGCTTTGCATCGCGCGCGGCCATTTCCGTGGTGATGTTCTGGAAGCAGCGGCCAATGTGATGTCGAACCGACGTCTGGCCGGCGCAAGTTCCGGCTTCTTCCACCCCCTCAATTTTCGCTTCGGTTCGGCGGTCTATTCGAGCCGCATCTACGCGCTGCTGCAGCACATCGACGGTGTTGAATCTGCCCGCATTCTCGTGATGAAGCGCTTTTGGGACGCGCCGAATGGCGAGCTGGAGCGAGGCCTCGTTCCCATGGGACCGAGCGAAGTCGCGCGCCTGGACAACGATCGCAGCCAGCCGGAGTTCGGCGTGCTACGCCTGACCGCCGTGGGAGGGTTGTGAGATGACCATGACTCCCGATACCCGGTTCTGCCTGTGCTGCGAGCCGCATGAACCCGCTGCTCCCGCATCCATTTTCAACCGACCGGGTCTGAGCACGATTGTATGGCGAACTGGAAGCTACGCTACCTTCCGTCAGGCCATGATAGAGGCCATGGCGTCAGGCCCGCCCAATCCGCTAGATCCCGATGACACGCTGTGGCCTCTGCAGGTGTGCAACGCGCTTGCCAGGCTCACGACACGCGACGACACCGATCATGCAATCATGTGCATCGATCTTTTTGCCGCCGTCTCGGATGTGCTGAGCTTCTATAGCGAGCGCTACGCCAACGAAATCTTCATGCGCACGGCGCGCGAGCGGGACTCGGTGCTCCGTCTGGCCCGTTTGATTGGATACCGCGTTGCCCCGGGGCTGGCGGCCACCACATCACTTGCGTTCACCCTTGATCCCGGCGCCACGACCGTCATCCATTCCGGCCTGAAAGTCATGAGCGTCCCAGGTCAGGACGAAGTGGCACAGACATTCGAGACTATCGGCTCCGTGAGCGCCGACGCCCGGCTGAACGATGTCCCGCTTTATGGTCAGCCGCAGGCCGTGGTGCCATTCCAGCAAGGCCTTTCGCGCATTCCGATCCTGCAGCGACCCGAAATATTGCTGCGTAATGACACCATCGCCATCGTCGGGAACAACGAACTGCAAGTGACCAGTGTGCATAACGTCGAGACTGCATCGGATGGTGAATATGTGACTTTTACCACCCCGTTCGCCATTGCAAGCAGTGGCTCGATCGGGTTCAAGACCAAGCGCGCGCTGCGCTTCTTTGGCCACAATGTGCCACCGAGCTATTCCTTCTATGACATGAACCCGGCGACCCCCGTCGCGAAGCGCTGGACCATGAAGACCCTCGGCGTGGACTATTCCGCCAGTATTGCGGCAAGCCAGACCTTCTATCCGCTCGACGCGCGTATCGATGACCTGAATCCGGGCACCCTGCTGCTCGTCGATCTTGGGTCGGGTGCTGGCCGTTATGTCTTCGCGCTTGTCGGTACTGTCCTCCACAGCACGGTCACCCTCGGTCCCATGTCCGACACCGTTACCTGGATTTCACTCGCACAAGTCACGATTGGCAGCGACGATGTCCTGAATCACCTCGGCGGCACCGGACTGCCCGCCATAGCTGACCGCCGTCAGACGCAGATTTACGAAGTCGTTCGCCCTCAGATCGCCCCGCGCGCCTACCTCTACCCGGCGAGCTTTTCAGGTGGCACCGCCTGGATCCGCAGCGATCACGTCAACGATGCCCGCCTGCTCACCAAGAAGCAGCCTATTGCTATTGCTCAAAGCACGCGGCGGTACGTCGCAAGCATCGCGACCGTCACGCAATCACCGTCCGTGGGCGACGGCATTTCACACATTACTATCGGCTTTGATCCCCCCATCGGCACTCCGATGATATCCCCACGCATGAATGGCAATGTTGCACCTGCAAGCCACGGAGAGACGCAGCGTGACGAAGCGCTGGGCCACGGGAATGCGTCCGCCCTGTTCCAGCGCTTCAAGTTGCAGCGCAAGGATATGACGCGCCTGCCCGGTAGTGTGGGGTTGACGCCACGCGCCGAGCTGGCGGTTCGCGTGAACGGCGAACTCTGGAGCGAGGCCCCATCGTTTTATGGCCGCGGACCGAACGACCACGTCTACACGCTGCGAGACGATGATGCGGGCAACAGCATCGTCTCGTTCGGAGATGGCCTCACGGGTGCGAGGTTACCGAGTGGTGCAAGCAATGTGGTCGCGCGCTATCGGACGGGAATAGGTCTGCAAGGACGATTGGCTGCCGGGCAGCTTTCAACGCTTCTTGAGCGTCCGGTTGGCGTTCGCGGCGTTTCCAATCCACTGCCCACGGAGGGCGGAGTTGATCCCGAAACACTCGATCATGCGCGCGAGGCGGCACCTGTAACTGTCCGCACATTTGGCCGTGCCATAGCGCTATCAGATTTTGCGGATGTCGCGCGCCAGACAGGCATGGCGGCCGCGGCAAAGGCGACCTGGACCTGGATAGGGCTGGAGCAGGCGATCCAGCTCACGGTCTCGGGTGGTAACGGCCAACGCCTATCGCCCGACGCCCTCGCCGCTCTGCACAGTTCACTCACCCACTCGCGCGATCCGAACCATCTGCTGATAATCGGGAATTTGTGGCGCGTACCGATTGTGGTCACCGCGCGCATCCTGCGTGATCCCGTGTTCGAGAAGGACTCGGTGCAGCATGCAGCCCGCACGGCGTTATCAGACTTCATGCGGTTCGAGCGGCAACCGATGGGGTGCCCTCTCCATCTCAGCCAAATTATCGCCGTGCTTCAGGGCGCCCGGGGCGTCGCGGCGGTTGATGTGGACCTTTTTCAGATCAAGGGTTTTGCGGGTTGGACTGCCGCATGGTTGTCCCGTCGGGGTCTCACCGGCGCACCGGTGCAGCCGCATATCCGCCTGTTCGAAGCTCGGCCGCGCCCGCCTGTGGCCATGCTTGACCCAGCAGCGCTTGCGGGTCTGGCACTCGATCCCGATGCACTGGCGCTTCCCACCGAGCAAGCCTTTATCGAGGCACCCGACACCGATCTCACTCTGCATGTAGTGGAGACGCTATGACGGCCTATTCCAGAGAGAAGCGCGACAGGTTGTTCAACCTCCTCCCGGCTTATCTGCGCGAGCTGGATGGATTGGAACGGCTGCACCCGGACGATCCGCCGGGCCCACTGCAAGCCTTTCTGAGCGTAATCGAAATGCAGGCCGAAGCGCTTGATGGCGACATAGAGCAACTCCTGAACAACGCATTCATCGAGACATGCGAGCCTTGGGCAATTCCCTACATCGGCGATCTCGTCGCAATGACGCCGTTGTTCGACGAGAGCCGGATTCGTGGCGGCGACAGTGCCGCCGAGATCTTTTCGGACCTGAACGGGCCCTCGCTGCGACCCAACATAGGCCTGGGCAATCGGGCCGATGTTGCGAAGACGATCTATTACCGCCGCCGCAAAGGCACATTGCCGATGCTGGAGGAAATGGCGCGTGACGTGACCGGATGGCCCGCTCATGGCGTCGAGTTCTTCCAGCGCCTGCGATGGAGTCAGTGGATCCGCAATCACATCCGTATGCAGGCCCTGGAAACCCCTGATCTTCGTTCGGTCGTGCGGTTAGACACCCTGGAAGGCGCTTTCGATGAAACCTGCCGCACGGTGGACGTTCGCGCGATTGCACCCGATGAGGGCTGGTACGGCACCCGCAAAATCGGCTTCTTTCTCTGGCGTCTAAAGGCGCACCGTTTCGAGCAGATCGACGCGCGCCAGCAAGGGGCGGCAGGCGACTTCCGCTGGCGTTTCAGTCCTCTTGGCCAAGACGCTCCCTTGTTCTCCGCAGGACGGCGGGAAGACGATGAGACCGGGCTTAGCGCCCGCCATCACGTGCCGCAAGCGATCAGCCATGCCACGCTTTTCGAGGATCTCTCGCAGAGCCTCAGCCAGCCAGTGATCCCCGATTTTTCACAATATTACGGCCTCTTCGACCCATTCCCGGCCATGGTGCTGGCCGAAGACAGAGCGATGATGATCTTCATCGGCGGCCAGCCTGTGCCACTCTCGCGCATTCGGTGCCGCAACCTGGATGCGTGGTCGCAACCTGCCACGAATATTGTGTCAGTAGATACAGCCACTGGCCGCATTGCACTTGGGCCTGTAGCCGCGGCCGCCGGTCCCGTGACCGTCTGGTACCACCACGGTTTCCCTGGCGATCTTGGTGGCGGGCCCTATCGGCGTCGCGCATGGCAGATCAACGCGCCCGCCGGTACACAGATGCTGCCAGTCGACAACTCGGGTAATCCGGGAACTTTCAACACGATTAACGGGGCGCTGGCGCAGTGGGTGGCACTCGGTAAACCAAACTGCATCATCCAGATCCGCGATAACCGCACCTACAAGGAGGCGATTGCCATCGATCCTTTCGACAAGCGCTTTATCGCGATTGAAGCCAGCGACAGCAAATGCCCGCATCTGCTGCTTCCCGACCCACTGACCATCTCCGGCGATCACGACAGTTCCACCGTGACGCTGGGCGGACTGCTGATAGAAGGGCGAGTCGAAATCACCGGCTCACTGGGTGCACTGCGACTGATCCATTCAACGCTTGTTCCGGGCGAAAGCATCGCCGTACCGGACCCTGCCGTTGCGCCGCCTCCCGCACAGCCCACCCAAGCCAGCATCCTTGCCGCCATGACGCGCCCCGATGGCAGTCCGGCGAATAGGAAACTGCGCGTGGAAGCCGCCTTTTGCGTCATGGGACCGCTCCGCCTGCCGGAGCACGCGCAAGCGTTGGTGCTGCTCGATTGCATCGTTGATGGGCTCGATATCGCTGCTGTTGCCGGGCCAGCGGCCAACAGTTTCGGTCCCGCATCGCGCATTGAGCGCTCGACGCTGCGCGGTGCCATGCGGTTTCGCCAGATCGATCTCGCGAGCGAGAGTATTTTTGACGGTTCATTGACGGTGTTGCGACAGCAGGTCGGTTGCCTACGCTTCAGCTACGTGCAGGACAACGCACGCACGCCACGCCGCTACCGCTGCCAGCCCAGTCTGGCGATACGAAAGGCCGTTGATGCAGCAGGTCCATTGACGCCCGCCGAACTAGCACTGTTGCGACAGCAGGTCGCGCAGCGGGTGGCGCCCGAATATGTGTCCGAAGCCTATGGCCAGCCCGCTTACCTGCAACTCAGCGACAACGGCCCGATTGAAATCGGAACAGGCTCCGAGGATGGGGCCGAGATGGGCGTGTGGTGCCATCTCAAGCAACCCCAGCGGGCCGCCAACCTGAAGCTGCGCCTCGACGAATATCTGCCCTTTGGCCTCTCGGCCGCCCTGATCCACGCCAATTGAACGAATGACGCGTAGAGGAACAAAACAATGTCCGGCGACTATTCGCGCTTCACATTCGACCCGTTACGCCGCTTCGCTTCAGTACGTGTGCAACAAGGCCGCGTGCAACTGGATTCCGACTGGAACGAGCATTCAGATGTACTGCGCGAGCGCACCCGCCTGCTGGGTCTCGATAGCGGCGGTCCGGCATGGCTTCCGACGCTGACAACGCCCGATGCCTTCCTGATCGGTGCCATTGCCGGACCACCCGCCGACCTCTCCATTCAAGACGGCAGGATTTATGTTGACGGCAGGCTTGCCGAGATCTTTTCCAATGAAGGCGTTACCTACCTCAAGCAGCCCTTTCTTCCCGATCCACCCGCGCCAGATCCGACCATCGACACGCTGGTCTATCTCGATCTTTGGGAGCGCGAAGTCACGTGGGTGGAAGAACTGAAGCTGCTGGATACCGCTCTGGGTGGCGTCGATACCACCACGCGCATCCAGCAGGTCTGGCAGGTCAAGCTTTACAAACAGCCCGGGGCTCCGGCGGTATGCGGCGTTGATCTCAACGCCTTGTTTGCGCCCTCCACCGGCCGGCTCACCACCTCCGCTGTGGCGCCGCCCGCGCCGGATGATCCCTGCATCCTGCCGCTCAACGCTGGCTATCGGGGTATCGAAAATCGGCTCTATCGGGTTGAAATCCAGACGCCTGGCCCCTTGGGAACCGCGCTCTTCAAGTGGTCACGCGACAATGGCTCCATCGCCTCCCGCGTGACGAGCATCGCGGTCGCCGGCGGACAGACGCGCCTCTCGGTGAACCGAGTCGGACGCGACGCGCGCCTGCCGTTGCGCATCAATGACTGGGTGACACTGACCGACGACCATCGTGAACTCTGGGGTGAAGCGGGCCAGATGGCGCGCGTGATCGATATCGACGAGGCAAAGCGGATAATCGTGCTGGATCGTGCCGTACCGACAGCGGGACGTGCGTTCGGGGCAACGGCGGTTGATGTCGTTGCGCGCAACACGCGCTTGCAGCGATGGGATGAAAGCGCACCGCTGAACGTAATCAACGGTGACGGCCTAATGGCAACGGCGGCAGGCCCCATCGATCTTGAAGACGGCGTGCAGGTCAGTTTTACCACCGCTACCGCTGGCGGTCAGTTCAAGGTCGGCGACTACTGGGTCTTCGCGGCGAGAACGGCGAATGCCTGGGTTGAACCGCTCAATGCGGCACCGCCCCGCGGCATCCATCACCAATATCTTCAACTCGCCGCAATACCGGCCAATGGTGCACCCACTGACTGTCGACCCATCCAAATCGATGATGCCGGATGC
Source organism: Pseudomonas syringae (assembly GCF_001698815.1). Taxonomy (GTDB): domain Bacteria; phylum Pseudomonadota; class Gammaproteobacteria; order Pseudomonadales; family Pseudomonadaceae; genus Aquipseudomonas; species Aquipseudomonas syringae_A. Next base: position 94,876 of record NZ_LGSI01000049.1, on the reverse strand, counting down.
TGTACCTTCGTGGTGCGGCCTGGAGAGGACATTCAGGCAGCCATCGACAAGTTGCCGAAGGTTGGAGGTTGCGTATGCCTGAAGGCAGGGTTGCATCCGATCGACCGCCCTCTGATCCTGCAGCGCGACAATCTCTGCCTGCACGGAGAGAGCATGGGCGCGATGGTCTTCAACCGGCGCGGAACCGGCGTCATTGTTGTTTCCGGCGCCAACCACGTTCACATTCACACGCTCGTCTTGCGACAGGGCGAAGCATCTTCCGACCCGATCATTGTGATTAAGGGAACAGAAGATTTGATCATTGACGAATGCAGACTGGAGACGTTCGCTCGTCCTGGCAGTGTGGGAATATTGGCCTTCGATGCAGCCAACATAACGGTGTCGGCTTGTATATTCGATAAGGCTGCCATCGGCGTCTGGTTCGACGAAGGCTCACGCGATGTCGTGGTGACTGACTGTGAAATTACCTTGCCAGACCCGGACACGAACCGCAAGACCACCGTTGGCATCATGGCCCGCACGATGCGCGGCTCCGTCACTGCCGAGAACAACACGATCGTCAATGCAGTGAACGGTATCCTCATCAACGACCAGCCAAACGACATGCCGGTGTCACGGGCCAATTTCTCGCGTATCGCGGGCAATCGCATTGAACTGGCCGAGAACAAGTTTCCCGACCGCTCGTTTGGCATTGATGTCGCGAGCCCGCAGACTATCGTGAGCAACAACCAACTGGTGCACGACGGGTCCAATCTCACTGCCATCCGCCTGTGCGGCAACGGATCAACTGCGATGGGGAACATCGTGGTGTGCCGCCGGGAAGCTCCCGACATCGCGCTGGCAATCGTGGTGGGCAACATTGGCCCGGCCGGCGCCGTGCTGCCGCTGGAGCGCATGATCGTCGCCGACAACATTATTGAAGGCGGCCAACACGGCATCCTCATGATCGGTGCCGTGCGAAGCGCCATTCGAGGCAATGTCATGGGACAGGGAAGCGTGCGCTTCGGTTTTGCGACCACACTCGTTCAGGTCGCCGACACGCTGATCAGCGAGAACATCGTCTACCAGGCGATGATCGGGATTTTTGCCACACAGGGTGCACGCAATCTCATCCGCGATAATCGGATCGAGGCAGGACAAGTCGGTATTTTCATGCATGAAGAGGCCGCCCCGACCCTGCACGGCAATCACCTGACAGATCTCGAACGCCTGGGCCTTCTGGTTTTTCAATCGACAGAGCGCTGTGACATCACGTCCAATCGAGTGATCCGTTGCGGTACGCGTACCGGTCTCGCTCTGGGGATCGCCGCCATCGCGATCTTTGGTGAGTTGAACGTTCAGGGCAATGAAGTTATGGACACAGGTGTGGCGGCTACCGGAGGTGGCATCTCCCCGCTCGCCTTCGGCATCACGGGCTTCACCGTGCTGGAATGCAGGATAGACAGTAATCTCGTCACCTACTCACGACCAGGCTCTCGCCCGCCGACGAATGAGGACCGCGCGCTGCTGCTGCAGGGCATGATCGAATATGAGATCAAACTGCCCGCAGGCTCTACCGTGTTCGGGTTCCCGGTGCAGATTACGAACAACAAGTTCATCGGCACCGGAGCGACCGCTCTCGTCGAGTTGCGGCAAACAGTATTTGCGAACGTGAAGGCACGGTTCGAGCGGGTGATGTTCAGCGACAATTACTGCTCGCATTTCAGCCTACCCTTCAACGACCAACGCGCAGCAACAGTGTCGATGGCGGGCAGGCTCTGCACCGTCTCTGGAAACCAGGTGAAGGCGGCCACCCCCGACTTCCGCTCCTATGACCTGCACGGCATGCCCGGCCCGTTCATCGGCAACATCTCGCATGGCCCAACATGGGACCGGCTCAACAGCGCCTCGTGGTTTCCGAATCCCGAGTTTAATTACAACCTGAAAGCCTGAGGAGAGATCGATGGATATCGAAAAACTGATCGCGCGACAGGACAAGCTCCTCGCCGAGGCCACGGCGCTCATCAACAAACGCAATGTTTCCCCGAGCATGTTGAACTGGCCGATTGCCTCGCAGGAAGCGCGTATGGGCCGCCTCCAGCAGCGAATCGAAACCCTGCAGAAGATGAAGGCGGAACATGCACGTCAGATCGATTCCGAGATCGAAATGCTGTCCACCGAATTGTCACAACTGAGCGAGAAAATCGAAACCGCTAGGAGAACACTTGAGCCCGGAACTCTGCGGACATCGTCCGAACCATCCGAAAGGTCTCGTGCCAAGGGGAAAAGGAAAGGAGGGCCGGGAAAAAACAATGACGGTTGATCAGAATTGCGTAGCCGATCGACGTCCCCCCAACGCCAAGAGGGGGGTTGTCAGAAGCTGGATTAGCAAGTACCTCCAGGGGCGATCCTGATTCGCGGCTGATACTGCCTTTTTCAATAGAGTCGACCGGTTTTCGCCCGCTCGCGAGTGTCCGCTTGGGGTCCAGGCTGTGTGAAAACGCGCTAAATACGTCGAAAACTGAGAGTCGCGAGGATTGCCGGTGGAATAAGCAGGCGGAAGCGCGAATTACGTTAGTCAGCCTACATAGACGTTCGTAATGCCGTTTGGGCCGCGTTTGAATCGCGCCGCTACGATCTCGACGATCAGAGGTTAGACAATCACTGGCGTTTCACACAGCCTGGGTCGGTTTCTGCCTCTGCTGACCTGCAGCTAAGAGTCGATTTCTGCCTTCATGACGGGCAGAAATCGGCCGATTCTGTTGAAAAACTCGGATTTTCAGATCACCTGAACTCAGGCACGGCCACCACCGGAGAACCTACTCACCACATTGAGTGGTTTCTCGGCCCTTCGTTGACCTTTGCTGCTCTGTTAATGGGTTAGTTTTAGGTTTTTGGCTTCGTGCAGGCGCACCTATCCCGTAGAAGGTGGCCCTTGAGATGCAAGTTTGGCCAGACGTCGCAGGTTCTGTACCGCGGCCGCCAGCGTGAACTCATCGGACGCGCCACTCATGCCACGTAGTCGCAAGCGATCCAGTTTCAGGATGCGCTTGAGGTGGGCAAACAACATTTCGACCTTCTTACGTTCGTGGCGGGAGCGCACGTACTCCGGCGTCGCCGCGATGCGTCGAGCCACATCACGAGCGGCTTCATGGACGCTACGGACGATCTTGCGAATCGAAGTGTTCGGGCAGCACTTGGCTTTCATCGGACATGTCGCGCAGTCGGTCTGTCTGGATCGGAAGATGATGGTGTTGGCTTTTGTGACGTGCGAACGCTCGTTCTTGAAGGTTCGCCATTCACTGCGTAATACGTTGCCGGCTGGGCAGCGGTATTCCTCAGCCTCTTCATTCCAGTGGAAATCGTTACTCGAAAAGCTGTCGTTCTTGCGCTCAGTTTTGTCCCACACCGGCACATGCGGTTCGATGTCTTTTTCCTCCACCATCCAGGCCAGCATCGGCGCTGTGCCTTAAGCGGTGTCGCCAATGCGGCGCTCTGGCTTGATGGCAAACTGCGCTTCGACCCGATTGATCATCGTCTTGGTGCTCTCGACTTCTGCGCTTCGATGAGCCGGTGTGGGTTCCACATCCATGATCACGCCGTGCTCGGTATCGATCAGATAATTCGTGGAGTAAGCGTAGAACGCTGGGCCACCTGGAGCTGCGGTCCAGCGGGCTTGAGGATCAGTCAGCGATAGGCGCTTTGGTAGCGTTTCGGCCAGAGCCTCTTCATCGAGTGCCTCAAGATACTCACGAACGGCGCGGGTGCTCAGGGCCGGATCGCTCCAGTTGACCTGTTCATCACCCGGTACACCGCGCTGCCGGCTGGCATCCGCTTTGATGATGCTGGCGTCCACGGCAAAGCCTTCACCTTTGACCAAGCCTGCGTCCATGCAACGACGCAGCACTTCATTGAACAGCCAGCGAAACAGATCGCTGTCCCGAAAACGGCCGTGTCTATTTTTGGAAAAGGTCGAGTGGTTGGGGACTTCATCTTCAAGGCTTAACCGGCAGAACCAGCGATACGCCAGGTTCAAATGGGCCTCTTCGCACAACCGCCGCTCTGAGCGAATGCCGTAGCAATAGCCCACGATCAGCATGCGGATCATCAGTTCAGGATCAATCGACGGACGCCCGATCGGGCTATAGAAATCGGCGAGGTAATGGCGCAGGTCGCTCAGATCGAGACACCGATCAATGCTGCGTAGAAGGTGATTGGCTGGAATGTGATCTTCAAGGTTGAACGAGTAAAACAGCCGATCCAGCCCACTCGATAACTGTCCCATCATGCTGCGTGCTTCCCTGCTGGCCAATGCAGATATTTTGCCGCAGGCCAGATAGGGGAGCTACTTTTTCAACAGAATCGGCCAGAAGCAGACGTTCGTCGGCGATTACAATGAACGGGGGGCCGCCTATACATCGCCGAAATTGACAGCAAGTTTTCTAGCTCCCTTGGCAGTTTTTTCTTTAAGGCAAGAAAGAAATAATCAGCACTCAGAACCCTGCGGTCTCCTGATGAAGCTAGGTTCAAACTCCCAGCAAACATCGATTCGTACAATTTTCAGATTCAGAGACTCGTCTTTCACTGCTCTCGATGCGTATGTCGGGTGCCGTTTCAATGCGTTGCGAAGAGGCTGTATGCCCGAGTATCTATTGATCTTAAGATGTTGAAAAGCAGGGAAATTTGTCGTAAAAATAGCACTGAGCAATTGAAATCTCATAAATTGATTTTTAGATAAACTCTTGACTCGAACGACTTGCAAAGCAGTCAAAATTAAATCACAGGAGCATGGAAGGAATGGGGATTCCAAGGAATTATTATCTCAAGGGATATGTTGATTACTCAAAGCCTGGCCAGATTGAAACCTTGTATAAGGAGGGGTTTGCCAGTGAAGTAGAGATACTGACGTCTTGTGTACTCTCTCCTCAAGATGTTTTCGTTCTTGTCGAAAGGCTATCTTGGACGTCAATTGATGGGGATATAGTTTATCATCTTGATGGTGACTCTTCTCATGTGATGGTGACGTATCCATTTTCTCGGTTTTGGGGGGCGATAACCGACTTATTTTATATTGGCCAGTACTCTGAAGAGTATTCAGTAGCATTCCATCTTGTGTTGACGAAAAAACTTCAGTTAGCCGATTTTAGATTCCCCCATTTTATTAGAATAAAATTGCCAACCCATCAGCTTGGCGAGGAGTTTGACGCTATCAAATTGGCGCCTCATGACGCTGACATTGATTCGTTTGAATGTCGCGCAGATATTATTTCTCATGCTACTTATATCGAGGGCATGCTATACAAAATAATTATTGATAGTCGCAAGCGGGCGACTAAACCTATCAAGGAAATGACATATAACGATAAGATTAAATTTTGCAGGGATGAGAAGCTTCTGAGTCGTGATCTTCTTTCAGTTGTGAGGGGGTTGAAAAATTTGAGGAACGAAGCCGCTCATCAATTCTCCTTCGAAAGTAGCGGCCCTACTGGAAATTACTTAAAAGTCAACCCAGTTAGTGATAAGTTACTAACTGACATAAAGGTATTTGTTGATGTTTGCGAGAAGCGATATTCATTAAGTGCAGGCAGGATAAATCGTTTTCATAACTGCCTCCGAATGCTTGCAGGGGAACTGAATAAAAAAGCCGAATTATCCCAGCAAATTACTATAGGAAAGCAATATCCTGAAGACTTATCTAGTTACTTCTATGGATAGGCCTGCCTCCATCGCAAATGATCACACGGTTCGGGTCCCGGGCGGCCGCTCTCAGGGGGAAGCAATCGGCCCGGACTTCGTGAAAACGCCACCGATCAGATGTAGCGCTCGAAAGCAGAGTATCTCACTTCTACGCAAAATCTAATTCCGTTCACTCGCCAAACGTTCACAGATTTTAAGTAGAAGCGCGGAGTTAAAACAAGTGCGAGCGTTTTTACACAGCCAGAGCCAGAAGCAGCCCTTCGATGAGGTCTAAATTCGACCCAAAACTGTCTTGCACGAGGGGTAGCTAACGCCCAGAAGCGGCCACTAACGATTAAGCTAATGGACAGACAAAAGTGTAGTTTTTGTCTGTCCGGTGAACGAAGTAAGCGTCTTGAAAGTATTGTTATGTGCCGCTTGCAAAGAGCTTTTTAGCATGTGCGTCAAGCTTGTATCGCTTTGCGGGTTGATCATCAAAGCAAAATACACCTTCTGTGTTCCATACAGCTACACCACCTTGAATGTTTGGGATCAAGGAAAGGCTTGGCACAGACTTTATCCAGTGCATATTAATTCTTACATCTCCTTTGACTATGACTTTGCCAATGGCTTTTGCTATGCCTGTTTCTGAGGTACGATTAAAATTTGCGAGTAGAACGAAATCGCCGATCTTGATGTCTTCAAAGATTTTTTCGGGAGAATTGTTTTTTGCTTTTGGCCACTTACTGAGGTCGGGAAAAGCTAGTTCGTCTGACCTGAGTATGGAAGTGAGTTCATTCTCTTCGTAGGCGAATCGCCAGAATTTTGTCCGCATATTATTTCCGAAGGTGTATAACGCCTGAATTAAGCCGAGCCGCGAAGCGGCGTCGGCTTGAATAAATTGTTAGGCTTCAACGACCGGTTCTCGGAGTGTGATCTGCAGGGAGCTGGGCGAGATAAGGCTCGGTGCCCGATGATTGATGCTGTTGGGGCTGCTCATGCGAACGCTAAATCCGTGTCGAGCCAGAATCCCAAGCTCTCGGATGGACTCAACGCGAACGTAGTCCTTCTCAAAACGGGTCATGCTTGCGACATACTTTCCATCCTCGTGCAGGTGCGGGACAAGAACAGCCCCGACCTCGTCGCCGCGCGACACGGTGTAAGACATGGCGATTGCTTCTGACACTTTGAGATCCCCTGTGGTTGAGGCCTAACGTTTGGTTAAGGAGCGGGCTTTAGCCAGTCCCAGCGAGCGGATCAAACGTTGAATCCACCGCCAATTTCTACCTGTCCTGACGGGCCGCAATTGACCGTAGCTTTGTAAAACGTAGCCACTGCTTCGAAGTCTGAGTCGCAGCGTGAAATCTGTCCAATCGCGACCGTTCATATGTGCCGTTCACATATGTCCGTTTGAAGATTAGGACAAGCGCGCCGGCGCGATTCAGGGTGTAGCTGAGACGCTCGACTTCGGCGTCAGAACTATCGCGCCGTTTATCACTTCAATGGTGAGTACTTCGCCGATTCTCATTCCTATACTGGCAAGTAGGTCAGGCGGCAAGTCAATTATGACGTCACCGCTTCCATCCGCAGGATCTTGGCATTTCACTGTCAAGCGCTGGGCTTCGGTCATGATGTTACTCACGCTTTGGTCTTGGCGGGGATGATTTATGATCGCAATGTCTTCGCCGGTTGAAGCGTGATGCTGACTGCGATGGGCCGTTTTCTGTCTACCGTGAGGGGCTCCAACCGACCCGTTGCGGCCAGTGGCCAAGCGTTCGTCTGATTGCTCACAGGCTCACAGCTGAGCGCTCACTACAGTCCGGATAGTCCATACATGAATGGTTAGCCTAATCCTCCCTCAAGTGACCACGAGGGCCAATATGCAAGCCCTCAGACAAATAGACCTCGCTGCATCCATCGCCAACGATGGCTTCATAGATGTCTGACAGGTCATTACTCAAGGCGTCGCTTGCTGTCACGTGCTGCTTCTTGCCCTCTGTGTAGTAGCCAATCTGAGTTGGTGAGTAGTAGCCATCCTGCATGCGGATGATAGGGACAAGCTTTGCTTTACCTTTCTCGTTGCATTTTGAGCAATGGAGATGTTGCTCAATGGCAAAGATATCCGAAATGTACTTGTTCCCTGGGTCGAGATTTTCAACTGATTTTTTCACTTCATGTCCACATGGACACCAAATGTAAGGACGAAAGCCGCTCCTGTTCCACGATGACAAATGACGAATATGAAGACGCATTTTTGCGAAGTTGGCGATCATGCTTTCAATGTCACTCTCAAATCCTTCTAAACCTTCCACTGAAAGTAGCTCAATAGTAACATCGCTATTGTCCAACCAGGCACGCTTGAGCTCTTCGGTTGTGTGTGTATAGCCATCCTCAGATTCAATTTCTGACAGAGTAGAAATACCTTTCATCGGCGATAATCGAGAATTGCAATTTCCAGAACTTCATGCTGAAGGTTCGAGTGAAGGGGTTATACATGGGCGCTTTGTAGCAAGTGATGCTTCGCTCAATGGTCGTCAGTCCACCACTAGACCTTGATAAGCTGCCACCATCAGATAAGATATTCGAGAACATCGCAAAAACTATCGGAGAAAAAGATCCCAATAATGCGTTGCGTATCGCATTGATACGAGGCATTAACAGGCAGAATGCTGCGCATTATCGAGTAGCTGTTACAAGTAATCTTGATCGATCTGATGATGGATCCTCGAAAGTCCAAACGGCACTTTCTAGGCTACATACCATGACGCCGAGTTCTTCTGAAAATATTGACAGATTTTTGAAAGATTACGAAGTACATAAGAGGTGTCATGTTGCTACGGTGAACTCCAAAGGGAAGCTCGTTAGGCATCTAATAACTTCTGGCGTCGTTGTCATGCATGCCTGGGAGATCGATGAAAACGACCAGGAGATTTCGGCGATCCAGCCTGACGACGATATCCTTGTTCCGGCAGGTATGGAAAATCCTCCAATCAGCCGCGCGTTGGCGAAGATTCGTTCATTTGAAGCCAGATAATGATTAGTAATCTGCCTTAGGCGTCCGATCGATGGCGCCTGGGGAGCTTTGTGCCTTTGCGACGAACGACGCATTCGGTTGATATTGGTCCGAGTATCCGCTTCTGGCCGAAAGCCGCTGTTCACGACCGCAGCCTTCGGCCAAACGGGAACGGCTGGTTTATTAATCGTGGGGAGCGCACATAGACTCAAGCAGTTTGCGCTTTAGCTGTCATCTCCGTTAAGGCTTTCTCGATACCGGTAGGTTTCTGAAACGAAATCAATGAAGGCCACCGCAGAAGCAACGGCTAGCCGGGCATGTCTTGGCTGCAAACCGCGATGCTGTCCATCTCGTCCATGCCCGGTACCGTAACCATTTTAACCTTTAGCATGTCGACGACTGTCTTCGAAATGGGTGGGAATGCGTTCCCATTTCGCGCCCTGGTAGCTACGCTTGGTGTCAACAATTGCGCGATCAAAGTGGAAACCTTGCCATGAGCAGTATTCCTGACCTCCAAACTAGCCCAGACTTAGTCCACAACGGTGACCCTGAACCAGACGCGCTCCTGTCGCCCGAAGAGGTGGAAGTACGGCTCGCCATAGCTGATTACATTGTACGTCGGGTTGCTGGGACTCCCGCAGGAACTGCAATATTTGATGCCCTTCTGCCACGATTCGAAAACCGCTACCCCCATCATAAATTGCTCGCTCATTGCCTCACTTCACCTGACTACATAGATACAGACGACGAACAGTAGCGGGTTGAACGGGCGTACACCGCGAACATTTGGCAGACGAAGTTCCAGCCTTACTGGCACCCGCAGTTGTCCGCGGTCGGACATACACCGTCGCCCGAGCCGGTTGTTCAGCTCCGCCTACTCGGTCTAATTGCTGAATAGGCTGCTGCCTAAGGCGCTCTTCCTTTTACAGTGCCGGGCTTGCAGGAGTAATTGGATGAGGGGCTGAGGCAAGGTCATTGACGTGCACGTGCCGAACCTGAACATGATTCACGGGTGCAGCCCACCAAAATACGCATGGCCCAACCCCGCAATCCTCTCATGAGATTGAGCGTCCACACGCATCAAGAGCTAGGTCATTGCCTAGCGCTCATCGGCTTTTTATTCCTCCCCATTGGACCTATAACCCGGTCTGCCAGTGCGCGGTTAACCCCAGCCTAACCACACGCCCCGCATTACCAACCCTGACAGGTGCCGAGAAACGACCGGGCACTCCTTTCGCGGTGTACCTCGGATGGCCTCACCGGCCCTCGGCGCGTCCTGAGGTCAGCAACCGAAGAGGCCATAACTGCTACGGAATTAGTACCAAAGCGACCAACGGTCGCTGACACGGGATAACGCCGACTTATCCCACCTGACGAATGGCGACGAGCAAGCCGGCAAATGGCTCATTGATAGCCTGTAATTACATGAAACGTAGCCTGGTACGATATCGTCGGAGGACGCGATGGCTCGGGGTGCCATCAATAAGGTCGTGGTGCAAAAAGCGCGCGCGGCCCTGCTCGCGGAAGGCAAGCATCCGAGCATCGATGCAGTGCGGGTGAAACTCGGCAACACGGGGTCCAAGACCACCATTTCTCGCTATCTCAAGGAACTGGAGCCGCGGATGTCAGGGACGCCTTGGAATGAACGAGTCAGCCAGGCCGTGCTGGCGCTCGCCGCGCAATGGGGCGAGCAGTTGGCCACGGAGGCTCAGGCCATCGTCGATGACGCTAAGGCCTCTTGGGAAGCGTCTGCTGCAGCGCTGCAAGCGCAACTCGATAAGGCCGAGGTGGCCCTGTCGCAAGCGCGCCAAGCCGGCGTCGGATTGGAACGCGCGCTAGCAGAAGAACGCGATCAGCGCGCCCTCGACGCAAACCACACTGCCGCGCTGAACGCGTCCCTTACGTCCGCCCGGGCGAACCTGCAGGAATTCAGTACGCGGCTGGAGGAAAAACAGCTGGCCATTGACCTGCTGGTCACGCAGGCCAAACACAACCAGGACAACCTTGAGCATTTTCGTCAGGCGAGTGAGGCGCAGCGCGCCGAACTGGTGCACCAGCATGAACATCAAGTGCAACAGCTGGCCCGCCAAGTGCGGTCGACCGCGCTGACCTTGGCAGGCGCCCAACAGCAGTTGATCGATTTAAACCGGGACAACGCCCGACTCGTCGAAGACCTCAATCAACGCCGCCACACCCATCAGCAAAACGCCAAAGCATTGCGCGATCTGCAGCAACGCTTCGAACGGCTGAGTAGGGAGCATGCTCAGCTGTCAGGGCAAGCCCAAGCGCACAGTTCCCGGGTAACGGGATTGCAGATAGCCCTGGACGAGAAAACAGCCGAGTGTGAAAGCCTCAAACAGGCGGCGGTCCAATGCACTGAGGCGACTAAATGATCCGCTCCAATTGTTCCAGCGCCGAGGCAGCCCTTCGATCCAGCGCATTCATTTGCGTATATAACTCAAACAACAGTGGGTGACCGAGGAGCGGTCGGGGAGTTTGGTGATGCTGAAGGAGCGCATTCGCCAAAGCACGGCGGTGCAGCGGAGTGGCGCGTTCAACAATCGCGCAGAAGAGTGCCCACTCGGACTTGCTGACAGTCAGAAATAACGGGGGACCAGAACCCAACTCCTGAAGCGTTCGGTATTGCGCAATAAGCTTATCTAACTCGTCGGCGTTGGTCGGATCATGAACTAAGCCGCAATAACGCGGGTCGTCAGTCGGCAGTTGATCTTGGAGTAAAGACTGCAGCACATACCGCGCGGCGTACCAACCAGGTTCCAGGCTAAGTTTGGCCAAGCTGTTGATAACCCCTCGACGGTAACTAACGCTGTCCAGCCAGGAACATGAGGGTATTTCTTTGAGCAGGATCAGCAGACTCGTCAGATGGTCTGGCTCGGGTAGCGTGGGTAACAACTGGACGGGGTGCGCTAACGTAAGCGCAATGCTTTTGGCACAGCACGGGTCACGGCTGCCCACCTGCTTTAACCAATTGGCCCGCGTTTGGGATGGGCTTTTCAGCACCTCCCATAACAGCAATTCTCGCAGCGCTTTCAGATCTACAGAGAAGGTCGCCAGCATCGCCGCATGGCCCGGTGAGGCCCGCTGGCCGGCCAACTCGGCGGCCCAACGCTCAGCATTTTGGCTGCCACACGCGGCCCGGGTTCGCCGCTCATAGGCCCGAGCCAGCGCATAGCCGCCCGGTTCTATGTTGGCCAGCTCGGCCCACGCGTGTGCCATCACCATGTTTTGTAAGTGTTGACACTTAATTGCCACCGCGCGGGACATGCTTCGCCCTTCGCCCACCTTCCCACTCGCCCGTCTCATCAGCGCAATCATCGCACTGGCCCTCTGACCATTCCTTTTAGTCATGCTACGCCCAAGCCAAGTTCCCGATGCGAACGTTCAGTTCAACAATTGGTACGTACTCCTATCTTTCTATAGCACGAGTGTCCTCACCGTGGAACGCTCACTGTTTTGTCGGGCCTTGGATCTATCAGCACTTCAGCGGATCTTGGGGCGCACATCAGGTGCATGGGTAGCGGCTAAAAAATTACATACCGTCGGCGTAACCTGATGACTCGGACACTGAAGCTCCCGTCGTGGTCAGCACTCCAACCAAGCTACCAGCAACGGTACCGCTCATGTTCTCGCTCTGGGCTTGCCCAGATCAGGCCAACGCTGGGGAGGAATCGCCATGTGGGATGAACTGAAGTGGCTCGAGCAAGGGGCGATTCCTGCCCGCGACATTCATCGGGGCCGTCATGGTCGAAACACCATCTACTTCCCTTCAGTCAAGAACCAGGGTCAAGTCATTTGCGAAAGTGTCCTGGAAGCCAGTTACTGTATTTGGCTGGAGTGGGACGTCGATGTCAAAAGCTATCATGCGCAACCGCATACTTTTCGCTGGACATGGAACACTGCAAGGTTTCAATACACGCCTGACTTCTATGTAATCCATGAACTGGCGGCCAATCACTTTACCGAGGTGAAACCGGACTTTACGAGAGCACCAGCTAAATACCGCATCACCCTCAGGGAGTTTATTGACCATTGCGACCGGGAGTCAATCCGGTTCAAGTTAGCCGACGCTGGCAGTATTCAGCGGGCGGTACGGCTGAGTAACTTAAAGATGCTGTACACCCTTATCCACCGGATCACCCAATGGGAAGCCGACTATTGCTCGGCTTTTCTTTCGCAGCAAGATACGACCTTAAGTTTACGTGAAGTTTGCTTGCACCCAACGCCGCCCTCCCTGCGGGCTCTCGCCAAAGCTATCTTCAGCGGAGAGTTGCTCGCCGATCTGGATCGTCCGCTGACGCTGGACAGCAAACTGACCAAGAGGATGTAACCATGAACGTCCGTCAATGCCGCACTCGCCGCACCCTGCGTAACGGAAAACAACCTGGCCTGGGAACCGTGAAGCCTTCGCCAGCAGTATTAGCCCGCAAGAGGGTCATGGGCCGTGCAAAGCGCGCTTATCAGAGCACGTTACTTCCACCCGAGCTGGTTGTGCTCGCCCAGTCCCAACCGATGGTGCCTCCGCCTCAAGACGCAGCGCAACATCATCACGCCGCGCAAATCGGAAGCCTCGTCCTCGACCAGCTCATCGAAAACGTATGGCACTCACGACCGCACGCCTCCTTGTCCAAGCTGTACCTGATGATCTGCCAAGAACCCGCGCGCGCCGATGCCGTTCGATCCACAGTCAGATTGCCGGCGCTGGGCGCGAGCCCCCCGACTAGGGTGTTACGAAATGCCCGTCGGCTAGCAGAGGGGGATCAGCCTGAAAAGAAAAAAACGCTGGGCGGCGCAGCGCCGCAACATCATCGTGGACAAAGCCGTCTTAACCTAACCCGCAAAACGTGCCGGAGGCATTACCGCTATGCCTGTGCCGACATCGACGTGAAGTTAAACACTGGCGCGGGCGCGCTGGTACGCAGGGGTTATCTGCACACGATAGTCGACACGTTGAGTGGCGGCGTACTCTTCGCGGAGGTGCGACTGACGCCCCTGTCCTGCGAGGCTATTGCTCGATGGCTAATTACCAGTCAACAGCGTGCATTCGGTTGGAACCGTCGCAACGATGGTCACTGAGCGCACCGCCGACCGACCAATTGATTGGACGGTCGGCGCTGAGTCACCACACCCCATAGCACATGGGCGGTAACCACTGTCTGGCCGTGTGCTTCACCCTTGCTTAACGGAATAGATAATCATGGACACACCGCTGCCGCCGTCCGTCGGCTCTCAATACATGATGGACGGCCGAGTGTACGAAATAATCAACCTCACGCCCGAACTGGTATCGCTGCGCGATGTGGATGGCAAACGGGCGCAGTACCTCGCGCTCGCAGACTTCGAAAGGCTGCTGTTCTGCAAAGAGATTATCTTGTACCAATCAGCGCCCCTGCAACAATCCAACGCTATATACTTTCTCGACTCGAACGCGCCGCGCGTGATACGCGCGCGGCGCAAATACTTCTATGTTGAAGGATTGCGGAAAGCCTTTTCCGACCGGTTACCCCGTGAGGCGTGCGCCTCGGAGCTGAAAAAGCTGGCCGTGCAGTATGGGGATGCCAAGCCCCCTAGTTATTCCAGCGTCTGGGCGTGGAGCCGCCGCTGCCGCCAGCATGGCGGTTCGCCATTTTCTCTACTCAAGCTGAAAAGCCAACGGCCGAGAGGCAAAATAACAGCTGAAGACACTTCGCAGATCATTCGCAGATACATCGACGAAGCATATCTCTCGGATCAAAAACCCACCGTCGCGCATGTCTACAAACTTATCTGTGGGCAGATCATCCACGATAATATTTTACGCCTTGAAAACAATGCCAGTTGTATAGCCACGCCGTCGTTGAGTACCGTCTATCGACGCGTTCATCAACGTTGTCGTCTACTGCAGGATACCCGTCGGTTAGGAGCACGCCGAGCTCAAAAAAACAACAAGTTTGGCATCAAATGGGCAGAACCAAGCCGCCTACTGGAGCAGGTCGAGCTGGACTCAACGCCACTGGATTTACAACTCGTAGATGTTGCGGGTGAACCCATCGGACGTATCGGCCACCTGCAGGCGGCCATCGAGGTTAAGTCCGGTAAAATCATTGCCTATGATCTCTCCCTGACCCCGCCATGTGCAGAAAAGACCCTTCGCGTATTCAAAATGGCCTTAACTGCGGTGGAAGGCGAAGAGCTGCAGCGGGGTAAAATGCAAGAACTGATAGTGGATAATGGAACTGAAGTGGCGAACGAAACTGTGCGAGTCGCGGCAGAAGTTCTGGGTATTCAACTGCGCTACGTCCCTCCCAACACCCCTGATGCCAAACCGCATATAGAGCGATTCTTCGAAACACTCAACAGCTCGTTCACCCACACGCTACCCGGTACAACATTCTCAAACCCGGTCGCACGAGGGGATTATGACTCAGCCGCCAAAGCCTGTTTTACCATCGAACAGGTACAAGCTTACTTTCGGACCTGGCTCGAGGGTTACTACCACAACCACTGCCCTAGTAATACCAAACAGTCACCGAACGCGATATGGGATCGGGAGATGGCTAAACAGTTTCCGCCACAAAAATACGCACAAAAGGATTTGGATCATTTGACGCGCCGCATTGAGAGACGAAAAATCAACGGAGGGAGAGTGAGTATTCTCAACTTGAGTTGGACCGGCCCAGGGCTGGCTGAAATGCAAAACCGATTAAGGCCCGGTAAGCAGGCCATCATCTACTATGACGCCTCTAATCTAGCGGAGGTCTTCGTAGCACTGCCAGAGCGCCCAGACGAGTTGTTTCGTGGCGTGGGCACCTGGCCGGCGTACCAAGAACACTTGACCCACTATGAACACCTATTGGTGCAACAACGACTGAAGCACCGCGGTGAACAGTTAACAGAAAGGGTGGCACTTCTAGCCTTATGGCAACTTCGCAAAGAGCTCAGCGCAGCGGAGATCGACTTCATTACGCGTAAGCGTAAGCGCCCAGCCCCAAAGCCTAACCATCAGGTTCGCCTCACACCCCCTGCAGAGCCCTCCCCCTCCTCAAGGGACTTTGATAATGTCTGTACTGCACAAGAGGACTACGACACGTTCTATCTTTCAGATCAAAACACATAACTTGGAGCCAACAACGTGAATCTCATAAGTGAAGTTCAAGGGCACGCTCCCTGGTCTAGGTGCGCTGTTAAGTAAAGGCACTTTTAATTAACCGCCCGTAGAACGCCACGATGAAATTCGCCGGACCGCGACTGCGAATCTAAGGATGGACTAGCGCGCGTTGGGACAAGTGCCGCAAGGCAGGCCAGTTGGCAGCCTAATGCAAAGCAGACTGAAACGGCCGAATCAAAATGAACCCCCTATGTCCCGTAGTCCAACAAGCATGATCAAGGAGATACGACATCAACAGCACGTCGGATATCTTAAAACAGTTTAGATTGTTTACAGTGGAACATCCTCAGTTTAAAGGAGCAGTACACGGCATTCTCGAAAGCTTAGACAACACGGCAGAAATGGACGATCCCGCATCTGCCATGTTATTGGGGCTTCCGGGCACAGGAAAGTCCAGGGTCTGTGCAAGGGTGCAGGAACAGATGAGCCATCCTGGAGAACAGGAGGATGCCAAAGGTTTGACAAAGATCATCCCTTGCCTTTATTGCCGAGTTCCCGCACACGCCACAATAAAGGAGTTGTCCCTGACGATGTTACACGATTTGGGCTCCAATGCTACAGCGCGGGAGAGTGCAACCATGCAACACACTATCGTACGATTACTCAAAACATGCCAAACCCGCTTGGTCATTCTTGATGAGTTTCAACACCTGGCGGAGAAAGGTGCCGATAAAACCCGGGCGATCATGTGTGACTGGGTTAAAACACTCTTGAATGAATCAGGAATACCTGTTTTGCTCGCCGGAACGCCCGCCTTTGAAAAAATCGCCGACAATAACGCCCAGTTAAGTCAGCGGTATCCTTGTCGCCTGCGAATGGAAAATTTCCGCTATGGGCCTGCGGGCGCTAATATCGGCGCTGAATGGCGACAAGTGCTTGCAAAATTGACCAGCGAAATGATCAGATTGGGCGAAATCCAAAACTACATATTTCTATCAGACGATTACTTCGCGTTAGCCACCTACATTTACACCGGCGGCAACATGCGCGGCCTACGACATTTACTCCATGCGGCTTTTAAATCGAGCTTGAACAGAGGGGATCACACCCTCATTCAAGCAGATTTTCTTGCTGCGGCCGACCGACTGACCTTTCTAGGTCAAATAAAGCTTTCGAAAAATCCATTTGCGGCCAGCGAAGCTGAGCTGCACAAAATTTTGCATAAACTCATATGAAACTCTTAGCCTACGTGCCTCGCCCACAGCCGATGGAGAGCCCGACCAGCTTGCTCATACGGTGCGCTAAAGCCAATGGCTTTTTCAATGTCCAGCACATGTGTCGCGCATTCGGTGATAAGGGTGGTCAACGTCATTTGGACTTACGCCTTGTAAATGGACCGTGGTGTGAGATTTTATGTCACGAGGCCCCCCAGTTCGCTGAAGAACTCCGGCTCGCTTTTTACCGCCAGCCACATAAAAACTTCAGCCGTATCAGTAAAGTATGGGTCGGCGGAAAAGCAGTCTTACGTCCCGAAATTTGCACAGATTTTCGCCCTTGCCCATTTTGCGTGACCGAAGGCTTTACTCGTTTTACTCAAGATTTAAAGGCATTCGATTATTGTCCTATCCACAATATTCCACTACTCACCCGATGCTGCAACTGCGGACGTACGAGCAAATGGAATACAATCGACGGCTTCAGCTGCAAATGCGGTTGCCCTTACAGCGAGGGCTGCCTGACATACACGTCAACCGGGTTTCAGTTTTCGTCTAGTTTCGGCCCTCGTAGCGCTGCGTTCGCACTGGATCACGCGTTGAAAGCTAATGGAATAAGGCTACAGTACCAAGATCAATTACCCAACCCGTTGGCACCGTTTCTTTTCCCCGTGCGAAAACTAAAGAAACTTATTATCAACGACATGCGGCTTTATAGAGGCTTACCAGTGACTGTCTTTGAGGCGCCTTGGCTAACTGTAACGGAACCTATGTTTCGCGCACGAGTTATAGAGCTAGTCCGATCACTGCATAAAAATGAAAGTTGCACATGCGAAAAGGATTGCTGCGGCGGATTGCGAATGACTCTTTCAGAGCTAAAATATGCGGCAAACGTCAACAATTATCGCGCCCGACAACTGGCATATGAGAACCTTCACGATGGACATTCAGTGCACGCAGACAAAAACCACTTTAAAATACCACGCTTGTGCGAAGTGATCCGGCGAGAAATTTCGGCCCGTGTTAAACTTGATAAGACGGGGTATCCTACCGAAAACTTTTATTCCGCAGTTGATGCAGCCTACAAACTTCACACTAGCCCCCAATCCGTCATCAGCCTCATCCGGGCAGGGGTTTTGGATAGGATATGCGTCGCGAAGGGAAAGTATTACATTGAGGCGCCGGCTGTGCAACGCTTCTTCGATCACTACATTCTTGCTTCAGAACTGGCCATCCGTTTTGAGACAAGTAATAAAGCAATTATAACAACGCTACGCAAAAAAAATATATGCAAGGCACTTTCCTCATTAGGACCTTGGATCCCAGCTTATTATTTTAGGCGCGAGGTTTCAACAATTCAGGCCGAAGACTTCGCGGCATTAAGAATTAGGAATGTTCGCATAAAAAAAGCCGGAAACTGCTGGCTCGCCAGCAAGGCTCGATACCTATCCATGCCACCGAGAGACCTAAGAGACTTAGCTGTTAATCACTTCAAATGTAATCAGTCGCTCCGTGATATCACTCCAACCGACGAACAAAGCTTAATGGCGTGGCGGACTAGTCACTGCTCGGTGTCGGAAGCCTGCGCTCAACTTAACATTAATCGCAGTCTATTTTCTTCACGATTTATTTCCACAAACTTGATCAGCACTGAACACTGGGGAAAAACGACCTACGTTTCTCAATCCGATGTAAAGATGGCTGCACAGCATTTAGCCACCTATTATTCTGTACGCGAGGCTGCTGCGCGCTTCTCGCTCGGAGTCAACACGGTCAAATCGCTACTAAGCGCAGAAATACTTAAACCCGGCAAACCGCTTGTTGCAAAGACTCACACACAGAAATTTATACTTAAATATAATCAACCTGAATCCTAAAGCATATTCTCTGTATCGCACTACTCCCCACCTTACACATAGTCTATTGATTGCCAATCACACTAGGCGCAATCCAATCTGCGTGCGCACAGACTATTGAGCGAACATTCAATTTATTCTGACAGCTTTCAAACCCAATCCAATTACTGATGAAACTTTCAATTCATCTTCTGTTGAAACCCACGATGCAAGGGCTCTAGTGTAGGCACGCGATTTTCGTTTCTAAGGAAACTTCACGCAGGGGTATTTCCTGCTGACCCCCGTCCTCACAGCCAGCGAGGCACTGGAAGCCATGACCCGTACTCCCAAACCCTACGACCTGCTGCTTTGCGACCAGGGTCTGCCGGACTTCCAGGGGTTCGACCTGATTGAACGGGCCCACAAACGAGGCTTCGTCCGCCGCGCCATACTCCTCAGCGGACTGGGCGACAGCCAGTTGCACGCACTTGAACAGATGGCACTCGAACGCGGCCTTCCGCTATTGGGCTGCCTGAGCAAACCCCTGCACGGCCCGGATCTGTGCCGCATGCTTGATGCCGCCCTCCCGGACGCATGATTGAGCCAAACGCCGGACGAGACAGTAGTGAAGCGATAAGTAGATGGCGATGAAATCAACCAGTGAAGGCTGTAGGCGAACATTCCTTAGTTTGCAGGAAATTTCCCAACCGAAATAAACAATGCATTTTTTTATAACTGAATTCTCACGATATGCCGTTGATAATTTAAACACTAACGCAACGAAAAATGGGCATTCTCGTACTCCGATACTTTAATTGTTGTAGGACATTTCCTATATATACCCTGCAGCGCAGTCTGTTCATGGGCCTGCTTGAACATCTGAGCTAAGGTGCGCGCTTTCTTCGCAGCTTGTATGGATTGAATCATGAACTCAGTTTTTATCATCGACGATCACCCGGTTATTCGCCTCGCCGTTCGAATGCTCCTGGAAAACGAAAATTATCAAGTGGTGGGTGAAACCGATAACGGCGTGGATGCCATGCAGATGGTCCGCGAATGCATGCCGGATCTGATCATCCTCGACATCAGCATCCCCAAGCTCGATGGCCTGGAAGTGCTGGCCCGGTTCAATGCCATGGGTCTGCATTCGAAGATTCTGGTCCTGACTTCGCAGACCCCCAGCCTGTTCGCCATCCGGTGCATGCAATCGGGTGCCGCAGGCTATGTCTGCAAACAGGAAGACCTCAGTGAACTGCTCAGCTCGGTGAAAGCCGTTTTATCCGGCTACAATTACTTCCCGAGTCAGGCGCTGACCAAAGCTACTGGCGAAAACGGCCAACCCAGCGAAATCGAACTGTTCAAGTTGGTGAATGATCGCGAACTGATGGTATTGCAGCTGTTTGCTCAGGGTCGTACCAATAAAGAAATCGCCAAGGGAATGTTTCTCAGCAATAAGACTGTCAGCACTTACAAAACACGCCTGATGCAAAAGCTCAGGGTTAAAACCTTGGTAGAACTTATCGAGATGGCAAAACGCAACGCGCTCGTGTGAGGGACCGGATGTCCACGCGCATTAAACATTATTTGATACTGGTCGCCTGTGTCTGCGCTAGTTGGAGCGCACAGGCGATTCCGGCTGACGGCGAATCCTACCGCCTGCTGAGTCGCTCCAGTCCCGGACACATGGACGTCAAGCTGGACAAGGCGCAGTGGCAGTGGGTACACGAAAAGCGCGAGCTGATCCTCGGCACTTCTGCCCCTGATTACCCGCCGTTTGATCTAACCCAGTCAGGTCGAGAGTACGAAGGCTTCACCGCCGACTACGCCGGCATCATCTCCGTAGCGCTGGACCTGCCCGTCAAGGTCCAGCGCTATGATTCCAGAGCTTCGGCCATCACCGCCCTGAAGGAAGGCAAGATCGATCTGCTCGGCAGCGCAAACGGCTTCGAAGCGATCGATGGCAGTCTCAAGCTTTCTACACCCTATGCAGTGGATCAGCCGGTTCTGGTGACGCGCGTCGGCGAGACGCGCGCACTGAACCAGGGCCTGGAGGGCATACGCCTGAGCATGGTCTATCACTATCTACCGGAGTCCAGCGTCGCAACCCTCTACCCGGGGGCCACATTGAAGACTTACCCGTCGTTCCAGAGCGCAATCAACGCCGTTGCTTTCAATCAGGCCGACGTCTTTCTCGGCGATACCATTTCCACCCAGTACCTGATCAACAAGGGCTATCTGAATAACGTGCAGATGGCTAATTTCGGCAAGCATGAAGCCAATGGTTTCAGCTTTGCGGTGCGCAATGACGGTACGCCCTTGTTGCACATACTCAATCAGACCCTCAAGTCCATCAGTGTCGATGAGCGTATCGCCATCTCCCGGCGTTGGGGGGCTGACGATCTGATGTTGACCGATCAGAAACTGCAACTGACCCAGCGTGAGGAGCGCTGGATCGCGCAACACCCAACCGTACGCCTTGTTATCAATGAATCCTACGCACCGCTGACTTTTTTCGATGCCAACGGCAACTTCCGTGGCATCACCGCCGACCTGCTGGAACTGGTGCGCCTGCGCACCGGGTTGCGCTTCGAAGTCAGTCGGTCGCAAAGCCTGTCCGACATGCTGAACCGGGTCAGTCAGGGTCAGGCCGACATGATCGGAGCGCTGATCCCCAGTGAAGAGCGCGAAGACCAGCTCAGTTTCAGTCGTCCTTACGTCGATAACTCATTCGTGCTGGTGACGCGCAAATGGCCAGACAATCCGCCCCGACTTGAGCAACTCAACGGCAAACGAGTGGCGATCAACGTGGGCAGCCCGCTCACGGCTTACCTGCGGGACAATTTCCCGGAGATCGTGCCCATCGAAGTGGACAACCCTTTCCAGGCCCTGGACATGCTTGCCCAGGGTCGAGTCGAAGGCGCGATCACATCTTTGCTGATCGCCAATTATTTTCTTTCTTCCGGCGTATTCGAGGATCGCCTGCAAATGACCGCGACGGTCGGCAACGAGCCGGCCCTGATTTCCATGGCCACTTCGCGCAAGGCCACTGAGCTGAGCGCCATTCTCGACAAGGCGCTGTCGAGCATCGCCCCGCAGGACCTGGCGGTGATCAACAACCGCTGGCGCTCATATACCCCGGCCGGAGGCAACTGGCACGACTATCAGCGCCAGATCTATCAGATCCTCATCGGAGCCGGACTGTTGTTGCTCGGTTCACTGGCCTGGAATGCCTACATGCGGCGCCAGATCAAACAGCGCGAACGGGCCGAGCGCGCGCTCAGCGATCAGTTCGAGTTCATGAGCGCCCTGGTTAACGGCACTCCGCATCCCATCTATGTGCGCGACCGCGAAGGACTGCTGCGCATGTGCAACGACAGCTATCTGGAAGCATTCTCGGCGCGGCGCGAAGACATTCTCAACAAAACCGTCACCGAGGGCATTCTCAGTGATGTCGACGAAGCCCACGAATATGCCGCCGACTACAAACGGGTGATGGCCAGCAGCACTCCACTGATCCTCGACCGCACGCTGCATATCGGCGACCGACATCTGACGATCTATCACTGGATCCTGCCGTTCCGTGATTCGCTGGGTGAAGTCCAGGGCGTCATCGGTGGCTGGATCGACATCAGTGAGCGGCGCCAGTTGATCGAGGAACTTCGCACCGCCAAGGATCAGGCCGATGACGCCAATCGTGCCAAAAGCACCTTTCTGGCGACCATGAGCCATGAAATACGCACCCCAATGAACGCGGTGATCGGCATGCTCGAACTGGCCCTGCGCCGAGCCGACCAGGGTCAGCTGGATCGTCCGGCCATCGAGGTGGCCTACGGCTC
This sequence comes from Pseudomonas syringae, assembly GCF_001698815.1. Classification (GTDB taxonomy): domain Bacteria; phylum Pseudomonadota; class Gammaproteobacteria; order Pseudomonadales; family Pseudomonadaceae; genus Aquipseudomonas; species Aquipseudomonas syringae_A. Next base: position 72,218 of record NZ_LGSI01000049.1, on the reverse strand, counting down.
GGCCAAGGATCTGCTGGAGCTTATCGGTGACATCCTGGATATCGCGCGCATCGAATCCGGACGCTTGACCCTGAGTCCGGAGCGGGCAAATCTGCGTCAGCTGGTCGAATCGGTATTTCGCGTTTTCGATGGTCTGGCCCGGCAAAAGAGCCTCGGCCTGTTGCTTGATCTGGACCCCGGCATCAACACGGATGTCCTGATCGATCCGCTGCGCTTCAAACAGATTTTGTCCAATCTCATCAGCAACGCGATCAAGTTCACCGAGCAGGGTCAGGTGAGAATCAGCCTGCAGACCGATACCAGCCCGGACCCACAACAATTGCGACTGCACGTGCTGATCCAGGACAGCGGCATCGGCATCAGCGCAGAGGATCAGCAGCGGCTGTTCGAGCCTTTTGCCCAAGCGGAAAACACCGGTCAACAGGCACGTACCGGCGCCGGACTGGGGCTGGTGATCTGCCGTCACCTGTGCGAAATGATGGGCGGCACATTGACCCTTAGCAGTGAGCCCGGCGATGGCACGCAAATACACATGACCTTTGATCTGACGACTCTGGAGCCACTGGAAATCGCCGCGCCTGCAAAGGAAGCACCACCCCAGGAAACGACTGCGCTGGACATTCTCATCGTTGACGATCATCCAGCGAACTGCATGCTTCTGTGTCAGCAGCTCGAATTTCTCGGTCATCACTGCTCGACTGCCGAACATGGTGCCCAAGGTCTTGAGCTTTGGTCGCCGGGACAATTCGATCTGGTGATCGCTGACTGCAACATGCCGGTGATGAATGGCTACGACCTGACCCGCGCAATACGTAACCATGAGCAGGATGAAGGTCGCCAGCGCTGCACGATATGGGGCTTTACCGCCAATGCTCAACCGGAAGAGAAGCAGCGCTGTCGGGATGCCGGCATGGACGACTGCCTGTTCAAGCCCATCAGCCTCAAGGCGCTCAACGAGCGATTGGACAAGCTTCAGCCTCGCGCCCGGCAACGCCCCGAGATATTAGCTCCCGAAGTATTCGATATGGGTAGCGTCAGCCTGTTGACCGGTGATCGTCCCGATAGCGTTCAGCGGCTATTGGCGCAACTGCTGCTCAGCTGCGAACAGGACCGCAAGGAGCTCACCGGCCTGGAGGCAGCGGCGAATCAGGCAGATATTCGTCAGATGGCACACAAAATCAAGGGCGCAGCGCGGATCATCCGGGCGGTTCAGGTCATCGACAGATGTGAAGCGCTGGAAGACGCCTGTAGCGAGGACGAACCTGTGGAGATTATTGAGGCGTGCCAGGCAGCCTTGGCCGCTGCAATGAGTGTTCTGGAGACAGCCTTGCGCAACGCGCTCCATCAGAAAGATGAATCGGGCAACCGCAACGGGGGAAACGAGGGGATCCACGACTAGACGGGGATCTACATCTACAAACCGGAAGGGAAACGCAGTAGAACAAGGAGGCAGGCGCGCGGCCTGCCTCCTCGGAACATCAGGCTACCGGATTGATTGGTTTTTCCGGGTACCAGACGTCGATCAGCGGGCTGACGGTTACTTCGGTCAGTTCGCTGCGGCCTTTGAGCCAGGCTTCAACAGCAGCGCGCTGCTCTTCGTTGACCGAGCCACGCTTGATGAGGCAAACCAGACCGAAGTCATCGCCGCCAACATAACCCAGACCATTGGCTTCCATGGCGTCCTTGAGGAACTCCTCGAGGAACGCGTCGATCGCCTTGTCATCCAGATCTTCCTTGAAGTCCAGGTTCAGCTCAAAACCCAACTCCTGGAATTCATCCACGCACAGCTTTTTGCGCAGACGCTGGGAACGGTTAGTGGCCATTGAACAAATCCTCATAAGTAATATCGGGCGGCACTTTAGCAGTTTGGACGGCCAATTGCCTGCCTAACACGCCCCAGCTCGGGTATTGCCGATAAACAGGCTTCTGCGGCCCAGCTCGGCACTTGATAAAAAATAGCGGTCGAGACGCTCGCGCCGGAGCACAAGTCACCGCTGGTTGGGGCATAATGCCGTCTATTCGACCTCCATAGACTGTCCAGGCGACTTTTTTCAGCAACCGTCGGCGTCAGCTACTTATTTTGTCGAGGGAATCCATCCATGCCCTCTTATTTCTCCCCCTCTTTGCAGTAGGGTTTTATTGAATGATCAAATCTTTGCGTCCTCTGTTTTTTTTCGCCCTTCTGCTGCCACTGGGGCTGCCTGCTCAGGCCGCGGTGATCAATACCACGCTGCCTCCCAAGGTTCAGCAAGCCCTGAAAGCCAGCAAGCTTGGCGATGATGCACTGTCGCTGGTGATGTTGCCGCTTAACGGCCCTGGCAATCCGACGGTTTTCAATGCCGACGTATCGGTCAACCCGGCGTCGACCATGAAGCTGATTACCACCTATGCAGCGCTGGAAATGCTCGGCCCGACCCATCAATGGAGGACCGAGTTCTTTACCGACGGCACCCTGAACAACGGCGTGCTGCACGGCAACCTTTACCTTAAGGGCGGCGGCGACCCCAAGCTAAACATGGAAAAGCTCTGGCTGCTGATGCGCGATCTGCGCGCCAATGGTGTCCAGCAGGTTACCGGTGATCTGGTTCTGGACCGCAGCCATTTTGTGCAGCCGCAGCTGCCGGTGTTCGACGATGATGGCAACGACAAGAACAAGCCGTTCCTGGTCAAACCCGACTCGTTGATGATCAACCTCAAGGCCCTGCGTTTCATCACCCGCAACGATGGCGGCAAGATTCTGGTTTCCGTGGAGCCGCCGATTGCCAGCATCCGCGTGGAAAATCAGGTCAAGGCAGTGTCCTCCAAGCAATGCGCCGGCGACGTGCGTTACAGCCCGATCCCGCAGGCGGACGGCACGGTCGTCGTCACAGTCAGCGGTCAATTGGGCGATGGCTGCAATTCCCAGACCTATCTGTCATTGCTCGACCACCCGACCTACGCAGCAGGCGCTGTTCGCGCGATCTGGCAGGAGCTGGGCGGCAGCATCCTTGGCAAGGACCGCGTCGACGTTGTGCCGGGCAGCGCGAAACTGTTGGCCAAGGCGTTCTCGCCAGACCTCACGGAAATCATTCGCGACATCAATAAATTCAGTAACAACACCATGGCGCAGCAGTTGTTCCTGAGCCTGGGTTCGGAATATCGCAACGAAGCCGATGGCGATGACGCCAAGGCCGCGCAGCGGGTGATCCGCCAGTGGCTGGCGAAAAAAGGCATCACCGCTCCACACTTGGTCATGGAAAACGGTTCCGGCCTGTCCCGTGCAGAACGCGTCAGCGCTCGTGAAATGGCGATCATTCTGCAGGCCGCATGGCGCAGCCCTTATGCCGCCGAGTTCATGAGTTCGATGCCGCTGGCTGGCATGGATGGCACCATGCGCAAGCGTCTCAAGCGTACGCCGCTGCTGGGCGAGGCGCATATCAAGACCGGTACGCTGAACACGGTTCGCGCCATTGCCGGCTTCAGCCGCGACAGCAATGGCAATACCTGGGCGGTGGTGGCCATCCTTAATGACCCGCGCCCATGGGGTGCATCGTCGGTGCTCGATGAGGTGCTGGTCGAGTTGTATCGCCAGCCGAAGCTGGTCAACAACACCGTTTCGATTCAGCAGCAGTAATCAAAAGGGGGCTGTCGCAAGACCGGCCCCTTTGCTGAAGACTTAAAGCTGCTCCGGCTCGACCCGGTCGCGCCCCGCCTGCTTGGCTGCGTAGACCCGCGAATCCACGCGCAGCAACAATGCATCGTCGCCTTCCCCTTCGCGCCAGCCAGCAACGCCGAAACTCGCGGTAATGACACCAATACCATCGACTGGCTGACTGCGCAGCTCACGCCACAAATCCAAGGCCAGTTGATACGCCTGAACGGCATCGGTGCCAGGACAGAGCACCATGAACTCTTCCCCGCCCAACCGACAGAACACATCATTGCTACGCAGCCGCAGGCTGATGCGCTGGGAGATGGCCTGCAACGCCCAATCGCCCATGGCATGCCCAAGCTGGTCATTGATCCTTTTGAAATGATCGACATCCAGCATGATCACCGACAGCTCTCCCCCATTCCCCTGGACCCGGCCTAGTTCAACCGCGAAGCGTTCCTGGAAATAGCGACGGTTAAACGCTCCGGTCAGCGAATCAGTTACCGCTAGCCTGCGCAATTCTTCCTCGACCCGTTTGCGCTCGGTGATGTCAATACAGACAGCCAGGTAGCCGACCCACTGGCCTTGCTCGTCCCGCACGGCCGTCACCAACATATTGACTGACAATGTGCTGCTGTCACGCCGCACAAAAGTCCACTCCCGAGACTGGTGGATACTTTCCTGGCTGGCTTCGACAAAGAGGGCTTCGCCCGCTGAAACCCGCGTGCCATACCCGACACTCAGGCGCTCGGCGTGCTCTTCGAGCTCCGCCGTCACTTGCAAATCCCTCAGCGTGAAGCGCCCCACGACCTCGTCATGGGTGTAACCGAGCATTTTCTGTGCGCCAACATTGAACGTACTGATCACACCATTCAGGTCGGTGGCAATGATTGCCACCTCGGTGGCGGCATTGAGCACATTGCGCAGCTGGCCGTGGGTGCCGCGCAATTGCTGCTCGCGCTGGCGCAGCTCCGAAGTGCGTTGATCCACCAGACGCAAGGCGCGCTGACGCTGGCCGACGAGACTGTAGAGCAACGCGCTGAGCATCACGCTGAGCAGGCCACCCAGAAGGATCACGTTGACCCTCTGCGATTGATTGCTGTTGAGGAATGCCGGGGTTGGGCGGATCTCCAGCAGATAATCGCGATCGGCCATCTTCAGCAGCGTGCTGACCCGCAAATCACTCTCGGCCGCCACAACGGGCGACTCATACAACAAATTCGACTGTTCAGGCGCAGCCAGATCGCGCAGGGTCACGGCGAGGTTTTCGCGGGACGGCAAGCCTTCAGTCATCAACGCGCTCACGCTGATCACCGCCGTGACAAAGCCGGTTACGTCGTCCGCCTGTGTTGAAAATCTGGCGTCTCCGACCAGCACCGGGGACAGCAACAGGATTCCAGTGGCGTTGATGGGCTCCAGACCCACCAGCCGTAGGCGCGGAGTCGCGACCATGGTGCCCAGCTGGCGCCCCCGCTCCAGCGCTTCGTGGCGCACCTGTTCGGAGGCAATGTCGAAGCCCAGCGGCAATGGCAATGTGCTGCGTGACTGAGTGAAGAGTACCGGGAAATATTCCGCCCTTACCGCAGCTTTCTGCAGCGCGCCCGCAGCGTCCAGCTCCCGCACGCTGAAGCCGTTCAGACCTTCGGTCACCGCCTGACGCTCGAAGGGCTCGCGCTCGGACTCGACGATCCTCGGCGCCCACGAGTAGGCTTGGGTGCCAATCAGCAACGGCGCGGCAAAACCATTGAATTCCGCGCGGCTGATCTGATCGGAAAAGACAAAAAAGCGCCGCAGACTGTCCAGGCGATAAACCTGGCCGTCAAGGCGCTCCTGAATACGACTGAAATGCTCGTTGGCCAGCAGACCGAAGCGCTGGATCAGCTGGCGTTTGTAGAGTTCGAAATTGGCAAGAGCGAGGATGATCGTCAACACTGCCCCCAAAACCAGGGCCGTTATTGCAACAACCCAAGGGGAAGCGTGCTCGCTGATAAAGCCAAAAATCTTCCGGCGGACAGGAATGGACGGCATACGCAGAACTCGCGGCGCCAGCACAGTGAGAGATCATGCTGATCGTCGCTCTGTTATAGCTATTCGCCACTAATTTGCCTAGCCTGAAATCGCATTGCGCACGATGGATTCGTACGCAATGCACATCACTCGCGCTTAGCGAGCCATGATTTTCCAGGCGCGGTGGATCTTGCCGTTACGAGCGAAGTCCGGGTCCACGGTCTGGGCAGTGATTTCCTCCACGGCATAACGCTCGCCGAGATTCTCATCGAGCACGAACTTGCGGAAGTTGTTGGAGAAATACAGCACGCCACCGGGCGCAAGACGCGCCATGGCCAGATCGAGCAATTGCACCTGATCACGCTGCACGTCGAAGATCCCTTCCATGCGCTTGGAGTTGGAGAACGTTGGCGGATCAATGAAGATCAGGTCGTATTCCTCACGACATGCTTCCAGCCACGCCATCACATCACCCTGCTCCAGACGGTTCTTGTCAGAGAAGCCGTTCAGCGACAGGTTGCGCCGCGCCCAATCCAGATATGTCTTGGACAAATCGACGCTGGTGGTACTGCGCGCGCCGCCCTTGGCCGCATGCACGCTGGCCGTTGCGGTATAGGCATACAGATTGAGGAAACGCTTGCCCGCCGCTTCACGCTGGATGCGCATACGCATCGGACGGTGGTCGAGGAACAGGCCGGTGTCCAGGTAGTCAGTCAGGTTCACCAGCAGCTTGACACCGCCTTCGCTGACTTCCCGGAACTGGCCCTGGGCACTTTGCCGCTCGTACTGTTTGGTGCCGCTCTGGCGCTCGCGACGCTTGATCACCACACGGCTCTTGTCGATGTTCAACGCTTGGGGAATGGCCGCCAGCGCATCGAACAGGCGCGCCGAGGCTTTCTCCGGATCGATGGACTTGGGCGCGGCGTATTCCTGAACGTGAACCCAATCGTGATACAGGTCGATGGCCAGGGAATATTCCGGCATGTCGGCATCGTAGACGCGATAGCAATCGATCCCTTCGCGACGGACCCACTTGCCCAGCTGCTTGAGGTTCTTCTGCAAGCGGTTGGCGAACATCTGCCCGCCTTCGCTCAAGCGCGGCTGCTCGACAACCACTGGAGCCGGTTTGATCGGGTTGCCATTCTTGTTGTACTTCTCGTATTTGCCTGGAGCTTCCAGCGCGCCGGTATCCTCGGGCTCGACCTGCTCACGCTCGATCTGGCGCTGCTCGGCAGTGCGCCGCTCGCCGGTGACGAACTGGTCGGGAAGCACTTTGATCAACAGCAGCTTGCACGGCAAAGCGCCGTTCCAGAATGCATATTGCTTGTGGCTGCGGATCCCCATGCGCTTGCCCAGATCCGGAGCGCCGGTAAACACCGCCGCCTCCCAGTTCAGACAGGCCTGACGCAGACGTTCGCCGAGGTTCTGGTAAAGATAAAGCAGGCTTGCCTCATCACCCAGACGCTCGCCGTACGGAGGGTTGCAGATCACCAGGCCTTTCTGGTTCTGGTCCGGGCGCGGCTCGAAGGTGGCGACTTCGCCCTGATAGACCTTGATCCAGTCACTCAAACCCGCGCGCTCGATGTTATTACGCCCCGGCTGGATCAGGCGTGGGTCAGCTTCATAGCCGCGAATCCACAGCGGCGGTTTGGCCAGACCGGCCTGAGCGCGAGCCAGCGCATCGTCATGCAACTTGGTCCACAGCGCCGGGACGTGTCCCAGCCATGCCGAAAAACCCCAACGCTCGCGCTTGAGGTTGGGCGCGATGTCGGCAGCCATCATGGCCGCTTCCACCAGGAAGGTGCCCACGCCGCACATCGGGTCAGCCAGCGCGCCACCTTCAGCGGCAATGCGCGGCCAGCCGGCACGGATCAGGATCGCTGCTGCGAGGTTTTCCTTGAGCGGCGCGGCGCCTTGCTGCAAGCGATAGCCACGCTGGTGCAGGCTGTGACCGGACAAGTCCAGGGACAGAATTGCTTCGCCGCGATCCAGGCGCAAATGCACCCGCAGATCGGGATTGAGCTTGTCGACAGAAGGCCGCAGACCATCCGGCGTACGCAATTTGTCGACAATGGCATCCTTGACCTTCAAGGCGCCAAAGTGGGTGTTATCAATACCCGAACCGTTACCGCTGAACTCCACCGCCAGCGAACCATCGGCTTCAAGATGATCCTGCCAGTCGATATCCAGGACGCCGTGATACAGGTCTTCAGCGTCTTTCATCGGGAAGCGCTTGAGCACCAGCAGCACACGGTTGGCCAAGCGCGACCACAGGCATAACCGATAGGCGGTTTCCATGGTAGCGATACCACGGATGGCCGAGGTGTGTTCCCGGGTCTCCTCAAGGCCTAGCGCGGTGGCTTCCTCAGACAGCAGGCCTTCGAGGCCTTTTGGACAAGTGAGGAAAAGTTCGTAACGTTCGGACATGAATATTCCAGGGCCGTAGCCATAAGCGGCGGGCAACGCATTGCCCAACCAGATTTAAAACAAGCGTCTTTCTTGGAGAACGCCTGCGTGGCACACACATTGTGCCGGTCCACCGCATGAGGTTATGACGTCAATGCGGCAGTTTTTACCTTGAATCCAATCTGTCTGCCCTTCAGCCCGCAATGGCCAAAAGACATTGGTCTGAAAGACACCCATTCAGCATGACAACTGCCGTAATAAAAAGTCACATCGTGACCCTTCGTCGAAAAGCCTCTGAATGCATTCAGCCATCACCCGCACTTGAGAACCTGTCTCAGCTTGCGCCGAAACCCTCGACATTGCGGGCTTGTAGAAAATATCAAGTTTGAAACACCTTAGCGCTTATGTCCCTGAGGTCACAAATGTTACGTGCTTATGACAAAACGATCATTCACAGCGTCCAATCCATTGGTTAGAACTCATCTCAGGTTGTTACTGCAACGGTAACGACACCAAGCCCGCGACGCCGGCAGCGGGTACCAACGGCAGAAAATTTTCTGCCCGACCTCAGCACGAGGTCCCAGGGACATTACAGTCAACAAACGAGGGCAACACCCTATGAGAAGACTTAAGCGTGATCCGTTGGAAAGAGCATTTTTACGCGGATATCAATTTGGTGTTCATGGAAAATCCCGTGAGCTTTGCCCTTTTACTCTACCGTCAGTACGCCAAGCGTGGATCAATGGTTGGCGAGAAGGACGCGGCGACAACTGGGACGGTATGACCGGCACTGCGGGAATCCACAGACTCAACGAACTTCACGCGGTCGGGTAATCAGGTAACTTCCGACCAGTCCAGCAAATCTCTGAAAAAAATGACCTAACCAGGCGCGTCCTATCCGGGCGCGGGGCGAAAGCCCAGGGGCTCCTCAGGAGCCCCTTTTTTATGCCTGACGTTTGGGCATTGCCGCGATGGCGTCCACCGATTGGCGAATCAGTGCCGGGCCTTTATAGATAAAGCCGGAGTAGATCTGCACCAGACTGGCACCGGCGGCGATTTTCTCAGCCGCGTGCCTGCCTTGTGTGATGCCGCCCGTAGCGATGATCGGCAGACGCCCGGCCAGTTCGCCAGCCAGGATCTTCACCGTATGCGTGCTCTTCTCGCGAACCGGCGCACCTGACAACCCGCCCGCTTCGTCACCGTGGGGCAAGCCTTCAACGCCCTGGCGGCTGAGTGTGGTGTTGGTGGCGATGACGGCGTCCATGCCGGATTCGATCAGCGCGGCGGCAACCAGCACGGTTTCTTCATCAGTCATGTCCGGAGCGATCTTGATCGCCAACGGCACGCGCTTGCCATGCAACTGGGTCAGCGCCTGCTGACGGATGCTCAAGGCTTCCAGCAGTTGCTTGAGCGAATCGCCGAACTGCAGGCTGCGCAGCCCCGGCGTGTTGGGCGAGCTGACATTGACCGTGACATAGCTGGCGTGGGCGTAAACCTTGTCCAGGCAAATCAGATAGTCATCCACGGCGCGCTCGACCGGCGTATCGAAATTCTTGCCGATATTGATGCCCAGGATACCGGTGTATTTCGCAGCCTGAACCCGGCTGATCAGATGATCGACGCCCAGATTATTGAAGCCCATGCGATTGATGATCGCCTCGGCGTGCGGCAGGCGAAAGATCCGTGGTTTCGGATTGCCCGGCTGTGGACGCGGCGTGACGGTGCCGATTTCAACAAAGCCGAAACCCAGCTGGGCGAAACCGTCGATGGCCGCGCCGTTCTTGTCCAGCCCTGCCGCCAGCCCGACCGGATTGGGAAACTCCAGCCCCATGACAGTCACCGGCAGGCGCGCAGGCGCCTTGCTCAGCAGGCGGTTGAGCCCCAGGCGTCCGCCGGCACCAATCAGGTCCAGCGACAGGTCATGGGAGGTTTCCGGGGAAAGTTTGAACAGTAACTGGCGGGCCAGGTTATACATGGGCGGGCGCGACTCGTCGAAGCTGAATTCAGGGCGGCGATTATAGACGCCTGGGCGGGCGGGCGCGAGGCATGCGATCAGCTTTTAACAGGACGGCGTCGCGGCGGGCGCTCGCGCTGGCATATCGCTTGCTTGGAACAGTCATCAGCACTCGTTCCAACGGTGGAGCGCGGCACAGACAATGGCGTCGTTTTCGTCCTTGCTTTATGCAACGGCTTGAACGACGCTTTTTTTATGGAAGATCCCGTCATCGGGCCAGGCACAAACGCTCCCGAGACAGGCTTTTCCGGAAAGGAAGACACGCTTATGAATACCTCCACGAACGACCCGCTCGCCTGGGTGAATGGCAGCGACGCGCCAGAGATGAACAGCCTCGACCTGGGCTTCATGGCGTTGTCCGACAGTGCATCGTTGGTGGTGGCCGCCACTCAGGGGTTCGCCCAGCCTTATGGCCTGACCCTCAATCTCAAGCGCCAGGCTTCCTGGGCCAGCTTGCGTGACAAGCTGGTTAGCGGGGAGCTGCATGCAGCCCACAGTCTTTACGGTCTGATCTATGCCGTGCAACTGGGTATCGGCGGCGGTCCCGCGACGGACATGGCGGTATTGATGGGTCTGAACCAGAACGGCCAGAGCATCAACCTGTCGCGCCCGCTGCAAGACGCAGGCGTGATCACTCCTGAGGCACTGGACCGGCGCGCGCACCAAAGCGGCCCAAAGCTGACCTTCGCCCAGACCTTCCCCACCGGCAATCATGCGATGTGGTTGTATTACTGGCTGGCCAGCCAAGGCATTCATCCACTTCACGACGTGACCAGCGTTGTCGTGCCGCCACCGCAAATGGTTGCGCATCTGCAAGCCGGGCGTATCGACGGCTTCTGCGTCGGCGAACCCTGGGGGGCCAGTGCCGTGCAGCAGCAGCTGGGTTTCACTTTCGCGACCAGCCAGGCGATCTGGCCGGATCACCCGGAGAAAGTCCTGGGTTGCACCCGCGAGTTCGTCGAACAGAACCCCAACACCGCGCGCGCGCTGGTCAAGGCGGTTCTGGAGGCCAGCCGTTTCATCGAAGAAAATCAGGAAAACCGCCGCAGCACCGCGCAGCTGCTCAGTGGCAAAGACTATCTGGATGCGCCGGCCAGCTGCATCGAGCCGCGCTTGCTCGGGGAATACAGCGATGGGCTGGGCAATAAATGGCAGGATAACCATGCCCTGCGCTTTCATGGCGGCGGCGAAGTGAACCTGCCTTACCTGTCCGATGGCATGTGGTTCATGACCCAATTCCGCCGCTGGGGCTTGCTGCGCGAAGACCCGGACTATCTGTCGGTCGCCACGAGCGTTCACCAACTGGAGTTGTATCGCCGGGCGGCGGGTGAAGTGGGCATTGAAGTAGCCGCTTCGGCCATGCGCAGCAGCCAGTTGATCGACGGCAAAGTCTGGGACGGCAGCGACCCGGCGGGCTACGCGCGCAGCTTCAAGCTGCACGCGCTGGCCGATACCGCCCCCGCCGTTGTCAGTCGCTGAGGGCCGCAATCATGCTACGTATCCTGTTGATCAACGACACACCGAAAAAAGTCGGACGCCTGAAAGCGGCGCTCTCCGAAGCGGGATTTGAAGTCATCGACGAGTCCGGACTGATCATCGACTTGCCCGCACGGGTTGAAGCGGTGCGCCCCGACGTGATCCTCATCGACACCGAATCCCCGGGCCGCGACGTCATGGAGCAGGTGGTGCTGGTCAGCCGTGACCAGCCGCGCCCTATCGTGATGTTCACCGACGAGCACGACCCCGACGTGATGCGCCAGGCGATCAAGTCCGGGGTCAGCGCTTACATCGTCGAGGGTATTCTTGCCCAGCGCCTGCAGCCCATCCTCGATGTCGCCATGGCACGATTTGAGAGCGATCAAGCCTTGCGTGCCCAACTTCAGGCACGCGATCAGCAATTGGCTGAACGCAAACGCATCGAACTGGCCAAGGGCCTGCTGATGAAAATGAAGGACTGCAAGGAAGAAGAGGCCTACACCCTGATGCGCCGCCAGGCCATGAGCAGGCAGCAGAAACTGATCCAGGTGGCCGAACAGATCATCGCCATGAGCGAGCTGCTGGGGTAAAGGCCACACACAGAACACAGAGACGGGGACCGTGGGAGCGGATTCATCCACGAAGGCAATTTTACCGCAGACAGATGTGTATCGAATGCGCTGGTCCCTTCGCGAATAAATTCGCTCCTACAGCATCGAATTCACGCTCCCGGTCAGACGATGGCCCAGCTTTTGCTTAGCTAATCACACAGGTAGCCAACGGCGGTTGCCCCACTCACGACAAAGACGTCGCACACCTCTTTCGCCAACGCGAATCGGGTTGCGGCGTTTTTTGCGTTTTGGCCCCAGTGATTGGGGCCGGTGGAGCCACCGAAGTTATGGATGCTCCACCTGCAGGTCTTCGCCCGCTGTAGTTCACGAACCGACAGACTTCCTTTATGCAGATGAGGTGTTCAATGAATACAAGTTTCTGGAAAGCCGGCCACAAACCGACTCTGTTCGCTGCCTTCCTGTATTTCGACCTGAGCTTCATGGTCTGGTACCTGCTTGGCCCCTTGGCCGTGCAGATCGCTGCCGACTTGCACCTGACCACGCAACAACGCGGCCTGATGGTGGCAACGCCGATTCTGGCTGGCGCCGTGCTGCGCTTCGTAATGGGTTTGCTGGCTGATCAACTGTCGCCGAAAACCGCCGGCATCATCGGTCAGGTCATCGTCATTTGCGCCTTGTTCGGCGCCTGGAAACTGGGTATTCACAGTTATGAGCAGGCCCTGATTCTCGGCCTGTTCCTCGGTATGGCGGGCGCTTCATTCGCTGTCGCCCTGCCGCTGGCCTCGCAATGGTACCCGGCCGAGCATCAGGGCAAGGCCATGGGCATCGCCGGTGCGGGCAATTCCGGTACGGTTTTGGCCGCGTTGATTGCACCTGTCCTGGCCATGGCATTCGGCTGGAGCAACGTGTTCGGCTTTGCCGTCATCCCATTGGTCTTGACGCTGATTGCCTTCTGCCTGATGGCACGCAATGCACCAGAACGCTCCAAGCCCAAGTCCATGGCCGACTATCTCAAGGCATTGGGTGATCGTGACAGCTGGTGGTTCATGTTTTTCTACAGCGTTACCTTTGGTGGTTTCATCGGCCTGGCCAGTGCCCTGCCCGGCTACTTCAACGATCAATACGGCCTGAGCCCGGTCACCGCCGGTTACTACACCGCTGCCTGCGTCTTCGGCGGCAGTCTGATGCGCCCATTGGGCGGCGCGCTTGCCGATCGATTCGGCGGGATTCGCACCTTGTCCGGCATGTACGCCGTAGCCGCCATCTGCATCGCTGCCGTAGGCTTCAACCTGCCCAGCTCGTGGGCGGCATTGGCCCTGTTCGTCGCGGCCATGCTCGGTCTGGGCGCGGGTAACGGCGCGGTATTCCAGCTGGTTCCACAACGTTTCCGTAAGGAAATCGGGGTCATGACCGGCCTGATCGGCATGGCCGGCGGCATCGGTGGCTTCCTGCTGGCAGCCGGCCTGGGTGCAATCAAGCAAAACACCGGTGACTACCAGCTCGGCCTGTGGCTGTTCGCCTTCCTTGGCGTCCTGGCCTGGTTCGGCCTGCTCAACGTCAAGCGTCGCTGGAGAACTACTTGGGGTTCGGCCGCGGTTACCGCCGCCCGCGTCTGAGGTTGGCAATGAGTCTGCAACTGAGTTTCGCCCAGTGCAGCGCCAGTGGCCCGCGACCGGAAAACCAGGACGCTCTGCGCCTGGTGACACCGGTCCCGGCGCTCGCCGCCAGCAAGGGTTACCTGTTTGCGGTTGCCGATGGCGTCAGCCAGTGCGTCGATGGCGCACTGGCGGCGCAATCCACCTTGCAGGCCCTGGCGCTGGACTATTACTCCACGCCGGAAACCTGGGGCATCGCCCAGTCGCTGGACCGTCTGCTGCTGGCGCAGAATCGCTGGCTGCTGGCCAATGGCTTGCTGACCACCCTGAGCGCGCTGGTGTTGCGCGGCCGCCGTTTTACCCTGGCCCACGTCGGTGATTGCCGGGCCTATCGCTGGCACCGGGGTGAATTGCAGCGCATTAGCGAGGACCACGTCTGGGAACAACCGGACATGCAGCATGTGCTCAAGCGCGCACTCGGGCTGGATCAGTACGTGGTCATGGATTACCTGGACGGCGAACTGCGTGAAGGTGAGCGGCTGCTGCTGGTCAGTGATGGGGTTTGGGCCACGCTGGGCGATGCCAGCATCCGCTCGATTCTCACCGAACAGGACGATCTCGACAGCGCGGTGCAGACCCTGGTCAATGCTGCGCATCTGGCAGGCAGTCAGGATAACGCCAGCGCCCTGCTGATCCACATCGATAAGCTGGGCCAGGACGATCTCGGCGATACGCTGGTGCAGCTTCAGCAATGGCCGCTGCCGCCAGCGCTGAAAGCCGGTCAGCGTTTCGAGGGCTTTGAAGTGGTCAGTCTGCTGGCGGAATCGCGGCAGTCATTGCTCTATCGGGTCCGCGACCCGCTCGGTCAGCGTTGGCTCTTGAAAACCCTGCCAGCCAATCGGCATGACGAGACCAACGCAGGGCAAAGCCTGTTGCTGGAAGAATGGTTTCTGCGCCGGGTGGCCGGGCGTTACTTTCCCGAACTTCATCCTGCCCCGGATCGTCAGCATCTGTATTACCTGATGCGCGAGCACGGTGGCCGCACGCTGGCCGAGCTGTTTGCGCTCAGCGGTCCTGTTTCCGTCGCGCACTGGCAGGATCTGGCGACACGCCTTTTGCGCGCCGTGGGTTTGCTGCATCGGCGCAATATCATTCATCGCGACATCAAACCGGAAAACCTGCTGCTTGATGACGACGGCGAATTGCGCCTGCTGGATTTCGGGCTAGCGTATTGCCCCGGTCTGTCAGCGCCGGCTGACGAACTGCCCGGCACCCCGAGTTTTATTGCGCCCGAGGCTTTCAACGGCGCAGAACCCGGTCCACAGCAGGACTTGTACGCTGTCGGCGTCACACTCTATTACCTCCTGACAGGCCATTATCCTTACGGCGAAATAGAGGCATTCCAACATCGGCGCTTCGGCACCCCGGTTCCCGCCAGCCGCTATAGGCCGGATGTTCCGGACTGGCTGGATCACAGCCTGCAACAGGCACTGCACGCCGAGCCGGATTCACGCTACGAAACGGCGGAACAATGGCTGCTGCAACTGGAACAGGCTGAACACCGGCCGGTGGTCCAGCATCGGCCGCTGCTGGAACGCGAGCCGCTCAAGGTATGGCGCACGTTGGCGCTGGTGTCGTTGCTGGTGAACCTGATCCTGATTATCTGGCTGTTGCGCCACTGAGCATTGCGCCCCGCTTCGGTGCGAGGTGCACCAAAGCGGGAACCTGCGCCATCCCGTTGGAGATTCCATTGGAGCGAGGCTTGCCCGCGAATCGGTTTCTCTGCTGACATATTCTCAGCTGAACCGACGCCTTCGCGGGCAAGCCTCGCTCCAACGAACTCCGTACCACTCATCTATACAATCTGGCACAACCCATGCATATCCCATCTCAAGCAACTCACATTTAGCCCTGACCTTCAACGACGAAGGCCCGGGCTTCCCGAGATAACGGGATCGGACAAAGGCGTCCTCGCTAGGTAACTAGCGGGACGCCTTTTTTGTTTGCACGGATTTTGTCGAGCGCGCCCATGGTGGATCTCGGAGGCAACATGAAAAAACTCAAACTGGTGATGATCGGCAATGGCATGGCCGGGGTGCGAACTCTGGAAGAGCTGCTCAAGCTGAGCGACGACCTGTACGACATCACCGTGTTCGGCGCCGAGCCGCACCCAAATTACAATCGCATCCTGCTTTCACCCGTGCTGGCCGGCGAGCAGAAATTCGATGAAATCGTGCTCAACGATCTGGATTGGTACCTGAGCAACAACATCAAATTGCTGCTCAACCGCAGCGTGGTGAAGATCGATCGCACGAAACGAATCGTCACCGCCGACGATGGCACTCAGGCGCATTACGACCGCCTGCTGATCGCCACCGGCTCCAAACCGTTCATTCCGCCGATTCCCGGCAACACCCTGGATGGCGTCATTGGCTATCGGGACATTGCCGACACGCAGCAGATGATTCACACCGCACGTACCCATAAACATGCCGTGGTCATTGGCGGCGGTCTGTTGGGGCTTGAAGCTGCCAACGGCCTGAAGCTGCGCGGGATGGACGTCACAGTGGTGCACATTGGCAAGTGGCTGCTGGAGCGCCAGCTGGACCAGACCTCGGCGCAATTGCTGCAGCACGCCCTTGAAGAGCGCGGCCTGAAGTTTCGTCTTGGCGAGCAAACCAAGGCGTTGCTCGACGACGGCGAAGGTCGGGTCAAGGCCGTGCAGTTCTCCAACGACGACGTTGTGCCTGCGGACCTGGTGGTGATGGCTGCCGGCGTGCGCCCCGCCATCGAGCTGGCCGAACAGGCGGGCATCCCGTGTGACCGAGGCATTCTGGTCAGCGACACCCTGCAGACCTTCGATCCACGGATCTACGCCATCGGCGAATGCGCCAGCCATCGGGGAACGGCCTACGGCCTGGTCGCGCCGCTGTTCGAACAAGCCAAGGTCTGCGCCAACCATCTCGCGCAGTTGGGCTTTGCCAGCTACAAGGGCTCGGTGACCTCGACCAAACTGAAAGTCACCGGCATCGACCTGTTTTCCGCTGGCGACTTCATGGGTGGCGACGGCACCGAAAGCATCACCCTTCGCGACCCCATCAGCGGCAGCTACAAGAAACTGGTGATCAAGAACGACCTGCTGGTGGGCGCCTGCCTGTACGGCGACACTGCGGATGGCGGCTGGTACCTGCGGCAGATTCGCGAAGGACGATGCATTGGTAACAGCCGCGATCACTTGATGTTCGGCGAACACAGCCTGGGCGCTGCCACCGGTGTAAATATGGGTATTGCGTTATGCGCCTGACCGAGACCGAGGTCCAGACCCCATCTCTGACTCAAGTCACCGCATCGACCTGCTGTTATTGCGGCGTGGGCTGCGGTGTATTGATCGAGCATGACGAAGATAAAATCCTCGGCGTCAGTGGCGATCCACAGCATCCGGCCAACTTCGGCAAATTGTGCAGCAAAGGTTCAAGCCTGCACCTGACCGGTGATCTCAGTGCCCGAGCCTTGTATCCGGAATTGCGCCTGGGCAAATCACTGGCCCGCAGCGTGACCGACTGGGATACCGCGCTGGATCACGCTGCCGAGGTGTTCGCCCGGACCATCGCCGAACACGGCCCGGACAGCGTGGCGTTCTACATTTCCGGGCAACTGCTGACTGAAGACTATTACGCGTTCAACAAGCTGGCTCGCGCCCTGGTCGGCACCAACAATATCGACAGCAATTCGCGCCTGTGCATGTCCTCCGCCGTGGTGGGTTACAAACGCAGCCTGGGTGCGGATGCGCCGCCGTGCAGCTACGAGGACATCGAACTCAGTGATTGCGTGCTGATCGTCGGCAGCAACATGGCCTACGCGCATCCGATCCTGTTTCGGCGTCTTGAAGCCGCCAAAAGCAGCCGCCCGGACATGAAAATCATCGTCATCGACCCGCGTCGCACCGACACCTGCGAGCTGGCCGATCTGCATCTGGCGATTCAGCCGGGAACCGATGTCGCCCTGTTTCACGGCATCCTGCATCTGCTGCTCTGGGAAGGCTGGATCGACCGCGACTTCATCGACACCCACACCGAAGGCTATGCCGAGCTCAAAGCCCTGGTCCACGATTACCCACCGCAGCGGGTTGCAGAGCTGTGCGGCGTGTCCGTCGCGCAATTGCAGACCTGCGCGCGCTGGGTCGGGCAGGCGCCGAGCTTCCTGTCGTTGTGGTGCATGGGTCTGAATCAATCCACGTCCGGCAGCGCGAAAAACAGCGCACTGATCAATCTGCATCTGGCGACCGGGCAAATTGGCCGGCCCGGTGCCGGACCTTTCTCCCTGACGGGTCAGCCCAACGCCATGGGCGGCCGGGAAACCGGCAGTCTGTCCAACCTGTTGCCCGGACATCGGGAAGCCAGCAGCCCCGAGCATCGCGCCGAAGTCGCCGAATACTGGGGAGTCGACAGCCTGCCGGAAGCACCGGGGCTGTCAGCCATCGAACTGTTCGAGCAGGTACAGGCCGGCAAGATCAAGGCCTTGTGGATCGCCTGCACCAACCCCGCCCAATCGTTGCCGGATCAACATAAAGTCCAGCAAGCCCTGACCACCTGCCCGTTCGTGGTCCTGCAGGAAGCCTTTCGCACCACTGAAACGGCGCGCTTTGCCGACCTGCTGCTGCCCGCCGCCAGTTGGGGCGAAAAAGAAGGCACGGTGACCAATTCCGAGCGGCGTATTTCCCATGTTCGCCGGGCGATTCCGGCACCCGGCGCAGCGCGGCCGGATTGGGCGATCACTGTGGATTTCGCCCGCCGTCTGCAAGCCCGACTGCAACCCGACGCGCCTACGCTGTTCGAGTTTGCCCGGCCGCAAGCGCTGTTCGATGAATACAAAGTCCTGACTCAGGGCCGCGATCTGGACTTGTCCGGCATCAGCTACGCGATCCTCGACCAGACTGGCCCGCAGCAATGGCCGTACCCTCAAGGCGCAACCCTCGGCACGGCACGATTGTATGCGGACGGGATTTTCCCTACGCCGTCCGGCCGCGCCCGATTTGTTGCCGACGCCTATCGTGCGCCCAGCGAGCTGCGTGACGCGCGCTATCCGCTGACCCTCAACACGGGGCGCCTACGTGACCAATGGCATGGCATGAGCCGCACAGGCACGGCTGCGCGCCTGTTTGGCCATGTCAGCGAAGCGGTTCTGGGCCTGCATCCTGACGAACTGAATCGACACCGCCTGCAGCCGGGCGATCTGGTGAGCCTGACCAGCCGACGCGGCAGCATCGTGGTGCCGGTTGGCAGCGACGACAGCCTGCGCTCGGGACAAGCTTTTTTGCCCATGCATTGGGGCGATCGCTTTCTCAAGGGCGGGGTCAACCTGCTGACCCAGCCGGCATTCGATCCGCTGTCCAAGCAGCCGGAGTTGAAGCATTCAGGTGTACGCATCGACAAAATTGACCTGCCCTGGAAACTCTTCGTGCTGATCGAAGGCGATGTGCAGACATTACTGACGGCATTGCGCCCGCTGTGCGAAGCCTTCGATTACGTCAGCCTGGGGCTGGCCGGTCGGGAACGTCCGGGGCTGGTGATCAACGCCGCCAACGCCGCAGCACCAGAACCCGATCTGCTGCAGGAAATCGACCGGATACTCGGCCTCAATGAAGGGCCGGTCATGGCCTATGACGACCCGAAGCGCTCCATCGGCAAGCGTGTACGCCTCGAAAACGGGCGGATCACTGCCGTGCGGCTGGCGGGGGAAACCCTGGCTCGCCACTGGCTGCAAAACCAATGGCTCAAAGGCAGCCTCAACGACAACTTGCGGCGTTGGTTGCTGGCGCCGCTGAGTACGCCGCCGGGCGCGAGCTCGACGCCAACGCGCGGCGGCAAGATTTTGTGCAACTGCATGAACGTCAGTGAAGGGGCAATTGTTGCCGGTATCGCTCAAGGCCTGGACTTGGGTCAATTGAAGAAACAACTGGGCTGCGGCAGCATGTGCGGCTCCTGCGTGCCAGAAATCAAACGGCTGCTGACAGCGGTCGCGATCATTTAAGAGGTGAGCAGCATGAGTGCAAAAGTCTGGCTGGTGGGCGCAGGTCCCGGTGATCCGGAGTTACTCACTCTCAAGGCCGTGCGGGCGTTGCGGGAAGCAGATGTGGTGCTGATCGACGATCTGGTCAATACCGCCGTGCTTGAACATTGCCCGAACGCGCGGATTATTCCGGTCGGCAAACGCGGCGGCTGTCGCTCGACCCCGCAGGCATTCATCCATCGTCTGATGCTGCGTTACGTGCGCCAGGGCAAATGCGTGGTGCGCCTCAAGGGCGGCGATCCGTGCATTTTCGGGCGCGGCGGCGAAGAAGCCGACTGGCTGCGCGCGCGGGATGTCGAGGTCGAACTGGTCAATGGCATCACCGCAGGCCTGGCCGGTGCGACTCAGTGCGGCATCTCGCTGACGTTGCGCGGCATCAGTCGCGGCGTGACGCTGGTCACCGCTCATACCCAGGATGACAGCAGTCTGAATTGGCAGGCGCTGGCGCAGACCGGCACCACATTAGTGGTGTACATGGGCGTGGCAAAGCTGGCGGAAATCCGTGACAGCCTGCTGGCCGGCGGCCTCGCCGCGCATACGCCGGTGGCGATGATCGAAAATGCTTCCTTGCCGCAGCAGCGCGAATGCCGCAGTTCCCTGGCCGACATGCAGCGCGACGCGGTGACCTTCCAACTGAAAAGCCCGGCGATTCTGGTGATCGGCGCGGTGGCTGCTGCCGATCAGGCAGACATGGCGGACTGGCTGCAAACCCAGGCCAGTGTCGGTTGATGCGGTTGTCAGTGAGAAGACACGTAAATCGACGGTGATGTGGGTGCGGGCAAGGCGTAACTACGCCGGATGCGCGCCACTTCGCTGTGCGGCGTGAGACCGAAGAAGCGTTTGAATTCGCGGCTGAACTGCGACGGGCTTTCATAGCCGACACTGAAACCGGCGATTGCGGCGGTCATGTCGCTGCGCAGCATCAACAGCCGCGCCTGATGCAGGCGCGTAGATTTCAGGTACTGCATGGGCGAAGTATCAGTGACCGCGCGAAAGTGCGAGTGGAAGCTGGACGAACTCATGCCCGCCTCTTTCGCCAGGCAGTCCACGTCGAGCGGCTCCTGATAAAAGGCGTGAATACGCTGAATCGCCTTGGTGATCTTGCCAAATTGTCCCTGGCTGTTCAGCGCGGCGCGCAGCGAGCCGCCCTGCTCGCCGCAGATGATTCGGTAATAAATCTCCCGCAGCAGTGAAGCGCCGAGAATCCGCGCCTCGGTCGTGTCGGCCATGGCTTCGAGAAAGCGCAGCGTGGAGTGCCTGAGCGAATCCTCCATGGGCGAGGAGTACATGCCTTTGGGCTGCGCCTGAGTGGCGCCTTTGCCCTCATCGACTTGCAGCATCAATTGCGCAGCAAGATTGAAATCCAGACGCAGATACACCGCCAGCATCGGCTCTTCAGCGCTGGCGTCGGTTTCCATGGTGAACGGCACCGGCACCGAAACCACCAGGTAATGCTGGGCATCGTAAAGGTAGATTTCATCGCCGAGATAGCCGCGTTTGCGACCCTGACAGAGGATCACGATCCCCGGCTCATAAAGCACCGGGGTACGCGTCAAAGGCCGATTGGAGCGTAGAAAGCGCACATCATCCAGTGCCGACAGGTTGTAGCCTTCATCAGGCGCCAGCTGTTCCATCAGCTCAATCATGCGCGCTTTCGTATCGTGCTCTTGACTCATTACTACCTCATTCAGCCGTCGGTGGAACGTGTCAGCGATTCCCAGGCGTCGATCTGCTCCAGCCTGCGCAGCAACTCGCTCCTGACCAACTCCAGCGCGTCGCTGCCGAGCAACAGGTGCGCGGGCGGTGTCGGACTGGCGATCAGTTGCAGAATGGCCAACGCCGCTTTGCGTGGATCGCCCAACTGCTTGCCGCTTTTATCTTCGCGCGCCTTTCGAATCGGATCAAACGACGCATCGTAGTCGGCAATTGCCCGGGGACTCCTGAGCATTGACCGCCCCGCCCAATCGGTACGAAACGAGCCCGGCGCGACTGCGGTGACGAATACATTGAAGGGCTTGAGTTCCTTACTCAGCGCATCGGAAATGCCCTCAAGGGCAAATTTGCTCGCGCAGTAGTAAGAAATGCCCGGCATGGTGATAAACCCGCCCATGGAGGTGATATTGATGATGTGGCCGGCCCGCCGCTGCCTGAAATAAGGCACAAACGCCTTGGTAACCGCCACCGCGCCGAACACATTCACATCGAATTGCCTGCGCATTTCTTCGATGGGCGATTCCTCGAAGATGCCTTCGTGGCCATAACCTGCGTTGTTGACCAGCACATCCACCGGGCCAAAGTCGGCTTCGGCCTTGGCGACCGCAGCGTCGATGGCGGCGAAATCGGTGACATCCAGCAGCACGCCATGGGCTTGATCCGGGGCGCTGGCTTCGAACAAGGCCAGCGCCTCGGCGTTGCGCAGCGTGCCGATCACGCGATGCCCGGCGGCCAATGCTTCGGTGGCCAGGGCTTGGCCGAAGCCGCTGCTGACGCCAGTGATGAAAATCGTTTTTGCAGCAGTCATGACACGTCCTCGATCAATGGTGTGAGAGAACCATGCTACGACTGTGGACCTTGAATTCGATGACTGTTTTCTACGCCGATCTTGCCTATTCCTCCAGATCCGGACTGCGGCGTTGACCGGGCTCAAACCCGAAGGTCAAATCCCGGGCAAAGAAAAGCCCGGCATAAGCCGGGCTTTCCTATTGAAGCGATTTAAAGCGGGCTAATTACTTAGCTTGGGCTTCAACTTCAGCTTCTACGCGACGGTTAACAGCGCGGCCAGCGTCAGTTGCGTTATCAGCAACTGGACGGGATTCGCCATAACCAACCGAGTTTACGCGGCTAGCGCCAACACCGTACTGGTTAACCAGAACCTGTTTAACGGCGTTTGCACGACGCTCGGACAGTTTTTGGTTGTAAGCGTCAGGACCGACGGAGTCAGTGTGACCTTCAACAGTGGTGGTAGTCGATGGGTACTGTTGCATGAAGTCAGCGAGGTTCTTGATATCGCCGTAGCTGTTAGGCTTGACTACGGATTTGTCGAAATCGAACTTCACGTCCAGCTCAACACGAACCACTTCGGCAACTGCTGGGCAGCCATCAGCGTCAACAGTTACGTTGGCTGGGGTGTCCGGGCACTTGTCGACGTTGTCGCACACGCCGTCGTTGTCGCTGTCGGAGCACACTTCAGCTACTGGAGCTGGTGCTGCTTCAACTTTCTTCGAACCGCCACCGAAGTTTACGCCGATACCGACGCTTGGAGCCCACTCGGTGTCGCCTTGGTCGATGTTGTACTGAGCTTCAACGCCTGCACGGGCATAGAAGTTGTCGGTGAAGTAAAGCTTGGCACCGCCGCCAACGTTGGCGAAAGTGGAGCCGTTACGACCACCGCGGCCGTCTTGACCGATGCTCTGATCGGAGAAACCAGCCGAGACGTAAGGGCGCAGCATGTCGCCCGGATTGTTGAAGTGGTACAGAGCGTCAAGAGCGGTATCGGAACCCTTGATGTTCTTGCCCGAGTCGCTACGAACGTTGTGCACTTCGTCGTAGCCCAGACGCAATTCAACATCGTCAGTCAGGAAGTAGCCAACAGAGCCGCCGAACAGGTTGCCGTTGTTTTTGAAGTCACGGGCGCTGTCGTACATTTCTTTCTTGGCGAAGCCTTCGATTTCGACTGCGCCTTGGCCTTGTGCCAGAGCGCCGAACGATGCAGCGGCAACAATAGTACCAATGGCCAAGCCCAAGGTGTTTTTCAGTTTCATCCGTTAAATCCCCATCTGGTGATTGTAAAGCAGTCCCACATATAAGGGACAACTCGTAGGCAAGTCTATCAGAACTTGCCCGATTGTTAGAGGTATTTGCACCGAGTTAAGTTTCGGTAATGCCCGCAAATTTCTCACGTAATTTATCAAGAGCCCGCTTGTAGCGCATTTTCGTTGCGCTCAAGCCCATGTGCATGATGTCTGCGATCTCCTGAAATTCCAACTCTGCGACAAATCGTAGCACCAGAATTTCCCGATCGATCGGGTTCACATGCACCAGCCAGCGATCGAGTCCACCCCGCTCTTCAGGTTTAGGCGTCTTGTCTTCGGACGCTTCCTCAAGTGGATCCAGACTCAAAGCGTCCATCAAGCGACGCTTACGCCGTTCCTTTCTGTACTGCGTAATGCATTCGTTGTAAGTGATGCTGTAGAGCCAGGTTTTGAATTTCGATTTGCCCTCGAAATTCTTCAAGCCATACAACACCTTAAGCATCACTTCCTGACAGACATCATCTGCATCGCGATCGTTCCCTAAATAACGTGCACAAACGTTAAAAAGTGTCCTTTGATAGCGACGCATCAACTCTTCGTAGGCCCGCGTCACGTGAAACAGCTCGACGTGCGCGCGCGCGACCAACTCCTCGTCAGAGAGCTCGCGGGGGTCGTAGCGCATCGATAGCGGTTGGGGTTTATTCAAAACAAGTCGTGCCGACAGTCGGGTCAATGTCCGCCACTGTCCGGATTCCGGCGATGCGTGGCGGCATACATTAGCAGGTTAGCCGCCTATCGGCTGCTCACTCGCTGTTCGAGGAGGATTCGGTTGGACAATGAAACCAACTCTCCCTCATCGGTCAGCAGGGTGGTTTTCACCGTGCCAATTTCTTCGATCTGGCCTTCGACCTCGCCAACACGCACTTGTTGCCCTACCTGATACAACTCCCGCACATATATTCCCGCCAGGATCTGCCCGGCAATTTCGCGACTTCCAAGGCCCATTGCCAACGCAACTGCCAGACCAACGGTAATCAGACCGATCACAATCACATGGTTGAGCAGGTCGGTCTTGACCTCCAACTGGCTGATCGCCACCGAAATACTGATGATGATCACCAGCCCCTGGGCGATTCTGCCCAGCCCGGCCGAGTAATCCAGCCCTACACCTTCAGCGGCTCCGCGCACCAGGCCGTTGACCAACTGCGCCAACAGCACTCCCACGAGCAACACCAAAGCAGCACCAAACACTTTCGGCAGGTACAAGGCCAGCATGTCCAGCGTCGCGGAAACCCGCTCCAGACCCAGCGATTCGGCCGCAGACACCAGGAAAATCAACAACACAAACCAGTAGACGATCTTGCCGATCAGGGTCGAGATGGGGACTTGAACACCCGCGCGACTGATCAGTTTGGTCAAGCCGGTGCCGCCCATCAGGCGATCCAGGCCCAGCTTGGCCAGTAATTTGGAGAGCAATGTGTCCAACAGCTTGGCGACGACAAAACCCAGCAATACGACAACCAGGGCACCAAACAGGTTCGGGATGAAATTTGCAACTTTGGTCCACAATGCAGTCATTGCGGCAACCAGGCTCTGGGTCCAGAGATCCAATTCCATGTTCAATCAGCCTTATCGACAGAGCGAGGGTTAGCTTTCAGTGTGTTTTGGCGCGACACCGGTGAAACGTGGGCCGAACCATTGTTCAAGGCAATCATCATCGCCTGGGACCAGCGACCCAGAAGGCCGAACAGAACACCCGCCCCGACCTGACGGTTGGCGGTCTTCAAAACTCGCCCCAGGCACGCATCGTCATCCCGGCTGGAGGAGGACGAATTGAGCATGTCGCGCAAAGATTCTTCAAACGGATCGTGCATTAGGCACCTCACGTAACGTCACTGAAAGACGCGACCAAATTTGCATGAGTCACAAGCCGCTGGTCGAGCACGGCCAAAAAAAACCGTTTTACACCCAGCGCAGGCGTCTATATAGCCACCATTGGCCCAAAGCGACCGCGATTATCAACGTACAGGCCACCAGAAAACCGTAAGGACTGGCGGAGCCCGGTATGCCTCCGACGTTGATCCCCAACAAGCCGGTCAGGAAGCTCATCGGCAGGAAAATACCGGTGATGATCCCGAAGCGGTACATGGTTTTATTCATCCGTTCGCGCAGGCGCCGATCTTCGGATTCGAGCACCAAACCCACGCGTTCACGGGTTAATTCCAGCTCTTCGAGGTAACGGGTGAGACTGTTGTTGAGCTCGTTCCAGTAGTCGGCATCGTCTTCGACGAACCATGGGAACTTGCTGCGGGTCAGCTGCGCGTATATGTCTCTTTGCGGAGCGAGAAAACGCCGCAAGCCAGCGGCTCGGCGACGGATATGCAGCAACGTTCCGTGATCGGGCGTATACCGCTCGTCGGCATCTATTTTTTCTTCTTCTATATCGACCGATTCAGTCAGGTCGCCGACCAATGGCTGGACTTTGTCGGTGAGGTATTGAGCCAGATAAAGAATGAGTTCGGAGGCGGTTTTCGGCCCCTTGCCTTCATTCAGTTGCTCGATCAGTTCGTCGGTGGCACGCAGCGGACGCAGGCGCAGGGAAATGACCTGCTGGGCGGCAGCGAAGATCCGCACCGAGACCATGTCTTCAGGCTCGGCACCCGGATTGAGATTGACCCCGCGCAGAAACAGCAACAGGTTGTTGTCCGGCAGCGGCAGCAAACGCGGCCGGGTGTTTTCTTCGAGCAGCAGGTCGCAGGCGAACTCGCTCAAGCCGCTCGCGGTGCGCAACCAGGTATGGGTTTGCGGATGGCCACGGTCCCAGTGCAGCCAGACACTCTCGTGCGGCTGCAACTGCAGGCAATCCAGTTCGGTCCGAGCGATGAAACGCGCCCCGCCACTACCATCCAATACGAGGGCATGTACCAGCCCCCACTGCGCGTTTTGCTCGTCAAACATTCGTACTTCGCTTATTCCGGCATTTTCAGAGGAGAAGGAGAAACGATCACGCCATTATTGTCGGCGTACACGTATTCGCCAGGACGAAAGGTCACGCCGGCAAAAGTGATCGGGACATTGAGATCACCAATGCCGCGCTTGTCGGTCTTTTTCGGGTGACTGGCCAGTGCCTGAACGCCGAGATCGGTCTGCGCGATCACATCCACGTCGCGGATGCAGCCGTAGATGACCATGCCTTCCCAGCAGCTTCGAGCGGCCTTTTCGGCCAGCATGTCGCCCAGCAACGCGCAACGCAGCGATCCGCCGCCGTCGATGACCAACACCTTGCCCTTGCCGTCCTGCTCGACCTGCTCGCGCACCAGAGAGTTGTCTTCAAAACACTTGATAGTGACAATTTCGCCACCGAAGGAATCACGGCCGCCAAAATTGCTGAACATCGGCTCAACGACCTGCACCAATTCCGGGTAGGCATCGCACAAATCGGGAGTGAGGTAATGCATGACGTAACTCCTATCAGTGAAGGTTCATCAAGGGGCAAATCCATCTACTGCGTCGTAGCTTAGCCGTAACCAGGCGACAGCGAAACGATCTAACTCAATGCATTGCGGCGATCGGCTGCTGCGACAGCTCCTGTACAGGCATGCAGCGCTCGTGCAGCCAGTCCTTGACCAGCGGCCAGACCTCGCGCTGCGCAGGCTTGCTGACCAGCATCTGCACGTGACCAAAATCCTCGGAGAAACCCTGTTCACGTCCCAGGCAGATGAACGTGCGCTGCTGCGAGCCGATCTGCTCGTAAAGCTTGCGGCAGGCCCAGGCCGGGTCCTGATGATCGCCCGCCGCTGCGACCACCAATAAAGGCACGGTCACCTCGGCCAGGCCCGCCCACCAATCGCTGTACTTATCGCCGAACCGACCGAACAAGCCATGCCAGCGCAGGCTTTCCAGCGCCAGACCAATCGGCTCGTCTTCCGGGCCACGTTTGAAGCGCGGACCGGAAATGTGCTCGAAGGGTTTGAGCAGCAAGCGGCTGGACCATTGCACTGGCGGAATTTTCAGCGGCCAATAGGTGCGGCTGATCTGACTGCCAAACAGCGCCACCGACGCCGCGCTGTCCGGGCCCAGATACTGACCGCCCAATGCCGCCGCCAGGGTGGTGCCGCCCAGCGAATGGCCGATCCAGTGGGCAACCTGCCCGCTCTGCTCGGTCACGAACGCAGCGATGGCCGGCAGATCGTAACGCGCATAGTCGGCAACCCGGTTGTAGCGATAGGCCTGATTGCGCGCGGACAAGCCATGCCCGCGCATTTCCGGAATCCACACATCAAAGCCGGCCCGGGCCAGATACGCACCCAGGCCAATGCCTTTGGGCGAATACCAAAACCGTCGATTGGAAAAACTGCCGTGCAAGAGAATTACCGGCACGCCGCGCGCATCCGGCTGCGCAACCAGACCCAGCCGGGTCAAGGCGATTTCGACGCTGGCATCAGGACTGTTGGCGGGTTTCAGGCGATAAACGTCCTCGATCAGATCGCCACGTCGTTCGGCGCTGATCAAGGCCACAGGAAAAAGGCTGCTGCTGCTTTGCATATTGCTCTGGTAAGAAAAGGCCGGCATCAGAGACTGTTCGTCGCCGCCCTGATTGAACATAAAAAAGCCCCGACCCACGTCAGCGGGTCGGGGCTTGACTCAGTGGATCAGACCGGAGCCTGAGCCTCAGCCAGGAAGAACCAGGTTTCCAGTACGGAATCGGGGTTCAACGAGACGCTTTCGATACCTTGATCCATCAACCAGCGCGCCAGATCCGGGTGATCCGACGGGCCCTGGCCGCAAATGCCGATGTATTTGCCGGCCTTGTTACAGGCCTGGATTGCGTTGGACAGCAACTTCTTGACCGCCGGATTACGCTCATCGAACAGGTGCGCGATGACGCCGGAGTCACGGTCCAGGCCCAGCGTAAGCTGAGTCAGGTCGTTGGAGCCGATGGAGAAACCGTCGAAGTACTCAAGGAACTCTTCAGCCAGAATCGCGTTGGACGGCAGTTCACACATCATGATGATGCGCAGGCCGTTCTCGCCGCGTTTCAGACCGTTTTCCGCCAGCAGATCGATCACCTGGCTCGCTTCACCCAGGGTGCGCACGAACGGCACCATGATTTCCACGTTGGTCAGGCCCATCTCTTCGCGGACACGCTTGAGCGCGCGGCATTCGAGTTCGAAGCAGTCGCGGAAATTCTCGCTGATGTAACGCGAGGCACCACGGAAACCCAGCATCGGGTTTTCTTCTTCCGGCTCGTACAGTTTGCCGCCGATCAGGTTCGCGTACTCGTTGGACTTGAAGTCCGAGAGGCGCACGATGACCTTTTTCGGGGTGAACGCCGCAGCCAGGGTGCTGATGCCTTCGACCAGTTTTTCGACATAGAAGCCGACTGGATCGTTGTAACCGGCGATGCGCTTGTTGACGCTGTCCTTGATATCTTGCGGCAGACCGTCGTAATTGAGCAGCGCCTTGGGGTGCACGCCGATCATACGGTTGATGATGAATTCCAGACGCGCCAGGCCGACACCGGCATTGGGCAGCTGGGCGAAGTCGAACGCACGGTCCGGGTTGCCGACGTTCATCATGATCTTGAACGGCAGATCCGGCATGGCATCGACCGAGTTGGTCTTGATGTCAAAACCCAGCTCGCCTTCGAAGATATAACCGGTGTCGCCTTCGGCGCAGGAAACCGTCACGCCCTGGCCATCCACCAGCACTTGGGTGGCGTTGCCGCAACCGACCACGGCCGGAATACCCAGTTCACGGGCGATGATCGCCGCGTGGCAGGTACGACCGCCTCGGTTGGTGACGATGGCACTGGCGCGTTTCATGACCGGTTCCCAATCCGGGTCGGTCATGTCCGAGACCAGCACGTCGCCTGGCTGGACCTTGTCCATCTCGGACACGTCCTTGATGATGCGGACCTTGCCGGCGCCGATACGCTGGCCGATGGCACGGCCTTCTACTAATACAGTGCCGGTTTCCTTGAGCAGGTAACGTTCCATAACGTTGGCCTGGGAACGGCTCTTCACGGTTTCAGGACGTGCCTGAACGATGTAGAGCTTGCCGTCGTCACCGTCCTTGGCCCATTCGATGTCCATCGGGCACTTGTAGTGCTTCTCGATGATCATCGCCTGTTTGGCCAGTTCGGAAACTTCCTCGTCGCTCAGGCAGAAACGTGCGCGGTCGGCAGCGTCGACGTCGATGACCTTGACCGATTTACCGGCCGAGGCTACTTCGCCGTAGATCATCTTGATTGCCTTGCTGCCCAGGTTGCGGCGCAGGATCGCAGGACGACCGGCTTCAAGCGTACCTTTGTGCACGTAGAATTCGTCCGGATTGACCGCGCCTTGCACCACGGTTTCACCCAGGCCATAGGCGCCGGTGATGAACACCACGTCGCGGAAGCCCGATTCAGTGTCCAGGGTGAACATCACGCCTGCGGTGCCGGTCTCGGAGCGGACCATGCGCTGCACGCCAGCGGACAATGCCACCAGCTTATGGTCGAAACCCTGATGCACGCGGTAGGAAATGGCGCGGTCGTTGAACAGCGAGGCGAACACTTCCTTGGCCGCGCGGATCACGTTCTCGACGCCACGGATATTCAGGAAGGTTTCTTGCTGACCGGCGAACGAAGCGTCGGGAAGGTCTTCGGCGGTGGCGGAAGAGCGCACGGCAACGGCCAGATTCGGATTACCTGCCGACAACGTGGCGAAGGCAGTGCGAATTTCGGCGTTGAGCTTCTCGGGAAACTCGGCGTCCATGATCCACTGACGAATCTGCGCGCCGGTCTTGGCCAGCGCGTTGACGTCGTCGACATCAAGAGCGTCCAGGGCTGCGTGAATCTGATCGTTCAGACCACTCAGCTCAAGGAAATCACGGTAGGCCTGAGCCGTAGTGGCAAAGCCACCAGGCACCGAAACGCCAGCACCTGCGAGGTTACTGATCATTTCGCCGAGGGATGCGTTCTTGCCTCCCACATGCTCCACATCATGGACGCCGAGCTTTTCGAGGGAAACTACGTACTCTACCAAGGTGATCTCTCCACTAACTATGTTTGTTGTTGGGAAAAGCTCATGCACCCGGAACCTGTACTGCGCTTCCGGGCGTTTGTGGCCTGGGCCATGAAAATAAGTGAGAATGCGGACCACCCAGGCCCGCATGCGCGCCTATGATATCCAAGAATCGTCACCAGCTTAAGGCCCAAGGCGCAAATGAAACGATCCGCTTTCTTTATCTCCGACGGCACCGGCATCACGGCCGAAACTCTAGGCCAGAGCCTGTTAGCGCAATTTGAGAACATTACGTTCAACAAGTTCACGAGGCCCTACATCGACAGCGTCGAGAAAGCGCGGGCGATGGTACAACAAATCAACAATGCCGCCGAAAAAGACGATGTACGCCCGATCATCTTCGATACCATCGTCAATCAGGACATCCGCGAAATTCTCGCGACGTCCAACGGTTTCATGATCGACATTTTCTCGACCTTTCTCGCGCCACTGGAGCAGGAGCTTAGTTCACACTCTTCCTATTCGGTGGGCAAATCGCACTCCATCGGTCACAACTCCAACTACATGGAGCGGATCGAGGCGGTCAACTTCGCCCTGGACAATGACGACGGCGCACGCACCCATTATTACGACAAGGCGGACATCATTCTGGTGGGCGTTTCGCGCTGTGGCAAAACCCCGACTTGTCTGTACATGGCCATGCAATTTGGCATCCGCGCCGCCAACTACCCGCTCACCGAAGACGACATGGAGCGCCTGCAACTGCCCAACGCGCTCAAGGAACACCGTAACAAATTATTCGGCCTGACCATTGATCCAGATCGGTTAACGGCGATTCGCCACGAACGCAAACCCAACAGCCGCTACGCCAGCTACGCCCAGTGCGAGTTTGAAGTCCGCGAGGTGGAAAACCTGTTCCGCCGCGAGAACATCCCGAACATCAACTCCACGCATTTCTCGGTAGAAGAAATCTCCGCCAAAGTGCTGGTCGAGAAAGGCGTGGAACGGCGTTTCAAATAACAAGCCTTGAACCCCCCCCCCGGCCTCTTCGGGGACAAGTCCCCTCCTACCGGACAGGGTATGGTTCGGTAGGACCGGACTTGTCCGGGAAGGCGGTATTTCAGGCACCGCCTTGTGTCGGATGTAACGACCTCTTCGCGGGCAAGCCTCGCTCCTACGTATCTTTGCCCCTACAGATTCACCCACAAATCCACAAACCGATGCACCGGCATTGCTTCCAGACCCGCCTGATCCTTGCACACGGCAAACAGCTGCTCGCAGCGCTGCGGGGCGAAGCGAGTGGCCAGGTTGCTTTTGAACTTCTCTTCCAGCAGCGGGATGCCGGCGGCGCGACGCCGGCGATGGCCGATGGGGTATTCGACTTCCACCTTGTCAGTGCTGGAACCGTCCTTGAAAAACACCTGAATGGCGTTGGCAATGGAGCGCTTGTCCGCTTCCAGGTATTCGTGGCTGTAGCGCGGGTCTTCGACGATTTCCATCTTATCCCGCAGCTGATCGATGACCGGATGGGCCGTATGAAACTCGTCTTCATAGTGCTCGGCGACCAGGGTGCCAAACACCAGCGGGACAGCGATCATGTACTGCAGACAGTGATCGCGGTCAGCAGCGTTGGCCAGCGGCCCGACCTTGGAAATGATGCGAATCGCCGATTCATGGGTGGTCACGACAATCCGGTCGATTTCGGAGATTCGATTGCGTACCAGCGGGTGCAACGTGACTGCCGCTTCGCAGGCCGTTTGCGCATGGAATTCGGCGGGAAAGCTGATCTTGAACAGCACGTTTTCCATCACATAGGTGCCGTAGGGCCGGGACAGGCTGAATGCGCGCTGATCCTCGGCTTTCAGCGCCAGGTCTTTATTGGTGTGACTGAACAGCACGTCGTAAAAGCCCCACTGCGGCGCGGTCAGCACGCCTGGAATGCCCATTTCGCCGCGCATGGCGATGTCCGCCAGACGCACTGCGCGACTGGTAGCATCGCCCGCCGCCCAGGATTTACGCGAACCGGCATTGGGTGCGTGGCGATAAGTACGCAATGCCTGACCATCGACAAAGGCGTGGGACAGCGCCGCAAGCATCTGCTCGCGACTGGCGCCCATCAGTTTGGCGGCGACAGCGGTGGACGCCACATTCACCAGCAGCACGTGATCAAGTCCGACACGATTGAAAGAGTTTTCCAGGGCAATCACACCCTGAATCTCGTGAGCCATGATCATCGCCTCAAGCACCGTCCGCATGCTCAGCGGCGCTTCGCCATCTGCCACGCGTTTCTGTGACAGATGGTCGGCCACCGCGAGAATTGCGCCGAGGTTGTCCGACGGATGCCCCCATTCCGCCGCCAGCCAGGTGTCGTTGTAATCCAGCCAGCGAATGGTGCAGCCGATATCCCAGGCAGCCTTGACCGGGTCGAGGCGCAAGTTCGTGCCGGGAACCCGAGCCCCAAAAGGCACAACGGTGCCTTCGACGATGGGGCCCAGATGCTTGGTGCATTCCGGGAAACGCAAGGCCAGCAAGCCGCAACCCAACGTATCCATGAGGCAATTGCGCGCGGTGTCCAGGGCCAGCGGGGACTCGATGCTGAAGGTCAGCACATAATCGGCGATGTCCTGCAGGACCTGGTCATAGTCCGGGCGGTTGTTCAGATCAACGTTGCTGCTCATTTCAATTCCTCTTTGTCCGAACGATTTTCGCTGGCAGAACTGACGCTTTCCCGGATGAATCCGGCCCTACAGCTTGGCCGTGCTTCATCTGTGGCTCAAACCTCAGGCACCCTCACCCAGCCTTCCATCAACACCCTGGCGCTACGACTCATAATAGCCTTGGTGACTTTCCATTCGCCGTTGCTTTGCACGGCTTCAGCGCCCACCCGCAAAGTGCCTGATGGATGGCCGAAACGCACCGCTTCCCGGTTAACACCGCCAGCAGCCAGGTTCACCAAAGTGCCGGGAACCGCCGCAGCGGTGCCGATGGCGACAGCGGCCGTGCCCATCATGGCGTGGTGCAGTTTGCCCATGGACATGGCGCGCACCAGCAGATCGACGCTCTCGGCTGCCACCGGTTTGCCACTGGAAGCCACGTAAGCCGCTGGCCCCGCAACAAAGGCCACCTTGGGCGTGTGCTGGCGCTTGGCCGCTTGGTCCAGATGTTCGATCAGGCCCATGCGCAGCGCACCGTAAGCGCGGATGGTCTCGAACATCGCCAGCGCTTTTGGGTCGCCATTGATGTCGCCCTGCAATTCGCTGCCGGTGTAACCGATGTCCTGGGCATTGACGAAAATTGTCGGAATCCCGGCGTTGATCATGGTCGCCTTGAACGTGCCGACACCCGGCACTTCAAGGTCATCCACCAGATTCCCGGTAGGAAACATCGAGCCGCCCGCGCCCTCTTCGTCCGCTGCCGGATCCATGAACTCCAGCTGCACCTCGGCAGCCGGAAAAGTCACCCCGTCCAGCTCGAAATCACCGGTTTCCTGCACCGCGCCGTCAGTGATCGACACATGAGCGATGATCGTCTTGCCGATATTGGCCTGCCAGATGCGCACCACCGCGACGCCGTTTTGCGGGACACGACTGGCTTCCAGTAAACCATTGCTGATGGCAAACGGGCCGACCGCTGCTGACAGATTGCCGCAATTGCCGCTCCAGTCCACGAAAGGCTTGTCGATGGAAACCTGACCGAACAGGTAATCCACGTCGTGATCGGCCTTGCTGCTTTTCGAGACGATCACGGTCTTGCTGGTGCTGGACGTCGCGCCGCCCATGCCGTCGATCTGCTTTTCATAAGGATCGGGGCTGCCTATCACCCGCAACAGCAAGGCGTCACGGGCCGCGCCGGGAACCTGCGCGTCGAGGGGCAAGTCTTGCAGTTTGAAAAATACGCCCTTGCTGGTGCCGCCCCGCATATAAGTGGCGGGGATTTTGATTTGCGCTGGGTGAGCCATGGAACGTGTCCTCTTAGATTAGGCGAGCTTCAGGCATTGCTTTCGCGAGCAAGCTCGCTCCCACGATTCTCCTGTACCCCGTGGGAGCGAGCTTGCTCGCGAATGGTCATGCCAACGCAGACTCCAGGAAATCCTGGGCAAAGCGCTGCAACACGCCGCCCGCCTCATAGATCGAGACTTCTTCAGCAGTGTCCAGGCGACAGGTCACCGGCACCTCGACGCGCTCGCCATTCTTGCGATTGATCACCAGGGTCATGGTGCTCAACGGGATGCGCTCGCCGAGTACGTCGAAGGTTTCGCTGCCGTCGATGTTCAAGGTATGCCGATCAACCCCGCGTTTGAACTCCAGTGGCAGCACGCCCATGCCCACCAGATTGGTGCGGTGAATGCGCTCGAAACCTTCGGCGGCAATCGCCTCGACGCCAGCCAGACGCACGCCTTTGGCCGCCCAGTCACGGGACGAACCCTGACCGTAGTCGGCGCCGGCAATGATAATCAGCGGCTGCTTGCGCTCCATGTAGGTTTCGATGGCT
The DNA here is from genome assembly GCF_001698815.1 of Pseudomonas syringae. GTDB lineage: Bacteria > Pseudomonadota > Gammaproteobacteria > Pseudomonadales > Pseudomonadaceae > Aquipseudomonas > Aquipseudomonas syringae_A. Next base: position 37,198 of record NZ_LGSI01000049.1, on the reverse strand, counting down.
TCCCACATGCGCGTGACCTGGCCTTCCGGCTCGATCCGCGCCAGTGAACCCTGCTTGACCTTGCCGTCGACCTGCACCATTTCGTTGAGCAGTTTCGGGTTGGCAAAGGTCGCCCGCTGCGCAGTCAGGTGATCGCCGCGATGGGTGGCGTAGGAGTTGAAGTCTTCTTCCGGCAGGCCCATTTTCGCTAGATATTCACCGGCAGCGCTGTCGAGCATGATGGCGTTGGACGGCGACAAATGATCAGTGGTGATGTTGTCACCCAGCACGGCCAGCGGGCGCATGCCCTTGAGCGGTCGCGCCCCGGCCAGCGCACCTTCCCAATACGGCGGACGCCGAATATAAGTACTTTGCGCGCGCCAGTCGTACAGCGGCGTGACCTGCTCGCCGTCGTCAGCCTTGATCTCGAACATCGGGATATAGACCTGACGGAACTGATCCGGCTTGACGCTGGCCTTGACCACCGCGTCGATTTCTTCGTCGCTGGGCCAGATGTCTTTCAGGGTCAGCTGCTTGCCGTTCACATCGGCTCCCAGCACGTCCTTCTCGATATCGAAACGGATGGTGCCGGCAATGGCGTAAGCGACCACCAGTGGCGGCGAGGCCAGAAACGCCTGTTTGGCGTACGGGTGAATGCGTCCGTCGAAGTTGCGGTTGCCGGATAACACAGCCGTCGCGTACAGATCACGATCAATCACTTCCTGCTGGATTTTCGGGTCCAGCGCGCCGCTCATGCCGTTGCAGGTGGTGCAGGCAAAACCGACGATGCCAAAGCCAAGTTTTTCCAGTTCCGGCAACAGATTGGCTTCTTCCAGATACAGCTGAACCGCCTTGGAACCCGGCGCCAGCGACGTCTTGACCCACGGTTTGCGGGTCAGGCCGGCGGCGTTGGCGTTGCGCGCCAGCAAAGCCGCGGCGATCACATTGCGCGGGTTGCTGGTGTTGGTGCAACTGGTGATGGCGGCGATGATCACCGCACCGTCCGGCATCAGGCCCGGTTCGTTTTCAACCACGCCGGAAATCCCTCGCGCCGCCAGCTCCGAAGTCGGCACTCGGCGATGGGGGTTGGATGGCCCGGCGATGTTGCGCACCACGCTGGACAGGTCGAACTTGAGTACGCGCTCGTAGACGGCGGTTTTCAGGCTGTCGGCCCACAAGCCGGTTTGTCTGGCGTAGGTTTCCACCAGTTTGACCTGCTCTGGCTCGCGACCGGTCAGGGTCAGGTAATCCAGGGTTTGCTGGTCGATGTAGAACATGGCCGCCGTGGCGCCAAACTCCGGGGTCATGTTGGAAATGGTCGCCCGGTCGCCCAGGGTCAGCGCGTTGGCGCCGTCGCCGAAGAACTCCAGATAAGACGAAACCACTTTCTCGCCGCGCAGGAACTCAGTCACCGCCAGCACGATGTCGGTAGCGGTAATTCCCGGTTGGCGTTTGCCCACCAGCTCGACGCCGATGATATCCGGCAGGCGCATCCAGGAGGCGCGACCGAGCATCACGCTCTCGGCTTCCAGCCCGCCGACACCAATGGCGATGACGCCCAGTGCGTCGACATGCGGCGTATGGCTATCAGTACCGACCAAGGTGTCCGGGAACGCCACGCCATCCAGTGCATGCACCACCGGCGACATTCGCTCCAGATTGATCTGGTGCATGATGCCGTTGCCGGGCGGGATCACATCGACGTTCTTGAAGGCTTTCTTGGTCCAGTTGATGAAGTGAAAACGATCTTCGTTACGCCGGTCTTCGATGGCGCGATTGCGCTCGAAGGCGTCTTTTTCAAAACCGCCATGCTCCACCGCCAGCGAGTGATCGACGATCAGCTGGGTTGGCACCACCGGGTTGACCAGCGCCGGGTCGCCACCTTGCAAGGCAATCGCATCGCGCAAACCGGCCAGGTCCACCAGCGCGGTCTGGCCGAGGATGTCATGGCAGACCACCCGCGCCGGAAACCACGGGAAATCCAGGTCGCGGCGGCGCTCGATCAGCTGGGTCAGGGACGCCGCCAGCGTTGCCGGATCGCAGCGACGCACGAGGTTTTCGGCGAACACCCGAGAGGTGTACGGCAGCGTGTCGTAGGCACCGGGCTTGATCGCGTCGACCGCCGCACGGGCGTCGAAGTAATCCAGGCGGGTGCCGGGCAGCGGTTTGCGATGTTCAGTGTTCATGCGCGGGGACTCATCACGGAATTCGGTGGATGGACGGGGAGCTCATCGGCGGCTCCCCTGTCTCGGTCAATGCAGTCCAGTCAGCTGTACGTTCAGCGCTTATCGATAGCGACGAACCTGCGCTGCTCTACGCCGACGTATTCGGCGCTCGGACGGATAATGCGGTTGTTGGAGCGTTGTTCGAAGACGTGGGCGGCCCAGCCGGTCAGGCGCGAGCAGACGAAGATCGGCGTAAACAGCTTGGTCGGAATGCCCATGAAGTGATACGCCGAGGCGTGATAGAAGTCGGCATTGGGGAAGAGTTTTTTCTGTTCCCACATGGTCTTGTCGATGGCTTCGGACACCGGATACAACACCGTGTCCCCGGCTTCATCGGCGAGTTTTTTCGCCCAGCCCTTGATCACTTCGTTACGTGGATCAGAGTCTTTATAGATGGCGTGGCCGAAACCCATGATCTTGTCCTTGCGTTCGAGCATCGCCAGGGTGCCTTTTACGGCTTCCTCAGCCGAGCTGAAACGCTCGATCATCGCCATGGCCGCTTCATTGGCGCCGCCATGCAAAGGCCCGCGCAAGGTGCCGATGGCCGCCGTAACGCAGGAATACAGGTCTGACAAGGTAGAAGCGCAGACCCGCGCGGTGAAGGTCGACGCGTTGAATTCGTGTTCGGCGTAGAGGATCAGCGAAACGTCCATGACCTTGACGTGCAGCTCGCTGGGCGTTTTGCCCAACAGCAAATGCAGGAAGTGGCCGCCGATGGAGGTTTCGTCGGTCACGCAGTCGATACGCTCGCCATCGTGGCTGAACCGATACCAGTAGCACATGATCGCCGGGAACGCGGCCAGCAGCCGATCCGTGGCGTCGCGTTGCTGATCGAAGCTCAGTTCAGGTTCCAGCGTGCCGAGCATCGACGCGCCGGTGCGCATCACATCCATCGGATGGGTGTCGGCGGGAATCCGCTCCAGCACTTCTTTCAAAGCCTGCGGCAAGTCACGCAGCTTTTGCAGCTTGGCCAGATAGTCGTCCAGCTGGGCCTGAGTCGGCAGTTCGCCGTACAGCAACAAGTAAGCGACTTCCTCGAAGCGAGCCTCGGCGGCCAGCTCGCGTACGTCGTAACCGCGATAGGTCAAGCCGGCGCCAGCCTGGCCCACGGTCGACAAGGCAGTTTGTCCGGCAACCTGACCACGCAGGCCAGCGCCGCTTAATACTTTTGCTTCAGCCATTGCTCTCTCCAATTTTGAATTTGTTAGGGAATTGGCAATTTATAAACTGTGGATGCTCTACCCGTGGGAGCGAGCTTGCTCGCGAAGAGGCCATCGCCTCAGGCACATTCGCGAGCAAGCTCGCTCCCACCAAGTTCGCTCCTACGGATTTCATCAACCCTTCTTCTGCGCAAACAACGCATCCAGCTTCTGCTCGAAGGCGTGGTAATCAATTGCGTCATACAGCTCCATGCGGGTCTGCATGGTGTCGATCACGTTTTGCTGGGTGCCGTCGCGGCGAATCGCGCCGTAGACGTTTTCCGCCGCCTTGTTCATGGCGCGGAACGCCGACAAAGGATAGAGCACCAGCGACACATCGGCGCCGCGCAGCTCGTCCACGGTAAACAGCGGCGTGGCGCCGAACTCGGTGATGTTGGCCAGGATCGGTGCTTTGACACGCGCGGCGAACAGCTTGTACATCTCCAGCTCGGTAATCGCCTCCGGGAACACCATGTCCGCGCCGGCTTCAATACACGCCGCAGCCCGCTCCAGCGCAGACTCCAGACCTTCCACCGCCAGCGCATCGGTACGCGCCATGATCACGAAGCTGTCATCGGTGCGAGCATCGACGGCCGCCTTGATGCGGTCGACCATTTCCTGCTGGGAAACAATCTCTTTATTCGGACGATGGCCGCAGCGCTTGGCGCCCACCTGATCCTCGATATGAATCGCCGCCGCGCCGAACTTGATCATCGAACGTACGGTGCGCGCCACATTAAAGGCTGACGAGCCAAAGCCGGTATCCACGTCCACCAGCAACGGCAGATCGCAGACGTCGGTGATGCGTCGCACGTCAGTCAACACATCATCCAGCCCGGTGATTCCCAGGTCCGGCACGCCCAGTGAACCCGCCGCGACGCCGCCGCCCGACAGGTAGATCGCCTTGAAACCGGCGCGTTTGGCCAGCAAGGCATGGTTGGCATTGATCGCACCCACGACTTGCAAAGGGCTTTCACTGGCGACGGCATCACGAAAACGCTGACCGGGAGTGCTTTTATTGGAATTCATTTCTCACCTCGGAGGGGGGATTGGACGGCGCCCGGCACTTGGGCGCCTTGTTCGAGCATATGGCGCTCGATATTGCGTTTGGACGCCGCGATGTGACGGCGCATCAACAGCTCGGCCAGCTCGCCGTCACGCTCGGCAATGGCATCGAGAATGCGATGGTGCTCGGCAAATGCCTGACGCGGTCGGTTGGGCGTCGTGGAAAACTGAATGCGGTACATGCGCACCAGTTGATAAAGATCGCCGCAGAGCATCTGGGTCAAGGTGCGGTTGCCGCTGCCCTGAATGATTCGGTAATGAAAGTCGAAATCGCCTTCCTGCTGGTAATAGCCAACGCCAGCCTGAAACGCCGCATCGCGCTCATGGGTATCCAGTACCCGGCGCAGCTCATCGATTTCTTCGCCGGTCATGCGCTCGGCCGCCATGCGACAGGCCATGCCTTCAAGTGACTCGCGAATCTCGTACAGCTCGATCAGCTCGGCGTGACTCAGGGAAACCACCCGCGCCCCGACATGAGGAACGCGCACCAACAGCCGTTGCCCTTCCAGTCGATGAATCGCCTCACGCAGCGGACCCCGGCTGATGCCGTAAGTACGCGCCAGTTCCGGCTCGGAAATCTTGCTGCCGGGCGCGATCTCACCCTTGACGATAGCCGCCTGGATACGCCGAAAAACATTCTCGGACAGCGTCTCCGAATCGTCCGCCGCAGGGGCAATGATTTCAAGCGTATCCAGCATAGTGTCGACACCTTATGGATCAATGGCGCTAAAACTAGCTATATCCAACGTATCGGTCAAATTAAATCAGGTGATTGTCGACAATCGTCTAATAACCCGTGTGTATCAGAATGACTTCCCGTTGGAGCGAGGCTTGCCCGCGAACGCGTCCGCCCTGGCGAAAAGGCGTCGACCGGAACACCGATTCGCGGGCAAGCTTCGCTCCAACGCAATTGCCTTCCAATCCGGGCAGTAAGGCTAAAACCCTTCATGCTAGAATGCCGCCCGCGCGTGACCGTCGTTAGTGGCCTCATGCCAGCGGATTTTCCTCTCCAGATTGACGATCATGCCTGCACTATCGCTGCACGCGCGGCTCCGAGGATCGTTCTCAACGCACCAGGATTTATGAATCTAAAGCCCCTCCTTACCCTTTGCCTGTGCTTGCTTCCAGGTGTCGTCGTCGCTGGCGACAAAACCGTCTACGGCCTGAACGAATACGCCGAGCTCACCGATATCGACCTGCAAGTGGCCGCCAAGCTGGATACCGGCGCCAAGACGGCGTCGCTGAGCGCTCGGGACATCAAGCATTTCAAGCGCGATGGCGAAAGCTGGGTGCGCTTTTATCTGGCCATCGATGACGCCCATGCGCACCCCATCGAAAAGCCGCTAGCCAGGCTCAGCAAGATCAAGCGTCGCGCTGATGACCGTGATGCCGATGACGAGAAAAAATACACCGCGCGGCCAGTGATCAGCCTCGATGTGTGCATGGGTGGCGCTTTACGCACCATCGAAGTGAACTTGACCGACCGAAGTGCTTTCCAATATCCGCTTTTGATCGGCTCCGAGGCGTTGAAACGCTTTGATGCGCTGGTCGATCCCAGTCTTAAATACGCAGCGGGTAAACCCGCTTGTGCAATTACCGCTCAAATCACCGAGTAAATAGATGCGCTCTCTTACACTCCATCTGAAAATCCTGATCGCTGTGCTGGTGACTCTGGGCATTGCGATCACGGCGTATCAGATTCTGGCGCTGGGCATCCCGGTGACCGAGGACGAAACTGACGACTTGTGGAACATCGACGCCAAGGTCGAGTTCGTCGCCAGCCCGAAAGACCCGGTCAAGATCCAGATGTTCGTGCCGCCGCTGGCCCGGGATTACATCAGCCTCAATGAAAGCTTTATCTCCAACAATTACGGGGTGAGCGTCAACCGCGTCGATGGCAATCGCAAGGTGACGTGGTCGGCGCGGCGCGTGTCCGGCAACCAGACGCTGTATTACCGGCTGGTGCTGACCAAGCGTTACAGCGGTGAGAAAGCCAAGATCAAAGGTCCGATCTTCCGCGACAGCATCGTCGTCGAAGGCCCGGAAAAAATCGCCGCCGAAGCCTTGCTCGCGCCGATTCGCCAGCACTCGGCGGACGTCGAGACGTTCATCACCGAAGCCATCAAGCGGGTCAACAACCTCGCCGACGATAACGTCAAGTTGCTGCTGGCGGGCGATACGTCGAGTTCCAACAAGGCGCGGGTCACCGAGTTGTTGCTGTCCATCGCCCACGTGCCGCTGGAAAAGGTCCACACCATCCGTCTGGTGGCCGATCAGCCGCAGAGTCCGGAACTGTGGCTGCGCAGCTTCAATGGCAAGAGCTGGCTGTATTTCAGCCCGGATACCGGCGAACAAGGTTTGCCGGAGGACCGCCTGCTGTGGTGGACCGGTGACGAGAATCTGATCACCGTCGACGGCGGCAAGAAGGCGACTGTCAGCTTCAGCCTGAACAACAGCGAGATGAACGCCATTCGCTTGGCCAAACTGACCGACGCCAGCACTGACGCGGACTTCCTCGAATACTCCCTGTACGGCTTGCCACTGCAAACCCAGCAGACCTTCATGATCATGGTGATGATCCCGATTGGCGTGCTGGTGATCCTGATCCTGCGCAACCTGATCGGCCTGCAAACCCTGGGCACCTTCACGCCGGTGCTGATCGCCCTCGCCTTCCGGGAAACCCAGCTGGGCTTTGGCATCGTGCTGTTTACGATCATTACCGCGTTGGGCCTGTCGCTGCGCTCGTACCTGGAACACCTGAAGCTGCAAATGCTGCCGCGACTTTCCGTGGTGCTGACCTTCGTCGTGGTGCTGATCGCGGCCATTAGCCTGTTCAGCCACAAGCTGGGCCTTGAGCGCGGGCTTTCGGTGGCGCTGTTCCCGATGGTGATTCTGACCATGACTATTGAACGCCTGTCGATCACCTGGGAAGAACGCGGCGGCGGCCATGCCATGAAAGTTGCCATCGGTACGCTGTTCGCAGCATCGTTGGCGCACATCATCATGAGCGTGCCGGAGCTGATTTACTTCGTGTTCACCTTCCCGGCGGTGCTGTTGATTCTGGTGGGCTTCATGCTGGCCATGGGTCGCTATCGCGGTTATCGCCTGACCGAGCTGATCCGCTTCAAGGCCTTCCTCAAGGAAGAGCAAAAATGATCGGCTGGTGGAAAACCTGGAAGGCGCTGGAAGCCAGGGGCATCATGGGCATCAACCGGCGTAACGCCGACTACGTGCTCAAGTACAACAAGCGCAGCCTGTACCCCATCGTCGATGACAAGATCATCACCAAGGAACGGGCGATTCAGGCCGGCATTCACGTGCCGGAAATGTACGGAGTGATTTCCACCGAGAAAGAAATCGACAAGCTCGATGAGATCATCGGCGGGCGCAGCGACTTCGTGATCAAGCCGGCTCAGGGCGCGGGCGGCGATGGCATTCTGGTGATCGCCGACCGTTTCGAAGACCGTTACCGGACGATTTCCGGGCGGATCATCAGCCATTCGGAGATCGAGCATCAGATCTCCAGCATCCTCACCGGCCTGTATTCACTGGGCGGACATCGGGACCGGGCGCTGATCGAATACCGCGTGACGCCAGACCAGATCTTCAAAAGCATCAGTTATGAAGGCGTGCCGGACATTCGCATCATCGTGCTGATGGGTTATCCGGTGATGGCCATGCTGCGCCTGCCTACGCGCCAGTCCGGCGGCAAGGCCAACCTGCACCAGGGCGCCATTGGCGTCGGTGTCGATCTGGCCACCGGGATTACCCTCAAAGGCACCTGGCTCAACAGCATCATCACCAAACACCCGGACACCACCAACGCGGTGGACGGCGTGCAGCTGCCCAACTGGGACGGTTTCATGAAACTCGCCGCCGAATGCTACGAACTGTGCGGCCTGGGTTACATCGGTGTGGACATGGTTCTGGACCAGGAAAAAGGCCCGCTGATCCTCGAACTCAACGCCCGCCCCGGCCTGAATATCCAGATCGCCAACGACTGCGGGCTGACTCATCGCACCCAAGCGGTGGAAGCGCGGCTGGAGGAGTTGGCGCTGGAGGGCACGATTGAGACGCCGGAGGCGCGGGTCAGGTTTGTGCAGGAATTGTTTGGGCACGTTGAGGGAATGCTTTAAACACTCGATAACGAACGTGTTTGACCTGGGATTCACGGCCGATCAATCCACCAAGGTGATGTCATCGCTGAGAGGGAAATTGGGAATGCCGGGCGTCGGCCATGTTAGCCCCTGATCAAAACTGACATAGACCTTGATCGAGAATTTGGCATCACGCTTGAGCTGACTCATAAATGCTTTAGGAGCAGTGACATTATTCCCCGCTCCAATCCCGCTGATCAGTTCTGCACTGGTCACTGCGTGGCTGTTCAATACGGTATGTTTGATAGGCTGTCCCGTCACATTCGTTCCGGTCAATTCGATGGTGATGCGCTGGGTTGTCGCCATCAGCGTCCAGGTGCCCAGTTTGAACCGCGCACCGCTGGCGGGAATTGAAGCCAGGCTCAAGGTGCCACCAGTGCGGTCTTCACACTGAATGATCGGCAATCTGTCGATATTCAGTTTTTGCAACTCAAGCTGGCGAACGGCTGAAGGGTCTGTCCCTTTCGGGCTGACCACCTCGTATTTAACGGGCAGCCGCTTGCCCACATGCGGCGCCACGTGTTCCTTGGGAACGGCGTAGCTGCGGGAGTTTGCAGGCGCAGGCGTCGAGGTTCGAAACGCTCCCAGCGCGCCGGGCTCGGCCCATTGCACCCATATGACCTCATCCGGATTCAAGACGAAGGTATCAGGGACAATCACCGTGGCACCCAAGGCCACATTTTCCGGTGCCAGGCTGATGGTCTCGCCCAAACCAACCGCCTCATCTACATCAGGCCAGGGAAGATCGCGCGGCACAGGCTTTGCCGCTGCAGTTAAAGTCACTGGACGCGCATCGTCGCTCTTGTTGCCCGCCCGGTCCTGCACTCGATAATAGGCGTAGCGTTCCCCGTCACCACGAGCCCGGATCATGTCGCCGTCGAAGGCGATGATCAGTGGCTTACTGACGTCATCAAGGCTCAGCTCCATTGAATCAACTTCTTCAGGACTGAAAGGAGCCCGGTCCCAGAACCAGGTCAGGACGTCGCCCGGCTTGATGGCGTCATAGCCAGGTATTTCAGCCAACACTTTGTCGTCGTTATTTTCCAGGTACCAGGCAGTAACGCCGTCCTCCACAACCGAGCGCGGGAATACCAATCGTTCATCTGTCTGGTTCAGGATCGGCGCAGTCTTGTCGATGGTGATGGTCAGCGGCTCGGAGTCAAGAACGGCGCCGTTATAATGCGTGACCTTGTAGTAAATGACATGAGATCCTTCGCCAAGCCGGTTTTGCGGGACCATCAGGAACAGATCATCAGGATTGATGGGCGAGTACCACTGGCCTTCAGTCAGCCAGGCGTCGTTCCAGAACAGTTCCACTTTCTCGGGGTTCAGCGTGGGATTCTGAATAGGCCATGGTTCAAACGTGACTTTCAAATCTGCCTGGACGGCGCTGATGGGTAACAGGTTTTCCTCCCCACCCTCAATCTCCGGAAGCGCAACCTCGACTTTTGGCGGCTTATGCAAGTCCGCGTCAGGGTCCTGGTCATAGGGAATGGACATCGTTTTTCTCCATCGCAAGACAAAGGGCCAGCGCGGCCCCTTGTCACTCCTTGGTTACCAGCTATAACGAACGCCGAAATTCGCACCCCAGGGTTGCTCGATGTTGTCGCCGTTGCTGTAGTCCAGATCGACATGCGCCTGCAACCGCTCGGCCAATTGAATGGCAACCCCGGCACCCAGTTCACCCCGCGAGCCGGACAAGTCGTTGTTGAACACGTTGTCGTTGACCTGCACTTCGTTGTTCTTCGCGAACTCGTGAGCATAAGCGGCACGCACATAGGGCTGTATGGTCTTGCCGTCGCCCATATCGAAATTACGCCCTACCGTCGCGCCGACCTTGCCCAGTAACGAACGGGTACGATCGCCCTCGGCGGAAAGACCGTTATCCAGGTCGTAATCCTTGTCTTGAATCACCACCCCGGAAAGCTGGGTGTAAGGTTCGACGAAGTAACCGTCGTCCAGCTTGATATGCCGCCCCACTTCAACCGAAGCGCCGACGCCGTTGTTTTTGTAATCACCTTTGGTACGAGTCCCGTCGCTGAGCTGAACCTTGGATTCGTTCTGGAAACGGTTGAGCTTGAGCACGGCATCAACGTAATAGCCGCTGTCAGCATCCAGCCAGGTGGTGTAGGCGCCGACGTAGTAACTGTCGACGTTGCCCGATGTGCCCCGCTGCAAATCCAGATCCGACTTGCTGTAGCCGCCCAGCAACCCGATCAGCCATTGCCCGTCGCCAATCGGCAGAGGCGCATCGGCACCAAAGGAAATACCTTGCTGAGTCTGCTTGTAACCCACGCCGGACGCCGCCGATACGTTGTATTTATTGCCGTAAGTGCGGATCCAGCCGCCTGCCTTGCCCCCGTTCATGCGCAGTTCGCCCATACGGCTGCGCAAGGTGCTCAGTTCGCCATACCAGACGGTCGGGGCTGTGTTGAACAGCGCCAGCACGGAACGAGTGCCCGGGCTGATGACTTTGGTTGCGGTGTCCAGATACCAGTCATTGCCGCGCTGGGCCAGGTCATAGGAGAACGCGCCGAGATCAACCGGACCGTTAAGCAGGGAGAACTGAGCATCCCCACTGTCGATGTGGACGACATGCATTTCGCTTTCGGCGAGCGGGTCCGCGCCGCTGCTGCCTATCAACAGCGTATGGGTGCCGGAGGCTGCGCCGGTGACATTGAGAAAGTCATGCTCGCCGGTGACAAAATCGGCATCCATCACAAACGTACCGTTACCCGACAGTGAACCCACCGACAACTGGTAGAACGCCGTTGGATCACCGAATTTGATGGTGCCGCCGTCCAGCGCCAACTGGCCGACTTCACCGTCACCGACCATGACCCACTGGGCCTGGCTGTTGACCGCAAGGCTGGCAACGTTATCCAGCCGCCCGGTCAGGCTGGCGCGATTCTGCAGGGTCAGGTTGGCCGTGCCGCCACCTTCCACCACGACGTTACCCGTCAGCATGCTGTTGTCGACTGTCATGTTGGCAGTGGAGCCGCTGGTGACTTCCAGCAAGGTACCGTTGCCAGCCGTCAGCGTTGAGCCGTTGGTGACGTTGATCTGCGCAATGGCCGAGTCGCGAAGGACAATGGCCGAGCCGGTCTGACCCGTCACGTGGGAACCGTTCAGATCCATGCTCCCGTCTGCGCCAGAGCCGGCGATACTACGGAAGGTCACGCCGTCCTGGGTTCCGCTGATGGTTGATCCGACCGCTTCGAGATTGCCTTCATACAGGTCAATGCCGAATCCGTTTGGGCCGGTTCCGGAAACAGTGCTGTTTTCCAGATAAAGCGTTGACTCGGGACCGACCACTACCCCACGTGCCACCCCCGAAATCTGACTGCCGTATACACGCGCTATTGCCCCGTCCCCCGCAGTCCCCTGGCCGACCGACATGCCCTGATTCAAGCTGCTGATGTTGCTGCCGGTGATGGTACTGTCACCGCCGCTCATCCGGATTGCTATCGAGTCGCTGGAAACAGTGGTTCCGTTGAGTACCAACCTGGCACCCGAAACCATGGTTATTCTGTCCGTCGTGGCGCCGTTGGACGTCAATTGTCCGTTGCTGGTCAATTGATAGTCCTGCAAGACCGTGTTCTCGTTAATAGTGAGTGGGCGATCAACAAAGAGTGCCCATACTGGATCAGCAACTAACAGCGCCGAGCTTAAAATGCTTAGTTTGAGTCCTCTTGCTAGAGGCGTCATGGAAATTGACCCAATGACTGACATTAGCGAATACCTTTAATTGATTTCAGTGAACGAGACTTGCAAAAACCCAGCAAAGGGCTGCACTGCGGGGGCAGCCCTGATTGCAAGCATCGAAAGCCTACGCTTCAACTTCTCAAATCAATGTAGGACATTTCCTCAAATACTAGCTGAACTTTCCTACAGTTGTAGCCAGTCACCGCCCCAATACCACAACTGAAAAGGGATTTGAACAGCTAATACCCTGCCACGAGCTGAATTCGAAATAAATTAACCGCTATTTATTTCGAACCGATCCATAAGCCATTAAACAGGCATACCGATCAACCTGGCAGCAACCCGTCGTTATTGTTATGGATCAGCCTCAGTCAGTTCACCCACTGCGCCACAACGTCCAGAATCAAACTTTTCGCGGCGGTGGTGATATAGGGCATGGTCCCACTCCGGTATGCATCGCGACGAATGCTTCAATCTGTGTGGAAGTCACCGTCTCACTATTGAGAATAAACGAGTAAGTTACCCGTCCCCGACCGTCATTCGGGTTGTAAATGGGCAGAATGTAATCGGCATAAGGCTCAATCCTCCAGGTAAAACCGGTAGCAGGGTAATCCGTACCCAGCGTTATGTTTTCATCAAAATCAACTTCGCTTATGGGGTCTTCACCCGAGTAACCTCTTACCACTCGCCACTTCATGCTGATAATGGCGCCAGCTGCCAGGCCGAATGGAGGCTGAGTCAGATCAGGGACCTTGACTCGAATCGCTGGGTCATCAACAGGATTAGTGGGGTCGGCATACAAGGACTCGCAATTCAGGAAATTCCCACCCGCGATGCCCTCATAGGCAGCAGCAGGCGCCTTGAGTGTCACGGCGTTCGCCTTGACCAAGGTGTCTCGCGAGTGCTGCTCGTTTTCAGCATCAGCGTTGGCCCTGATTCGGTAATGGACGGGCAATTCAGGGTGATTGAAGGCTTGCTCAATGTACGACCAGGGTACGGTCTTTGAGATTTCGTTCCCAGGCGCGTCGGTGGCAAGTACCGTGTACTCAGCTTCCGGCACTTCCCCACCTTTCCAGTAGAAACTGATGACCTGACCTGCAGCCAGTGGATCGTAGAGTTTCAACTTGAGAGTCGCGTCTTTGCCCTCATCCGCCCGGGTGAGCTCATTGAGTGTGGCAGATACCTCTCCGTAAACCTCCGCGAGCGGCAACTTGTCATTGACTGGATCTGGCCAAGGATCGGGGTCCGGGTCCGGACCAATGACGGAAAAGTCTACCTGGACGGTTATCGCCTTGATTTCGGAAGCAAGTCCACCACGAGTCACCACATAACTGACGGCTGTAGCTGTCGGGCCAGTTCCAGCGCCGAAGGTATTCTTGAGGACATCAGACGGCACTCTGACTGCCATTGGAAAACTGCCTCCGCCTACCGGAACGCCGGGTAAAACCGTCGTGCCCCAGGTGACATCAATCGTATCGCTGCTTTTGTAGTCAACGAAGCTTTCTATCACTACATCGACCCCGGCAATGGCGTCCTTCAGACTGACCAGACCGTCGTCCGCCAGCGGTACTTTGGGAAGCTGAAGACCACTCGGCAAAGGACCCAAGGCCACCCTGAGCGGGGCGTAACCCGATAACTTGCTGGCATTGGTGGCTTTATCGACCAGCACATACAACGCATAACAAGGCCCGTCCCCGGCCGCGCGAATCGTGTCCCCGGTGAATTCCACTGGATACGGCCAGGTGACGCCGTCAACATCGATCACATCAATGGGCACCACATCCTCAGGTTTCTCAGGGGGCGGCAACGCTCCCCAGTAAAACGCTACCCTGTCCCCTGGTTGATAATCAGCGTATTGAGGAATACCACCGATCACCTTGTCATCGTTAGCAGCCAGATAGGCATCGGTTATTTCCGGAGGATTCGGCAATATCATCGCCGCCGGCGTCTCGTGACGATAAGGTCCTTCGCTGTCGCAAATAAGCGGTACAGGATCGGAAAAGAGCGTAGGCCCCGAGTTATAGGGATACATTGCCAGCCGCAAGTAATACTTCCCGTCCGGTGCCAACTTGTTGCTGGGAACTTTCAATAGCAGCGGGAACACAGGGGTTGGCCCTGAAACTTCTCGACTGTCGACTACCTCGTACCAGCTATCGTCTGGAAGACCGGAGCCATCAGTCCTTGCCCATTGAACCTCGACATCAGAGCTCTGACCTTCTGGGGGTAAATTGCTCCATGCCGCCATGCTTATGGCAAGATCAGCCGTTAGAACATCCTTGTTCAACGTACCGTCCGCTGGATCAATGATCGCACCGACCGGCAAACCTGGCGGAAGCAGAACTTCCTGCGGCCCAGATTCAATCAACTGTTTGACCCGTGCGTTGCGATAATCATCACGCGCTTGTTGCGCCCTGCGTCTTGCTTCCGAGAAAGCCATGTCATGTTCTCCTTACATGAGTGACGGTCAACACTTATGCAGCTCGATCTTGCCGGCAGCGGTAAGTTGAAGACCAGTTAACTACTAAAACCGCGCCTGCGATACTAGTAGAACTACTAGGTTTTGCGGGTTTTGCGGGTTTTCAGGCGTGAGTATGCCGACCGTTTTATAGCCGGCATGATCACGCATCATCTACTTCAATCCGGAATTATGGTTATTTCGAGTTGCTATATTGAGGTTTCGTTATTTAGTTTCCGGCTCAATTTCCTCCAGAATTTTTAATCAGATCGATTTATTTCGGCGAGTTGCGTCACCCCTGACAGATTCTGGAGGGACCCTCGGTCCTCGCCCTCCAGGGACCAATGATGTCGGAGCTCCAGGGTGGAATTCAGAAATTGTAGAAAGCGGATCCCGGGGCTGATCTGCCCAATACACACGGCTCCGATTAGGGCCGGATGATGAGTTAGTTAGAACATTATTTCCACGAGTGTATCCAACACTTTGCTCGACACGTGGTCCCCGCGGCCTCGCACCCGTGAACTGACGTCTAGAGTACTGATTCATCCTCCCCCCAAACATCTGCGTCGTTCCCCTCCCACCCCCCAGAACAGCGAGCCCAAAAAACGCGACCCCAGAAAACGCGACCCCACCCGCGGTATACCACAAACTTTTGACAATCGGGTCTTCAACCAGCGCACCAACAACGATTGATCCTGCTCCGGCTACAGCTACAGCTGCAGCTGCAGCTAACAGCAAAGAAAGGATGCCAAGGCTTAAGTGCCCCGTCGGATCGCTATGGTTCACCGGATCCCCCTTGCAATACATGTAGCCGTTCAAACCGCCCTCGCCGAATGGACTCAAACTGTCAGGGGTATGAAAGCGCATCAAGGCCGGGTTGAATGCTCGGTAGCCGTTGCCCAGCAATTGCCATCCGGTGTCGCCTTCACCGAGTTCGCCATTGAACCCCAAGGCCGTGGAAATCGGACTTTCGCCAGTGCCGTGGCCGTAAGCGCTGTAAACAATATCGTTGGCAGGCGCCCCCGGCGAGATTTCGCTCAAGACGGTTTGTTGCAGGTTGGTACCCAGCAATACCGCGCCGTCGCCGTGTCGCTCGGCCAACAACTGATCCGCGCCGCGCATGAACGTGCGGGCAAGATCCCCATCGATCTGGTTGGCAAGTTCACCCTCACGGTAAAAGCGTTGCTGATCGGTATCGTTTGGCCCGCCCTTGGCGACCCGATCCAGCGGGTCATAGTGATAATCGCTTTGAGCACCGTCACCTTGTGCGCTGACTGTCATCAGCCGCCCCAGCGCGTCGTAAGTCAGCGTGCGCTGTTGCTCGTCGAGGATAAGGTTTCCGTCGGCGTCATAATCCAGCAGGATTTCAGCCGGGTAACGCGCGCTGTCACTGTTGGTAATTCGCCGCAGCTGGGTCGGGTCCTGGGTGTCGTAGCTATAGCTGGCAAGGTTGTTGCCATTGACCGAATTGGTGCGCACCAACGTCAGGTTGTCCAGTGCGTCAAACTGGAACACCTGCCCGGTGATGGCCTGGCCGTAAGGGTCGACTGGCAGTCGGCTGCCTGTGCAGGTATAGAGCTCCAGTCGGCCGCGCGGGTCATACCCATAGGTTTCGTCGCGCAGCAGAGTGTCTCCTTCACTCAATGTGCGTCGGGTCACCGCATCGACGGCGTTGTACTCCTGAGCCAGGCTCTGGCTTATACCATTGAGGTCGAACTCACGCAGGATCTCGCGGCCAAGCGCATCGTAGTGCAGCGTAGTCGTCACGCTGCGATCGTCCTCCCGGGTGTTGATCTCTTTTAACCGTCCCAAAGCGTCATAGCTGAACGTCGAAGCCAGCCCTCCCAGATCGGTGCGCTCAAGGCGTCCAGCCCGGTCATAACGATAATTCTGGATCTGACCCAGTACGTCCGTGTATTTCAGCAGCCGGCCGTTGAGGCTGTAGACATAGTGCATGCTCCGCGGATCGCCGCCGGACTGCCGACGTGTCTCGCTTTTGAGTTCGCCAGTGCTGAAATAGCTGCGCTCCAGCTCCTGATCTGATTCCGCACAACTGAGCAGCCGTGCGTCTTTTTTGTCGTAGTCATACTGCGCAGTGAGATTATCGGGGAGATAGCGGTGCAACGGCTCATCGCCCAGTGAGGGCAAGTAATCGTAGGTGATCAGCCGGCCACTGGGCGTGGTAACGCTCTTGGGCTGGAACTGTCCAGGGTCGTAGGTGAACACTTGCTTGCGCCCGCCGACAACCGATTCAGTTTTACGCCCCACCCCGTCAAATACCTGAGTGCCCAACTCGATGTCATTCACGCTGATGCTGCTCGGCAGATCATCCTCACTGTGCTCGGCGTAGCTGCGCTTGACCACAGCACCACCGGGCAAGGTACTTTCGACCAGCCGGTCAAAGGCGTCATAAGCAAAAAGCGTTGTGTTAGTGCGCGCATCGACTTCCCTGGCGGTCCGACCCAAGCCGTCATAAAAATACTGATGCACGCTCAGGCTTTTCCCCTGTGTATCGAAGCGTTCAACCCGGCCGGGTTTTTCGAACAGGGTTTGCCAGGTTTCGGTGGCCCCGCCTATTGCGTATTCCGCCTCTGGATCCTCAGGTTCCTGGCGCCAACTGCGGATGATCGGCCCTTTGGATTCCGGGGTTCCGATCGGGTCCGTCTGCGTATACTCCACCACGTCGTCCGGCCCCCTCACACTCAACTGCTGCCCCCAGTCGTCAAACTCGAACAGACGCCGCAGCGCCAATTCCTCCGTGCCCAGCCAGTCGCAGTCGGTCTCTACGACGATATTGCCGAAGACGTCGTGGCCCGCGAGGTAGATGCGGCGATAGTCCTCAGGCTTTTCGCCATCCCGATCCTGACGCTCTTCTAGAATGGCGCGGTTCAGCCCATCCACTTTGGTACGCACCGTTACGCCCTTGACGTCCACCCTTTCCTGGCGCGCCTGCTGCCCATCCAGGGAAGTCAAGGTGTAGGTATAACGTCGGGACGCTGCATAGTCGGTGTCCGGCGCGACGGTTTCCTCGATGACCCTGCCCAGCACGTCATAGACGTAACTGATCTGAACATCGGTATCGTTTTCATAGTCCAGCAGCACTTCGCCGTTGAGAAAAGAATGTTGTCGAGTCAGTGTTTTAGCCGCGCCATCAAAAGCGGTCAGGGTTTCGACAATCTGATCCACGGTCTCCCCGGCCAGGGCGCTCAGGGGCGTGCTGTAGCTGAACCCGGTGGTCGAGGTTTTCCCATTGAGGGTTTCGCTGTGGCTTTTCGGCCGACCATGCACCGTTGGATCTTGCGGTGTGTCGTAATAGTCGCGCTGGGTGTATTGCAGCGCCGCCACAGGGTTGTCATCGCTGCTGGTCAGGGTTTCCTCGGCAAGCACCAGCCAATTGCCCGCGCCATTGGCGTTCTCCAGCGGGGGCAGCAGCTGGTAGGTGAAGGTGTTGCGCAAAGTAGCGGCGTTCCCGTGTTCCGACGTTGCCGGATAAGTCGTGTGTTCATGCTGGTTGCGCACAAACCCGTCCGGGTCCGGCGGACAACCCTCGGCGCCGTCTTTGGGGTAATAGCTGAAGGTTTCGCAGATGCCATTGGCCTGGACCTTGCTGGTCAGGTTGCCGGATTCATCGAACTCAGTGCTTTCAACCTCGATGCGAAACCGGTTGGCATCGTTGTCCAGTTCCCAGCGGCTGGTGACGGTTTTCGGCAGCTGGAACTGCGGCGGTTGATTGTCGAAATTGGTGTCTTCGGCGTGGTAGTCGGTCAGCACCCGTTTGACGCAGTGCTGCTGCGTGGTGACTTCCTCAGTGAGCAGATGGAACCGGTTGAACGTACGGGTTACCGTGCGCAGGGTGTTGCTGCCGTCTTTCAAGGTGGCGACCGAGCCATATTCATAGTCATGGTCGACGTTATAGAGGTTGTCCTCACCATTGTCGTCCCAGTGTTGCAGGGCGTTGTGGCCCATGAAGTTATTGTCGGTGTAGCTGTAGTTCACCTCGATCATGGGTTGCTCAAAACCGGGGTAGGTGCAGTGGCGATTGACCCGGGGCAATGGATCGCGCGGCGAGCCGGGGAAGACGTGGCCCTGATCGAAATACTCGATGGTTTCCCGACCGCCCACCGGGGTCTGGACTTCAACCAGGCAGGTGCGGCCAAAAAACTGGTCATAGGTAAACCGCCAGGAAGCTTTCTCCGGCGTCGGCAGGATGATGGCGGTGACCTCGCCGTCGCCATTGAGCTTCATCTCGAAAGTGGCCAGCGGCCCGCCGTTGGGCCCGCTGTCCGGATGCAGGTGCAGCTTGACGAACGAACCGCCGGGATCACGCTCGACGCGCAACAGGGTGGTGAAGGCATCGCTGACGGTGTGCAACAACTGGCCGCCGTTGAACGGGACATACGTCAGGCTGACGGCATGGCCCGAAGGCGAACTGATCGTGTGGGGCAAGGCGACCCGTTGCTTGCTGCTGCCGCCGGTGACCAGGGTTTCCACCAGTCCGGACTTGTGCACCACGCGATAAGTCTCGTTGCCCACGTCATGGAAGTGGAACGTGTCGAGTTTTTTCTCCTTGATGTCCGGTTGGCCTCCGCTGCCGGTGACTTTGAAATTCTCGCCGCTGCTCAGGGCCAGCATCTGGTCCTCTGGCGTGAACTGCGACAGGTTCAGGTTCCAGCCCATGCCGAAGCCGGAATCGATCACGTTCAGCGGGTTGAACTGCAACTGTAGCGGCACGGCCGGACCGCAGAGTCGGTTGCTCTTGAGTTCCGGCATGTCCACTGACACGGTGTACTGGCCCGTGCGCGGATCGACCCCTACCATCATGAAACTCATAAAATTGAATGCATTGGAATGAATAACGCTTGAAGTAGTCATCATTGACTCCGTTGAGCTATTGCAGAGTGAGCATCAGCCGATTACGGCTATCGTCAATTGTCGGTGCATCAAATCCAATTTGCACACGGTGGCGGTTACCTTCTTCATCGAGCAGGACAAAAACAACCGGGCGATCCAGAATACGTCTGAACTTCTTCAGTTCATCGCCTCCCGCCAGTCCATCATGCCAATACTTCATATCCGGCACCCGATGCAGACTGACAATCAGTTCTCCCGGTGAAGGTTCTTTACCCGATACAATGCTTCGATCAACTTCATCTAACGATGAAACGCTCAACAGCGCCCGATAATAAATATCAAACGACAATCCGTCGGGAGGCGCGTTATTGGCTCTATAGGGGGCGGGATAAAATGCATACCCGGTATAACTAAAAAACGTTTCTTCACAATATTCACTCTCCCACTGAATAGTGGAAGTATTGTTCTCTACCCTCAATGTTGCGAACAAGACGGGATATGTACCCAAACGCATATAGCTCAAATGCCAGTAATCAACTGAATCCAGGTAATAACTGAAAGGATCCGGGTTTTCAGGGGGACCATCATTACCCTGCCCATTGAAGGCGCGGTCACGGACCAGTTCATAATGAGCAGCATTCAGGACCGGAGGTTTAACCCCGAGCACAGTGAGTTCGCCTTCACCCCCTATGTTGCTATCGGAGCGCCAGGTTGTCCCGTCATCAGCCTGAAATTCTGCATAGAAAGTCCTGCTGCCCTCAACCGCCATATGGACATACAGTTCACGGTAGCGAGTGCCATTGTTTTTAGGCGTAGGTAGCGCATGCCGGGCATTTTTTCCTGCAAGCGTTGCCGAATACAAACTGAATCGATTGGGGCGGGTGTGTGCGGCATAGGGCAGATCACTGCCGTACTCGATTCCCTCCTGAAGATCATCGATAAACCTGACATGGCCGTCACTGAACTTTTCCACCAGGCGTAAGGTTGACAACTCGACATCGCTGACCGGTACGTGCAGCTGCTGGCCGTCGACTTCGATGGTCTTGGTTTCCAGGGTGATGACGATGGGAATCTGCTGAAAACCGTTGGCATAGCCCTGCGCCGATACACCTGGAGGGCTATTGGGCGCGCTGATGGAGAACTCCTGGAGACTTTCCCAGCGAGGGGGAATGTATTCGGTCTCAAGCGGCTGCAGATTGACGATGCTGTAGCCGTATTGAGATGGCCATTCCGGGCCGGGCGAGGGCAATTCGCATACCACCACGCTGATCATTGATGTCGGGGTTGCGGGCGCCGTGAAAATACCCCTCTCCTCGTCCACTTCGCCCTCGCCCAGAACGCTCCAGCCAAGCAAGGTCGGATCGATTTGGTCATTCAGTTGCTTGAACTCTACCGTTTCCCGTGGGCCCAACCCTTTCACATAATAAGGCTCAAGTTCCAGATAGTTTGGCTTGTTCAGCAATACGATGGTCGCTATCGCCTGCTCACCGTCCGGATCGCTGATCTGGATTTTTTGTACCAGAATGGCCTCGGGCTGCACAACTGGCGGTGGGAAATAGTTTTCATGATTGGCGTCTACAGGCTCCAGTCGAGCGCCTGCAGCGGGTTCAATAATTCTGAATAGCAACGGCCCTGACCCCAGAGTGCTTGCACGAATGGCTATGGCGGTCTTATCTGTGCCACTCCTGATCTGCACCAGCGGCGCGACAGACATGCTCTCGAAACGCTCGTGAACCAAAGCCGACGCCTTCTGCTCTTCCCCCTCCTGGTAATAGCTTGCCGTCACCACCATGGGCAGGCGATTCCTGTACATGGTTGATTGGGCATTGGCGGTGTACACCCCACCGCTTGACGTTATCCGGCCCTGAGAACCGGGAAAATCCGGGCTTCTTACAGCCCACTGCACATTGGCAACTACTGAGCCATCGTTACGCCGGGCAACGAATGTCTGCTCCTGCTCAGCGCCGAGCATCACAGCGGAAGGCTGAATGCTCACTGAGCTTGACGATTCTCTGATGTTGCCAAAGATCGCCAGGTCATGTGGCTCATGCCGACTGACCTCATCGAACCTATTCTGATTAGGGAAAATCAGGCTTTTGAGAAGATCAAGTTGCTCCTCATCGACCAAAGGTCGCAGTCGCTGATCAACCATCAGGGCGGCCGAATACAAAGGCAAGCCATCGGTCTGGTCATCGGGAATCAGATAGGGGAAACCGGAACCTTCGATCGGCGTACCCGGCATGGACTCGCCATCCTGTACTTTCAGCCTGATAAACACGACCACGGCCCCGTCACCAAAGTTGGCGGCCAGACGTTGATCAGCACCGGGAGCGCGTTGCACCCGAATCGCAAACCTTGTCGGGCTCAACGGGTTGTAGTTATCAAGTTTCAGCATCCCGAGCACAAAGCGGCGCTGTGAGTTTTGCTGGCCGACGAAATAACGCTGAAAATATTCGCCGATCTGGTCCTGGACTTTTTTAACACTGCCCAGATTACAAGTAACTTCGCTGCTCAGGGTTAAATCCAGCGTAACGACGCCACTGCTGTCAACTTCGCCAATCATACTGTTGACACTGGCTTGCATGCTGACATTGAAACCCATCACTTCACTGATATTGAACGAACTCAACACGCTTGGCGGAACACCTGCTGCGTGCCTGAAGCTCGTAAACGTGCCACCGACAATACTCATGGTTACGGTTAACACGGCTTCGTTCAGCGACGCTGACTCAAAGGAAAGTGTCGGCACACCCAGGACAATACCCCGAAGTTCAACCTGCTCACTATTATCTCCAATATTACCCACCGGGAACGTTTCGCTGAAGGGCAGCAAAAACTGCAAGCCTTCAAAGCCCCGAATATATTGCTCTTTGATAAGACGATTTAACTCCGTTCGACCGAATGTCAAAATGGCTCCCCATCCGGACATCACATTTCCTTGTTCAAGCCGGACGAGCAGGCTGTCTAATGAATTGGAAAGCATAACTGACACTCCTGTGAATGGATGAGCGCGAGCCGGTTACTTATCGGGCAATTCCTTGATAGTTTTCCAGTCAACGTACGGCACGGGCAAAATGATGAATGCTCCGGCACTGGGGAAACCCGGCGGCGGTTCAACTTCCACAGTGATCAACGAAAAGCGATGTGGACTTGCTGGATCAGCGGTATAAAGGCCTGTTGCAGCATCGACGTTCCCGCTGCCTTTGAGCGTCCACGTACAGTTGAGGCCCACAACAGGCCCGTTGCCGATATCTACCTGTAGTTGCAGTTGCCCTTCTTCCAGCTCCGCATCCTCCTTGATAGTAATAAAACCGATGGCAGGCCGGTGAATGACCAGCACGTATGACGAATAGATCATTGCGCCTTGCTTCACTTGAACTTCTTCCACCGTAAAGAGCGAAGCCGGTTTATCCACCTGAGGAGGAGCAATGTAGGTGTGATCGCCTTCCGGGAGGCTGCTCGGCACAATATCCGATCCCGTTTCCGGCCCGGCGATTGACCATTCAAGCGTGCCAGGCATCCTGCCCCGAGCCGACATTTCACGTCTTTCCCCGACCCCGCACACCGCTACCAATGGATTGAAGGAAATATCCCGAACCACCACGGTCACCAGCGCGGAACTCGAATACCCGCCCTTTTTGGCAGTGACTTTGACACGGCTGAAAAAACCCTCGATGTCAGCGGCTTGCGGTGCGGTGTAGATCAGCGTTTCAGCGTCGAAAATGCCAGGCTTTCCAGCACTGCCGGGAACAAGCGCTACATCCCATTCGAGTCCGGTGGTCGGAGGCGACACGGCAAACTGCACGCCTTCGCCCGGCCCTGACAGCGGTTCAACAGGACTGAGAATGAACGCCGAGACGTCGGCGCCGGTGGTTCCGAAAATAATGACGTCACCGGGCAAATAGGCGTTCACCGAACGCATGACATGATGTTCCCTGAACAAGATGCTGTTCAGCCGAAATACGTCCACATTCTTCAATGGCGAGACAAAGTCGTCCACGCAGCTTTGCAGTTGCTCGCACAACAGATTCTCGACATAACTGCTGATTTCCGCGAAATGTTCGGACACACCCACAATCCCTGCATAGTCACCCGGGGTTACCTTGTAGTAAGTCTGGTCACCCTCGGGCGCGGGGACCCATGTCATGTCATTGGAAGCCTCATCAATGTGGAAGACATAGCGTCTGCGCCACATCCAGAACGCGGGCAACGGAAAGGTGTGTGTCACGTCGCCTTCTGTCCTGATGGTGATGTCCTGGGGCTTTTGCCCCGTCCACTCCATGGTGAAGGCATCACCCTCAAAGGTCAGCGTAAAGCTGGCGCTGCCCGCCAGTTGCCCACTGGTGTCTTGCTCGGCCATCGGCGTGTCAAGCCCACCCAGACGGAGAGAGGGGATATGGGGGAGCGAAAAGATTACTCCCGGCCCTTTGCGTGTCCCTTTCACGAGGCTCATGCTGGCAACAAACCCTGCGTCAGGGTCTGTGTAGGTGGTTTCAATTTCGCAGGGTTCCGTCGATTGCGTCATCAGCCGAAAACCCTCCTCCACGAACTTGCGCATGAAGAATGCATTGTCCAGCAGAATCGCGGTCGTACAGGGAGTTGCAGCATCATCGGGAATCAAATACGCCAATCCGGCGTCGGCTTCCGGAAACGTGCCGTAGTCCTCACCCTTCATGGTAATGAACAGCAGGATTGCGCCTGAACCATCATCCATTTCGTCGTCGCCTGCACCAAGAGCAACGGACTGGGTGCGGATCTGGACATTGGCAGGATTCAGGTACTGCGCCTCCGAACTTTTGATCTCATTGAGGACAAATATTTTCTGCTCGTCAGGCAGCTTTTCGAAATAGGCCCGAAAAAATTCACCCCCCAGTCGACGCTTGTCCGGATCCTGCGAGTAGGTCAAGGTGATTTCCGTTCCCTTGGACAGGTCAAACGCGATGCGCCCCTCGATATCAACGGTGCCCAATAACACATTCAAGGACATACCCATCCGCAATTCAGGCCCGCCCAAGGTGTCGTAAGCAGCCAGACTGATCAATTCTTCAGGCTTGCCCAAGGGCTCGCGGGTAGTGAGGTGCAACCCGCCAACGACTTTCACCACCAACTTCGCCGTTGAAAATTTAACCGAGGCTTTCTCGAATGACAGTCGCGGACGGTCAAGCACGAAATCCACTACATACTCATGCTCGTCCTGCGTAGAAGGAACCTTTGCAGTGATGGGCGTGAGGTAGCTGTCGGCACTGAACCTGGAAATGTATTCCTGTGCCAGTAATGTATTCGCACAGGTTTTATCGTAGGCAACAATGGCATTCCAGCCATTGGACTGCGAACGTTCATTAAGCTTGGCCAGGATACTGGCTACCGATCGATTACTCATGATAATCACCTATCCAGTCCAGCGACGCGGGCCGCTTCGTCCATACCCAGGCGAGCGACGGATTTAAAGTAGATCGACGATTTTTCCAACGCAGTTACCAAAGTCGGAATATCAACCAGCGGCAGGGGCAAGATAAAATGGGCCGTCATATCTGGCCATGCCGGACTGGGGGCTTTCACCAAAGCGGTTATCAGTGCAAAGCGAAAGGATCCGTCAGGATCGATTGTAAATACCCCCTCTTCATCGCTCGCCTCGAAAGAGCCACTGCCTTTCAACAGTGTCCATATCACGTCTGGCATAGGACCTGCGCCGCCGTCGAGCACCAGTTTTACTTTATTTGGCGGCAGCGACACGGTGTTATCTATCAGGATTTCGCCAGTGGGGGCTTTGTGTATCACCAGAACCCAACTTGACTCGCTGCCATATACCGGATCCGTTACTACTATTTCGTCGAGGGTATAAGCCAAAGCGTTATCATCAGATTCCTCACAGGCAATGAAGGTATGGTCGCCGCCCTCAAGCGTGCTTTCCACTACCGTTGACCCGGTGTTACCGGCGACAGTCCATTGCAAGCCTGCAGCAACGCCCAAAGTTCCTGCGGCGACCTCACGGCTCTGCACCTCCCCGCCTGGTTTCCGGGCATTGCAGAACTGAACCATGGGATTGATAGCAATTGATCGGGTGACAATCGTCACCAGAGCAGAGCTGCGAAACTCACCTTTCGTTGCGATGACTCGCACCCGGAGAAAGAAACCCTCGATGTCGCTTTGTGGTGGCGCGGTATAAACACCGGTGCCGGGCGCCGTGCCGCTGACTATTTTTCCCGGGTTACCGGAGCCCCCTTCAATATTTACCACGTCCCAACTCACCCCTGTGACACCGCGTGGCTCGGTATTTAAAGTCATCGTGGCGCCAGCCCCCATGACAGGCTCCAACGGGAGAATGGAGAATTCGTCGAGATGGGGCGCAAGTTCTCCAAACAGCGCCAGGTCGCCTGGCGAATGGGCGCTGTTAAAGCGCACAACGTTATCGGTTTTGAATAACAGACTGTTGAGTCTGAAGACATCGACTTCCTCAACTGCGGAAGTAAACAGAGGTATCCAGTTCTCCAGCGCTGCAGCGAGCTCACCTTCAAGAAACTCGGCAATTTCCGCGAAGTTTTCCTCGACAACAGGTGGCCAACTACCGGCTGGAGCAACTTTAAACTGGCGAAACTTGCCATCTTCGACAGGTTCCAGGGCCAATTCTCCGGCTGCGTCGCGCAGGGTGAATTTGAATTGTTGCGTGAGTTCCCATGAAGCCATAAGAGTGCCGTCAAGTTTACTTTGACCGCCAGGCGTTACGGAGCAGTTCTGTAAAGCGTTTCTCTTCCAATGGATTTTATAAAGGCCACTGTCTCTAACGACAGTTAGCGTAAAACCCTCATATACGTCACCCATGGACAAATTGAAGCCATCCAGGCTCAGGTTGGAGAAGTTTGGCAGTGAGGTAGAAATCGGCTTACTGGTATATACACCGGTGGTCAGCTTTATGCTCTCAATGAAGCTTCCAGGCTCGCCAGTTGTCACGTAGTGGAGGCCTAGTGTCATTTTCTTGAAGCCTTCGACCACAATCCTTCTTAACATGAAATCCTGCCCAAGAAACGTTGAAGCGGAATAATTACCTGCAGGGATCAGATACTTCAAATCGTCGTTGGTCGCAGGAATTGTTCCATTATTCTCATCATCCATGCTAATGAAGTTCAAAACCGCCCCTTCGCCAAAATTAGCCGCACGAGCGACGCTGGCGCCCGGCTCAGGATGAGTCCTGAAGGTAAAATATTTGGGTTTAAGGAACTGGTCATCCTGTTTGCCTATTTCATTAAGCACAAAAATTGTAATCAATGGCTCCAGCGACTTGAACTTGTTCAACATGAACGCCCCGCCCTTCTCTCGCTGGTTTTTGGTGGGGCCAAAGAAATACAGCAACGGCGACTGACCCGTTTTAAGATCAAGCGCTACCTGGCCAAGACTATTGACACTGCCCTCAGCCAACATGAGATTGATAATCATGGTGAGTAAAGGCCCTTGCAGCGAATCGTAAGCGGCCACCCGGACCACGGTGGCTGCACGCCCTGATTCTGTTGCCACGGAAAGTTGTGTGCCGCCCAGGACCTTCATGGTCAGCATCGCTCTTGATTCGGTAATATTGGCGTTTTCAAACGAAAGCCGTGGCGCGTCCACGATATAGTCATAGACCCACTCAATTTCACTCTCTGTTGTAGGGACGGGGCCATTTAACGGCGGAAAATAGGATTCCGTAGAGAACCGTTCTATATATTCCTGCGCCAGCACCTTGTTGGTCTTGGCTCTGTCATAGGCTACGATCGCATTCCAGCCAACTGTAAATGGCTCTTTGCGCATCTCGGCTAGTAGTGCTTCAACTGTAAGTCTCATCGCCTTTTCCTCCATGAACGGTCCGAGCCGTTGAACATTCAATCAACAAGCTTCACGCCGTTATTGCTTGCCAGCCCAAAAAAGGTATCTCCACCATCAAAACTGATTTGCGGGGTCACGGTGATGTACTCATTGAGCTTCAATGTCCGCAGAAACCCCAGGGCTAACTTGCTCATCACTTTTCTTTGGGTCATCTCCGTTTTCGATACGCCCTGCGCATCGCGGACAGTGATTCGGGTCGGTGCGCCGGTAGCGGCCACGCCACTCGCCTCAATGGTGACCAGCTGCCCTTCAGCCATAAATGGCCATAAGCCAAGCTGCAGATCTTCACCACTGGCCGCCACGGTTTTCAAAGACAACGTGGCGGCGCCCGCCAACCTGGGCCACTGGATAATCGGGTACCGCTCCTGATCCAGCGGCCGGATATGTAAATGAAAGGGTCGGGAATCCTGGGCGTGCCCGTTGAAGGGTGTAAAGCGGTAGAACACGTCGAAACGCTTGCTGTCCCCGCCCATATTGGCCGCAACCGCGCTGGCTGGCACCAAGAAACGTGTCCTGACGTCGGGACTGACCGGCGTCTGCGCAATATGCCGCCCGCCAGAGGGATGACCCTGCCAATGCACTTCGAGGTCATCGTTTTCCCCAAGCAGGACTGACTCGCTGACGTTGACATAGACGCCCGACGTCGCGTCGCGTGCAAGCAAATAGCCCTCGTTCTGGCCGGGAAGGCCCTCGGCCTGCGCCTTCTCCACCACGGCAGGCGGCAGATCCAAAGGTAGCAGCACGCTGAGGCTCAATGCTTCGCTGGTCGCAGCAACACCGGGCCGCGCGTACTGATAGAAAACCTCCACTTTTTCGCCTTGATTGGCTTGTAGCCATTCGGGGCCAATTGAAAACGCTACCGCGCCAGCTTCAATATGCGAGGCTTCAATGCGCAATGCCATGACGACGCTGCCAGCGTCTCGAACGCCATCCCCGTAGAGCACGACATGATCGTCAAGCTGCATGCCGGGATAAGCCGCGAATTGCACAGTGATGCCTTCGGGATAACGCCCGGGATCTATCGGCTGGTTTGAGTCGTGGCCGTCGATATAAGGGGCCTGGAGACGTTCGGCGACAGGCGGCACGATGTGCACTGTTTGCGTTGGCGACTCATCGGATTGAACGCCGCTTGCGAAATCTATCTGATAGTTTATTTCGGCATAACCGTCTTCAATAATTAATACATGTGAGCGTTCTATGCTAAACAGCGCAGGACCTTTGGTATTTGAATCATCGAACGTAAATTTACCGGACCAGTCGATCAGCGCAATACCGTCATAGAAACCTTTCCAGTGTAAGGTCATGGAATCACCGATCTCCAGCGCAGCAACTATCGGCACAACCGCCAGTGCGCCGTTATCACCCACATCATCAACTCCCAGCGCCAGGTCGTGAGACTGTTTTATTTGCGCAACAGGCAGGGCAACTTGATCAGGCAAGGCTGCAAGACCGATTTTCCCACTGGCTGATTCGCTCATGCTCGTGGCTCCATGCCGAGGTTGTAATACGCGATCCAATACTTTCTGAGGAAGGTTCTACACTCGAAAAGCAGGGATGTATACCTAGCAAAACTACTAGGTTGTCAGAGCCGGATATCGGGTCTACCGTAAATGGAAATGGGTGATAAAGACCTGCTGCACGGTGGCTCACGAACAGCAAAGTACCGGGATTCCAGAGCGGCTGACGTTAGCCGCGAACCTATGTACCCCAGGGAGAAATAAAGTGAAAACAGGAAGTTTCATGTCTGCCGTGAAAAACAAACACACCTGGCTATGTTCAGCCTTGATCTTCAGCGCTCTAGGCTTGATGCAACCCATGCCACATGCCGAAGACGCCCCCAGACCGGCGATTAAACCCAACGCTGCGGCGACGGTTGATCCATGGGCGTGGAGTGGTGGAGTCCATGAACATGACCACGAATATGCCTGCTCGGACTTTAGCGTCATGGTCGGCCTGAGACATAAAGGTGACGAAGAAGAAAGCACCTATTACCGATGCGCGTCAGTGCATCAGTTCCAACAGTTGAAGACGTCAGATGCTGAGTGGCAAAAAATGGATGATGAAAGTTCGCATACCTACAACTGTCCTACAGACAAAGTCATGACGGGGCGAGAGCACGTCGGTGATGAAAATGAACCCACTAGCTATCAATGTTCCACGGTTATCGATGCCTGGGGCAACGCCATGCGGGTTGTAGTGGACAGCGAATGGACAAATGCCGGCCTTGCACATGAAACTGACTTTGAATGCCCTGCCAACAAGGTCATCGCCTCTCGGAAGCACATCGGAGACGAAGAGGAACCCACCTATTTCAAGTGCGCCTCATTGTGGTGATCAATATTTCGTCCGCCAGGAATATCCCTCATGAACACAGAAAAAAGCTCATCTTCGGCAACGAACTCAAACACTGCAACGAGTGTCGCCAGTTCGGGCGCTATTCTCATCAGAGATAAAGACAATGCGACTTGCTCTCTGCCTGCGCCCACCAGTGGCAGTGGCGAAACGAAAATATATGGGTTCCGTGAGTCTGACTCCCCCTGCAAAAACGATACAGCGCGGACTGTTCAGTTCACTGATCTTCCCTCTGCCACGAAAATATTACTGACTGATAGAGATGACGCGATAGAAAGCGAAGATCAGAACTTCTGGTTTAGTTTTGTGACCACGCGCAAAAGAACTTCAACAATCATTATCGAGCTGGAATATATCGACACCTATGCGGTGGGCGACATTATCGAACCCGGTTTGAAGCTGACTGGAAAATACCGCAAAAACGGCAATGCACAGATACGCGACACGCTGTCAGGCGTCTCCATCCGTGCCGCCACATCTCCACCCGACCCTGCTTAGGGTTGCTTGATTATTGATCACCACAGAGGGTTACCGGCAATGACTACTTCCAGTGCCGTGCATTCCAATGCATTCAACTTCATGGGTTTTATGCAGCATTGCGTCGATCCGCGCACGGGCCAGTACACCGTGTCAGTGGACATGCCGGAACTCAAGAGCAACCGACTCTGTGGTCCGGCCGTGCCGTTGCAGTTGCAGTTCAACCCGCTGAACGTGATCGATTCCGGCTTCGGCATGGGCTGGAACCTGAACCTGTCGCAGTTCACGCCAGAGGACCAGATGCTGGCCCTGAGCAGCGGCGAGAATTTCAAGGTCACCGGCAGCGGAGGCCAACCGGACATCAAGGAGAAAAAACTCGACACGTTTCACTTCCATGACGAGGGCAACGAGACTTATCGCGTGGTGCACAAGTCCGGACTGGTGGAAACCCTGGTCACCGGCGGCAGCAGCAAGCAACGGGTCGCCTTGCCCCGCACGATCAGTTCGCCTTCGGGCCATGCCGTCAGCCTGACGTATGTCCCATTCAACGGCGGCCAGTTGTTGCAAACCGTCAGCGATGCCTTCACCACCCTGCTGCGCGTTGAGCGTGACCCCGGCGGTTCGTTCGTCAAGCTGCACCTGCATCCGGACAGCGGGCCCAACGGCGGGCCGCTGGCCACTTTCGAGATGAAGCTCAATGGCGACGGCGAGGTCACCGCCATCATCCTGCCGACGCCGGAGAAAGCCTCGTGGCGTTTCAGCTACAAACAGATTTTTGGTCGCACCTGCCTGGTTGAAGTCCAGACCCCGGCGGGCGGTCGGGAAACCATCGAGTATTTCGATCAGGGCCACGTCTTCCCCGGCCTGCAGCGCGATCCATTGCCCCGGGTCAATCGCCACTGCACCTACCCCGGTTTTGAGCAGCCCATGATCGAGGTGGACTACAGCTACACCGACAATAACTTCCTGGGCCACAACGCCCTGCAACACTGGGACGACAATGGCGAGGACAACCTCTATAACGTCAACCATGACTATGAATATGGCTCGGTCGCCACCTTGAACGACGGCAGCAACATCCTGCGTACGGTGACCCGTACCTATAACCGATTTCATCTCCAGACTGAGGAGCTGACGGTTCAGGATCACTGCGTCAAACGGGTACAGACCGATTACCACGCCGAAGACACGAATTTCGACGATCAACCGCCGCAGTTCCAGCTGCCGAAAACCTTCACCACCCGCTGGGAACTGGACAACGATGCCAACCGGTTTCGCATCGAGGTTGAAAGCACTGAGTTCGATGAATACGGCAACCTGACCAGCAAGGTCCAGGCCAATGGCATCCGCGAAACCTTCAGCTATTACCCTTGGGAAGGCGCCGAGGGTTGTCCGCCGGACCCGGACGGGTTTGTACGCAACCAGCACGAACACCATACCTTCCCCGCCGCGTCGGAGCATGGCCAGGCCGCCGTTCTGCGCCTCGCCTACACCTACCGCGCGCTGCCGGCGCTGGAGAATGCCAATGCCGCGGTCAATTGGCTGGTGATCGCCGAGGAAACCCTGACCAGCAGCGACGACAACCATGTCGCTGCGCTGCAATACACCCAGCGTGACTATTACGACGCACCGCAAGACCCGGCGGTGCATGGCCGGGCAAAAAGCCACAGCGAAACCCTCAACGGCAAAACCTCGACCACCGGGTTCAGCTACAGCACGCCCCTGAGCGCCCTGGCCGGGGAGACTGTGGACCAGATTGTCGAGACGCTGACCGCTTTTGATGGCACGTCCAAAAGCGTACCCCTTCAACAGTCACTGTTTACGGGCAAACCGCTGGTCGTGCCCGACGTCAACGGGGTTCTGCTCAAGTACGAATATGACACGTTGAACCGGGTCACTATGGAAACCGTGGCCCCGGATACCGAGTTCGCCGCGTCTCGTCATTACGCGTATACCTTGACCTCCCAACCGGGGCAGCAGGCAAGCCAGGAGTTGACGGAAGTCAATGGCGTCAAGATTCGCAGCACCTTCGACGGGCTCAATCGAACGATTCTCGAGGAGTGCCTGGAACCTGGGCAAGATGCGGTTGATTACCGCAAAACCTACTCGGCGACATACGACCAGTGGGCCAATCTGGTCAGCGAAACCGATTATGACTGGCTGGGAACGCTGGAACGGGCCCTGACCAGCACCATCGAGTACGACAATTGGGGTCACGAATGCAGGGTGGTGGGGCCGGACGGGGTGGCCACTGTCACGCAACGCTCACCCTTCGGCAAACGCGGTGTCAGGCAGACCAGCTGGATAGAAAGCTCGACACAGCCCGAGATCAAAAGCGGCCTGAGCGTTACCGAATTCAACGTGTTCAACAAGCCGGATTCCGTCGTTCGCCAGGATGAAACAGGCGCGACCGTCGGCTCACTGCTCTATCAATACGACGGCAAGGGCAACTGCACCCAGCAAACGCAACAGCTCAGCACCCGCAGCCTGGTGACTGAATATGCCTTCGATGCATTTGAGCGCATGACAAGCACAACCCTTCCCGATAAAACCGTCGTGGCTCGCAGTTTCGCCGATCACAGCAGCAGCGAATTACCCATAAACATCCATGTCACGCCCGGCAACGGTACCGAGCCCGAGGTGACGCCCGGCACCCAGGCGTTCGATGGCCTGGAACGACTGACCCAAATCAGCGTTGGCCCTCGCGTGGAAACCTACGGGTACATGGGAGATCGGGTGCAGCCCAGCCAGCGCATTTCGCCCAGCAAGCAAGTTTTCGAGTACACCTACGATCTGGACCTGACAACCCAGCCGCGCAAAATCAGCATCAACGGCGCAGCCGCAAACGAAGTGGAATTCAGCTACGACAGCCAGACAGCGCGTATCACTGGCTCCAGCAGAGTTGCCGATCAGCCCGAGAATCAGTACGCCTACGACGTTTTCGGTCATCTGCAACTGCAAAGTCGTACCGCTAGCGAGGGCAAGGCCCAGCAGACCCAATACGTCAGCTCACGGCAGGGTCGACCCCTGAGCAGCACCGTCGCCGATGGCTTCGAGACCCTCTACGAATACGACGACTGCGGTAGGGTCGCGTCGGTCTCGCAGGGTAAATTGCAGGCCGAATTCATCTACAACAATCTGGGTCAATTGCAGCAAAGCACCACTCATCTTCTGGGCAGCGACAGAAAACTGTTCACCGAGCTGGAATACGACACGCTCGGCAGGGAAACCAGACGCACCCAGCATCTGCCCGACCTCCCGGTCCGAACCTTCACCCAGACCTGGTACGACGACGACCAATTGCACATTCGGGAACGCCTCGTCGGCGAGCAAAGCGTCTGCAAGGAAACCTTTACCTATGATTCCCGGGGTCGGCTGGACAATTACAAAGCCGAGGGCAGCGAGCTGTCGAGCGACGCCCACGGCAACCGGATTACCGAACAGACCTTCCTGTTCGACGCCCTGAACAACATCAAACTCTGCCTCAGCAAGTTCGCGGATGGCAGCAGTGACAGAGCCATGTTCACCTATGCGCCCGATGACTCATGCCAACTGATCAAGGTGACGCACAACCACGAAAGCTATCCACTCAGTACCGAGTTCACCTACGACGCCGATGGACACATGCTCAATGATGAACGGGGCAGGCAGTTGAGCTACAACAGTCAGGGACGCCTGACTGAAGTCAAAGGCGCTGACGATCAGCCCATCATTGCCTATCGCTATGACGGCCACGACGACCTCATCAGTGTGCTTCAGGCCAATGGCAGCGAAACCCTGCGCTTCTTTGAAGGCTACAGCCTGAGCCATACGGTCCATGACAAGACCCTCATCCAATGCCTTTACGACCAGGACGGCCCCATCGGCCAGCAACAGCAGGGCGACGAAAGCCAAACCCTGCTGTTTCTGACCGATGCCAGCAACAGCGTGATCGGCGAAAGCCAGCTCGACAACGAGGTACGAACCCGATCCTACAGCGCTTATGGCGAACAGACGGATGACGAACTGCTCAGCCTGCTGGCGTTCAATGGTGAAGTGCGCGAAGAAGTCGGCGGCTGGTACCTGCTGGGACGAGGCTATCGGGTCTATAACCCGAGTCTGATGCGTTTCCACAGCCCGGACTCCCTCAGCCCGTTCGGTGTGGGTGGCATCAATCCCTATATGTATTGCATGGGCAATCCGATCAGTTTCTCTGACCCGACCGGCCATCGAATGGGCACACAGGAACGACCCGGCGGCAATCCGGGGTATGTGGATCCGATTGAACAACCCAAGCAAAGCGGGGGCTGGACCAAGTGGCTTGGGGTTGGCATAGCGGCTGTTTTCCTGGTGGTTTCGATTTCCGCCGCCCCGGTCACCGGTGGCCTGTCGTTAGGCGCGGTACTGGCTTGGGGTGGAGTCGCAGCGCAGGCAGCCGGCGTTGGCCTTCAGGTAGCGGGTGTGCTCACGGAAGACGAGACGCTGAACAGTATCGGCTTTGCCTTAGGAGCTGTAGGCGGGATAGCGAGTGGGATAGGGGCGACGATGGCGGTGAAAAAAGGCGCAACGACGCTAGGGAGCAAGTTGTGGAGCACCATGAGAGGGGGATTGGGAGGCGCTGCGGGGGGTTCACTCAATGGTATACCGCGAGCGCACGGCTCCGGTGCGGGTGGAACGGGTAACGTCGTTCCTAGAGGTTCGACGGCGAGCATTGCGAGCAACAATAGTGCAAGTGTCAGAAGATTGTCGACACCTTCTGTAGATTATTCTCCAACTCCGTCCCCCAGACCTTCCATGTCTGGGGGAGGATCTACTGGTGCAAATGCCGGGGTGGTTGAAGGTGCAGGTTCACCCCGAGCCAGCGTGGGAAGTCTGTCCCCTTCGACTGTTGCTCCGGTTGCTCCTGCTGCGCCTCCAGCTCCTGCTGCAGCGGGACCAGGAGGTAGGCCCATGACTGTCGGTGGTTGGGGACGAAATCCAACGGGAGGTTGGCAGAATCCTGACAACAGCTTTACGAGCGCGCTCGTGTGAATGCGGTATGCCCCAGCCCCGCGGGCGGCTACAATCGCCGCCCGCGCCGCCGATCAGAAGCCTGGCATGCCAACCTGTTCCATTGCCCCGTTGCCCTATTGCCCCAACCCTGCCGATGACTTCGGTCGGATCCGTCACGCCCCCGGCGCCATCCTGCTGGACAGCGGCCGCCCGAGCGCCGAGCGTGGCAGGTTCGATGTGTTCAGCGCCTGGCCGCTGGAGCAACTGGTGGCGAAACCTCAGGAAAGCGGCGACGGTTTTTTTCAGCGTCTGCGCGATAGCCTTGCGCGACTGGGCCCGGCGCAATTACCGGCGGGCAGTGAATTGCCCTTTGCTGGCGGGCTGCTGGGTTACCTCGGCTATGACTTCGGTCGCCGTCTGGAGCCGCAACCCGGGCATGCAGTCGATGATCTGCGATTGCCCGACGCCCGCCTTGGGCTGTACGCCTGGGCGGTCATCACTGACCATCAGGCGCGGACCACGCAGCTGGTCTGCCATCCCTCGTTGGAACCCGGCGAAGGGCAGCGATTGCTGGAGTTGTTCACGCAATCCGCCGACGCGGATACCGCTGAATTCCAACTGACCTCAGCGTTCAAGGCTGATCTCGACGCTGACGATTACCGCGCCGCTTTTGCGCGTATCCAGGCATATATCCAGGCTGGCGATTGTTATCAGGTCAACTTTGCCCAACGTTTTCAGGCCGATTGCCACGGCGACCCGTGGGCAGCGTATTGCGCGTTGCGCGCGGCCTGCCCTACTCCGTTTTCCGGTTATATCGCCTTGCCTGATGGCGACGCGATCCTCAGCTTGTCGCCGGAGCGCTTCGTCAAGGTCAGCGAGCGTCAGGTCGAAACCCGACCGATCAAAGGCACGCGTCCGCGCGGTCGTGATGCGGCCGAGGACAAGGCCTATGCCGAAGAACTATTGGCGAGCCCCAAGGACCGCGCGGAAAACCTGATGATCGTCGATCTGCTGCGTAACGATCTGGGCCGCAGTTGCCGGGTTGGCTCGGTGAAAGTCCCCGAGCTGTTCAGCCTGGAAAGCTATCCGAACGTGCATCATCTGGTCAGCAGCGTGACTGGCGAACTGGCGCAGAATCATGACCCGCTGGACCTGATCGCCGGCAGCTTTCCGGGTGGCTCGATCACCGGCGCACCGAAGATCCGCGCCATGCAGATCATCGACGAGCTGGAACCGACGCGGCGTGCCTTGTACTGCGGGTCGCTGATTTATCTGGATGTGCGCGGCGAAATGGACAGCTCCATCGCCATTCGCAGTTTGCTGGTCAAGGACGGCAAGGTTTCCTGCTGGGGCGGCGGCGGCATCGTGGCCGATTCCGACTGCGAGGCCGAATATCAGGAATCGATCACCAAGGTGCGGGTGTTGCTGGAGACGCTGGAAGGGCTTTGATACACCTGAACCGCCCCTAAAAGCTGGACGGACTTGTTACGCGGCTTGCCCCGCCCTTTTCGGGGACAAGTCCCCTCCTACCGGTTGTATGGCTCGGTAGGACCGGACTTGTCCGGGAAGCAGTCGGGTCTGCCGAGGAGGATCTTCAGTGTTCACACCGGCCATTTCGGGGACAAGTCCCCTCCTACCGGTTGTATGGCTCGGTAGGACCGGACTTGTCCGGGAAGCAGTCGGGCATGCGGAGGAATATCTTCAGCGTTCACACCGGCCTGTTCGGGGACAAGTCCCCTCCTACCGGTTGTATGGCTCGGTAGGACCGGACTTGTCCGGGAAGCAGTCGGGCATGCGGGGGAATATTTTCAGCGTTCACACCGGCCTTTTCGGGGACAAGTCCCCTCCTACCGGTTGTATGGCTCGGTAGGACCGGACTTGTCCGGGAAGCAGTCGGGCATGCGG
>NZ_LGSI01000001.1 GCF_001698815.1 Pseudomonas syringae | reverse complement strand
GGGACTTGTCCCCGAAGGCGTTAGCACAAGCGGCGTTAATTTCAGCTTCTCTCGCTGTCCGACCAGCCGCCTTCGGGGACAAGTCCCCTCCTACGGATCCGGTAAAGCCGCTATCCTGCCCCCTTCAATCCCGTCCTGAAGGTTATGTTGCGGGAGTTGATTCGAGAGAAGTGAGGTGCCACGGCACCGAAACCGGTAGGAGGGGACTTGTCCCCGAAGGCGTTAGCACAAGCGGCGTTAATTTCAGCTTCTCTCGCTGTCCGACCAGCCGCCTTCGGGGACAAGTCCCNAGGCGTTAGCACAAGCGGCGTTAATTTCAGCTTCTCTCGCTGTCTGACCAGCCGCCTTCGGGGACAAGTCCCCTCCTACGTATCCGGCAAAGCCGCTATCCTGCCCCTTCAATCCCGTCCCGGAATCGAGCCCGCCGATGCTTGAAGTAAAAAACGTCTTCAAGAGTTATCCCACCGCCCAAGGCCCACTGGCGGTGTTGCGTGGGGTTGATCTGCGCCTGGAAAACGGCAGCAGCCTGGCGATGATGGGGGAATCGGGCAGCGGCAAAAGTACCTTGCTGCATCTGGTGGCCGGGCTGGATCAGGCCGACAGCGGGTTGATCGAGATCAGCGGCCAGCGTCTGGATCGCATGAACGAAGCACAGTTGGCGAATTGGCGGCGTACCGAAATCGGCCTGGTGTTCCAGCAGTTCAACCTCATCGGCAGCCTGAAAGTCGAGGACAACCTGGCGTTCCAGGCGCGGCTGGCCGGGCGCTATGAGCCCATGTGGCAGGCGCAACTGGTGGAACGCCTGGGCCTCGGCGATCTGCTCAAGCGTTATCCCGAGCAACTGTCCGGCGGGCAACAACAGCGCGTGGCAATCGGCCGGGCGCTGGCGTCGCGTCCAGGGTTGCTGCTGGCCGACGAACCCACCGGCAACCTCGACGAAGCCACCAGCGACGAAGTCCTGCAATTGCTGCTGGATCTTTTACAGGACAGCCCGACCAGCCTGTTGATGGTCACGCACAGCCCACGGGTTGCCGAGCGCCTGGCGCAGAAAGTGGTGTTGCATCTGGGTCGTCTGGCGGCCGAGAGCGAGCGCTGAGATGCGGGTTTTCTACTGGGCATTGCGCGCCCTGCTCAGCCACTGGCGCCGTCATCCGGTGCAATTTTTCAGTGTGCTGACCGGTTTGTGGCTGGCCACCGCGCTGCTCACCGGCGTGCAGGCCCTCAACAGTCAGGCACGACAAAGCTATGCCCAGGCCAGTCAACTGATTGGCGGCGAGCCGCAGACCAGTCTGTCCACCGCCAACGGCGCGGCGTTTACTCAGGATCTGTTCATCAGTCTGCGACGCGCGGGCTGGCCGGTATCGCCGGTGGTGCAAGGTCGAATCGCCCTGCAAGGCCTGGAACAGCGCCGTGTGCAGGTGATGGGCATCGAGCCGGTTTCCCTGCCCGCAGGTTCCGCGCTGGCCGGACAAACCCTGGACATGACGCAGATCGTCGCCTTCTTCACCCCGCCGGGGCGCACCTGGATCGCGCCGCAAACCCTCGAAGCGCTGGGCCTGCACGAAGGGCAACAACCCTTGACCGCAGGCGGGCAAGCGTTGCCGCCGCTGCACAGCCAGATCGGCATGGCGCCGGGCGTGTTGTTGATGGACATCGGCTTCGCGCAACCGCTGCTCAATCTGCCTGGGCAAGTTTCACGACTATTGGTGGACAAGGAATTCGCCGCTGGCAATCCGGCTCTGCCACCTGAACTGAACGGCCAACTGCTGCTGAAGAAAAGCGGCGAAGAAAACAATCTGGCGCGCCTGACCGAAAGCTTCCACTTGAACCTCGACGCGCTGGGTTTCCTGTCGTTTGTGGTCGGCCTGTTTATCGTGCATGCCGCCATCGGCCTGGCCCTTGAGCAGCGTCGCGGGCTGCTGCGCAATTTGCGCGCCTGCGGGGTCAGCGCTCGTTTACTGATCACCACGCTGGGCTTCGAACTGGGCGTGTTGGCGTTGCTCGGCGGCGTGTTGGGCGTGGCCAGCGGTTATTGGCTGGCGAGCCTGCTGCTGCCGGATGTGGCGGCCAGCCTGCGCGGCTTGTACGGCGCGGAAGTCGCCGGCCAACTGACGCTGAGCCCGTGGTGGTGGCTGAGTGGTCTGGGCCTGAGCGTGCTGGGCGCGTTGCTGGCTGGCGCGAACAGTTTGCTGCGTGCTGCACGCATGCCTTTGCTGGCCTTGGCAAATCCCCAAGCGTGGCATCAGGCCCATGGCCGCTGGCTGCGGCGTCAAGCCTGGGTGGCGGGCGGCGCGGCAGTCATCGCCTTGGCTGCATTGATCCTGGGTGACAGCCTCACCAGCGGTTTTGTGCTCATGGCAGCGCTGTTGCTGGGCGCAGCGCTGGGTTTGCCAGTGTTGCTCAACGCCCTGATCAACCTGCTGTTGGGCCGCAGTCGATCCGTGCTGGGCCAATGGTTTCTGGCCGACTGCCGCCAGCAATTGCCAGCCTTGAGTCTGGCGTTGATGGCGTTGCTGCTGGCGTTGGCGGCGAATATCGGCGCGGGGAGCATGACGTCCGGTTTTCGCGCGACATTCGGCAATTGGCTCGAGCAACGCCTGACCGCCGAGCTGTACGTCACACCGCAAGAGCCCGCGCAAGCGCCGCAATTGCAGGCCTGGCTGAATCAGCAGCCCAGCGTCACCGCCGTCTTGCCCAACTGGCAAGTGTCGATTCAATTGCAGGGTTGGCCTGCAGACTTATTCGGCGTGATCGACCATCCAACTTACCGGCAGCACTGGCCGCTGCTTGAAGCGGCAGCGGGTGATCCCTGGGAGCAACTGGCCCGGCAGGACACGGTCATGGTCAGCGAGCAATTGGCCCGACGCCTGAAGCTGGGGCTGGATGATACGGTCAGCATCGCGACGCCCGATGGCCTGTGGTCGCCGCGCATCGTCGGCATCTACGCCGACTATGGCAATCCCAAAGGCCACTTGCTGGTCAATTCGCAACACTTTCTCAGTCACTGGCCGCAATTGGCGCCCACTCGTTTCAATCTGCGCATTGATCCTGCCGCCGTCCCGCCACTGGTGCGCGCGCTGCAGGATCGCTTCAAGCTGGACGACAACCACATCATCGATCAGAGCCAGCTCAAGGGCTGGTCGACGCAAGTCTTTGAACGCACCTTCGCCGCGACCGCAGCGCTGAACAGCCTGACGCTGGGGGTGGCGGGCATTGCGCTGTTCATCAGCCTGCTGACCCAGAGTCAAAGCCGCCTCGGCCAGCTCGCGCCGCTGTGGGCGCTGGGTGTGACACGACGGCAACTGATGCTGCTCAATCTGGGCCAGACCTGGTTGCTGGCGGTGCTGACCCTGGCGTTCGCCCTGCCGCTGGGCTTGCTGCTCGCCTGGTGCCTGGATGCGGTGATCAATGTGCAAGCCTTCGGCTGGCGGCTGCCATTGCAGATTTTCCCGGCGCAACTCGCGCAACTGGCGGCGCTGGCGCTGCTCGCTACCCTGCTCGCGTCGGCATGGCCGCTGTTCAAGTTGTACCGCACGCGGCCTGCCGATTTGTTGAGGACGTTCGCCAATGAGTCGTAACCTGCTGGCTATTATCCTCAGCGGCCTGTTGCTCGCCGCCTGCGACAAGCCCCCCGCGCCGCAAGAGGGTTTCGCCGGGCTGGCGG
This sequence comes from Pseudomonas syringae, assembly GCF_001698815.1. Taxonomy (GTDB): domain Bacteria; phylum Pseudomonadota; class Gammaproteobacteria; order Pseudomonadales; family Pseudomonadaceae; genus Aquipseudomonas; species Aquipseudomonas syringae_A. The sequence continues at coordinate 62,761 of NZ_LGSI01000001.1, read as the reverse complement.
ACAAGGCCGAGCAGTTTGCCCAAGTGACGCCGGGGCGGCCGTTCGTATTCCCGGCTGATCACGGCCCGCACGCCGGCTATCGGATTGAATGGTGGTACATCACCGCCAACCTCAAGGACGATCAGGGCCAGAGCTTCGGCGTGCAATGGACGCTGTTTCGCAACGCCCTGCGCGCCGGGCACAGCGGCACCGGCTGGAACGACGGCACGATCTGGATGGGCCACGCGGCGGTCACTTCGGCAACCCAGCATCACGCCGCCGAACGTTACGCCCGAGGTGGCGTCGAGCAGGCTGGCGTGAACACTGCACCGTTTGCGGCCTGGATCGATGACTGGGCACTGCGCAGCACTTCATCCGGGCAAGATCCGCTCGCTGCCATGGACTTGACCGCCAAAGGTCCGAACTTCGCTTATCAACTGCAGCTCAAGGCGCAAAAGCCTTTGGTGCTTCAGGGTGAACAAGGCTTCAGCCAGAAATCCGAGCAAGGCCAGGCGTCGTATTACTACAGCCAGCCGTTTTTCCAGACCGACGGCGAATTGCAAATCGACGGCAAGACCTATCACGTCAGCGGCCCGGCCTGGCTGGACCGCGAATGGAGCAGCCAGCCGCTGACCGCCAATCAAACCGGCTGGGATTGGTTCTCGGTGCATTTGGACGACGGCTCCGCACTGATGCTTTATCGCATGCGCCAGAAGGACGGCGAGCCCTACCTGACCGGAACCTGGATCGCGGCAGACGGCAGCACGCAGTTGTTGCACGCCGAGGACATCAGCCTGACACCGCTGCAAACCACGCAAGTCGCCGGGCACACGATGCCGACCCGCTGGTCAGTGAAAATCCCCGGCAAGGCCCTGGACATCACCACCACCGCGCTCAATCCCAAGGCGTGGATGGATTTGCGCATTCCGTATTGGGAAGGCCCGGTAACGGTCAGCGGCAGCCATCAAGGCGTCGGGTATCTGGAGATGACCGGGTATTGAATGGCCCATTCGCGGGCAAGCCTCGCTCCTACCGGTCCATAGGCTATTCCCGAATACCGTCCTTATAACCGATTGATCTAAAACTACCCCGTTTCACATAGGTCAGTTTCTGGGTGGCCGCATTTTCCGGCCACCTTCCCCAACGGAAACCCGGTAAGGACTTATGTGCGGATTAGCAGGCGAATTACGTTTTGATCATCAACCGGCGGATCTCGCCGCGGTTGAACGAATTACCCATGAGCTGGCGCCTCGCGGCCCGGATGCGTGGGGGTTTCACAGCCAGGGGCCAGTTGCCCTTGGTCATCGTCGATTGAAAATCATGGACCTGTCGGACGGCTCAGCGCAGCCGATGATCGACAGCCATCTGGGCTTGTCCCTGGCCTTCAACGGCGCGATCTACAACTTCCCGGAATTGAGGACCGAGCTGGAAGGCTTGGGTTATCAGTTCCATTCCGGCGGCGACACCGAAGTATTGCTCAAGGGCTATCACGCCTGGGGCGTAGACATGCTGCCCAAGCTCAACGGCATGTTCGCCTTCGCCATCTGGGAACGCGACACGCAAGAGCTGTTCATCGCTCGCGACCGTCTGGGCGTCAAGCCGCTGTACCTGTCGCGCACCGACAAACGCCTGCGCTTTGCCTCGACGCTGCCCGCGCTACTCAAGGGCGGTGATATCAGCGGCCTGCTCGACCCGGTAGCGCTCAATCACTACCTGAACTTCCATGCCGTCGTGCCCGCGCCACGCACCTTGCTGGCCGGTGTTGAAAAACTGCCGCCAGCCAGCTGGATGCGTATCGACGCAACGGGCAAGACCGAGCAGAAAGTCTGGTGGCGCCTGCCTTACGGCCCCCATGCAGACGAAACCAACCTGACGCTGGAAGACTGGCGCGACCGGGTGCTGGACAGCACCCGCGAAGCCGTGGCGATCCGTCAACGGGCGGCGGTGGATGTCGGCGTGCTGCTTTCCGGCGGCGTCGATTCAAGCATGCTGGTCGGCTTGCTGCGCGAAGTGGGTGTCGAGGATCTCTCGACCTTCTCCATCGGTTTTCAGGATGCAGGCGGCGAGCGCGGCGATGAGTTTCAGTATTCGGACCTGATCGCCAAGCATTACGGCACCAATCACCATCAATTACGGATTCAGGAAAGCGAGATCATCGAGCAACTGCCGGCGGCGTTCCGCGCCATGAGCGAGCCGATGGTCAGCCACGACTGCATCGCGTTTTATCTGTTGTCCCGCGAAGTCGCCAAGCATTGCAAAGTGGTGCAAAGCGGCCAGGGTGCTGATGAGCTGTTCGCCGGTTATCACTGGTACCCGCAAGTGGACGGCGCCAGCGATCCGGTTGCCGCCTATCGCGATGCTTTCGTAGACCGCAGCTACGACGAATACAAGGCCACCGTGCAGCCAAAATGGCTGACCGCCAATGACGCCGCCGGTGATTTCGTGCGCGAGCATTTCGCCCAGCCCGGCGCCGATGCAGCGGTGGACAAAGCCTTGCGTCTGGACAGCACAGTGATGCTGGTCGACGACCCGGTTAAGCGAGTGGACAACATGACCATGGCCTGGGGCCTGGAAGCGCGGACGCCGTTTCTGGATTACCGCCTGGTCGAGCTGTCGGCGCGCATCCCCGGCAAGTTCAAGCTGCCGGACGGTGGCAAGCAGGTGTTGAAAGAAGCCGCACGCATGGTCATCCCTTCCGAGGTCATCGACCGCAAGAAAGGTTACTTCCCGGTGCCGGGCCTCAAGCATCTGCAAGGCGATACCTTGAACTGGGTGCGCGAATTGCTGCTCGACCCGAGCCAGGATCGCGGCCTGTTCAACCCGACCATGATCGACAAATTGCTGACCGACCCTCAAGGCCAGTTGACCCCGCTGCGCGGCTCGAAACTCTGGCAGTTGGCGGCGCTGAACCTGTGGCTCAGCGAACAAGGACTTTGATCTGATGAAACAGAATTCGACGGCTTACAGCCAACGCCTGTTGCGCGGCCAATCGCCCTCGTATGAACGTCTGCAAGCGCGTCTGGCCGAAGATGGCAGCCCAGTCGATGCGCAACCGCTGGCGCTGCATTGCGGCTGGGGTCGGCTGTTGATTGGGCACACCTACGCGAACCCTGCGAGCCTGGCCAACGAGCTGCTCAATGAAAAACCCGGCGAACGCGACATCGCGTTGTACGTGGCCGCGCCGCAGCAAGTGCTGGCGCAGTCGCCACAACAGTTGTTCCTCGATCCCTCCGACACGTTGCGCCTGTGGTTCAGCGATTATCGGCCGGCCCAGCGGGTGTTTCGTGGTTTCCGCATTCGTCGGGCGCAGAACGACAACGACTGGCAGGCAATCAATAACCTGTATCTGGCGCGCGGCATGTTGCCGATTGACCCAGAACTGCTGACCCCGCGCCATCAGGGCGGGCCGGTGTACTGGATTGCCGAAGATGAAAGCAGCAACGCGGTGATCGGCAGTGTCATGGGCCTGAATCATCAAAAAGCTTTCAATGATCCAGAAAACGGCAGCAGCCTGTGGTGCCTGGCGGTTGATCCGCAATGCACGCGGCCCGGTGTCGGCGAAGTGTTGGTTCGGCATCTGATCGAGCATTTCATGAGTCGCGGCCTGAGTTATCTCGACCTGTCGGTTCTGCATGACAACGAGCAAGCCAAGGCGCTGTACGCCAAGCTGGGTTTTCGCAACCTGCCGACCTTTGCCATCAAACGCAAGAACGGTATCAACGAAGCACTGTTTCTCGGCCCTGGCCCATTGGGAGATTTCAATCCCTATGCGCGGATCATCGTCGAAGAAGCGCACCGGCGCGGCATTGAAGTTCAAGTGGACGATGCCGGAGCGGGCTTGTTCACGCTGGCCTATGGCGGTCGGCGGATTCGTTGTCGGGAATCCCTGAGCGACCTGACCAGCGCCGTGAGCATGACCCTGTGCCAGGACAAAAGCATGACCCATCGGGCGCTGAAAGCGGCCGGGCTCAACCTGCCCGCGCAACAGCGTGCAGGCGAAAACGAAGCGAATCTGGCGTTCCTTGAAGAGCACGGGCAGATCGTCGTCAAGCCATTGGACGGTGAGCAAGGTCAGGGCGTCGCGGTCAATTTGCGCACCCCGCAAGAGATGCACGACGCCATCGAGCGTGCGCGCCAGTTCGACTCGCGGGTGATTCTGGAAAGCTTCCACGAAGGCCTCGATCTGCGCATCGTAGTGATTGGTTTCGAAGTGGTGGCAGCGGCGATTCGTCGTCCGGCCGAAGTGGTCGGCGATGGTCGGCACACGATTGGCCAGTTGATCGAGGCGCAAAGTCGCCGTCGTTCAGCGGCTACTGGCGGCGAAAGCAAGATTCCGCTGGATGAAGAAACCGAACGCACTGTGCGAGACGCGGGTTTTACCTATGACAGCGTCCTGCCCATGGACCAGCGACTGGCCGTGCGCCGCACCGCCAACCTGCACACCGGCGGCTGCCTGGAAGACGTCACCGGGATTCTGCATCCGGTGCTCAACGACGCCGCAATCCGCGCGGCGCGGGCGCTGGACATCCCGGTGGTCGGCCTGGACCTGATGGTCCCGGCTGCCGATCAACCCGAATACGTATTCATCGAAGCCAACGAACGTGTTGGTCTGGCCAACCATGAACCGCAACCCACGGCAGAACGTTTCGTCGATCTGCTGTTCCCGCACAGTTTGCCTGTGCATTCGTAACCTGTAGGACCGGATTTATCCGGGAGTGTGTTGTGTCACGCATCCATGATGCTTGGCTGACCCACCCTCCTCGCGGATAAATCCGCTCCTACGAATACGGCCCCCGCATTTCAGGAGTACCCCAATGACCACTGCAAGAAAAATTCCCGAGCCGGATCTGAATTACCTGCAGAAAGTCCTGTTGGAAATGCTCGCGATCCCAAGCCCCACCGGTTTCACCGACACCATCGTGCGCTACGTCGCCGAGCGTCTTGAAGAACTGGGCATCCCGTTCGAACTGACCCGGCGCGGGACCATTCGCGCCACCCTGAAGGGCAAGCAAAACAGCCCGGACCGCGCGGTTTCTGCACACCTGGACACCATCGGCGCCGCCGTGCGCGAAGTGAAAGACAATGGTCGCCTGTCGCTGGCACCGATTGGTTGCTGGTCGAGCCGTTTTGCCGAAGGCAGCCGGGTCAGCGTGTTCACCGACAACGGCGTGATTCGTGGCAGCGTGCTGCCGCTGATGGCGTCCGGGCATGCGTTCAACACTGCGGTCGATGAGATGCCGATCAGCTGGGACCACGTCGAACTGCGCCTCGACGCTTACGCCACGACCAAGGCCGATTGCGAATCCCTGGGCATTGGCATTGGCGACTTCGTGGCCTTTGATCCGCTGCCGGAATTTACCGAGAGTGGGCATATCAGCGCTCGCCATCTGGACGACAAGGCAGGCGTGGCAGCATTGCTCGCGGCGCTCAAAGCCATCGTCGACAGCGGCGCTGAACCGCTGATCGATTGCCACCCGCTGTTCACCATCACCGAAGAAACCGGCACCGGCGCGGCGGGCGTATTGCCGTGGGACGTCAGTGAGTTCGTCGGCATTGATATCGCGCCAGTTGCGCCGGGCCAGCATTCCAGCGAGCACGCAGTCAGTGTCGCGATGCAGGATTCGGGCGGGCCTTACGATTACCATCTGTCCCGGCATTTGTTGCGCCTGGGTGCTGAAAACGAACTGCCGGTGCGCCGTGACATGTTTCGCTATTACTTCAGCGATGCCCATTCGGCGGTCACCGCCGGGCATGACATTCGCACTGCCCTGCTGGCCTTCGGCTGCGACGCGACCCACGGCTACGAACGCACGCATATTGACAGCCTCGCCGGTCTGAGCCGGTTGCTGGGCGCCTACATGCTCAGCCCGCCAGTCTTCGCCAGCGACGCAAAACCGGCGACGGCGTCCCTTGAGAAATTCAGTCATCAGATTGAACATGACGCGCAGATGGAATCGGACACCCGTGTACCAGCGGTGGACAGCCTGATCGGGCAGAATCGGGAAGAGGTGGAGTAGTCCGCAAGTCTGTTGGAGCGAGGCTTGCCCGCGATTGGTTCAGGCGACACATGGCTTGGCTGACCTACCGCCTTCGCGGGCAAGCCTCGCTCCAACAAGCCCCGTGCACTATCATCGCCGGGAATTGATGCGAGAACTCTTATGCTGATCCCCTACGACCAACTCGAAGCTGACACCCTCACCCGCCTGATCGAAGATTTCGTTACCCGCGAAGGCACCGACAACGGCGATGACACGCCTCTGGAAACCCGCGTATTACGCGTTCGGCATGCATTGAACAAAGGCCAGGCGGTGATCTTCTTCGATCTGGAAAGCCAGCAGTGCCAGTTGATGCTCAAGCATGAAGTGCCCAAGGAATTCTTCGACTGAGCGTCCACTCAGGGCCGATGCTGTGGTTCGCTCTCTGCATGCTGCTGTGACAGGCGCTGGGCGATGCGCCGGTACACCTCGGCCCGATGCACTTTGATATGGCTGGGGGCAGTGATGCCAAACCGTACCTGATTGCCCTGGATGGCCAGAATCTGCACGGAAATGTCATCGCCAATAGAGAATGTTTCGCCTATTTCCCGCGTTAGTATCAGCATTTTCCTACTCTCATTATTGTTAAAGAGAGTCAGATTGCATCGGCGGTTTGTGCCCATCAATGCACAGACGGAAAATCAGTAGCGTCCTTCACGCCCACCGGATAAGCCCGAAGGAAACGTCCTACATTCAATAGAAGAACGCCTATGCAGCGCGGGATTATGGGGTGGACCAGCGCGGACCGAACAGGATAATCGTCGCGCCGATTACACACAGCGCGGCACCGAGCCAATCGGAATTCAAGGGTCTGACCCGCTCGATGACACCCAGCCAGGTGATGGACGCAATGATGTAGATACCGCCATACGCCGCGTAGGCGCGCCCGGCATAAGTCGCCTCCACTCGAGTGAGCAACAGCGCGAACAGGGTCAGGCTGATCAGCCCGGGAATAATCCAGAGCGCACTTTTACCCAGACGCAGCCACATCCAGAAGGCATAACAGCCGGCAATTTCGAACAAGGCGGCAAGGAAAAACCATAGGTAGTTGAGCAAGGAGAGTTCTCGTCAAAAGTTGCCGGTGAATGGCGGCAACCCTATCAGAAAGCGCAGAAGGCTAGAAATCAGGATGCATAATCCGGCAGGAGGGACTTGTTCCCGAAAATTCGACCCGGCGACGTTGAAATCTGAATTATCCGTTTGCCCTGAAAATCGTCTTCGGGGACAAGTCCCCTCCTACACAAGTCCCCTCCTACAATGGTTTCCCTGTTTGAGGGTCGACAGCGCGGCATCTGCGCTAACGGCGACGCATCTTCTCCGACATCGCCGCCATCTCGTCATACAGCAACTGCGGATTCTTGCACTTGAGTTGCCAGGCAATGCGCCCTTGCTCGTGGGGCAGGATCATGAATTCACCTTGGGCGACCTGCTCGAAGATGTAGTCGGCGATTTCGCTGGCAGTGATCGGCGAGCTCTCCAATAACTTGCCGACCTGCGCTTTCATGGCTGGCGTCGGCCCACGGAAAGAGTCCAGCAGGTTGGTCTGGAAAAACGATGGGCAGACCACATGCACGCCAATCTCCTGTTGGCGCAATTCAATCAACAGGCTCTCTGACAAGGCCACCACACCGGCCTTGGCGACGTTGTAGTTGCTCATGGCCGGGCCCTGCATCAAGGCCGCCATGGACGCAATGTTGATGATTTTTCCCTTGCTGACTTCCAGCAACGGCAGAAACGCCTTGCAGCCCTTGACCACACCCATGAGGTTGATCGCGATTTGCCAGTCCCAGTCTTCCAGGGACAGCTCGCTGAAGAAGCCACCAGAGGCAACTCCAGCGTTATTGACGATGGTGTCGATGCCGCCGAATTTTTCTTCACAGGCCTGGGCGAAAGCGGTCAGCTGACTGTAGTCGCGCACATCGCAGCGCTGAACGAAACCATCACTGCCGGCCTCGCGGACAAGTTTGAGCGTCTCCTGCAGGCCTGCATCGTTGACATCGGACAATGCCAGACGCCAGCCTTCACGGGCCCAGCGCAACGCGATTTCGCGACCCAGGCCTGACCCGGCGCCAGTGATCATGATGCGATTTTGCATAGGGGAACGCCTTGTCTTTGCGAAGAAGATAAGCCGCAGTGTAACCACTGAAAATGCCAATCCAACCCACCATCAAGGCGCTGAATGACTGAGGCAAACCCTGCGTTACAAGGATTTGCGGCGCGACCATCGACGACTGGCCAGCCAGCTGTAAACCACCAGGTTGCAGAGCACGACAATCCCGCCCAGCCACAGTTGAATCTGCGGAGTCAGGCCTGCGGGATAGATCAGCGGGATCAGGTAATGTTCGATAAAACCACCGTCGTAGCCCTCAGTGCCGGCCCGGCTGCGCAACGCGTTCTCCAGCGGGGTCAACGGGCAATAGAAATGGAAAAACTCCACCACTGCGCCCCACACCAACGCCGGAATATGCAGGATCACCAGCCAGCGCCAACGCAGCACCAGCAGCCCGCCAAATAATACGAACAAAATGAACAACACATGCACCACGACGACGGCGTCGGCTGCCAGGCGAAAAAACATGGGGTAAATCCTGCTGCGGTGCGGTTATAAAAGCGAGATCTTTCAACTCGGGTTAAAGTTCAATAATCCACTGATAAATATAAATATTTTATTATTTTCAGGCTTTCTTGAACCTGACATGGACTTTTTCCGAAACACGATAGTCGGAGTAGTTAAGCAGCACAAACTTTACGCCGGTTCGGCAAAAGCTTGAACTGTTAAAGCCACTCCACGAACACCAGAAGGAACTCGTCATGGGCATCGGCACAATTCTTATCATTATTCTGATCTTGCTGCTGGTTGGCGGTCTGCCGGTATTCCCGCACTCCCGCAGCTGGGGTTACGGGCCGTCGGGCATCATCGGCACCATCCTGGTTATTCTGTTGATATTGGTATTGCTCGGAAAAATATAACTTCCCGGCTTTAGCCAAAAAAACCCCGCCAATTCGGCGGGGTTTTTTATTTCGTTGGATAAACTCTTAGTTTGTAGTTTTAGCCGACCAAACGATTCGCGGGCAAGCCTCGCTCCAACGGAAGTCGCTCTGCTTTTGACTTTTGCCTTTTCGTGCACAATTACAGACACAACACCAGCAACCGATACAAACAAAAACGCCCCGAATCATTCGGGGCGTCTTGTCTTGCGGTTACGTCACATCAGCCAAATCAGTGCGACACCGCGCCGCTGGCACCCAGGCCAGTCTGCGAGCGTACGAACTGCGGGTAGAACAAGGCGCGCTCGCCCTCCGCCGCTTTAGACTTGTCGGTGATGGAGAAGAACCAGATACCGACGAAGGCGATGGCGATAGAGAACAGCGCCGGGTATTCGTACGGGAAGATGGCTTTCTCATGGTGCAGGATCGACACCCAGATGGTCGGACCAAGGACCATCAGCACCACGGCGCTGATCAAGCCCATCCAGCCGCCGATCATGGCGCCACGGGTGGTCAGGTTTTTCCAGTACATGGAAAGCAGCAAGATCGGGAAGTTACAGCTCGCCGCGATGGAGAACGCCAGGCCAACCATGAACGCGATGTTCTGGCTTTCGAAGGCGATGCCCAGAAGGATGGCCACGATTGCCAGGGCAATGGTGGTGATCTTCGAAACGCGGATCTCGTCTTTCTCGTTGGCTTTGCCGGCCTTGATCACGCTGGCATACAAGTCATGAGAAACCGCCGAAGCACCCGCCAGGGTCAAACCGGCAACCACTGCCAGGATGGTGGCGAAGGCAACTGCCGAGATGAAGCCCAGGAACAGACTGCCACCGACCGCATCGGCCAGGTGAACCGCTGCCATGTTGTTACCGCCCAACAGCGCACCCGCTGCGTCCTTGAACGCCGGATTGGTGCTGACCAGCAGGATCGCGCCGAAGCCGATGATGAAGGTCAGGATGTAGAAGTAGCCGATGAAACCGGTGGCATACAGCACCGACTTACGGGCTTCTTTCGCATCGCTTACGGTGAAGAAGCGCATCAGGATGTGCGGCAGGCCAGCGGTACCGAACATCAGTGCCAGACCCAGGGAGAACGCCGAGACCGGATCCTTGACCAGACCGCCCGGGCTCATGATCGCTTCACCTTTAGGGTGAACCTTGACCGCTTCGGAGAACAGCACGTTGAAGTCGAAGTTGACGTGTTTCATGACCATCAGGGCCATGAACGACGCACCGGACAACAGCATCACGGCCTTGATGATCTGCACCCAGGTGGTTGCGAGCATGCCGCCGAACAGCACATACAGGCACATCAGGATACCGACCAACACCACCGCAACCGCGTAGTCCAGCCCGAACAGCAGCTGGATCAGCTTGCCGGCGCCAACCATCTGCGCGATCAGGTAGAACGCAACCACCACCAGCGAACCGCAGGCGGACAGGGTACGGATCTCTTTCTGCTTGAGGCGATAGGACGCCACGTCAGCGAAAGTGTACTTACCCAGGTTACGCAAGCGTTCGGCGATCAGGAACAGAATGATCGGCCAGCCCACCAGGAAGCCGATCGAGTAGATCAGGCCGTCGTAGCCGGAGGTATAAACCAGCGCGGAGATACCCAGGAAAGAAGCGGCGGACATATAGTCACCCGCAATCGCCAGACCATTCTGGAAGCCGGTGATCTTGCCACCCGCCGAATAGTAGTCTGCTGCTGTCTTGTTCTTCTTCGATGCCCAATAAGTGATGTACAGGGTAAAGCCGACGAAAATGACGAACATGATGATCGCCGAAACGTTCAGCGGTTGTTTCTGCACAGCGCCAGTCAACGCTTCTGCCGCCCAGAGGGACGGCGCGAAGGCGGCCAGGCCGAATACTGCCAAGAGGCGCCGGATCATTGCTGAGCCTCCTTCAGGATCGCGTTGTTCAGGTCATCGAATTCACCGTTTGCGCGGTGAACATAGATCGCTGTGAGAATGAACGCAGACAGGATCAAACCGACCCCGATAGGCATTCCCCAGGTAATCGTTGATGTCGGGCTTAACTTGGCCCCCAGAATGTGGGGTCCATAAGCAATCAAAAGAATAAAGGCCGCATACAGGCCAAGCATGATCGCCGAGAGAATCCAGGCGAAGCGCTCTCTTTTTGATACCAGCTCCTTGAAACGGGGGCTGTTTTGAATCGAGAGGTAAATGCTGTCGTTCATTGTTTTTGTCCTCGCAGCACAGATGAGATGTCACACATTCACTTTAGTCAGGTCTGGCGCGCGCTCCAGACGACCTTAGTATTAGAACGACACTGTAGGACCGGCTTTAGCCGGGAGGAAGTCAATTGACCACCCACAAAAAAGCCGCCCGGTCGTTGAACCGGGCGGCTTTGGTGTGACGTCAGATGCGGAGGCTTATTTGCCGGTCCACTCTTTGACGCGGTCCGGGTGCTTGGCGACCCAGTCCTTGGCGGCGGCTTCAGGTTTGGCGCCGTCCTGAATGGCCAGCATCACTTCACCGATCTCATCCTTGGAAGTCCATTGGAACTTCTTCAGGAAGTCGACAACTTCCGGAGCCTTGGCGGCCAGTTCTTTGCTGCCGATGCTATCCACGGTTTCAGCTGCACCGTAGACACCCTTTGGATCTTCGAGAAACTTCAACTTCCACTTGGCGAACATCCAGTGTGGCACCCAGCCAGTCACCGCGATGGATTCTTTCTTATTCTCGGCACGGGTCAGCTCGGCAATCATGCCGGCGCCGGAACTGGCCTGCAGTTTGTAGCCATCCAGACCGTAGTCCTTGATGGCCTGATCGGTCTTGAGCATGACGCCCGAACCGGCATCGATCCCGACAATTTTATTCTTGAATGTCGTATCGGTCTTGAGATCTTCGATGCTCGTGGCTTTCACGTACTCAGGCACGATCAAGCCGATCTTGGCGTCCTTGAAGTTGGAACCGTAGTTCACCACGTTGTCTTTGTTCTTGGTCATGTACTCGCCATGAGTGACCGGCAGCCAGGCCGACAGCATCATGTCCAGTTTGCCGGTAGCCACGCCTTGCCACATGATCCCGGCCGCAACGGCTTGCAGTTTTACGTCATAACCGAGCTTCTGCCTGATCACTTCCGCTGCAACGTTCGTTGTGGCAACGCTATCGGACCAACCGTCGACATAGCCAATGCTCACTTCTTTGGCCGAGGCCAGCGTGGAACTGACAGCAAGGGCCAGAGCGGCACTCACGCCCAGGATTTTTCGCATCTTCATCGTTACTTCCCCGGTAGTCCTGCGCCCGACGGCGGTCGGGCATCGTTGACGTTGTTATTAAGGTCGCAGGCCGCGCCCAACTTTGGAGCACCGCGCACCTTTCACGCTTCAACCACTGTTGCGAACGATGACCAGCACCGTGTCGACGCCTTGATAATCAACCGTGCCGATGTTGGGACATGCTCTGTCAGCGACGTCAATGCATCGGGAAACGACATCACACGGCCATCAACGACATCCATGTCGTAAAACGCGCTTTGATCCGTCCGGAAATTGCATGCCAAAAGCATCGCAGCGAACACCCGTTGAAAAATGCGCAATCGACTGACCTCGCCGCCGACGATTGGGGCGATGCTAAGATGCGGCCTTCGCCCCATTTCGGCCCGATCATGCCCGCCACTTCCCGCTCATTCCTTGTGCCCTATCTGTTCGCTTGCCTGCTTGGCGTGATTGCCATGTGCAGCTACTGGTACGCGATGGGCAAGCCGGTGATTCTCCCGGACGCTGCCACCCCGACCCATAAGCTGCAATGTGCGTCGTACACGCCGTTCGACAAGGATCAGTCACCGTTCGACCAGCCCTTCAAGCTGCGGCCCGAGCGCATGGATGCCGACCTGGCCCTGCTCGCCACGCGCTTCGAATGCATTCGCACTTACTCGATGACAGGCCTGGAAGCGATCCCCGCATTGGCCCGCAAACATGGGTTGAAGCTGATGCTGGGCGCCTGGATCAACAGCAATCCACAGGACACGGCCAAGGAAGTCGACGCGCTGATTGCTTCGGCTAATGCCAATCCAGATGTTGTAACGGCAGTAATCGTCGGCAACGAAGCCTTGCTGCGCAAGGAAGTCACCGGCGCGCAGTTGGCGAAGCTGATTGGTCAAGTCAAAAGCCAGGTAAAACAACCGGTGACCTATGCCGACGTCTGGGAGTTCTGGCTGCAATACCCGGAAGTCGCACCGGCCGTGGACTTCCTGACCATCCACTTGCTGCCTTACTGGGAAGACGACCCCAAAGGTATCGACGACGCACTGGCACACGTGGCGCAGATCCGGCAAATATTCGGCAGCAAATTCGCGCCCAAGGACATCGTGATTGGCGAAACCGGCTGGCCCAGCGAAGGCCGCCAGCGGGAAACCGCGCTACCGAGCCGGGTCAACGAAGCGAAGTTTATCCGTGGTTTCGTTGCCATGGCCGAACAGAATGGCTGGCACTACAACCTGATCGAAGCGTTCGACCAACCCTGGAAGCGCGCCGCCGAAGGTGCGGTTGGCGGCTACTGGGGATTGTTCGACGCTGATCGACAGGAAAAAGGCGTGCTGGCAGGGCCGGTATCCAATCTGGGTTGGTGGCCGTTCTGGCTGAGCGTCAGCGGGGGCATTTTCCTGCTGGCCCTGGCGTTTGCCGGGCGTGTCGACAATCGCAGCAACGCGCTGATTCTGCCGTTGCTGGCCGCGCTGGGCGCTTGTTGTATCGGCACCTGGGGTGAACTGGCGCGCATCACCAGTCGCTTTTACGGCGAATACCTCTGGGCCGCCTTGCTGGTGGGCTTGAATCTGTTGGTGATGGCCCATGCGGCACTGGTGCTTTCAGCGAGTGACGGATGGCGCAGCAAAGCGCTGTTGTGGTTCGAGGCGCGGGCCGGCTGGCTGGTGGCAGCGTCGGGATTCGCTACGGCGATCATGATGCTGGCGCTGGTGTTTGATCCGCGCTACCGCAGCTTTGCGACGCCGACATTGATTGTGCCCGCGCTCTTCTATCTGGCGCGCCCCGTGGCGGTCCCCCGTCGTGAAGTTGCGCTATTGACGTTTATCGTCGGTGCAGGCATCGCGCCACAACTGTTCCGCGAAGGCCTTGCCAATCAGCAAGCGCTCGGCTGGGCGCTGGTCAGCGTGCTGATGACCGCGGCATTGTGGCGCTGCTTGCGGGTGCGGCAGCAGCAATCCGTTACGGCAATGCGAACCGCGCCGTCGGTGTAACCCGACCAACGCTGACGGAAACATATTGTGTTACCTCTTCGGTACAGCGAACGCTGCAAGCGGGTAACACGGAAACAAACGGTATGGTTTTTTGCCTGACCCGCTTCGGTAACTACAGCCTAAGCCCTTGTTTTTAAAGCATTCTCAAAAGTTGGCACAGCTCCTGCTATATCTCTGACATAACAAGAATAAAAAGCGGCATACCTAATAAGAACAAGACGTAACGGCTCTGACATAACAAAAACAACGGCACAGAGACGCAGCTAACAGATTTTTTTGGAGTGGATCAGCTTTACAGAAGCGCCGTAAGGAGCTTCGCAACCGGGCAGAGAACAATAAAACTACCCTCAGGTAGCTCCCGAACTGGTTGGATCAGATGCATTGATCAAAGCGAGTCAGCGCTCAAAAAAATACGTTTGCTCTTGATCCCGCATGGGGATCGCACAAGAACGCAGTAAAGGGACCGGTCGCCAAAAACAAGAACAGACCACCCTAAAATAATAAAAATAGAGCATGCAAAACGATTTAAAAGGGGAGCTTCGGCTCCCCTTTATGCTGTCTGGGTTTTGGGTTTTGGGTTTTCTAGATTCGTTGGAGCGAGGCTTGCCCGCGAACCAGATTTTTAGTCGACCTATTTATCGCCTGTAACGACCCTTTCGCGGCAAGCCTCGCTCCCACGAAACGTATTGCACTTCCAAAAAACTGGATCAGCCCATTTGCTTCGGTGCCCGAACCAGTCGCAGCCCCGCAATCACCACCGCAAAAACCCCGATGCTTGCGCTATAAAGGACCAACGCTGGAATCCCCAGCAGCAGCGCCAGCACTGCCAGTCGCCATCCCGCGATGCCCGGCAAACAGAACGCCACCAGTGAAACTGCCACTGCCGACCAGGCGATGACCCCGAAATGGATCATCCAGCCCAACCCTGAACGCAACTGGCATTCCCATTGCAAGGCTTCACTGGCACAGATGCCAACCCATTGCGCGTCTTCCATCAACAGGTAACGCACGCCATAACTGGCACCGAACCAAAGTGGCAGCAGGATCAGCAGCAGAATCAAGGGCAAACGGCGAGGCATCAAGGACTCCATTCGGGGCAAAAACCCTGGCGCGAAATGGCGCCCAGAATAGCCTTCCCGCCTCGCCATGCAAGGGCTGTAGGCGATATTAAAAGCACAGTGCTGCGCAATTGATGCAACAGAACGTGTATTGTCTCGAAGATTTTACGAAACTTAGCCTGTCAGTGCGGCACTTTGGCACTCGATCAGCGGTCATAGCCCGCGTACCTCATCAGCACTTCGTTCCCAAGGGATTTAGTCATGCTCCGTTTTCTGCGCTTTGCTGCCGTCATTGGCGGCCTCTGTTTGAGTGCGTCCGCTATGGCGGTCAATGTCGACCCCGCCACTTATGGCTTCCCTCTGACCAACCCGTTCGAAGCGACCATCGCCACGACACCTCCGGATCTACGCCCGGATCTGCCGGCTGATGAGGATATCGACCAAGACGATTACACCCTCAACCTGCACCCTGAGCGCGAGTTCACTCTGCCGGATAACTTCTGGGCGGTGAAGAAATTGCGTTATCGCCTGGCCAAGCAGGATCACCCGGCACCGCTGATCTTCCTGATCGCGGGCACCGGCGCACCCTATAACAGCACTTTGAACGAGTTTCTGAAGAAGCTTTATTACGGCGCCGGCTATAACGTGGTGCAACTGTCTTCGCCGACCAGCTATGACTTCATGAGCTCGGCCTCGCGTTTCGCAACGCCAGGTGTCTCCAAGGAAGATGCCGAAGACCTGTACCGCGTCATGCAGGGCGTTCGCGCGCAGCAGAGCAAACTGCAAGTTACCGACTATTACCTGACCGGTTACAGCCTGGGCGCACTGGATGCTGCATTCGTCGCCCACCTGGATGAAACCCGTCGCAGCTTCAACTTCAAGAAAGTCTTGCTGATCAACCCGCCGGTGAACCTTTACACGTCCATCACCAACCTCGACAAACTGGTGCAGACCAACGTCAAGGGCATCGACAACAGCACCACGTTCTATGAACTGGTTCTGGAAAAGCTGACCCGTTACTTCCGTCAGAAAGGCTATATCGATCTCAACGACGCACTGCTCTATGACTTCCAGCAGTCCAAGCAGCATTTGACCAACGAACAAATGGCCATGCTGATCGGCACGTCATTCCGTTTTTCCTCGGCTGATATCGCGTTCACTTCCGATTTGATCAACCGTCGCGGTCTGATCACGCCACCGAAGTTTCCGATCACCGAAGGCACCAGCCTGTCGCCGTTCCTCAAGCGCGCGCTGCAATGCGACTTCGATTGCTACCTGACCGAACAAGTCATCCCGATGTGGCGCGCGCGTACCGACGGCGGCAGCCTGCTGCAACTGGTCGATCAAGTAAGCCTGTATGCGCTCAAGGATTACCTGCACACCAGCACCAAGATCTCCGTCATGCACAACGCTGACGACGTGATCCTGGGCGCCGGCGACCTGGGCTTCCTACGCAAGACTTTCGGTGATCGTCTGACCGTTTATCCTTACGGCGGACATTGCGGCAACCTTAATTACCGCGTCAACAGCGACGCCATGCTGGAGTTTTTCCGTGGCTAAACGTCTTTTACTCATCGCCGCCCTGCTCTGCTCGGGCGCGACCTATGCCGCTGACGCGACCAACAGCAACCTTGCGGCCCACCCCGCAACCGTCGCCCGCGAGGACGATGCAGACGGCTTCACGCATCCGCTGAACGCATTGAAGTTCAATCCGGGCCTGGACCAGCGGGAGTTCGAACGCGCCACCCTCAACGCGCTGGAAGTCTACGACCCGCTGGAGTCGATGAACCGTCGGGTCTACCACTTCAACTATCGCTTTGACGAATGGGTGTTCCTGCCAGTAGTCAACGGCTACAAATATGTCACGCCAAGCTTCCTGCGTACTGGCGTCAGCAACTTCTTCGCCAACCTGGGCGATGTGCCTAACCTGCTGAACAGCCTGCTGCAGTTCAAGGGCAAGCGCTCGCTGGACACCACCGGTCGCCTGCTGGTCAACACCACCATCGGCATCGCCGGCCTGTGGGACCCGGCAACCATGATGGGCCTGCCGCGCCAGAGCGAAGACTTCGGTCAGACCCTGGGCTTCTACGGCGTACCTGGCGGCCCCTACCTGGTCTTGCCGTTTCTCGGCCCGTCGAACCTGCGTGACACCGGCGGCCTGGTATTCGACTTCGCTGCCGAATCCCAGATCAATTTCCTGAACGTCTCGCAAGTCAGCCAGGACCATCCGGAAATCTACGCCCTGCGCATCGTCGACCGCCGCTACACCACCAGCTTCCGCTACGGCCAGATGAACTCGCCGTTTGAGTACGAGAAAGTGCGCTACGTCTACACCGAAGCCCGCAAGTTGCAGATTGCCGAATAACTGAAAGGCTTCACAGGAACGGCCAACCGGAGTGATCGGGTTGGCCGTTTTTTTATGGGGGAGAACCAAACCCCGTGGCGACCGACTTGTTGGGGGGGAGTCTAGGCTGACCGCGTTTTTTTGTGGGAGCGTTCGGTGGTCACGACGTCCGCGAAGCGGTGTGTCAGGCAGATTTATATCGCTGCCTCACGTTGCTCGTGAGCTCCCACAAGGCTGCGACCAATCTAAATAAACGATTAATGGCATGCAAAATCAGCACCCATTCATCAACCCGACAGGCATAACATAGCCAGCATTCCCACTCGAGGAGCAGGTTCATGACTCATTTTCGCAAAGTGCTGTCGATCCAGGTCGGCCAACCCACTTCGGACGGTGCCGGCGTCAGCCTGACCCGTGTGTTCGGTGGGCCGGGTGTCGAGCAGTTTGATCCATTTCTGATGCTTGATGAGTTCGGTTCGGACAAGCCGGACGAATACATCGCGGGCTTTCCGCCGCATCCGCATCGGGGTTTCGAGACAGTGACTTACATGCTCGAAGGCCGCATGCGTCACGAGGATCACATGGGCAACGTCGGCTTGCTTCAGGGCGGCGGCGTGCAGTGGATGACGGCGGCGCGGGGCATTATTCACAGTGAGATGCCGGAGCAGGAAGAAGGCGTGATGCGCGGCTTCCAGCTGTGGCTGAACTTGCCAGGCAAAACCAAGCTGAGCGATGCCAGTTACCAGGACATCCAGCCGGAAAACATCCCGCGCCTGACCACCGAGGCCGGTGTTGAGGTGGTGGTGATTGCCGGTCAGTTCGACGATGGCGTGGTGCAACAAGCTGGCGCCGTGCAGCGTCCGGATACCGAGCCGCAGTATTTCGACTTTCATATGCCGGCCGGCAGCAGCATCAGCCCGCGCCTTCCTGAAGGTCACCGCGCGCTGCTGTATGTCTATGAAGGCGCTCTGGAGGTTGCCGGTCAGCCGCAAGCGGTCAGCGCCAGCCGTCTGGTGCGTTTGTCCAATGAGGGCGAACTGCAACTGAGCAGCGCCGTCGGGGCTCGGGTGTTGTTGATTGCCGGTAAGCCGCTGGGCGAACCCATCGTGCAGTACGGCCCATTCGTGATGAATACGCGGGAAGAGATCGAACAGGCACTGCGGGATTTTCGCGATGATCGGTTGACGGCTTGAGTCTGGCTGTTTTGGTGAGCTTTTGTGGGAGCGAGCTCGCTCCCACAAGGCCCGACTAACGTTACAACCGCAAAAACCGCTTCAACTGCTCACCCTGGGCAATCGCGTCGTAGCGGCCCAGTTCGATCAGTTCGCTGCAATATCCCGCTTCGAACAGCAGATAGCTCAGCACGCTGGCGCCGCTGGTTTTGGTTGCACCGGGTCCGCGTAGAAAAGTGCGCAGTGCCGGCGGTAATTCGCGGCGGTGGCGGGCGGCTATCTGGTCGATTGGCTGGCTGGGGGCGATCACCAACACCTCCACCGGTGCCAGACCTTGCTGGCGTATGCGCTGCTCACTGGGCAGCAAGTGGCTAAGCAGATTCATGCGCTCCAGCACTTCGATGTCGCTTTCGAGGCTGTCGATGAAGGTGCTGTTGAGCAAGTGCCCGCTGATCTGCGCCAGACTCGGTTGCCCGCCCGTGGTTACCCGGCGCACGTCACGATTGGCGTCGGCACCACGCGGGTTACCGCTGACACCGACCACCAGCACTCGATTTGCGCCCAGATGCAAGGCCGGGCTGATCGGCGCTGACTGGCGCACGGCACCGTCACCGAAATATTCCTGATCGATTTTCACTGGAGCGAACAGCAGCGGAATTGCTGAACTGGCCAGCAGATGCTCGATGGTCAGCTGGGTCGGAACACCCACGCGACGGTGACGCAGCCATGGATCGATAGTGCCTTTGCCCTGATAGAACGTCACCGCGTGCCCGGATTCGTAACCGAACGCCGTCACTGCCACCGCGCGCAAATGCCGCGCCTGGATAGCCGCGTCGATACCGTCCAGATCCAGCCGTTCAGTCAGCAGGTCTCGCAGCGGTGAGCTGTCGAGAAGCGCGACCGGGATCTGCGAGCCCAAACCGAGCAAGCTTTTACCGAGGAAACGTGCGGCCTGTCGGCTGACCCCCGGCCAGTCACTGCGCAGTACCTGATGGCTGCGAAAGCCTTGCCAGAACTCGGTGAGTTGATGGATCGCGGTGCGAAAATGCAAGGCGCCACTGGCCAGTTTCACAGCATTGATCGCCCCGGCCGAGGTGCCGACGATGACCGGGAACGGATTAGGTGCGCCAACTGGCAGCAAGTCGGCAATTCCCGCCAACACGCCCACCTGATAAGCCGCTCGGGCGCCGCCCCCGGACAGAATCAACCCAGTGACGGGTTCGACGTCATTCACAGCGTCCATCGCAATGGCGTTTTCGAGCATGTGGGCGGCAGCCTCGGGTCATTTACGCTTCTTATACAGCTTCGCTTCGCCCACCGGTCGGCTTTTAAAGCGTCGATGCGCCCAAAGATACTGCGCCGGGCATTCAGTGATGGCACTTTCTACCCATTGATTGATACGCAGGCAATCCGCCTCGTCGCTTTCACCGGGAAAATCCTGCAGCGGCGGATGAATCACCAACCGATAACCGCTGCCATCGGCCAGACGCTGCTGAGTGAAGGGCACGACCTGGGCGCGGCCCAGCTTGGCGAACTTGCTGGTCGCCGTCACCGTTGCCGCCTGAATACCGAACAGCGGCACAAAGACGCTCTGCTTCGCGCCGTAATCCTGATCCGGCGCGTACCAGATAGCGCGGCCGGCACGCAGCAGCTTGAGCATGCCGCGCACGTCTTCGCGTTCCACGGCCAGGGAATCCAGATTGTGCCGCTCGCGGCCGCGACGCTGAATGAAGTCAAACAGCGCGTTTTTGTGCTCGCGGTACATGCCGTCAATGGTGTGTTGCTGCCCCAACAACGCCGCCCCCACTTCCAGCGTGGTGAAATGCAACGCCATGAGAATCACGCCCTGGCCTTGTTGCTGGGCGGTTTGCAGGTGCTCCAGCCCTTCGATATGGGCGAGTTTGGCCAGACGCTCTTTTGACCACCACCAACTCATGGCCATTTCAAAGAAGGCGATGCCGGTGGAAGCGAAGTTTTCCTTGAGCAGGCGCTTGCGTTCAACCTTGGTCAAATGGGGGAAACACAGCTCCAGATTGCGCGAGGCAATGTATTTTCGATCAGTGGCAAATCGATACATGACCGCACCCAGGACACGGCCAATGATCAGCAGCACGCGAAATGGCAGCTGGACAACCAGCCATAGCAGCCCCAGCCCAAGCCACAATGGCCAGAATCGGGGGTGAAGAAAAGAGGCTCTAAAACGCGGGCGATCCATCAAGGCTTCCGTCAGAAGAATGGCCGCGCATTCTACATCGGTTCGACCCGGCTTGCGGCTAGCGGGCGTTCTCGTTATAAGTCTCGGCACTTTTAGCGACAAGCTGTTGTATTTCGACCATGAGCCAAATCGAATCGCAAGACCAGGATCCCGTCTTCCAACTGAAGGGCAGCATGCTGGCCATCACGGTGCTGGAGCTGGCCCGGAACAATCTTGAAGCGCTCGACCGTCAATTGGCGGCGAAGGTGGCGCAGGCGCCGAATTTCTTCAGCAACACCCCGTTGGTGCTGGCGCTGGACAAGCTTCCAGCCGATGGTGGCCCGGTGGATCTGCCCGGCCTGATGCGCATCTGCCGCCAACACGGCCTGCGCACCCTGGCGATTCGTGCCAATCGCATTGAAGACATCGCCGCCGCCATCGCCATCGATCTGCCAGTATTGCCGCCGTCTGGCGCCCGGGAGCGTCCACTGGACCCGGCCGAAGGTGAAGCGGCCAAGCCAAAAATCGAAAAACCGCCCGAGCCGACGATCAAGCCTACCCGGGTCGTAACCTTGCCCGTGCGCGGTGGACAACAGATCTATGCTCAAGGCAGCGACCTGATCGTGATTGGTCCGGTGAGTCCCGGTGCGGAACTTCTTGCCGATGGCAACATCCATGTTTACGGCCCTATGCGCGGTAGAGCATTGGCAGGCATCAAGGGCGACACCAAGGCGCGGATTTTCTGCCAGCAATTAGGCGCCGAACTGATCTCGATTGCCGGGCAATACAAGGTATCCGAAGACTTGCGCAGGGACCCGCTGTGGGGATCCGCCGTACAGGTCAGCCTGTCCGGTGACGTGTTGAACATCATCCGGCTTTAACGGATACTGCGCCATTTTTAAAGCATCTCTGATTCGTCGCGAAAACGTAGCAAAGGTTGTAGGAAATCCGGGGATCTTCACTTTTCCGGCACATCTCCCTTCGATTCAGAAGTCAGGGTTGAGTAATTTCCATCATTGTTCGACTGCCGCCGCTTCAAGAGACGCTCTTCAGGGACTAACTGTCCTTTTCCTCTAGGGGTGAAACACCTTGGCCAAGATTCTCGTAGTTACATCCGGCAAGGGCGGTGTGGGCAAGACCACCACCAGCGCCGCGATCGGTACCGGCCTCGCATTGCGCGGCCACAAAACAGTTATCGTCGACTTCGACGTCGGCCTGCGTAACCTCGACCTGATCATGGGCTGCGAGCGACGCGTGGTGTATGACTTCGTCAACGTGGTCAATGGCGAAGCAACGCTGACCCAGGCGCTGATCAAAGACAAACGCCTGGAAAATCTTTACGTGCTGGCCGCCAGCCAGACCCGCGACAAGGACGCCCTGACAGTCGAAGGCGTCGAAAAAATCCTCATGGAGCTCAAGGAGACGTTCGAATACGTCGTCTGCGATTCTCCTGCCGGTATCGAGAAAGGCGCTCACCTGGCCATGTACTTCGCCGATGAAGCGATTGTCGTGACCAACCCGGAAGTGTCCTCGGTACGTGACTCGGACCGCATGCTGGGCCTGCTGGCCAGCAAATCCCGGCGCGCCGAGCGTGGCGAAGATCCGATCAAGGAACATTTGCTGCTGACCCGCTATAACCCTGAGCGCGTGGTCAATGGTGAAATGCTCGGCGTTGAAGACGTTGAAGAAATCCTCGCGATCCGTTTGCTGGGCGTAATCCCGGAATCCCAGGCAGTCTTGAAGGCTTCCAACCAGGGTGTTCCGGTCATCCTCGACGACCAGAGCGACGCCGGTCAGGCCTACAGCGATGCTGTGGATCGCTTGCTGGGCAAGGAAGTGGCGCACCGGTTCCTCGATGTGCGTAAAAAGGGCTGGATAGAGCGGTTGTTCGGAGGCAAATAATGAACATTTTCGACTTCTTTCGTGCCAGCAAAAAGGTCAGCACCGCGTCGGTGGCGAAAGAGCGTCTACAGATCATCGTGGCGCACGAACGCGGCCAGCGTACGACCCCGGACTATCTCCCAGCCTTGCAGAAAGAACTGGTGGAAGTGATCCGTAAATACGTCAACATCGGCTCCGATGACGTGCAGGTTGCTCTGGAAAACCAGGGCAGCTGTTCGATCCTGGAACTCAATATCACCCTGCCAGATCGTTGATCCGGCGGGTGCCCGCGGCGGTATACGCGGTGTTCTGCAAAGAGCATCGTCTATGCCGCCGTTGGCGTTTCTCGCGTTTCGAGGCCGTTACACATGCCGTTGTCGAACATCCGCATCATTCATCAGGACGCTGCCGTCCTGGTGGTCGATAAGCCGACCCTGCTGCTTTCCGTTCCCGGCCGTGCCGAGGACAACAAGGATTGCCTGATTACCCGCCTGCAGGAAAACGGTTACCCCGAAGCCCGAATTGTCCATCGCCTGGACTGGGAAACTTCCGGAATCATCCTGCTCGCCCGCGACCCGGACACCCATCGCGAACTGTCCCGGCAGTTTCATGACCGGGAAACCGAAAAAGCCTACACCGCCCTGTGCTGGGGCCAACCGACGCTGGACAGCGGGCGCATTGATCTGCCGCTGCGCTACGATCCGCCGACCAAGCCTCGGCATGTGGTGGATCACGAAGTCGGCAAACACGCGCAGACCTTCTGGAAGGTTCTGGAACGTTGCGGCGATTACTGCCGTGTCGAGTTGACACCGATTACCGGCCGCTCCCATCAATTGCGGGTACACATGCTTTCAATTGGCCATCCGCTGCTGGGTGACGGGTTGTATGCGCATGCCGAGGCGCTGGCCGCTTTTCCACGCCTGTGTCTGCACGCCAGTATGCTGGCGTTTACCCATCCGCAAACTGGCGAGCGGTTGCGGTTTGAGTGTCCGGCGCCGTTTTGATGGTGTCCCGGCAATCCTGTAGGAGCCAACTTGTTGGCGAGTCCTGCGTTATCAGGATTCACGCCTCGCGAACAAGTTCGTTCCTTGTATGTTGTCAGCGGACTCGATCAGGCGTTACTTATTCTGGCGCCGCGCTTCGAATCGGGTCGCATCAATAGCATTCGCGGTGCGGCTTAGTCCGGTTTCGCCCTGACGGTCGAGTCCTTTTGTTTCGGCAAAAGGACGAAACCATCTGCGCTGACGTCCGGCCCCTGCTTCGCAGCGGTTCCTTCGACTCCGGTGCCGTGGGGTGGGTACGCACCGACGCGCCATCCCTGGCGCAACGGCGCTCGACCGGCATCCATGCCGGTCGCCCCACCCCACGACACCTGCGCTCAGCCTCCCGACGCGCGTTTGGCGGTGTCTGCCAGATCGCGGCACGGAAAATCAAAAGCAAATCCGCGTTGCGGATTTTTCTGCCTGTCTCACCGCAATCTCGGGCCGGTGAATATGCGCAGAACGCATGGGCGACACAATTGCGACTTGTGGACGGCCGAGCGCAGGTATTGCGTAGTGGGTGATTCGGCATGGATGCCGAATTAGCCGCACTGGGCCAGGGATGGCCCTTTGCGGCGACCCACGGAGCAATGCCGGAGCGAGGGAAGTCTGAGCCTTGGCGAAGACCCGGGCAAAGGAGCGAGACCTTTTGGTTACTTTTGGGGCGTTTGCCAAAAGTGACCCGCTGTAAGAGCGGAACCATAATTTCAGCAGACGCGATAATGGATATGTTCGCGATTGAAGAGACCAAAACAAACCCACAACCACACGCCCCACCCCAATACGGTAAACTCGCGCCATTGCTGTCTGGAGTAACTTATGCGCGAAGAGCTGAACCAAGGTCTGATCGATTTCCTCAAGGCCTCTCCTACACCGTTCCATGCCACTGCCACTATCGTTCAACACCTGGAAGCCTCCGGTTTTCAGCGTCTGGACGAGCGGGAAACCTGGTCCACCGAAACCAGCGGGCGTTACTACGTCACCCGCAACGATTCTTCGATTGTCGCGTTCCGCCTGGGTCGCCAGTCACCGCTGACCGGCGGTATCCGCATGGTAGGCGCGCACACCGACAGCCCGTGCCTGCGGGTCAAGCCGCAGCCTGAGTTACAGCGCCAGGGTTTCTGGCAGCTGGGCGTCGAAGTCTATGGCGGCGCCCTGCTCGCCCCGTGGTTTGACCGCGACCTGTCGCTGGCCGGACGCGTCACGTTCCGCCGCGACGGCAAGGTCGAAAGCCAGCTGATCGACTTCAAGCTGCCGATTGCCGTGATCCCGAACCTGGCGATCCACCTCAATCGCACCGCCAACGAAGGCTGGCCGATCAATCCGCAACTCGAATTGCCGCCGATTCTGGCTCAGGTGGCCGGTGACGAACGTGCGGACTTCCGCGCCCTGCTCACTGACCAATTGGCCCGTGAACATGGCCTGAATGCCGACGTCGTGCTCGACTACGAGCTGAGCTTCTACGACACCCAGAGCGCTGCGGTGATCGGGCTCAATGCTGACTTCATCGCTGGCGCGCGCCTGGACAACCTGCTGTCCTGTTACGCCGGACTGCAAGCGCTGCTCAACACCGATAGCGACGAAACCTGTCTGCTGGTCTGCACCGATCACGAAGAAGTCGGTTCGTCCTCAACCTGCGGTGCTGATGGTGCGATGCTGGAACAGATCATCCAGCGCCTGCTGCCCGATGGCGAAGATTACGTGCGCACCATTCAGAAATCGTTGCTGGTGTCTGCCGACAACGCGCATGGCGTGCACCCCAACTACGCCGAAAAGCACGACGCCAACCATGGCCCGAAACTCAACGCCGGCCCGGTGATCAAGGTCAACAGCAACCAGCGTTACGCCACCAACAGCGAAACCGCCGGATTCTTCCGTCATCTGTGCATGGCTGAAGAAGTGCCGGTGCAAAGCTTCGTAGTGCGCAGCGACATGGCCTGCGGCTCGACCATCGGCCCGATCACGGCCAGCCATCTGGGCGTACGCACGGTGGATATCGGCCTGCCGACCTTCGCCATGCACTCGATTCGTGAACTGGCGGGCAGCCACGACCTGGCGCATCTGGTGAAAGTACTCGACGCGTTTTATGCGAGTCATGAGTTGCCTTGATATCTCATGAGTGCGTTGGAGCGAGGCTTGCCCGCTAATCGGCTGTAGAAGCGACTGTAGGAGCGACTTTAGTCGCGAAGGCGTCAATTGCCCTCCCGACTAAAGCCGGTCCTACAGCAAGCCTCGCTTCAACGGTCGCTCTCCGAAACCCGACCTAGACTTAAGGCATCTGACTCCGGAGGGTCGATGCCATGAACGCCTTTTATGCAATGCTGCTGCCGATCATGATCGGGATGTTGCTGTTGTGCATCGGCTTCAGTTACCAGGAGCGCGGTGGCGGTGTGTTCATGATCTGGCTGGGGATGATGCTGATGCTGGGCACGATCGGCTTCAAGATTCTGGAAAAGCTTGCCTGAACGTCAACCTCAGGCAATGCGCGGTCCGCAGGGGAGAAAAGCTGCTCGCCAAGCCCGCAGACCACTCGTAAACTCATCGCTCACTCATGCCTGGGATGACCGCTGACGCAGCTCAGTATCAGGCAACTCGATGTCGACTTGAGGTTTACCGCCCGGTGACTGCTTTCCCCCGCTGTTGTTTGCTGACCCGCCTGCTTTTTGTCTGCCTGCTGGCCTTGTTTCCCATCGCCGCAGCTCAGGCGGTCGCTCTGCCGGGCGTGCTGGGCGGCGGGCAGAAAACCCAGCCGCAGGCGCAGGAACCGCTGGGGCAGTCCCTCGATGAAGTGATCAAGACCCTGGAAAACGACCAGCAACGCAGCCAGTTGCTGGCCGACCTGAAAAAACTTCGCGACGCCACGCAAAAAGCCCAGCCCGGCACCGATCAGGGCGTGCTGGGGTTGATCGGCAGCACCTTGAGCGACTTCGAGAAAAAATTCGCCGGTGAAGACAGTCCGATCAGGCGCTGGTCCGAAGAAATCGATCTGGCTCAGGATGAACTGCTGGCGCTGGCCTTGCCGGCCAGGGAGTGGCTGCCAATCATCTTCGGTTTCGCCCTGGTGCTGTTGCTCTGGAGTCTGTTGGCCGCCGCGCTGATCTGGCTCGGCCACTGGGTGCGGGTGCGTTTCGGCTTGTCTGAAGATCTGCCGCAAAATCCCGGCACCCTCGACATGCTGCGCTTTGCCTTGCGCAAATTAGGGCCATGGCTGATCGCACTGGTGATCACGGTTTATCTGAGCTATTCCCTGCCCTCTTCCCTGGGCAAGGATCTGGCGATGGTGCTGGCCTATGCGCTGGTGGTCGGCACGCTGTTTTCGGCAATCTGCGTCATCGCTTTTTCGGTACTCGACGGACCGCATCGCCACCGGGCCTTGTACATCCTGCGTCACCGGGCCTTCCGTCCGTTGTGGCTGATCGGCAGTTTCGCGGCATTCGGTGAGGCACTGAGCGACCCGCGCCTGATCGCCAGCCTTGGCGTGCATCTGGCCCACACGGCCGCGACCTTCGCCAATGTCATGGCGGCGCTGTCCACCGGCTTGTTCATCCTGCGGTTCCGGCGGCCCATCGCGCATCTGATCCGCAACCAGCCGCTGTCCCGACGCCTGACCCGCCGCGCCCTGACCGATTCCATCGAGATCATCGGCAGCTTCTGGTACGTGCCCGCCTTGATGCTGGTGGGTGTGTCGCTGTTTGCCACGTTCTTTTCCGCGGGCGATACCAGCACCGCATTGCGCCAGGCCTTGTTATCCACGGTGTTGCTGGTGGTCGGCATGGTCATCAATGGCCTGGTGCGCCGTCATGCCATGAGGCCGCGTCATGGCCACAAACGTCACGCCTTGTATTCCGAGCGCCTGCACAATTTTTTCTACACCCTGATGCATCTGCTGGTCTGGCTGGTGTTTATCGAGCTAGGCCTGCGGGTCTGGGGCCTGTCGCTGATTCGTTTCGCCGAGGGTGATGGCCACGACATCAGCATGAAACTGATCAATCTGTCCGCCACGCTGATGTTCGCCTGGCTGGTGTGGATTCTCAGCGACACCGCCGTGCATCACGCCTTGACGCGCTCGCGCAAAGGGCTGGCCAATGCCCGGGCGCAGACCATGATGCCGCTGATTCGCAACGTGCTGTTCGTGGCGATTTTCATCATTGCGCTGATCGTCGCCCTGGCGAACATGGGTATGAACGTCACGCCGCTGCTGGCGGGTGCCGGTGTGATCGGCCTGGCCATCGGTTTCGGCGCCCAGTCATTGGTGGCGGACTTGATCACCGGGCTGTTCATCATCATCGAGGATTCGCTGGCCATCGATGACTATGTGGATGTCGGCGGGCATCTCGGCACTGTCGAAGGCCTCACCATTCGCACCGTTCGCCTGCGGGATATCGACGGCATCGTGCATACGATCCCGTTCAGCGAAATCAAAAGCATCCAGAATTACTCCCGGGAATTCGGCTATGCGATTTTCCGCATCGCCATCCCTTCAAGCATGAACATCGACGATGCGCTGAAGATGATCCGCGATGTGGGTCAGAAGATGCGCACCGACCCGTTGCAGCGCCGCAACATCTGGTCGCCGCTGGAGATTCAGGGCGTGGAAAGCTTCGAGTCGGGTAACGCGATCCTGCGCGCCCGCTTCAAGACCGCGCCGATCAAGCAATGGGAAGTGTCCCGGGCCTTCAACCTGTCGCTGAAACGCCATCTGGATGAGGCCGGGATGGACCTGGCGATGCCAAGATTGAGCGTGCAGGTGATGACGGCCGGAAGTGCGGAGCGCAAGGAGCTGAAGTCGGGAAACTAGGGCCTGTTGGAGCGAGGCTTGCCCGCGAAGAACGATAACGTGGAGGGCCTGGTCTACCGAGGCGTCTGATTCGCGGGCAAGCCTCGCTCCAACGGGTCGCGGGCTCAAATATCCTTCACCACCGCACTCACATGAATCGCATCATGGCGCCAGTATTCGAGGTCGCAGTCGATCAGCCGCCCTTGCTGATCGAAATTGACCCTGGCGATGCGCAATCCCGGGCTACCCAGAGAAACCTTCAAGGCTGCCGAGGCTTCGGCGTGCAGCGCGGTGGGCACCATTTCGAACTGGACCTGGCCGTAGCGCAGGTTGTACTGGCTGGCGTACAGCTCGGTCAGTGACTGATTGAGGTCGTAATCGAGAATTCCGGGGAAGTATTCCGGGTTCAGGTAATGCTCCACGTACAGCACCAGCCGTTGATCAATACGTCGTGCGCGGCAGATCTGGATCACGCTGGACAGCGCTGGCAACTGGAGCAGCTCGCAGATTTTTGCTGAAGCCGGCTGCAAGCGCGCGCTGATCACCTGCGTCTCGGCAATCCTGCCCTGGGCGCTGACCATCGCGTGAAAGTGACTGCGCCGCATCAGGTCATAGGCCAGACGCGGCGGCGAAATGAACCAGCCACGGCGCTCCTCGCGATAAATCAAACCCAGTGCTTCGAGCTGCACCAGCGCTTCGCGCAAGGTAATGCGGGTGGTATCGAACACTTCGCTGAGTTTGCGTTCGGCGGGCAACTTGCTGCCGGGCGGCAGCAAGCCATGTTCGATCTGCTCTTGCAGCGCATTGCAAATCGTCGTCACCGCACGTGGTACGTCTTCGCGCATCAAGTTACCTATCTGGACTAGACCAGCGCCATTTCGGGGCACCGGCTGCTCGGGGCGCACCGCACGATGCGTGCGAACAGCCTATGGAGCGTAGATGACTATTGAGTGACAAGGCGCATCACAAACCATGCCAAGCCAGCTTTCTAAAAACGCTTAGCCCTTGCAGATCAACCATTTGCCCATGGTCTACGCTTACGCGACGGCCTGCGTCTCGCCTCGGGACGAAGCCACCAAAAAGCCATGCCGACATGAAAATGTCATTGAACGAGCCTAACTTGGCTCAGGTATTGCTGACCTAGACCAACCCACCCGCAACGATCACTTCTAAAAATCTTGAAGAAGTGCACAAGGAGCTTCGAATGAAACACCTTTTGCTGGCATCACTCCTCGGTTCCGCTATTGCTTTTAGCTCCGCCGCCATGGCTGCGGACGTTGACCTCAAGACCCTCGAAGCCGCCGCCAAGGCGGAAGGTGCAGTGAACAGCGTCGGCATGCCTGATGACTGGGCGAACTGGAAAGGCACCTGGGCAGACCTGCAAACCAAATACGGCCTGAAGCACATGGACACCGACATGAGCTCGGCCCAGGAAGTGGCCAAGTTCGACGCGGAAAAAGACAACGCCAGTGCCGACATCGGTGACGTCGGCGCGGCCTTTGGCCCCATCGCCACTGCCAAGGGTGTTACGCAACCCTACAAGCCAAGCACCTGGGATCAGGTCCCGGACTGGGCCAAGGATAAAGAGGGTCACTGGGCGCTGGCCTACACCGGCACCATCGCATTTATCGTCAACAAAAAGCTGCTGCACGGTTCCGAAGTCCCAACCAAGTGGGCTGATCTGAAAGACGGTAAATACAAAGTCACCATCGGCGACGTCAGCACCGCAGCCCAGGCTGCCAACGGCGTGCTGGCAGCCGCGATCTCCATGAAAGGCGACGAAAGCAACATCACTCCGGGCCTGCAACTGTTCACCGAGCTGGCCAAGCAAAAACGCTTGGGCATCAATAACCCGACTATCCAGAGCATGGAAAAAGGCGAAGTCGAAGTCGGTATCGTTTGGGACTTCAACGGCCTGAGCTATAAAGCCAAAATGACCAACCCGGACGACTACGTTGTGCTGATTCCATCTGACGGATCGGTGATTTCCGGCTATACCACCATCATCAACAAATACGCCAAGCACCCGAACGCGGCCAAACTGGCCCGTGAATACATCTTCAGCGACGCCGGCCAGACCAACCTGGCCCGTGGTAACGCGCGTCCGATTCGTGCCGAGCACCTGAAACTGCCGGAAGACGTGCAGAAGCAACTGCTGCCGAACGAGCAGTACAAGGGCGTAACGCCGATCAAGAGCGCTGCCGCATGGGAAGCGACTTCCAAGAAGCTGCCGCAACTGTGGAACGAGCAAGTCATCGTCGAAATGCAGTAATCCGCAATCGGCTTCAGGGATGAAGCCACGCCGCTCACGCAACGTTTGCAACACACGCAACAGAAGGCGAGACAGGCTCACTGTCTCGCCTGTCTTGTATGAATTCCGCCGGAGCGCTGGCTCATGAAACACAACGTCATCCTGATCGTGCTTGATGGCTTGAACTACGCGGTGGCCCGGCATGCGATGGGGCATTTGCAGGCCTACAGCAATGCTGGCCGGGCCGCCCTGTACAAACTGGAATGCGAGCTGCCGGCACTTTCCCGTCCGCTGTACGAATGCATCCTGACCGGCGTCGCGCCCATCGACAGCGGCATCGTGCATAACCAGGTTTCACGTCTGTCCAACCAGCGCAGTGTGTTTCATTACGCGACAGCCGCTGGCTTGACCACGGCGGCCGCGGCCTATCACTGGGTCAGCGAGTTGTATAACCGGACCCCGTTCGACGCCGCCCGCGACCGGCATACCGATGACCTGGAACTGCCGATCCAGCACGGGCACTTTTATTACGCAGACCATTACCCGGATTCGCACCTGTTCGCCGACGCGGAAAGCCTGCGCGTCAGACATGCGCCGAACTTTCTGTTGATTCACCCCATGAACATCGACGACGCCGGGCACAAGCACGGCCTCGACTCCGCGCAGTACCGCAACAGCGCACGCAGCGCCGATATCGTGCTGGCCGATTACCTGCAACGTTGGCTCGACGCGGGTTATCAAGTGCTGGTGACCGCCGACCACGGCATGAACAACGACCGCTCGCACAACGGCCTGCTGCCGGAAGAGCGCGAAGTGCCGCTGTTCGTGCTCGGCGATGCCTTCAGCCTCGATGCCAATGCCGCGCCCAAGCAAACCGACCTGTGCGGCATTGTCTGCGAGCTGCTCGGCGTGCCCCACGACAAACCGGTCTGCCGGGAGATATTCAATTGAGCACACTCACCCGAGGCAAATGGTTGGGGCTGCTGTGTCTGGTGCCCTTCGCCATCTTCTTCATCATCTTTCAGATCGCGCCGCTGGTGTGGGTAGCGATCAACAGCCTGCATTCCGATGCCGGTTGGGGAATCGAGAACTTCATCACGGCGTTCAACTCGCGGTTCTATCGGCAAGCGATGCAGTACAGCCTGGAGATCAGCTTCTGGTCGAGCCTGTTCGGCATCGTGATTGCGGTGCTTGGCAGTTATTCGCTGCGCAAGGTGGACTCGCGGCTGCGGGACTTCGTCAACGCCTTCGCCAACATGACCAGCAACTTTTCCGGGGTGCCGCTGGCGTTCGCCTTCATCATTCTGTTGGGCTTCAACGGCGCGCTGACGTTGATCCTCAAACAGGCCGGGATCATCGACGACTTCAATCTGTATTCGAAGACCGGGCTGATCATTCTCTACACCTACTTCCAGATTCCCCTGGGCGTGCTGCTGCTCTACCCGGCGTTCGATGCCTTGCGCGAAGACTGGCGCGAGTCGGCGTCGCTGCTCGGCGCCAGCAGCTTTCAGTTCTGGCGCTACATCGGCTTGCCCGTGCTGACGCCTGCGCTGCTGGGCACCTTCGTGATTCTGCTGGCCAATGCGCTAGGGGCTTACGCCACCGTTTACGCGCTGACCACCGGCAACTTCAACGTGCTGCCGATTCGTATCGCAGCCATGGTGGCCGGCGACATCACCCTTGATCCGAACATGGCCAGCGCGCTGGCGATGATTCTGGTCGGCCTGATGACGCTGGTCACGGTCGTCCATCAGTGGTTGCTGAAGAGGAGCTACCATGTCTCGCGTTGAACGAGGTCCCGCCAGGCTTTACCACCGGTTCGTGGTCTATGCGCTGTTCTTCATCCTGCTGCTGCCGTTGGCTGGCACGCTGCTGTATTCGGTGGCGACCAGTTGGTCGGCGACTATTCTGCCCAGCGGCCTGACCTTCAAGTGGTACATCGCGCTGTGGAGTGACCCGCGCTTCCTCACCGCTTTCGGCCAGTCGCTATTGGTCTGTGTCGGCGCGCTGATCCTGTCCGTGGTGCTGATCCTGCCGCTGCTGTTTGTGGTGCATTACCACTTTCCGCGCCTGGACAGCCTGATGAACATCCTGATCCTGCTGCCCTTCGCCGTGCCGCCAGTGGTGTCATCGGTGGGTTTGCTGCAGCTGTACGGCTCGGGGCCGATGGCGATGGTCGGCACGCCGTGGATTCTGATCGGCTGCTACTTCACCGTCGCACTGCCGTTCATGTACCGCGCCATCACCAACAACCTGCAGGCCATCAACCTGACCGACCTGATGGATGCCGCCCAGCTGCTGGGCGCCAATACCTGGCAGGCAGCGTTTCTGGTGGTGCTGCCCAATTTGCGCAAAGGCTTGATGGTCGCGCTGCTGCTGTCGTTTTCCTTCCTGTTCGGCGAATTCGTGTTCGCCAACCTGCTGGTCGGCACCCGCTACGAAACCTTGCAGGTGTACCTGAACAACATGCGCAACAGCAGCGGGCACTTCAACAGTGCGCTGGTGGTTTCCTACTTCCTCTTCGTGCTGCTGCTGACCTGGGCTGCCAACCGACTGAATAAGGACAAGAACTGATATGAGTTTTGTCAGTGTCGAAAATCTGCAAAAAACCTATGGCAGCACAGCGGTCTTCAGCGACATCAATTGCACGATCGAACGCGGTGAGTTTGTCACCCTGCTCGGCCCGTCCGGATGTGGCAAATCGACCTTGCTGCGCTGCATCGCCGGCCTGACCTCGGTCAACAAAGGGCAAATCCTGCTCGATGGTGTCGACCTGGTACCCGTCACGCCGCCGAAGCGCAATATCGGCATGGTGTTCCAGAGCTATGCGCTGTTCCCGAACATGACCGTGGAGCAAAACGTCGCGTTTGGCCTGCGCATGCAGAAGGTCAACGCCGACGACACCCACAAGCGCGTCGCCGAAGTGCTGAAACTGGTGGAGCTGACCGAGCTGGCCAGCCGCTATCCGCATCAGATGTCCGGCGGTCAGTGCCAGCGTGTGGCCCTGGCGCGTTCGCTGGTCACCCGTCCGCGCCTGTTGCTGCTCGACGAACCGCTTTCGGCGCTGGATGCTCGGATTCGTAAACACCTGCGCGAACAGATCCGCGCGATTCAGCGAGAATTGGGCCTGACGACGATTTTTGTGACTCACGATCAGGAAGAAGCGCTGACCATGTCGGACCGCATCTTCCTGATGAACCAGGGCCGCATCGTGCAAAGCGGCGACGCCGAAACCCTTTACACTGCGCCGGTCGATGCGTTTGCCGCAGGTTTCATCGGCAACTACAACCTGCTCGAAGCCGATGAAGCCAGCCGCCTGATGCAGCGCCCGATCAACAGCCGCATTGCCATTCGCCCGGAAGCCATTCAGCTGAGCCTGACCGGTTCCCTGGAAGGCGAAGTGCGCAGCCACAGCTTGCTGGGCAACGTGATTCGTTATCGGGTCGAAGCGCGCGGCGTGGAATTGGTGGTAGACGTACTCAACCGCTCGGCGGACGATTTGCATCCCAATGGCCGACGTGTGACGTTAAGCATCGATGCGTCGGCGCTCTGTGAAGTCGCATGATCGCCGACGCAAAACTGTTGGAGCGAGGCTTGCCCGCGAAGGGGTCGGTACAACCGAAGCAATTTTCGAACCTGGAGATTGTCTTCGCGAGCAAGCTTCGCTCCAACGAGATCGAGTAATTTTGAGGACCGTGGGTAATGGCTTTAGCAATTTTTGACCTGGACGAAACCTTGATCGCCGGCGACTGCGCCAGTTTATGGAGCGAGCAGATGGGCCGCCTCGGCTGGGTCGATCCCGAGTCGTTCCTCAAGCGCGATCACGAGCTGATGCACGCCTACAGCGAAGGCAAGCTGGCGATGGAAGACTACATGGCGTTCAGCCTGGAGCCGATGCTTGGCCGGTCCCCGGAAGAAGTCGATCATCTGGTCGGCCCGTGGGTCGAGGACTTTATCGAGCCGATCATTTTCAGTGACGCCACCAAATGCATCGCCGAACACCGTGCGGCCGGCGACCGAATTCTGGTGATCTCGGCGTCGGGCGTGCATCTGGTCAAGCCGATTGCCGAGCGCATCGGTATCGACGAAGTGCTGGCGATTGAACTGGAGGTGCAGCACGGGGTTTACAGCGGCAGGACCGTTGGCACTCTGACGTATCGCGAAGGCAAGGTGACCCGGCTCATGGAATGGCTGGACACCGAAGGCGAAAACCTCGAAGGCGCGAGCTTCTATTCCGACTCACGCAATGATCTGGCCCTGCTGCTCAAGGTCGATCATCCGCATGTGGTCAACCCGGACCCGACCTTGCTGGAACATGCTCAGAAGGCCGGTTGGCCGGTGCATCACTGGAAGTGAGAACCGTTGGAGCGAGGCTTGCCCGCGAATGCAGTCTGTCAGTCAAATGATTGTTTGCTGACACTCCGCTTTCGCGGGCAAGCCTCGCTCCAACAGGTCAGGTCACACCAAACTTTCATCAATCACCAACACCACTTTCCCGGAAACCTGATTGGTAGCCAGTTCGGCGAACGCCGCTTCGGCGTCGTTGATCGGGAAGCTGCGGGCCAGCTGCGGTTTGAGGCGGCCTTCGGTGAACAGCGGCCAGACATTGTGCGCCAGGTCGAGCAGCAAGTCGGCCTTGAACTGGTCGTCGCGACTGCGCAGGGTCGAACCCAGCAACTGGATGCGCTTGCCCAATACCTGAGCCAGATCCAGCTGCGCTTCGCGGCCGCCCATCAAGCCGATCAACACCCAGCGACCATCGACGTTCAGCAGCTTCACATTCAGCGCCGCATAGTTGGCGCCGACCGGATCGAGAATCACGTCGAACGGTGCGAAGTCTTTCAGGCTGTCGATGCTTTCGCTGCGCACGACACCGCCCTGGGCGCCCAATTCGATGCAGTACGCCAGACGCTCGGCCGATCCGACGCTGACCCAGACCGGGTTGCCGAACGCCTTGCAAAGCTGAATGCCCGCTGAACCAACTCCACTTGCCCCGGCGTGCAGCAAAACTTTTTCGCCCGGTTTGAGTGCCGCCAGCTGGAACAGATTCAGCCAGGCAGTGGCGTAAACCTCGGGGATTCCCGCAGCCTCGTGCAGCGATATGCCTTCGGGTACAGGCAACACGTGACGCGCATCGGCAACCACTTCTTCAGCCATGGCACCACCGGCCAACAGCGCGCAAACCCGGTCGCCAACCTGCCACGCAGAACCCGGACCGACTTCGGCAATCACCCCGGAACATTCCATGCCGAGAAATTCACTGGCCCCCGGCGGCGGCGGATACAGGCCCGCGCGCTGCAATAAATCAGCGCGATTCAAACCTGCGGCGGCCACTTTGATCCGGACTTGACCTGCATCAAGGGCCGGACTCGGTGCCTCGACCCATTCCACTCGACCTTCAACGCCTTGCAATGCTTTCACGGTGCCTCCATAGTGAGTCTGGACTGAGCCCGAAGCTATAGACGCCCGGGCTTTTTGCATTATGCGACCGGATCCGACGGGACCGGCGACTTCAAAGACGGCCTAATATGCGTTATCAATTGTCCCCGCGTCGAATCAGCATGAAGCATTTTTTCCCAGGCACCGCCCTCGCCCTGCTCGTTGGCCTCAGTATTCTGCCAATGTCTGCCAGCTCTTTCGCCGCCAACAGCTGGGATAACCTCCAGCCTGATCGCGACGAAGTGATTGCCAGCCTCAACGTGGTTGAGCTGCTGAAACGGCACCATTACAGCAAGCCGCCGCTTGACGACAAGCGCTCGGTGATCATCTACGAGAGCTACCTCAAGCTGCTCGACCCGGCACGCAGCTATTTTCTGGCCAGCGATATCGCCGAATTCGACAAGTGGCAGACCCAGTTCGACGATTTCCTCAAGAGCGGCGACCTGAACGCCGGGTTCACTATCTACAAGCGCTACCTGGACCGCATCAAGTCGCGTCTGGATTTCGCCTTGGCAGAGCTGAACAAGGGCGTCGACAAACTTGATTTCACCACCAAGGAAAGCTTGCTGGTTGATCGCAAAGACGCCCCATGGGCGAAAAACCAGGCTGAACTGGACGATCTGTGGCGCAAACGCGTCAAGGACGAAGTCCTGCGCCTGAAGATCGCCGGCAAAGACCCGGCGAAGATTCAGGAAACCCTGACCAAGCGCTACAAGAATCAACTGTCGCGCCTGGCCCAGACCCGCAGCGAAGACGTGTTCCAGGCTTACATCAACACCTTCGCCATGTCCTACGATCCGCACACCAACTACCTGTCCCCGGACAGCGCGGAAAACTTCGACATCAACATGAGCCTGTCGCTGGAAGGCATCGGCGCCGTGTTGCAGAGCGACAATGACAACGTGAAGATCGTGCGTCTGGTGCCGGCAGGTCCTGCGGCCAAGACCAAGCAGGTCGCTCCGGCTGACAAAATCGTTGGCGTCGCTCAGGGCGACAAAGAGATGGTCGACGTGATCGGCTGGCGTCTGGACGAAGTGGTCAAGCTGATCCGTGGTCCTAAAGGCTCGATCGTGCGCCTGGAAGTGATTCCGGCCAGCAATGCGCCGAATGACCAGACCACCAAAATCGTCGCCATCACTCGCGAAGCGGTGAAGCTCGAAGAACAGGCTGCGAAAAAATCGATCCTGCACCTGAATCAGGACGGTCGCGACTACAAACTGGGCGTCATCGACATTCCGGCGTTCTATCTGGACTTCAAGGCCTACCGTGCTGGCGATCCGGAATACAAGAGCACCACCCGCGACGTGAAGAAACTGCTGACCGAACTGCAAGCCGACAAGGTCGACGGTGTGGTTCTGGACTTGCGTAACAACGGCGGCGGCTCGTTGCAGGAAGCCACCGAGCTGACCAGTCTGTTCATCGACAAAGGCCCGACCGTATTGGTGCGCAACGCTGACGGCAAGGTCGACGTGCTGGAAGATGAAGACACCGGTGCCTTCTACAAAGGCCCGATGGCGTTGCTGGTCAACCGCTTGTCCGCCTCGGCTTCGGAGATCTTCGCCGGCGCCATGCAGGACTACCACCGCGCATTGATCATCGGCGGCCAGACCTTCGGCAAAGGCACCGTACAGACCATTCAGCCGCTTAATCATGGCGAGCTGAAACTGACTCTGGCCAAGTTCTACCGGGTTTCCGGGCAGAGCACCCAGCATCAGGGCGTCGTGCCGGACATTGCCTACCCGTCGATCATCGATACCAAGGAAATCGGCGAAAGCGCGCTGCCTGAAGCCATGCCTTGGGACAGCATCAAACCGGCGATCAAGCCGGCGGTCGATCCGTTCAAGCCATTCCTGGCGCAGTTGCAGACCCGACATGAAGCCCGTTCGGCAAAAGATGCCGAGTTCGTCTTCATCGAAGACCGTCTGGCGCTGGCCAAGAAATTGATGAGCGAGAAATCCGTCAGCCTCAATGAAGTTGACCGTCGCGCCGAACATGCCTCTATCGAAGCCAAGCAGCTGACTCTGGAAAACACCCGCCGCAAGGCCAAAGGTGAAGAGCCGCTCAAGGAGTTGAAGAAAGAGGACGAAGACGCGCTGCCGGTTGAAGACGACAAGACCAAACCTGAAGACGACGCTTACTTGTCGGAAACCGGACGAATCCTGATCGACTATCTGGGGCTGAACGCGGCTGTGGCCAAGAAGTAAAAACCACATGGATAATGGCTGTTTAATGGCAACGGTCATCAAACAGTCATGAATCTGTCGTGAAATACAGGGGCTGAGCGCACAATGCTTAGCCCCTTTTTCTTGCCTTGAGATCGCCATGACCGCAACTGAACAGCTGAACGCATTGAGTTCAATTCTGGCTCATGGCGATTTACACAGTCTGTTCCAGCCCATCGTGTCACTGTCCGAACGCCGCATCCTGGGTTATGAAGCCCTGACCCGAGGCCCATCGAACAGCTCGCTGCATTCACCGATCAACCTGTTCGCCATTGCCCGCCAGTCCGGTCGCCTCAGCGAGCTGGAGTTGCAGTGTCGGGAAAGCGCGTGTCGTCGGTTCAGCCAGCAGAAGCTGCCTGGCAAGCTGTTCCTCAATATTTCCCCGGAATCCTTGCTGGAACCTGCGCATCCGCCAGGCCGAACCTTGCAGCTGTTGCAACGCTACGGCATCGCACCCAGCAATGTGGTGATCGAGCTGACCGAGCAGACTCCCACCGAAGATTTCGAGCTGCTGTACACCGCGCTGCACCACTATCGCGACATGGGCTTCTCCATCGCGATGGACGATCTGGGCGCGGGCTATTCCAGCCTGCGCCTGTGGTCGGAACTGCGTCCGGAGTACGTCAAGATCGACCGGCACTTCATCGACGGTATCCATCAGGACGCGGTCAAGCGCGAGTTTGTCGGTTCCATGCTGCAAATGGCCAGAGCTTCCCGGGCGCTGGTCATCGCCGAGGGCATTGAGCTGCCCGAGGAGCTGGCGGTGCTCAGGGAAATGGGCGTGGAGCTGGTACAGGGCTATCTGCTCTGTCGCCCGCAAGAACACCCACCACGAGACGCGCAAGCGATGCTGCCCAAGCTGGAAACCAGCTCAACACTGGTGCTGACCGAGGAAGGCAGCGATTTGAGTGCCCTGCTCAACGAGCAAGCGGCGGTGGTGCACAACATGCCGACTGCTTCGGTGCTTGAGGCATTTCGCAAACAGGCCAATCTCAATTCCCTCGCCGTGCTGGATGAAAACGGCCAGCCGTGCGGGATTGTTCACCGGCATTCGTTATCGGAAATCCTCCTCAAGCCATTTGCCACCGAGCTGTTCGCCCGCAAGCCGATCAGCCGCCTGATGAGCGATGACTTTCTCGCCGTGGAACTGAGCCAGTCCCTGGCGC
Organism: Pseudomonas syringae; assembly: GCF_001698815.1. Lineage (GTDB taxonomy): Bacteria > Pseudomonadota > Gammaproteobacteria > Pseudomonadales > Pseudomonadaceae > Aquipseudomonas > Aquipseudomonas syringae_A. The sequence continues at coordinate 22,993 of NZ_LGSI01000001.1, read as the reverse complement.
AGGTCAGCCGCCTGCTGACCAGTCGCGCCCGGCAGCGCATCGAAGAAGACTTCATCATCACCCAGAACGGCCGCTATCTGGGTCTGGGCCGGGTGATCGATGTGCTCAAACTGATTACCGAGCTGAAAATCCAGCAGGCTCGCTATGCCAACCCGCTGACCCTGCTGCCCGGCAACGTGCCGATCCAGCAATGCCTGACCCGTTTGTTGCAACAGGGCCGGGAATCGATGATCTGCTACGTGGATATCGACAGTTTCAAACCCTTCAACGATATCTACGGCTACGGGCGCGGCGACGAGGTTCTGCTGTGTCTCGCCCAATGCCTTAACGACCGGATTGACCCCAGCCGCGATTTTGTCGGGCACATTGGCGGCGATGACTTTCTGATGGTGCTGGGCTCGGAAGACTGGAACAAGCGCCTGAATGCCCTGCTGGAAGACTTCCAGAATCAGTGCCGACGCTTCTATCGGGCCGAACATCTGGAAGCCGGCTGCTTCATCGCCCTGAATCGCCACGGCCAACGCCAGGAGTTCGCGCTGCTGTCGCTGTCCATCGGCGTCATCCATCTGCATCCCGAATCCTGCGCCGAACTGGACGCCAGTCGCCTGGCCGAACTGGCATCACAAGCCAAGCACTACGCCAAGGAAGTCGCCGGGGCGAGCCTGCATGTAATCGACACGCGAGAGCTGGATTTGTTGGCAATGAGGTAATCGCGCGAACGCGACTTTCATTCCGTCATTCCGATTCCGGATACACGAACTCAAACACCCGCACCACTTCCGAAGCATGCCAGGACGCCGCCGCGATCCCGTCGGATGGCCCGGAGAAACGCCCCAGGCGTTCAACACATTCGAAAAAACCGGTGCGTGGCAAACGACTCGCGCCCTGGCTGATAACCAGCGCACTGCGCAACGGCTGCTCGGCGCGAGCATCCAGCGCAGCCAGATGCTCAAGCGCGGCAGTGAGGGTTTGCATCGCGGGGCTGGGCAGTTGCAGACGCTCCAGCAGCGCGCGATAGGTCAGCAAGTGGCGCTGGCGACGCGCCTGATCCAGTTCAGCCAATAGCCCTTCCCAGTGCTGGCGACTGATGCGTACGCTCATGCCTCACCTCGCCAGCCAGCGACACCCAATTCCCAGGCCAGGCTGCGGCGGATAGCGGCGTCGGGCTGGCGCACCGCACTTTCAATCAACTCCAGATACGAAGGGCTGATGCCTACCGTGCGCGCCAATTGCGCGACTTCCAGCCCCTTGGCAGCTCGAAGCGTCGCCAACTGATCCAGCCCCGGCAAATCAGCATTCACCTCACCCGGCTCGACCGGCTGAGTGCTCGACGCAGGGCTCTCTTTGGACGCTAGACCTGCGGCGCGTAGCAATGCCTGGTACTGAGCCCACGGCAACACTGCGTATTCTGGCTCTCCATCACGAGAAATGACCTGAAGATCCATACAACCCCCTGTAGGACAACTACACATGCGAGTAGGCGTTTTCCATGTTGCTGCATCTTAACAGTGGATGAAGGCCATATGCCTGTCCTGAATCTATAACTGCGCCCTATATAGCGGCGAATTACTGAATAGGAGTCAATCCTTGGCTTTTTCCTGTTCGAGCAACGCTGGTGTAGCCGGCAAACGCTCCACTACCAGCAGCTTTTCTGGCGCCTGTCGCTCCCGCCATTGGCGAAACGCCGACAACTCGCCCTCCAGATGCTTCATGACCCACGCCAGCACTGCGATGTCATCGAGCATGCCCAAGCCAGGGATCCAGTCGGGAATAGCGTCCAGCGGGCTGAGGAAGTACATCAGCCCGGCAACGATGGACAGAATCGCCGTCGGACTGATCGCGCGATACTCACCGCGCCAGTACGCCAGGCACAACGACTGCAGAAGCCGCAGATCGTCCTTGATCTTGCCCAGGCGACTGCCTTCCGCAGAGCCCTTGCGCGCAACAGCAAACAGCAAGCCTGGTAAACGCCCTGCCGCCATCAATCGGCGAGCCATGGGTAAATAGCGAAGAAAATTCCACGGTGCTTTCATGTCCACTCCTGTTGAGCGACTTTTTCTGTGAATAAACGTCGATCCTACAATCGTCGGCGTCTGGTCATCAAAAAGGTTATCCACACAACTTGTGGATAACCTTGTGAACAGAGCTACTTTTCAGGCCGCAGAGGCCCGTTCTATAGGCACCTGACTCAAATCGGGCGTTTTTTACTCACCTGAAAAAAGCCACAAAATTCGTTGACTTGCAGGCCTGTGGAAGTTACCCACAGCCGAGCCTGTGGATTAATGTTGGATCGTCTGACAATCGACAGAACCATCTCCCGCTTGATGTAGTTGGGACTGCACCCAATTGCATCCGTTCGACAAATTACACAGAAACGAAAACGCCCCGTCGAAACGGGGCGTTTTGCTCAAGCCTGAACCGCTACTTATTTTTTAGTAGCAGGTGCAGTCTCTTCTTCCTCTTCAGCATCAGCGCCAGGAGCCGGCATCGAAGCTGGATCCTTGATGCCGAGCAGTTCCAGGTCGAAGACCAATACCGAGTTGGCAGGGATCATCGGGCTAGGGCTCTGTGCGCCGTAAGCCAGATCGCTCGGGATGTAGAGCTTGATCTTCTCGCCGACGTGCATCAGTTGCAGGCCTTCAACCCAACCCGGAATCACGCCGCTGACCGGCAGATCAATCGGGCTGCCGCGCTCAACAGAACTGTCGAACACCTTGCCGTCAGTCAACTTGCCTTCGTAGTGAACAGTCACCACGTCGGTAGCTTTAGGCTGAGCGCCATCGGCTTTCTTGACGATTTCATATTGCAGGCCGGACGCGGTGGTAACTACACCAGCTTTCTTGCCGTTTTCTTCAAGGAATTTCTTGCCAGCCGAGGCCGACTCTTCGCTCATCTTGGCCAGACGCTCTTCGGCACGCTTTTGCAGCGCGGCGAAAGCTTCTACCAATTCATCATCCTTGAGCTTCTGGTCTTTCTTGCCGACGGCATCTTCGATACCCAAGGCAACTGCCTTGGAATCCAGATCATCCATGCCTTCCTGAGCCAGGCTTTTGCCCATGTTCAGGCCAATACCATAAGACGCTTTCTGTGCCGGGGTTTTCAGCTCAACAGTGCTGGCTTGCTTATCACAACCTGCGAGTACCAGACCGACCAGGGCAATCGCCGCTGCCAACCGATGCTGTTTCATGCTAATTCCTTGTTCATGCGCCAATAGGGCAAACGAGTAAAGCCGCGAGCTTATCAGGCCGCCGCGATCAATGGCTACCGGCATGAGAGGCAGAAAAGCCAGATAAGTTCAGGTATCCAAAGGTTTTCTTGAGATGGAGGGCCGCTTGTTCAGTTCGGGTTCAGGGACTTTGCGCAAAATCGTACAAATCTACTAGATTCATCTGACACATCAAGTCGATCGAATTGGACGATGCAGAGGCGATGAATACTTATCCGCGGTGCGTGACCGCTATATAAAGGCTGGAATGAAAAAACGCAGACAAAGAAAAGCCCGCACTAGGCGGGCTTTCTTTTGCTTCAAGGAGTTCAAGGGCCTTGAAGCGGAATATGGCGCAGCGGACGGGACTCGAACCCGCGACCCCCGGCGTGACAGGCCGGTATTCTAACCGACTGAACTACCGCTGCGCGTAACACTTTGAATGATTGGTGGGTGATGACGGGATCGAACCGCCGACCCGCTGCTTGTAAGGCAGCTGCTCTCCCAGCTGAGCTAATCACCCTTCACTCATCGTGTGGCGCGCATTCTACGTAGCGACCCTACCTCTGGCAAGCACTTTTTTAAATAATTTTTATAATCCTTCCAAAGGCTTAGCGCAGGGTTGGCCGCAGGGTCCGAGGAGCGAATAATGCCCCCCTTTGTATAGAAGGAGAGATTCACCTCATGTGGTTCAAAAACCTGCTTATCTATCGCCTGACCCAGGATCTGCCTTTTGACGCCGAGGCGCTGGAAACTGCACTGGCGACCAAACCGGCCCGCGCCTGTGCCAGCCAGGAGTTGACCACTTACGGTTTCGTCGCCCCTTTTGGCAAAGGTGAAGACGCTCCACTGGTACACATCAGCGGCGACTTCCTGCTGATCGCGGCACGCAAGGAAGAACGCATCCTGCCGGGCAGCGTCGTGCGCGACGCGGTCAAGGAGAAGGTCGAAGAGATCGAGGCCGAGCAAATGCGCAAGGTCTATAAGAAGGAACGCGACCAGATCAAGGATGAAATCATCCAGGCCTTCCTGCCGCGGGCCTTTATTCGTCGTTCCGCCACTTTCGCCGCCATCGCGCCGAAACAGGGCCTGATCCTGGTCAACTCGGCCAGCCCGAAGCGCGCCGAAGACTTGCTGTCGACGCTGCGTGAAGTGATCGGCTCGCTGCCGGTGCGTCCGCTGACCGTCAAGACCGCACCGACTGCGGTGATGACCGAATGGGTCACCACGCAGAAAGCTGCGGACAACTTCTTTGTGCTCGACGAATGCGAACTGCGCGACACCCATGAAGATGGCGGGATCGTGCGTTGCAAGCGTCAGGACCTGACCAGCGATGAAATCCAGCTGCACTTGAGCACCGGCAAAGTCGTTACCCAACTGTCCCTGGCGTGGCAGGACAAGCTGTCCTTCGTGCTGGACGACAAGATGGTGGTCAAGCGCCTTAAGTTCGAAGACCTGCTGCAGGATCAGGCGGAACAGGACGGCGGCGACGAAGCCCTGGGCCAGCTCGATGCCAGCTTTACCCTGATGATGCTGACCTTCGGCGAGTTCCTCCCGGAGCTGGTCGAAGCCCTGGGCGGTGAAGAGTTGCCGCAGGGGATTTAAAGCAAAACCTGTTGGAGCGAGCGGGCGGCGTTCCGACTTGCCCGCGAATGAGGCAACGCGATGGCGTCAGACCCACCGCGTTATCGTTCTTTCGCGGGCAAGCCTCGCTCCCACGGAATATGAACCCAATAAAAAAGGAGCCCGCCATGCGTGCATTGGCAGCCTTGAGTCGTTTTGTCGGTAATACCTTTGCGTACTGGGTGCTGCTGTTCGCCGTATTGGCGTTCCTGTTCCCACAATGGTTCATCGGTCTGAAAACACTGATCGTCCCGCTGCTGGGGCTGGTGATGTTCGGGATGGGCCTGACCCTCAAGCTCGATGACTTTTCCGAAGTTGCCCGCCATCCGTGGCGCGTGGCCCTGGGTGTGGTCGCGCATTTTGTGATCATGCCCGGCGTGGCGTGGTTGCTCTGCCAGGTGTTTCATCTGCCGCCGGAAATCGCCGTCGGGGTGATTCTGGTGGGTTGCTGCCCGAGCGGCACGTCTTCCAATGTCATGGCCTGGCTGGCCAAGGGCGATCTGGCCCTGGCAGTGGCCATCGCAGCGGTCACCACCCTGCTCGCCCCGCTGCTGACGCCGACCCTGATCTGGTTCCTGGCCTCGGCCTGGTTGCCGGTGTCCTTCATGGATATGTTCTGGTCGATCCTGCAACTGGTCATGCTGCCCATCGTGCTCGGCGTACTTGCGCAGCGCTTGCTCGGCAAGCGGGTCAGCTATGCCGTGGACGTGTTGCCATTGGTTTCGGTGGTGAGCATCGTGATGATTGTTTGCGCCGTGGTTGCCGCCAGTCAGGCGAAGATCGCCGAATCCGGCCTGCTGATCATGCTCGTGGTGATCCTGCATAACAGCTTCGGTTTCCTGCTGGGTTACTTCACCGGCAAGGTCTTCAAGCTGCCATTGGCGCAACGCAAATCCCTGGCGCTGGAAGTCGGCATGCAGAACTCCGGGCTTGGCGCGGCACTGGCCAGCGCGCACTTCTCGCCATTGGCGGCGGTGCCCAGCGCGTTGTTCAGTGTCTGGCACAACATTTCCGGCGCACTGCTTTCGACGTACTTCCGCAAGATGAAAGAAGACGATGAGCCGGCGAAGGCGCCTGTTACCGTCGTCGACTGATTGCAGGACCGCAACATCGACAACAAAAAAAGGGGGAGCCAGTGATCTGGCTCCCCCTTTTCATTCAAGCGCGTTCTGTTACCAGAAGGTGCCGCGCAAGGTCAGCATGTGGTTGCGCGGTTCGCCATACCAGTTGGTGGCGGATGTCGATCCCACTGTGGAGTAATACGTCTTGTCGAAAATGTTGTTGGCGTTATAGGTGACGGTCCAGTGTTCGTCGACCTTGTATTCGGCCAACGCATTCCAGACCGCATAGCCCGCCTGTTCGAAGTCATAGGTGTTGGTGGCGCCGTTGTTGGTCACCGTGCCGCTGTAGTAGTTGGAGCTTTGCAGGTTCACGCCGCCACCCACTTTAAAGTCCGACAACACGCCGGGCAGCTGATAGGTGGAAAACAGCTTGAACAAGTGCTTGGGCGTCTGGGTGCTCAGCAGCGTCTTGGAGCTCTTGTTATGGTTCTGGTTGTAGGTATAACCGGCCATCAACATCCAGTCAGGCATGATTTCACCCGACACTTCCATGTCGACGCCCTTGCTCACCACTTCGCCGCTACCAATCCAGCAGCAGCTGCCGGAGAAGTCATAGTCGTTGGCAGGATAAGCCGGATCGCGCACGCCCTGATTGTCACGCTTGGTGTAATACAGCGCGAAGTTGGTGTTGACGCTGCCGCCGAACAACTCGCCTTTAAGACCGGTTTCATAGGTCTTGCCTTCCATGGCTTCGAGCGAGGAGCCCGAACCGGTCAGCAAACTGACCTGCGGCTTGTAGATCTCCGAATAGCTGCCGTACACCGACCACTCGTCATTCAGGTCATAGACCAGTCCGCCATACGGCGTGACTTTGGTCGGTTCGCGCATGGAAATTTCCGATGAAGTCTTCCAGGTGCCCGCAGTAAGCGTCTTGTAGGTCTGATCGAATTTGTAGCGTTGTACACGGGCGCCAAGGATCAAGTGCAGCGGCTCGGCCAACTGCATGCGCAAGCTGCCATACAGACCGTACTGCTTCTGGTCGTTGGGACTGTAATCACGTGTGTAGTTGGTGTTGTTTGCCGGCTCGGCGAACGGCGTGCTGTCCGGGTCGTAAGGGTTGATTGCGCCACCGACCACTCGGGCAACCCCGAGCCAGCGACTGGTCACGTCCTGATAGTCAGCGCCGACGACCAGATCATGTTTCAGGCCAAACATATCGAAAGTACCCGACAGGTTGGTGTCCCACATGCGCTGCTGGTTTTCCTGTTTGGCAGTCGTGCTGCTCCAGGACAATCCGGCTCCGGTCGCCTTATCGACGCCTACACCGCTGACGGTAGTGGTCTTGAAGTAACCGACATCCCAAAGATCGGTATAGGAAACGTTGAGTTTCCAGTCATCGGAAAGCTTGTGGTCGATCTTGGCGAAAATCTCGCGCCCCGTGGTGTCGGTATAACCCCAGTTTTGACCGAGGCTGGTGTGACGCGGCAGACCGATATCGGAACCGTCGAGGTAGCGCGGTACAGAGTTTTGCGTGCCATTTTCATGGGCTTTGTTATAGCGGATACCGGCGGTAAGCATGGTGTCATCGGTGACGTCAGCTTCGAGGACGCCATAGACGAACGGTTTTTCCGTGCTGCGGTTATCGATGAAATACTGCCGATCGGTGTTGGCAACCACCATACGCCCGCGCAGTTTGCCGTCGAAGGCGATCGGGCCAGTGAGGTCCACTTCCTGGCGATAGTTGTCCCAGCTGCCCGCCGACGCGGTGAGTTTCAGCTGATAGGTGTCCATCGGGCGCTTGCGCACCATGTTGACGATGCCGCCCGGATCACCGGTGCCGCCGAACAATGCCGCCGAACCACGCAGCACTTCAATGTGGTCGAACTCGGCCAGATCGTAGACGTTGGACGAATAGAAGCTGCCCAGCGAGCTGCCCAACGCCATCGGCGCGGCACCATCGAGCTGGAAGTTTTCGATCTTGAAACCACGGGACAGAATGTCGAAGGTCCGATAGGTGCTGTTCTGCACGGTGATGCCCGGCGTCATGCGCAGTGCATCGTTGATATCGGTCAACTGCTGATCAGCCATCATTTGTTGGCTGATGATGGAAATCGACTGCGGCGTCTGGCGCAGGCTGGTGGGGGTTTTAGAGCCCACGCTGGTCAAACCGGTGGTGTAGGACTTGGAGTTCTCAGTCGCCTGGCCCATGCCCTGGCCCTGAATCGTCGTCGCGCCCAGTTCCATCGCGCCGCCCGCAACCGACTCTTCGCTAAGGAAAATCGTGTTGTTTTCGATGCGATACGTCAGGCCGGCGCCATTGAGCAACTTGTCCAGCGCAGCACCCGGCTCAAGGTCGCCATTGACCGCCACGGATTTCTTGCCGCTGACCATTTCCGGCCGATATAACACTTGCAGCCCGGTTTGCGCGCCCAGCGCATTCAGCGCGGTATCCAGCGGCTGGGCCGGAATATTCACGTGACGGACTTCGGCGAATACGCCCTCGCACGTTCCCAGCGCCAACCCCAATACCACTACGGATGCAGAAGTTCTCCATGAAGGCATCGGCGATTTCAACAAACGCCTGGCAAATGTCTGGTTCCTGGATTTCATGCGATGAATCACCCCGATTGAATTGTTAAGTTGGCGGGCCGCCGTCTCTGAGGATGGCTGGCCAGTAAAGAATGAGTTGCTCGTCGTTAGCGTCAAGGCGCCGTGTTTACTGCACAAAGACACGCGCCCAGGAATAAAGCGGGCAGCGAAAACGGTATCGAGCTTTGAATGAACGAACGGGAAAGTGAAAATTTAGTGAAATGGGGAAAATTTCTCCATTTGCGAATATTTCCCGTTGTTGGCAAAAACCGGACGTATCTCAAACCCGTTGGAGCGAGCGGGCGGCGTTCCGACTTGCCCGCGAATCAGCCGTAGGAGCGACTTTAGTCGCGAAAGCGTCAATTGCCCTCCCGGCTAAAGCCGGTCCTACAGCCGAGCGCCTAATCAAGCCCCTTGCCGCGCCCTCGCCAGCATCTGCGCTTTCTCTTCGGGGGTCATGGCATCCAGTGTCAGGCGCGCCTGAGCAATTTTCTCCAGCTGGCCAGGACTCGCCTCCCGTTCGCGCAACGCCAGGGCCAGCGCCGCCGGGGTTGGATTGTCGAAGACGATGCCCGGCTGCACTTCGCATTGCAGCAGTTTGCGAATACCGGCCACCAGCTTGATCACCAGCAACGAATGGCCGCCGGCAGCGAAAAAGTCCTGATCAACGCTCAAGGTTTCCTGCCCCAACAACTGCGCCATGCGCGAAGCCAGCAGCTGTTCCAAGGCATCGCGCGGTGCCAGATACGCGTGCGCTGGCTCGCTGGCTTCACATCGCGACAGCGCCTGTCGATCCACCTTGCCATTGCCCAGACGCGGCATGCGTTCCAGCAGTTGCATACGCCCCGGCACCATTACGGCGGGTAAACGCAGCGCCAGTTCGGCCTTGAGCGCTTCGCCCGATACGCCCCGCCCCGCCACGACAAAGGCCACCGGCTCTGCGGATGACGGGTCCAGCAACACCACGGCTTCGCTGACTTCCGGGAGTTGCAGCAGCTGTGCTTCGATTTCCGCCAGTTCGATACGGAAGCCGCGCACTTTCACTTGCTGATCCTTGCGCCCATAAAGCTCGATGCTGCCATCGACGCGATAGCGGGCCAGATCGCCGCTGCGGTACAGCCGCTCGCCCGTCGCAAACGGATTGGGGATAAACGCCTGATCGTCAGCAGCAGTATTCAGATAGCCCCGCGCCAGTTGCCGGCCACCGATATACAACTCACCCAGTTCGCCGCCCGCCACCAGCTGTTGCCGGGCATCCAGGATGTACACCTGATTATTGGGCAGCACCTGGCTGAGCGGGATGCCGGGCTGCTGCGCATCGGCGCGGGTGATTGGATGGACCATGACACCGACCGTGGTTTCGGTCGGGCCGTAATGATTGAACAACCGACAATCGGGACGAATCTGCAAAATCCGCTCGACCAGACTGCTCGCAATCGCCTCGCCGCCCAGCACCAGCGTCCCCGGCAGGCTGGGTCGCTCGACATCCAGCAAGGCGCTCAGATGCGATGGCACGATTTTCAGGCAATCGATCCGCTGCGCCTGAACGAAATCGGCAAAGCCCTGCGCATCCTGCATCACCTGATCACTGCAAATATGCAGGGTGGCACCGTTGAACAGCGCACCGTATAGGGTGGTATTACCCAGATCAGCTGCCACGGTCGAGCCCAAGGCGAAATGCTTACAGCCATCAAGACCCAACTGGCGCGTTACCCCAGCCGTGTAATTGAGCAATTGGCGATGCTCGATTACCACGCCCTTGGGCGTTCCGGTCGAGCCTGAGGTGAACAACACGTAGGCCGCGTCAGCGCCACTCAGCTCAAGTTCGGTCAACTCCGGCGACTCAACCGTCATAAGGTCAGCGGCATCTTCAATCACCAGACTCGCGCCCGCCTGCTCAACAATCGACTGGCGACGCGCCAGCGGCCAGGCCGGATCAAGCGGCAGATAAGCAGCCCCTGCGCGCCACGCAGCCAGAATCGCCAGCACCTGATTCATGCAACGTGGCAGCGCCAGGGCAACGATTGATCCGCGGGTGATGCCTTGGGCGACAAAACCTGCGGCGACCTGACGAACCTGAACCTCAAGCTCGGCGTAAGTAAGGCGTTGCCCATCGGCTTCAAGCGCGACGGCGTCCGGAGTTTGCTGCGCCCAACGGGCAATGATCGCGGGCAACAAACCCTGATCGGGCAGGTTCAGCGGCGCAGGGTTGAGCGCCAGCAATGCCTCCCGTTCCTGCTCGCTCGACACATTGAGCTGGGCCATTGGCGTCGCCGCGTTTTGCGGCTCGGCAATGCTTTGCAACAGCACCTGATACTGACCCAGCAAACGCTGCACGGTGTTTTCCGCGTGCCGCTCCGGCAGAAAGTCCAGGCGTAAGCGGCTGGCTTTCTGGTTTTGATCAAGCAGCGCGTTCAACACCAGCTCGAACTGCGGCGCAGTTTCCGGCAACTCGCCGGGCGTCCAGCTCAAGCCCGCAGCAGTTTGCGTTCGAGCCGATCCGCGCACTGCAAAGCCATAGGCCGACGAGACCACTGAAGCCGGCAGGTATTCCTGCCAGGTGCTGTGATCTTCCAGCTGCGCGCCAATGCCGGCAAGCCAGACGCTGAACGGCTGATTCATGTCAGGGGAGAACGTCAGCGGCAGGTTCTTCTCGAACAGGCCGATGCTGTCAGTGAAGAATTCATAATCCCGGCGCGCATCGTGACGCCAGGTGCCGACGAACACTTCGCGGCCGCTGATCCGTCTCAACAGCAGCCACCACGCGGCCTGCAACATCGTTTCCAGCGGACGCGCCTGCGTTGCGGCCAAGGTATCGAGACGGGTCAATAACTGAGGATCGATTGCAGCCTCAAGACTCTGGATCGTCGCACGAGCTACCGCTCCTCGGCGGCGCTCCGGCAGATCCGGGGCAGTGGTTTGCTGCGAATTCAGCTGCGCCTGCCAATAGCTTTTGGCAGTCCCGGCGTCTTCGTCGAGCACCACTTCGCTGCGCCATTCCAGATACTGCGCGAACTGCGCCTGCTCTTCTTCACCGGCAACCTGATTGCTGTAGGCCGCCAGCAAATCCCGGAACAGGATCTTCAGGCTTTCCTGATCCACGAGAAACTTGCCTACGCCCAGCACCAGTTGCCAGGCCTGCGCATCCCGGCGCAGCAACAGGGCTTCGGCGAACCGGCCTGTCGCCAGTTGCAACGGCCGCGCATACCACTGCGCCAGGCGTTGCTCGAGGTCCTGCGCCGACTGGGCCTGCTCATCCACCATCAAGGCAAAATCCAGCCGACCCGCGCCGGGGAACTGGCGCAGGCCGTGGTAACCCGGCACCGATCGCAATTGCGTGGCCAACACTGGCTGACGCTTCACACATTCGTCCAGCGCACGTTGCACGTGCTGTGGGTCCAGTTGGCCCTCGATGTCGATGCGCAGAAAATACGCGGACTCGCCCCAGTTGGCGCCGTTTTGCACGGGCTCAAGCTCGGTCAGCTGTTGCGCCAGCAAGGCAAGGCCCAGGTCGGTGATCACTTCGTCGTGCGTATTCATGCGTCAGTCCCTTGTGCTTCCATGACCGGTTTTGGCGTGTGTTGCAGTGCGCTGCGCTCGACCATCTCGCCCATGGCCACCACGATCTTGCGCGGCCCTTCGAACGGGTCGCGGGCGTGGGCGGCGAGCATGTTGTCGAGCAGGATTACATCGCCCTTGCGCCAGTCGAAGCGCACCGCGCATTGCTCGTACAGCTCACCCAACTGACGCATCACGTCGTCTTCGATAGGTGAGCCATCGCCGTAATAGACATGGCGCGGCATGCGCTGGGCGCCGAACAGGCCCAGCAAATCGTCGCGCACGTCCGGGTCCAGGCAATAGATGTGGTGCAACTGCACCTGATTGAAGAAGCTTTTCTCGCCGGTGATTGGGTGTTCGATGATCGCCGGGCACGGTGTGCGAATCTGCAATTCGTCGTGGTCCAGCCATTCCCATTGAATGCCCGCCAACTGGCACCGGGCCTCGACCTCGGCGTGGCTGTCGGTCTTGAAGAAGTGCTGCCACGACACATCGAGTTTGTCGGCGAAGGTGCGCACATACAGCAAGCCCTTGCTTTCGAACTTCTCGCGCAGCGCAACGGGCAGCGAGCGATACATCAACCGGCAATCCACCACGGGCGTGGCACCGCCCACCGGCGACGGTTGCTCGCAGAAAAACAATTGTTTGCGCGGCCAGCGATCCTGATGGGCGCTTTCGTTGTGGAACAGGATCATTTTCTTTTCCGGGTACGGCGTGGAGCGATAGGTGTTCTTGCCGCCTTCTTTCTTGGGCAAGTCGCCGTATTGCCCGTACAAACCCGGCTGCACCGCTTCGGCAAAGGCTTCGAAATCCTGAATGTCGCGCAGCTGGAAACCCCGAAACAGAATGCCCGCGTGATGGGCGAGTTTCTGTTCGATCAACGGCCGATTGGCCTTGACCCACTCGATCAGGTCCAGTCCTGGGTCGGTGGGCTCCACCAGCAACGGAAACGGCTGGCCGGGCACGACCAGCGACTCGCGAAACAACGGCGCGGCGCTGGCGGTCTTGTTCGGCTTTTTCAGGAAAGAACCCAGCTTGTCAGCCTTGGATCGGGCCGGTGAAACTGCATCTGTTGCAACAGGTTTGGCTGCAATGTGGGTGGGCACGTTGATATCCCTCAATCTGATGTCTGGGTCACGCACGATGAGTTGGAGAATCTCCAGCCAGCTGTCGAGCAAATGCTGGATACGCTCGGGCTTGAACAGGTCGCTCGCAAACTGCCAGGTGCCTTGCAACTGGCTGGCGCTCTGGTCGATGAACAGCGCCATGTCGAACTTCGAATAACCGCCCGGATCAGGCAACACCTCCACGGCGATGCCTTCGATGCCGGCGCTGTGCAGCGGCAGGTTGTTCATCACGAACAACACCTGAACCAGCGGATTGACGCCTTTGTGGCGCGACGTTCCCGCCGCTTCGACGATCATGTCCAGCGGCAGATCCTGATGTTCGAAGGCACTCAACGCGGTTTCCTGAGTGGTCGCGAGGAAGGCTGAAAATGGCTGATCGGCAGCGAAGCGCGAGCGCAATGGCAGGATGTTGACGAAGAAGCCGATCAAGCCTTCCAGCTCGGGTTGCTGACGTCCGGCCACATCCGCGCCGATCAGCAGGTCGTCGGCGTCAGTGCATTGATGCAGCAAGACCTGAAATGCCGCGAGCAGCGTGCTGTACAGCGTCACTCCGGCGCGTTGCGCCACCCGGTTCAGTGCATCGCTCAACGCCGACGGCAGGCTGAATTGCAGGTTCGCACCGGCATACGACGCACTGGCTGGACGCGGGAAATCCATGTGCAACGGCAACAAACCGGAACTGCCCGCCAGCGCTTGCTGCCAGTAACCGGCCTGCTCGCGCAGAGCACCGCTGCGCTCCAGCGCCAGTTGCCAACGCGCATAGTCGGAATATTGCACCGGCAACGGTTGCAACGCTGAGTCCGCACCCTGCTCCAGCGCCGCGTAGTTCTGCACCAGCTCATTGACCAGCACCGCCATGGACCAGCCGTCGGAGATGATGTGGTGCATCGAATACAGCAGCACATGTTCGGTTGCCGACACGCGCAACACTTGCGCACGCAGTAACGGCGCCTGCTCCAGGCTGATGGGCTGGCGCGTGTTGTTCGCAGTCGCCAGCACCACTTGGGCTTGCTGCTCCACGGGCGACAGATGACTAATGTCCAACAGCGGCACATCCAGGGCGATCTGCGCCGACACCAAGGCAATCGGGTCGCCTTCGTCATCGGCCAGATACGCCGTGCGCAGTATTTCGTGGCGCTGGATCACCGCTGCCAGACTGGCGCGCAACGATTCGATATTCAGCGCACCGCGCAGACGCAGCGCCAATGGCATGCCGTAAGCGCCGCTGCCGGAGCCGAACTGCTCGGCCACCCACAAACGGCGTTGCGCCAACGACAACGGCGCAGTGGCTTGCTCCCCTGCGGCGACCAGCGCCAGCGTGTTGCCGGGATCGACATCGGCTTGCCCGGCCAGCCGAGCGGCAAATGCCTGCAACTGCGGTTCGGCGAACAGATCCCGCAGGCCAACCGGCAACGCCAGCTGCTGCTTGAGTCGCGCGACCACCTGAGTTGCCAGCAACGAGTGACCGCCGAGCTCGAAGAAGTTGTCGCTCAAACCGACCCGTTCCAGCTTCAATACGTCCTGCCAAACCGAAGCGATGTGTTTTTCCAGCGCGGTCTGCGGCGCGACAAAACGCTGCGCCGCTTCATTGGCGTCGGGCATCGGCAAGGCCTTGCGGTCCAGTTTGCCGTTGGGCGTGAGCGGTAAGCGCTCAAGGAACAGCCAATGGGTCGGCACCATGTAATCCGGCAGCGTCTGCTTGAGACTGGCTTTAAGCGCTTCGCGATCATTTACTCCGCTCACGTAAGCCACCAATTGCTGGCTGCCGGCGATCTCCCGCGCCAGCACCGCCACATCGCGCACGCCGGTCTGCTGCATGAGCTGCGCTTCGATTTCGCCCAGCTCAATACGGAAACCGCGAATCTTGACCTGATGATCGATGCGTCCCAGGTACTCGATCACCCCGTCCGGGCGATAACGTGCCAGGTCGCCAGTGCGATACAAGCGCTCGCCCGCCTTGCCGAATGGATCAGGCAGAAAGCGCTCGGCAGTCAAACCCGGACGCTGGAAATACCCCCGCGCCAGCCCGCTGCCCGCAATCAACAGCTCGCCCGCCACACCGACCGGCGCCAGCTCGCCGTTGGCAGCGAGGATATACAACGCGGTGTTGTCGATGGCGGTGCCCAGCCAGGGTTGCGGATCTTCGCCGAGCAGCGGATGTTGCGCCGACCAGATGGTGGTTTCGGTCGGCCCGTAGAGATTCCACACCTCGCCCAACCCGGCCATGCGCAAGGCCAGCTCATCGGCCAGGGCCTCGCCGCCACACAGCAATTTGCAGCCGCGCAACGTGCTGGCCTGCGGGCTGTCCAGGACCATGCGCCACGTCGACGGCGTGGCTTGCAGCGCAGTGACGTTCTGATCGGCAACGAGGTCGAGGATGCGCTCCGCGTCCATGGTTGTGTCTTTATCCACCAGCACCACGCGGGCACCGACGATCAGCGGCAGGTAAATCTCCAGGCCGAAAATGTCGAAGGAAAATGTCGTCAGGGACAGCATGCGATCCTCGGCTGTCAGGCCGGGTTTTTTCGCCATGCTCCACAGGAAATTGCTCAGCGCCCCGTGGGGCACCATTACGCCCTTGGGCTTGCCGGTGGAGCCCGAGGTGTAGATGGCGTAAGCCAGGTTGTCCGGGGCGCAGCGTTGCGGCGGATTGACGGCATTGGGTGGGTTATCAGCCAATTCGACGATCAGCGTTTCCACATCAACCGGGATCGGCAGCTGCGCCAGCAAATGACGCTGGGTCAGCAGCAATTTCAAGCCACTGTCCTGCACCATGTACGCCAGCCGATCCTCTGGATAAGCCGGGTCCAACGGCACATAAGCCGCGCCCGCCTTGAGGATCGCCAACAGCCCGACGATCATTTCCAGACCACGCTCCACCGCGATGCCCACCCGCGCATCCGGCCCGACACCGCGTGCAATCAAGGTATGCGCCAGCTGATTGGCATGGGCGTTGAGCTGTTGATAACTCAGTTGCTGGGCGCCGAACACCAGCGCCACAGTGTCGGGCGCGCGCTGCGCCTGTTGCTCGATCAATTGCGGCACCGGCGTGCGCGCAACATCGGTGAATGGCGGATTGAGCGCGAGAATGGTCCGCACTTCGTCCGCAGCCAGCATCGCCAGTTCACCGACAGCCAGTTGTGGCTGCTCGAGCATGCCCAGCAACAGCGCCGACAAATGCCGACTCAACTGTTCGACGCTGGCCTGGGCGAAGTGCCGCAGGTCATAGCTGAAATGCACATCCAGGGTTTCGCCCAGACCTACAGCCAGGGTCAACGGGTAATGGGTTTGTTCATGATTGAGCAGCTCGCCGAACTGCAAACCCTGTGGCGCGCTGCTTTTCAGCACTTCAGAGACCGGATAGTTTTCGAAGACCATGATCGTGTCGAACAACGCCGCGCCGCCCTGCCCGGCCCAACGCTGGATATCGAACAACGGCGTATGTTCGTGCTCGCGCAACGCCAGATTCTGCGCCTGCACCGCTTGCAGCCATTGGCTGACCGGCTGCTCGCTGCGCGGGCTGGCGATCACCGGCAAGGTGTTGATGAACAGACCGATGTGCTGCTCGATGCCGTCGATGTCCGCTGGACGTCCGGCCACCGTGGCGCCGAAAGTAACGCAGTCCTGGCCGGTATAACGCTGCAACAGCAGTAGCCACGCTGCCTGAATCAACGTGTTGACGGTGACTTTCTGCTGGCGGGCGAACTCGCTCAAGCGTTGGCTCTGGCCGACGTCGAAGCGCTGATAAAGGTCGCCGTAGCCCCTGATTTGTAAAGCAGTGGAAGTGGTTATGGCCGGCGCCAGCAAAGTAGGTGCCTGCAACACGGCAAGCTGCTCGGTCCAGAATCCCTGGCTGAGCCCGGCATCCTGACGTTGCAGCCAGGCGATGTAATCCCGATAACGCCCGACCTGCCGCTGCGGTGCGTGCCCTTGATAGCGCTGCAAGACCTCGCCCAACAGCTGCGAGTTACTCCAGCCGTCCATGAGAATGTGGTGGCTGGTGTAAATCAGCTCGTGGCGATCATCGGCGGTGCGCACCAGCAACAGGCGCAGCAAAGGCGCTTGGGTGAGATCGAAGCCCCGGTCGCGCTCGTCCTGGGCCAGGGTTTGCAAGGCGGCGCGTTGCTCGGCCTGATCACGCCAGTCCAGCACGCTGAATGGCACCTCGATATTCCTGAAGACCACCTGAAGCGGCTGCTCCAGTTCAAGGTTGTCCGGACTTACGCCTTCGGGGACAAGTCCCCTCCTACCGGGTTTTGCACAAATCCGGGCTTGTCCGGGAGCTTCGACAATGAAACCGCTGCGCAGGACATCGTGACAATCCACCGCAGCCTGCCATGCCGCGCGGAAGCGCTGGGTATCCAGCCCGCCAATCGATAGCTGAATCTGATTGATGTAATCGCCGCCGCTCTGCTCCAGCAGGCTGTGAAACAACATACCCTGCTGCATGGGCGCCAGTGGATAAATATCCTCAACACCACTGACCGTCAGTGTCAGGCCATCCAGCTGTTTTTGGCTCAGGCGCGCCAACGGGAAATCCGAAGGCGTCATCCCCTGATTGACGCTGGCCGTGCAGTGTTCAATCAGCGTCTTCAGCTCCCGGGTGTAGTCATCCACCAGGCGCTGAATGGTTGAGTCATGGAACATTTCGTGACTGAAATTCCAGTCGAGCTGCAATTCCCCGCTGGACACTTGACCTTCGATGCTGAGCCAATTGGCCAGCGGCGCTTGTTCGCTTTGCCCGGAGCCGCTGCCTTCCCTGGCAGGCATGAACGACGCGCCCTCGTCGAACTGCTGATCGAACTGGCCCAGATAGTTGAAGGTAATGCGCGGTTGCGGCGTATCTGCCAGAGACTGATTACGGGCCAGATAACGCAGCACGCCATAACCGACGCCCTTATTCGGCACGCCACGCAGTTGCTCTTTGATGGCCTTGATCGAATCGCCGAGATCGACCGCAGGCAACAGACGCAGTGGATACAGGCTGGTGAACCAACCGACGCTGCGGGTCAGGTCGATGTCGTCGAACAGTTGCTCCCGGCCATGGCCTTCCAGTTGAATCAGGGTCGAGGCGTGACCGGTCCAGTTACAGATCACCCGGCTCAAAACGGTCAACAGCAAGTCATTGACCTGGGTGCGATACGCCGCAGGAGCCTGTTGCAGCAATTGCCGGGTGCGCTGCTGGTCCAGACGCAGGCTGATGCGCCGCGCCACGGCATTGGTTTGGCCGCCGTGCGGATTGTCGCAAGGCAGGTCCGGCGCGGCCTGTTGCAGCTGTGCCTGCCAATACGGCAGCTCCGCCTCAAGCGCCGGGCTTGAGGCGTATTCAGCAAGCCGCGCCGCCCACTGTTGATAGGCGCTGGTTTTGTACGCCGCAGGTAACTCCTGCCCGGCTTGCGCCTGGGCATAAGCCTGTTGCAGATCCTCAAGCAAGACGCGCCAGGAAACCCCATCCACCACCAGATGGTGGATCACCAGCAGCAAGCGCTGGCTGCCATCGGCCATGTCCACCAACAGCGCGCGCAATAACGGGCCTTGGCTCAGGTTCAGGCTGGCCTGTGCGTCGTTGCAGAGTTCACGCAGACACTCGGCACCCGTTGCGGTGCGCTGCCAGAGTTCCACGGGCTGCGCTTCGGCGTGCCATTGCTGCCAGTCCTGTGCAGCGTTGAGGGCGAAGCGCAGGCGCAGCACATCGTGCTGCTGAGTGAGCCAGTCCAGCGCGCGCTGCAATGCCGAGCTGTCCACCGCTTGTTTGGGCGTCAGTAAAACCGCCTGATTCCAGTGCTGACGTTCCGGGATGGGCTGTTCGAAAAACCACTGCTGAATCGGCGTCAGCAATGCCGAACCGATTACCGGTTGCTGATTGAGCAACAGCGGCATTTCCTCCCGGGCGACTTCGGCAAGGCTGCGCAAGGTCTGATACTGGAACAGATCCCGTGGCGTCAGCGTCAGACCGGCCTGCCGCGCACGACTGACCACCTGAATCGAAACGATGGAATCACCGCCCAGCTCAAAGAAATTGTCGTCCAGCCCAACCTGATTCACGCCCAGCACTTGC
Source organism: Pseudomonas syringae (assembly GCF_001698815.1). Classification (GTDB taxonomy): domain Bacteria; phylum Pseudomonadota; class Gammaproteobacteria; order Pseudomonadales; family Pseudomonadaceae; genus Aquipseudomonas; species Aquipseudomonas syringae_A. Next base: position 3,772 of record NZ_LGSI01000001.1, on the reverse strand, counting down.
TGCCAGATTTCCGCCAAGGCCTGCTCCCTGCCGGTGCCGGGCGCGGTGAAGCGCTGCGCCTGAACCGCATCCGGTTGTGGCAGCGCTTTACGATCCAGCTTGCCATTGGGCGTGGTCGGCAACTGGTCGAGCTGCACGAACAGATTCGGCACCATGTATTCCGGCAGCGTCAGCAGCACGTGATCCTTGAGCTGTTGATTGAGCGCCGCCGGGTCTTCGGGCACGCCATCCGGCACCACGTACGCCAGCAAGGTCTTGCCGTCGTGAACCAGCACCACCGCGTCCTTGATCCGCGCATGGCTGAGCAAGCGCGCTTCGATCTCGCCGAGTTCGATACGAAAACCACGCAGCTTCACCTGATGATCGATGCGCCCGACGTACTCGATCACGCCATCCGGGCGATAGCGGGTCAGGTCGCCGGTGCGATACAGACGCTCGCCGTTCGCCGCGAATGGATCAGGCACAAAACGCTCTGCCGTAAGCCCCGGACGCCCAAGATAGCCTCGGGTAATCCCGGCGCCCGCCAGGTACAGCTCGGCGGCAACGCCTATGGGTGCCGGTTGCAGATCCACGTCGAGCATATAGCTGCGAGTGCCGCTCAGCGGTCGGCCGATATTGGCGCTGCCACCGACTTCGCGGCGGGTCCAGGTGGAATACGTGGTGTCTTCCGACGGGCCGTACAGATCGTAAACGTGCTCGATGGTCTGCTGTTGATACAGCGCCTCGACCAGCGATTGCTTGAGCGGCTCGCCAGCCAGATTGATGATGCGCACGCTGTCGGGAATCTCGCCGTTGCGTTGCAACGCCGCGACCGCCGACGGCACGCTGTTGATCAATCGCACCTGATTACGCGCTGGCAGTTGCGGCAATTCCAGCGCATTACGCGCCAGCACGATGAAACCACCGCTGGCCAGGGTGACGAAAATCTCCCAGACCGAAAGATCGAAACACACCGACGTCGAGGCCAGTACGCCCTGCAAATCCTCCCGACCGTAAGCCTGCTGCGACCAGTGGATCAGCGCCGCGACGTTGCCATGGGCAATCGCCACGCCTTTGGGTTTACCGGTCGAGCCCGAGGTGTAAATCACATAGGCCAGATTCTGCGCCGACACCTGAGATTGCGGCGCGACTTGGGGGTAATCCGCCAGCCATCCGGCATGATCGAGCAACACCACCGCCGCCTGCGTCTGCGGCAAACCCGCCATGACCGCGCTTTCAGTCAGCAGCACCTGCGCCTGGCTGTCGTGCAACATGTAGGCGACGCGCTCGGCGGGGTATTCCGGGTCCAGCGGCACATAAGTGCCACCCGCTTTGAGCACCGCCAGCAAGGCGACGATCAAGCCATCACTGCGCGCCATGGCCACGCCAACCCGCACTTCCGGGCTAACGCCAAGCTCGATCAGTTTGTGCGCCAGCTGGTTGGCGCGAGTGTCGAGTTGCCGATACGTCAGGCGCTGCTCGCCATGGATCAGCGCCACGCTGTCCGGCATCGCCGCGACCTGCTCAGCGATCAACTGGTGGATGCAGCGGTCCGGTTGTTGAAAATCAGCCTTGGGATTCCAGGCATGGATCAGGGTTTGATATTCAGCCGGGTCGAGCATCGACAACTCGCCGACGCATTGCCGAGGATCGCTGACGATGGCCCGCAACAGGTTGGTCCAATGACGAGCCATCCGCGCGATGGTCGCGGGCTCGAACAGATCGCTGGCATAGGTCAGCGCCGCTTGCAGCTTGCCAGCCTTTTCCCAGGTATCGAGGGTCAGGTCGAATTGAGTGGTGCGACCCTGATTTTCCACCAGCCCGAGGGTCAGACCGCAAACCGTGGTGATCGAACTGATGTCGGCGACGTGCGGCTGATGGTTGTACATCACCTGAAATAAAGGCGTGTGGCTGAGGCTGCGTTCCAGCTTGAGCGCTTCGACCAGACGCTCGAACGGCAAGTCCTGATGCGCCTGGGCGCTGAGTGCGGTTTCCTTGATGCCTTGCAGCAAATCGCTGACCCGAGTCTGGCCGTCCAGTTGGCAGCGCAGGACCTGAGTGTTGACGAAAAAGCCGATCAAGCCTTCGATTTCGCTGCGATTGCGGTTGGCAATCGGCACGCCGACGCGAATATCGCGCTGGCCGCTGTAGCGATGCAGCAGCACATTGAACGAACCGAGCAACAGCATGAACAACGTGACGTTGTGCTGCTGGGCCAGGCTGCGCAGCTGTTCGACCAGTTGCCCGTCCACGGCAAACTCGTGACGCACACCGCGATAGCTGGCAACCGCAGGTCGGGAATGATCGGTGGGCAATTCCAGCAGCGGGTGTTCGTCGCCCAGTTGCGCCTGCCAATAGTCCAGCTGCCGCGCTTGCTCGCCCGCTTCCAGCCAACGCCGCTGCCACAAGGCGTAGTCGCTGTACTGAATCGGCAACTCGGCCATCTGCGCTGCGCGAACCTGCTGATGGGCGTCGTAGAAATGGGTGAACTCGTCGATCAACACGTTCATCGACCAGCCGTCGGAGACGATGTGATGCAGGGTCAACAGCAGCACATGTTCCCGAGCGCCGAGCTTGAGCAGCTTGACCCGCAGCAAAGGCCCGCGCGCCAGATCGAAGGGTTTGGTCGCTTGCTGCTGCGCCAGCTCCAGCACGCTGGCTTCGCGCTCGGCAGCGGGCAGTGCACTGAAATCCTCACGTTCGATAACCAGCGATGCGGCGCACGGCACCTGGTGCAGACTGTCATCAGCGTAGCGTTCAAACACCGTGCGCAGGGTTTCGTGACGCTGGATCAAACTGGCGAACGCCTGCTCACAGGCAGATTCATCCAGCGGACCGGTCAGCCGCACCGCGCCCGGCAAGTTATACGCCGCGCCCTGCGGGTCCAGTTGCCAGAGAAACCACATGCGCTGCTGGGCGTAAGACAACGCATCGCGGTCTTCGGCCGCCACTCCCCGAGGGATCGGAAACACCGAAAAATCGATCCCTTCGCGGCGCAAACCATCGAGAAACAGCTGACGTTTCTGCAACGGCAACTCGATGAAGCGGCGGGCGAGTTTCAGGGAATCTTGTGCATTCATCAGCAGGCATCCGTCCAAAGAAGAGTGGGAGCCACGGGCTCGACCAGTCCTCAGAAAACGGATGGCATGGGGCAAAAATTAGCTGATTGAGGGGTTATTCCATGTCTATGCGACATGCTGATCAGTGAAACATTGTAATTGGATGGACTCGCCCAAGCCGAGGCGTCTGTAGCGCCACGGTGGCATTCTTAAGAAGCCAACGACAGCGAGGGCGAGCCCATGAAAAAGCATACGACCAAAACTCATCCGTCTCCAGTCGATGTGTCTGTGTGTTCGACTGTGGCGGTAGATCTTGCCAAGAATGTGTTCCAGGTGGCCGGGGAAGATGCCCTTGGCCAAGTCATTTACGAAGCCCGAATCAAGTCACGCGAAGCCTTTCTGCTGCTTCTCCACAAGCTGCCGACCGGCGTGACGGTGCTGATGGAAACAGGCCCTGGTGCGCAGGCCTGGGCGCGATTGCTCCAGACACAAGGCAAGCTGGCGAGAATTCTGCCGGCGCAACACGTGGCCGACCACCGCAGCGGCGCCAAGAATGATCGCAACGATGTACTGGCGATCTTGCGCGCAGGCCGAGATCAAAACATTGCGGCAGTGCCGATCAAAAGCACAGCGCAATTGGCTATGCAGGCCCTGCATCGAGCCCGGCAAGGGTACGTGAGGCGGCACACCGCAATGGGTAACCAGATGCGCGGTTTGTTGCTCGAACATGGCAT
>NZ_LGSI01000062.1 GCF_001698815.1 Pseudomonas syringae | reverse complement strand
CCTCTCGGGGACAAGTCCCCTCCTACCGGTTTTGCATCCGCCCGGTAGGACCGGACTTGTGCGGGAAGGCGTCGGCGCAAGCAATGAAGGTGGGTCGGGTGGATTGAGATTGGCGGGCTGGCCTCTCGGGGACAAGTCCCCTCCTACCGGTTTTGCATCCGCCCGGTAGGACCGGACTTGTGCGGGAAGGCGTCGGCGCAAGCAATGAAGGTGG
>NZ_LGSI01000029.1 GCF_001698815.1 Pseudomonas syringae | reverse complement strand
GCATCCAGGGCGTGTAGCACCGAGCGCTGTTGGTCGGTGCCGAGCAAGGCACAATCGGTGGTGCTGCCTTGGCGCTGCTGTCGTGCCAGTAAGTGATCCTCGGTCTGAAACACGGCGCGTTGTATCTCGCCCTGAATTTCCGTGGTCAGGCGACTCTTCTGATAGAAACGCTGAACGCTGTCTGATCCCGCAGGTGATACGGCGGCCAGACGATCCAGCGGGTCGTAGGAATAAGTACAAAGTGCGGCGGCGACAGAAGAAACCATGGCATCAAGTCCTTCGAATAGCGAAGAGCGGTAATATCAGTCTCATCCAATTTCTACCCGTTGCCTACCTAGCAAAACTACTAGGTTTGCAGGAGCTCACGAGCAGCGCGACGCTGCCGCGAAAATGGGCAGCCTGAGCATTCGTCTGAGCCTGGGCTGGGCCAAATCCCACAGCTTCCACACTGGCCAGACCCCAGTCATGAAGTACAACCGCCAACTGATGCAAGCCATCATGTGGGACCGCATCAAGATCGCAGACATCGTGGGTGTCGAAGTCATCAGCCTCGACGACGCACCACGCGGTTATGGCGAGTTCGATGCCGGCGTGCCGAAGAAGTTTGTGATTGATCCGCATAAGTTGTTTAGTGCGGCGTAGCCACTCGACTATGGGCGACCTGAGGGTCGCCTATTTTACGACTGCAGCTCTATGTAGCATAATTCAGCGCCGTCGAAATTCTTTTCCGAAAGTTTCGGGTTGATAATTGAAGGTTTTGTAGCGGGGATCATCCCGTTGATATGGATTTTTCTTGGGCACGCGCACACCTTTTCCATAATAATAACCATCGGAAAGTCGGCGAATCTTAGGCGATCCGTCCCTTATCAATGGCAAGATTTTGTCCGCCCCACCCCCAACCCAGACCTTGCCCCTGAAACCTTGTACTTCCCCCTGAATAATTCTCGAGAACTCAGCGGCAAAGGAAGCCTCTCCTCCATTCGCTGAATTGCATATTAACAAACGCACCCGATCAAATTTTTCAACTTTAACGCCACGACGCTGCAACTGAACAGCCAGTTCATCTGGTGTAAGAACGTCGCGCCCCACTCTCATTAAAGTACGTTCATGTGCAGCTACAGGCATACCATGCGCACTAATATTCAATTGTCTTCTGCCACGACTCAATGCATTTTCAAAACTAATAGCACCAACATGTATAAGATTAATATTGGTTGCAGGCTTTGGCTTAGCTTTCCGCATAAACCCAATCGCCCTCAATAACATCTTAAGTAGAGCTGGCGTATGCCCTGTCGGATCCACCCGATTAACCGGATCCCCGACGCAATACGCATAAGCATTCAACCCACCGTCCTCAAACGGACTCAAATTGTCCGGGCTGTTGAATCTCATCAATACCGGATTGAACGCCCGATACCCATTGCCCAATAAATAATGCCCGGTCACCGGATCAGGCTGTTCGCCGTTGAAGCCCGGCAGGTCCAGATGCGGCGGGCGAAAACCATAAGGCGAGTAGGTAAATGCTTGCCCCTGCGTAGCATCCAGGGCGTGTAGCACCGA
>NZ_LGSI01000024.1 GCF_001698815.1 Pseudomonas syringae | reverse complement strand
CCTGCTACCTCGTGGAAGTTTGGTTTCATGAAAGTAGATGATCAACTAGTGGATTGGGGGTTCACTGTCCGCTTTTGGCCGTCTGCTGCCTGTCGCCACGGCAGCTTTTGGCGGATTCCTACCTATTCTCGACGGAGGGGATGATCAACAACGTTCGAATTCGGGAGGTTTACCATTCCGTATGCGGCTCTGAATTACTTGCAGACCGACAACGTGCTGACATCTAAAAAATCCCGAGTTCGATTCCACCGAACGCCATAACTAGCTGATTTGTTTATAGTTACTAGTTGGGGTACGCCGAATTTTCCAGCGAACTCCAGATGCCCGAAAAACCTACTCTCGCCGAAACATACCGTTCGTCTGGTGCCGCACCACATTAGGCTCCATTGCATTCCACCGAATGCTCTGGAAGCCCCGAAACCCCGCCCTTTGGCGGGTTTTTTCGTTCCAGGACCCTCTGTCGGGATCCAACAAAATCCCCCTTCCCCGAGGGCATGTTAGGGGTACTGCGATTTCCCGGTCAGGAGCGCGTACCCCTAGCCACGTCTAGCGATCCCCCTCAGCGACCTGCAATGCCGCACGGCCAAACCCCGCGAACGCGCCTACAAGCTTTTCGACGGCGGCGGCATGTACCTCTTCGTGAAACCCAACGGCGTCAAGACCTGGCGCTTGCGATACTTCAAGCCCTGCGGCAAGAAAGGCACGCTGATCATCGGCAACTACCCTATCGTCCCGCTGGCCGTCGCCCGACGTAAACGCGACGAAGCCAAAGCGCTGCTGCTCGATAACCTCGACCCCATGGAAGAGAAGAAGAAGGCCAAAGTCGCCGCCCAACGAGCGGCACTGCTTTTTGAAACCGTGGCGTTAGAGTGGCATGGGGAAATGTCGCGCCGCTGGACCGAGGGCCACGCCAAAACAGTGATGAGCCGACTGCGCACCCACGTCTTCCCGTTGATTGGTCAAAGGCCCATCGCTGAACTGGATACCCATGACCTCCTGGAGATCACCCAACGGATCAAGGAACGGGGCACGAATACAACCTGACCCGGTTTCTCGAAAAAACTCATCCAGTGAGAAAGGTCACGGGAAAAATCTTGGGTGGCAGCCGCGTAAATATCTGGACGGGCAGCGTGGTGCACCGCGTTAAGCACTTGGCCCAACTCACAAATGGTCAGTGCATCTTCTACGGTTGCCGTTCGGTACGTAATGGCTTCATCCATGATGCGCAATTCTCCTTGAATGTGTTGGTGCACCGCCGGTCTTTGTCTCATGGCAGGGAGGCAATGCGCTCATCGCATCGGCGCTCTAACTGGTACTCATGATCCGAACAGGGCCATGGCGGTTAAGGACTTCGATCATAACGTTCTTTCCCGAACGCCTCAGCATCACATCAGCCGATTCCGCCCCCACTGCCAGTCGCTGAAGGGCTATGGTGTCCAGAAATGCCGGAAGTATCGGCTCGTCAAACATGATGTTGAGTTTCGTAGGACTGAAGCTAAGTCCCAGGCACGACTGAATCATCGAAAGCGGCGCCGCAGCGGCCCACGCCTGCGGCATGCAGGCGACTGGATAAAACGTCGGCCCCTGGGTGCGCTGCCGGGGAAAGCCGCAAAACAGTTCCGGAAGTCGTCGAAGATCAATGTACGTGGACGCGGCAAAAATACCTTCGAAAATCCGCGCTGCTTCCCGACGAAAGCCGTAACGGGCAAACCCAGCCGCGATCAAGGCATTGTCGTGGGGCCAGACGGATCCATTGTGATAACTCATCGGGTTATAGCGTGGCTGCGAGGACGCGACGGTGCGCACGCCCCAGCCTGAAAAAGAGGAACGGTCCATCAACGCCTCCACGACCGATGGCGCACGTTTGCGGTACGCGATGCCGGCGAACAGCGCATGGCCCGCATTGGAGGTACGCACTCGACAGGGCATTTTGTTGCCGTCCAGCGCCAGGACATACGTGCCCAGTTCCTCGTCGAAAAAGTGAGCATCGAACTGCTGGCGCAAGTGTCGGGCCTTTTCTTTCAACCGTAGAGCCTGGACTGGCTCGCCAAGCCGCCGTGCAATTTGCGCGGCACCACTCAAGGCGCCATAGACGTAAGCCTGCACTTCAACGATCGCAATCGGGCCGACGGCCAATCGGCCGTCCGCATGAAACACCGAGTCATGGCTGTCCTTCCATCCCTGATTGATCAGACCCTCGGCGGACTGCCGACCATATTCGACAAAACCGTCACCGTCGCGGTCGCCGTACTCCTCAATCCAGGTCAGCGCTGCCTCGATGTTTGGCCAGAGTTGGCGGAGTGTATCCAGGTCATTGGTTCTTTCCAGGTAAGCCGCGGCCAGCATTACAAACAACGGCGTGGAGTCGATGCTGCCGTAGTAACGCCGGAATGGCACCTCCCCCAACTCAGCCATTTCCCCGAGCCTGACTTCATGGAGGATTTTCCCGGGTTCGGCATCGGCGCCAGGGTCGACGGTCATCGCTTGATTGGCCGCCAGATGCCCTAGCACGCCCCGGGCTATACCGGGGTCGAGCCAGAGCATCTGCCACGCGGTGATCAAAGCATCACGTCCAAAGACTGTGCTGAACCAAGGGATACCTGCGTACGGATACAGGCCCTGAGGGGTTTTGGTCATGAGCATGTACAGGTCGGAAACGCTCCGACTCACCGCTTCGTTGAACACGTCATGGGATGTCACGACCGAGGCCGCGCGCGAAGAGTACGTGCGTGACTGGCGCCGGGCATCGCGCAGTGAAACGAAAAACCCGTGACGCACTGAATAGGGTGGGTTTTGAACGCCGCAATTGATATCCATGAATAATGATTGGATTTGACCGGGCGCCAATTCGATGTCGAACAGAGCCTGGTCGCAGGAAAGACTGGCTGGCATCGGGTCAAAACGTAATCGGGTGGTGCGCCGTTTGTGGTCCAGCCCAGTGTAGGAGAGAACGACTTGCTCACCCGCAATGTCCGCCCGATGCGCTTCTCCGCGTTGCGGACGCCGAGCACCGCGAACCTCGAACAGGTCCTTGAAGTCGGCCACGAATTGGATTCTAAGTTGCAGGCGATGTGGGTATTCGTCGAAATTGCGCAAGGTGAGCCGTTCGTAACATGATCCTTCCCATAAAAAACGTGAGCGGCGCAGATGGATCAAATCATGATGCAGGACTTTTTGGCCCAGGGCGTTGAACAGATCGGCGTTGGTAAGATCGCAGGTGAGCATCGCGTTATCGTCGCGCAGCGTGGAGCTGAGCAAAAGTGGTCGCGTCCCGTTAAGCGTCAGATAGAACCCCGACAGATGCCGGGTATCGGTATGGAAAAGCCCCTGTGGGCTTTCTTCTGTGACCAGTACATCCCCATTAGGGTCGAATATCGCAAAAGTATCGTTATGTTTAAGGGTGCGTAAGCGCAACTCTTGCAACGACGCGGAGGCGGGAACATCGAAAGGCGTGTTGGGTTGACCCGTCGTGTGGCCCGTCGTCAGATGACGATACAGCTCCAGATAATGGTTGGTCATGCACTCGACCGTAAACCGTTCCTCGAACGCGACCCGAACCCTGCGACGATCAAGCGCTTCCAGCCGCTGGACAGCCGCTACCGCGCCCTCGATGTCGTCGACAATGTAACCGGACACTCCGTCATCAATCACTTCCGGCACCGCGCCATGACGAAAGGCAATGACAGGTGTCCCACACGCCATGGCTTCGATCATGGCCAGGCCGAAAGGCTCAGGCCAATCGATGGGGAAAATTAGCGCGCGGGCGTTGCCAAGAAAATTGGCTTTTTGGTGATCATCGATCTCACCGATAAATTCGACGTTCGGATGCGTCGCGATCAACGGGGCAATGACGTCGTCCCAGTAAACCTGATCCGCCTTGTCCACCTTGGCCGCGATCTTCAACGGCAGACCCGCCCTGGTGGCAATTTCGATGGCGCGGTCCGGGCGTTTTTCGGGGGAAATACGGCCCAGGAAAGCCAGATAGTCGCCTTTGGGCTCAGGGGTGAACGCTAAAAGATCGGCTGGAATCCCGTGATAAACATTGCCCATCCAATTGACGTTGCCGATCAACGGCGTGCGTTGGGCTTTTGAAATCGAGACCAGCGGTACTTCGGGGAAATGGCTGTAAAACGATTGGTAGTCTGCAATATCCAGACGTCCGTGAAGGGTGGTTACACTGCGGCCGGCCAAGCGCCGAATTAACGGAAAATGGTAGATGTCGACATGAAAATGCATCACGTCGAATTGATCCGCCTGTCTGATTACTTGGTCCAGCATCAGGATGTGATGAGGAATCGCATCCTTGACGCCCGGGTCCAGTCGCAAGGCTCGGCGCGACCCCGGTTCAAGGTGTGCCGAAGTTTGTGAATCCCCGCTGGCAAAGAGCGTTACATCGTGCCCTTGCCGAACCAGTTCTTCAGTCAGGTAAGAAACAATCCGCTCAATGCCGCCGTATAGGCGGGGCGGACAGCATTCGGTAAGCGGCGCAATCTGAGCGATCCTCATGGAAATGATCTCCGTTAATGAGTCGAATGAAAAAGCCTCCTGTGCCTTAGCTTCTTACGATTCCCTTTGCTCGCTTTATCCACGATTGATGGTACGCCCACCGCGACAGTTCAATTCGATATGACGCCTTCAGCGTTCACCGGTCGCAAATCAGCTTTCATGGCGGTAACTGATGGCTGACGCGCGGCGCGAGCGACAGGCAGAAAAACGCCCCCAGGCTGTGAAAAAAACGCGGGCACAGTCTTGAAGACTGCGTTGCTACGTAAATCTGTCGGCGCTTGGTTGATCAGCAGACCAAAAATTTGTGTAGAAACGCGATTTTCGTCCCGATCTTGACAGTCAAACCTGCTCTTAGGCCCCATTATGTGTCCGGGGCCGAGCGGCCAATCGCGAGCGGGGCGTCAAGATGGCCAAGGCAACCGCCACGATGAAGAGCGCCGGCAGTAAACCAAGCATAGCTACTCATTAGCTATCGCTCCGTCCACCGGCTGCTTCTGGCCGATTCTGTTGAAAAAATCGACCTCGGTTTCTACGGAAGAGAAGTAAGCGTCGTAGATTGAAATCCTTAATATTTGCGGAGGTTTTCAGGCCGAGATTTCACGTAGAAGCGTGCTAAAAGGCGGTTTCGCCGGCCAATCTTTCGGCAGTTCTAAAAAACCGATTTTTTCAACAGAATCGGCCGTCTGCTGCCTGTCGCCACGGCAGCTTTGGGCGGATTACTGCCTATTCTCTACGAAAAGAGATGATCGACAACGTTCAAATTCAGGAGGTTTACCATTCGTATGCGGCTCTGAATTACTTGCAGACCGACAACGCGCTGACATCTAAAAAATCCCGAGTTCGATTCCACCGAACGCCATAACTAGCTGATTTGTTTATAGTTACTAGTTGGGGTACGCCGAATTTTCC
>NZ_LGSI01000014.1 GCF_001698815.1 Pseudomonas syringae | reverse complement strand
CAGCAGAAAGGCTTCGCGTGACTTGATTCGGGCTTCGTAAATGACTTGGCCAAGGGCATCTTCCCCGGCCACCTGGAACACATTCTTGGCAAGATCTACCGCCACAGTCGAACACACAGACACATCGACTGGAGACGAATGAGTTTTGGTCGTATGCTTTTTCATGGGCTCGCCCTCGCTGTCGTTGGCTTCTTAAGAATGCCACCGTGGCGCTACAGACGCCTCGGCTTGGGCGAGTCCATCCAATTACATAATGTTCAATGTTTGCTGCACATAGTGTCCGTGTGCTCAAACGGTCTCTAACTGCGCATCAACCTACCGCGATCTCGACATTCTGCCCACTCAGCCGCACCGGCCAGACCCGCAAACGCTGTTCCGGGTATTCCAGGCAGCCACCGTCGTGCAGTCGAAAATGCTGCTTATACAGCGGCGAAGCAATCACCAGTTCGCCCTTGATGTTGCCGATCAGCCCGCGACCAATGACATTGACCCCCGATTGCGGGTCGCAATTATCGACGGCGTAGAGGTTTTTGCCCTCGGCGTCCGGCAGGTAGAACAGCGCGACTTGCTCGCCGTCCAGCCATACCACCACCCCGGAGTTACGCACCAGGTCTTGCTTGTTGCACACCGGGCGCCATTCGTGGGTATTTGACTGGCTCATGAGAGTGCCTCCTCGGTAACAGGGATCAGGTTGAGTTCGGCGGCTGTTGCCGGGCGGCGCTGGCCGCGTTCCTTGACGAAATGGATGTCCGGATCGCCGCGTTTATCGTTGACGAAGGTACGGAAGCGCTTGAGTTTTTCCGGGCTGTTGAGGGTGTTGGCCCATTCGCACTCGTAGCGGTCGACCACCAGTTGCATCTGCGCTTCCAGCTCGGCGCCCAGACCGAGGCTGTCGTGGATGATCACGTCCTTGAGGTAATCCAGACCGCCTTCCAGGCTTTCACGCCAGACCGAGGTGCGCTGCAACTTGTCGGCGGTGCGGATGTAAAACATCAGGAAACGGTCGATGTAGCGGATCAGGGTTTCATCGTCCAGGTCGGTGGCGAACAGTTCCGCATGACGCGGACGCATGCCGCCGTTGCCGGAGATGTACAGGTTCCAGCCCTTCTCGGTGGCGATCACGCCGACATCCTTGCTCTGCGCCTCGGCGCACTCACGGGTGCAGCCGGAAACCGCAAACTTGAGTTTGTGCGGCGAACGCAGGCCTTTGTAGCGATCCTCGATGGCCAGGGCCATTTTCACGCTGTCCTGAACGCCGTAACGGCACCAGGTGCTGCCGACACAGGATTTCACTGTGCGGGTGGACTTGCCGTACGCATGCCCGGTTTCAAAACCGGCGGCGATCAGCTCGGACCAGATGTCTGGCAACTCATGCAGCTGGGCGCCGAACAGGTCGATCCGCTGGCCGCCGGTGATCTTGGTGTACAGATCGTATTTCTTGGCGACCACACCGATGGCGATCAGCTTGTCGGCGGTGATTTCCCCACCGGCAATACGGGGCACGACCGAATAAGTGCCGTTTTTCTGCATGTTGGCCATGAACGTATCGTTGGTGTCCTGCAACGGCACCAGGGAAGCGTCCATGATCGGCTGGTTCCAGCAGGAGGCGAGAATCGAACCCACCGCAGGCTTGCAGATATCGCAGCCGGTATGTCCGTGGCCATGCTTGGCGAGCAGTTCTTCGAAGGTCAATACATCCTCGACCCGAACCAGCGCGTAAAGCTCCTGGCGGGTGTAGGCGAAATGTTCGCACAAACTTTTGTCGACACTGACGCCACGGGCGATCAGTTCATGCTCAAACACCGTCTTGAGCAAGGCCGCGCAACCACCGCAACCGGTGCCCGCCTTGCACTGCGACTTGAGCACACCCAGATCGGTACAGCCGCCGTCGATGGCCGAGCAGATCGCGCCCTTGGTGACGTTGTGGCAGGAACAGATGGTCGCGGTTTCCGGCAGCGCGGCCGGGCCCAGGGTTGGCGCGCCTTCGGAGGACGGCAAAATCAGGCTCGCCGGTTCTTTAGGCAGGACAATATTGTTCTGCATGTACTGCAGCAGGGTGTCGTAATAACTGTTGTCGCCCACCAGCACGGCACCGATGACGTGCTTGCCGCTGGCATCCACCACCAGTCGTCGATAGCTGGCGGTGGTCTGGTCAATGAATTGATAGCTGCGGGAACCGGGCGTATGGCCGTGGGCATCGCCGATGGAGCCAACGTCCACGCCGAGCAGCTTGAGCTTGGTGGACATGTCGGCGCCCATGAACGGCTCGCCTTCGGTGCCGCACAGCAGTTGGGCGACACCACGAGCCATTTGGTAACCCGGTGCCACCAGACCGAAGATGCTGCCATTCCACGCCGCGCATTCGCCAATGGCATAGATATGCGGATCGCTGCTCTGGCATTGGCTGTCGATAATCACGCCGCCGCGCGGGCCGATCTCCAGGCCGGACTGGCGAGCCAGTGCGTCCTGGGCGCGAATCCCGGCAGAGAACACGACCAGATCGGTTTCGAGGAATTCATCGTTGCCGAAGTTCATCCGGTAGCGGTACTCCTCGCCAGCCGTGATCGACTGGGTGCCGCGAGACAAATGCACGCCGACGCCGAGCTTCTCGATCCGGTCCTTGAGGGCGATACCGCCCTGCTCGTCCAGCTGCACCGGCATCAGGCGCGGCGCAAATTCCACGACATGGGCTTCCAGTCCCAGGCTTTTCAGCGCATTGGCAGCTTCCAGACCCAACAAACCGCCGCCGACCACCACGCCACGTATCGCGTTGGTGGCTGCAGCGCGAATGGCGTCCAGATCTTCCAGGGTGCGGTAGACCAGACGCGAATCGCCGTGAGCGCCTTCAATCGGCGGCACGAACGGATAAGAACCGGTGGCCAGGACCAGCTTGTCGTAATGGACACTGCCAGTCGCCGTGACCACCTGATGTCGGTCGCGATCGATCTCCAGCACTTGCGTGCCGAGATGCAGGGTGACGCCCGGCGTCTGGTAGAGCGAGATATCGGAGAGCGCCAGCGACTCGGCATCACGCCCGGAGAAATACTCGGACAGATGCACCCGGTCATAGGCCCGCATCTGCTCTTCACCAAAAACATGCAGTTGGTAGTGGTTCAGGGCGCCACCGGCGATCAACTGTTCGACACAATGATGTCCAACCATGCCGTTACCGATCACGATCAAGGTTTGCAGCGAGTCCAAAGGAGCAATATTGGAGTTCATAGATAGCACCCAGCCAAAGCCAATCACGGATAAAAAAGCAAAAAAAACGCCTGAAACCTTTCGGTTCCAGGCGCCTTTGCCTGTTCATTTGTGGTGTCGATCCGGCCTCTGTGCCCGATTCACCCATCTTGCCCACGGCCTGCTGGCTGCTCGATCTTCGTTGACCGACGGGGCTGTCCACTCGACTGCGTATGCGGTGGACCTGATGAGTGATAAGCAGAATGTGTGCCAGCTTGCATTCTGAGATAATCTGCCTCGCCTGATGACCCCGCTGGCAGGTGCGGGTTTGAAGTCCTCGGGCAGGATTTCACCGGTTATCGCCAGCACGACCAGGACCTCGGCTGACACCGCGCGCATGGCTCGACTCGCCTCCGCTTGGTGCATATCCATGGTGTGCGGCTATATATAAGTGCATTTGCCGGGCGATTTGCAGCGTGGCTTGCGCCGATGCTCAACCCGCATAGACGCAGATCAATGAAGCCTGTGGGCAAGCTGATTATGCTCAGCGGTTTTGCGACCGAGCTTTCCCATGCCTCTGCCTACTCCCGAACTGCTCGCCCCCGCCGGCACCCTGAAAAACATGCGCTACGCCTTTGCCTATGGCGCCGATGCGGTCTACGCCGGTCAGCCGCGCTACAGCTTGCGCGTGCGCAATAACGAATTCGATCATGCCAATCTGGCCGTGGGTATCAGCGAAGCCCAGGCTCAAGGCAAGCGTTTCTACGTGGTGGTCAACATCGCGCCGCACAATGCCAAGCTCAAGACCTTTCTCAAGGACCTGGAACCGGTGATTGCCATGGGCCCGGACGCACTGATCATGTCCGATCCCGGCCTGATCATGCTGGTGCGCCGCCATTTCCCGCAGATGCCGATCCACTTGTCGGTGCAGGCCAACACGGTGAATTGGGCCAGTGTCGAGTTCTGGCAGCAGCAAGGCTTGAGCCGGATCATTCTGTCCCGAGAGCTGTCCCTGGAAGAAATCGCCGAAATCCGCCAGCACGTGCCCGCCATGGAGCTTGAAGTGTTCGTCCACGGCGCGTTGTGCATGGCTTACTCGGGGCGCTGCCTGCTGTCGGGTTACATCAACAAGCGCGACGCCAATCAAGGCAGCTGCACCAATGCCTGTCGCTGGAAGTATTCGGCGGAGCAAGCCACGGAAAATCAGCTCGGCGACATCGTGCAGACCTTCCAGCCCCAACCGACCCTGGGCGACGGCGCGCCGACTGACCAAGTGTTTCTGCTCCAGGAATCCAATCGGCCGGGCGAACTGATGCCAGCGTTCGAGGACGAGCACGGCACTTACATCATGAACTCCAAAGACCTGCGCGCCGTGCAGCACGTCGAGCGTCTGACGCAAATGGGCGTGCACTCGCTGAAAATCGAAGGCCGAACCAAATCCCATTTCTATTGTGCGCGGACCACTCAGGTTTACCGCCGCGCCATCGACGATGCAGTGGCCGGTCGCGCGTTCGACCGCAGCCTCATGACTGATCTGGAATCCCTGGCCCAGCGCGGCTACACCGAAGGTTTCCTGCGTAGGCACGTGCATGACGAGTATCAGAACTACCAGAACGGCAGTTCGGTATCAGAGCGGCAGCAGTTTGTCGGCGAACTCACCGGCGAACGGCGTAACGGGCTGGCAGAAGTGAAGGTCAAGAATCGCTTCAATCTGGACGACAACCTGGAACTGATGACGCCGCGTGGCAACTTCCACTTCGATCTGGAGTACTTGCAGAACGCCAAGGGCGAAGCGATCGGCGTGGCGCCAGGGGACGGGCATACGGTGTACCTACCGATCCCGGAAGCGGTTGATTTGCGGTTTGGGTTGTTGATGCGGGATGTGAGCCTTGAGCTTGACTGAAATGCGCCTGGCGTGGATACCGTCTTGATCGTCATCACACAGCCATTTGAACGTGTACATATCCCGCAGGACTGGCTTTAGCCGGGAGAGGCCGGTACAACGCAGCAGTTGCGGCGTCCGACCTTCCGCGCTCCCGGCTAAAGCCGGTCCTACGGATCCAAAAAACGCACACACAAAAACGCCGCTCTATTGAGCGGCGTTTTCGTAAATATGGAGCGGGAAACGAGACTCGAACTCGCGACCCCGACCTTGGCAAGGTCGTGCTCTACCAACTGAGCTATTCCCGCAATGGCGTCCCCTAGGGGACTCGAACCCCTGTTACCGCCGTGAAAGGGCGGTGTCCTAGGCCACTAGACGAAGGGGACACGCTAACTGAAACACATGGTATGTATTCCAGTGCCCAAATCCGCATCCGAAGAATTGGTTCTGGCTTCACTCAATCTCGCCCAAAGGCCAGACTGCTTAAAAATGGAGCGGGAAACGAGACTCGAACTCGCG
>NZ_LGSI01000006.1 GCF_001698815.1 Pseudomonas syringae | reverse complement strand
CCCACCTCAATCCACCTGACCCACCTTCATTGCCCGCGCCAACGCGGTTTTGTTGGACGCTTGCCCGCGAATCACGCGCCTCGGCGGACCAGACCCACCGCGTTATCGTTCTTCGCGGGCAAGCCTCGTTCCTACCGGGTTCGTGCGACATCTACGGTAACTAGGGAACCTCAGAATCCAGGCCTCGCCGATGCAATCACCACCACGGCCAAACCCACCAGCAGGTTGATCCCCACCAACCGGCGAATCCTGCCCAGTGCGGCAGCACCTTCGGCCCAGTTTTCAGCGTCCACCGCGCGGCGCAGTTCCGGCAGCTGCAATGACTGGATACGAATAAACAGCGCGGTCATGACCACGTACAGGCCCATCATCACTTGCACGTAGCGCGGCGCGCCGTCGAAGCCGCCGAAGTGCAGGTGCATCATGCCCACGCCGGTGATCGGCAGGACCACGACCGTGGCCCACACCCAGACGAAAAACCGTGGAAACACCTGGACCCACAACTTAAGTCGGGAAGGGCCTTCCAGCGCCGCGCCGACCGCCGGTCGCAAGACCATCCAGGCGAAAAACATGCCGCCAACCCAGACCAGAGCGGCCAAAACATGCAGCGTGTAGACAAGGGCGAAAGGTGTCATCAGGTACTCCGTTCTGCGCGGATGGAATTTGCGGGGTATGATAGCCGCCCGTGAGAACTACTGAAGATATATCCAGCAGTTTTTGCGTTTAATTGTCATTGATGCCCAGCAGCGCCCGAGCCCGACCGAAGCCATGATCAGTAACGAACTCAAGTCCCAGATTCAGGGCGCCTACTCGCGTTTCCTCGAAGCCAAGAGCCTCAAGCCGCGCTATGGCCAGCGTTTGATGATCGCCGAGATCGCCAAAGTGTTGGGCGACGTGGACACCGATGAGGAAGGCCGGCGCTCGGGCGACCCGGCGGTGGTGGCGGTCGAGGCGGGCACCGGTACTGGCAAGACGGTGGCCTATGCCATCGCCGCGATTCCCACCGCCAAGCTGGCGGGTAAACGGCTGGTGATTGCCACCGCCACCGTGGCCTTGCAAGAGCAGATCGTCTACAAGGATTTGCCCGACCTGATGCGCAACAGCGGGCTGAATTTCACCTTCGCCCTGGCCAAAGGGCGCGGTCGTTACATGTGTTTGTCCAAGCTCGACATGCTGTTGCAGGAAGGCGACGCAACCAACGCCACAGCGCAGCTTTTCGAAGAAGAAGGCTTCAAGATCGAGGTCGATGAGGCCAGCCAGAAGCTGTTCACCTCGATGATCGAAAAGCTTGCCGGCAACAAATGGGATGGCGACCGCGACAGCTGGCCCCAGGAATTGCCCGATCAGGACTGGGCGCGCCTGACCACCGATCACAGCCAATGCACCAATAGGCATTGTCCGAACTTCCAGCAGTGTGCTTTCTATAAGGCCCGCGAAGGCATGGGCAAGGTTGACGTGATTGTCACCAACCACGATATGGTGCTGGCCGACCTCGCGCTGGGCGGCGGCGCTGTATTGCCCGATCCGCGCGAAACGCTGTACGTGTTCGACGAAGGCCATCACCTGCCCGATAAGGCCATCGGCCACTTTGCCCACTACACGCGCTTGCGCTCCACGGCTGACTGGCTTGAGCAAACGGCCAAGAACCTCGCCAAATTGCTCGCCCAGCATCCATTGCCGGGCGACCTGGGCAAGTACATCGAACAAGTCCCGGAGCTGGCTCGCGAGATCAAGGGCCAGCAGCAGTTCATGTTCACGGCCTGCGAACAACTGGCAGATTTCCGTGCCGGCGAAGACATGCAGGGCCGCGAGCGCCCGCGTCATCGTTTCGTCGGTGGCGTGGTGCCCGAGCACATTCGCGAGATGGGCATCGAACTGAAGAAAGGTTTCGCGCGCCTGGACGACCTGTTCACGCGCCTGACCGATCTACTCAAAGAAGGCATGGACGGCGAGGTCAACATCGGCATCGCCAGTCATCAGGCCGAAGAATGGTACCCGCTGTTTGGCAGCCTGCTCGCCCGCGCCCACGGCAACTGGGAGTTGTGGACCGCGTTCACTGCCGAAGACCCGGAAGACAGCCCGCCCATGGCGCGCTGGCTGACCCTGGCCGACAGCGCCTCGCTGTTCGACATCGAAGTCAACGCCAGCCCGATCCTCGCTGCCGAAATGCTCCGTCGTAATTTGTGGAACATTGCTTATGGCGCCTTGGTGACTTCGGCGACGTTGACTGCGCTGGGCAAGTTTGATCGCTATCGCATGCGCGCCGGTTTGCCCAAGGGCGCGGTGACGGCGGTGGTGCCGAGCCCGTTCCATCACGCCGATGCGGGCGTGCTGCGCGTGCCGGACCTCAAGGCCGACCCGCGTGATTCCGTGGCGCATACCGCCGCGATCATCCGCGAATTACCGAATCTGGTGGAGGGTTCGCGCGGTACGCTGGTGTTGTTCTCGTCGCGCAAACAGATGCAGGACGTGTTCGACGGCCTGGAGCGCGATTGGCGCAAACAAGTGTTCATTCAAGGCAACCTGTCCAAGCAGGAAACCCTCAACAAGCACAAGGCGCGAGTCGACAGCGGTGAGTCCAGCGTGTTGTTCGGGCTGGCGAGTTTCGCTGAAGGCGTCGACTTGCCCGGCGCTTATTGCGAGCACGTGGTGATTGCCAAGATCCCGTTCGCGGTGCCGGATGATCCGGTAGAAGCGGCGCTGGCCGAATGGATCGAAGCCCGTGGCGGCAATCCGTTCATGGAAATCGCTGTGCCCGACGCGTCGTTGCGTCTGGTCCAGGCCTGCGGACGTTTGCTGCGCACCGAGGAAGATCGCGGCACCATCACACTGCTTGACCGCCGCGTGGTCACCCAGCGCTACGGCAAGGCTATCCTCAACGCATTGCCGCCGTTCCGCCGCGAAATTTCCTGAAAAATCCTCGGCATCATTAGCGCCGGATCGGGTCTTAAGTCGGTCTGGCGTTCGCGCTTGCCTGCTGCTGCCCAGATACCTGACCGGTACACACTGTGTGAAAACGTCGCGAGCGCAGTAGTTTTCACACAGGCTGGGTAGGGGGGGACTTGTCCCCGATTGCGATGGTCCTGACAACGAAAATCCGGAAAGTTAACGCCGCCTGAACTACCGCCTTCGGGGACAAGTCCCCTCCTACGTTAGAGGCGGTATCTACAGGACAGATCATCAAGGAGAACCTGATCACATGATTCGCCGTTCACTGTCCGCCGTGCTGGTCATGGCCTGCGCAGGACCGTTATTCGCCGAGCCGGCTGGCCAGCAGACGCTGTTCAGCTTCGTGCGTCCTGCCGACGTGGTGCAAGTCGCCACGGATAACACCAGCCTGCCGCAATCCAACGCCGAGCAGACCGCCGAAGGCGAAGTGTTGCGGCGTGTGGTGTTCAATCCCGTGGCCCGGCCGAGCCTGCGCCTGACGCCACAAAGCGGCGTGTGGGACTGGTCCGCCGACAGCGCCATGACCTTGCGCATCCAGAGCGCGATGGACTGGGCACTGACCCTTGATGTACAGATTCAAAGCGCCGACGGCAAAGTGATCAACAGTCGTGTGGACCTGCCAGCAGGCCCGGCGCAAACGCTGTTGGTGCCGTTGCAGGCCAGTTCGCCGTTGACCCAGGGCATGCGCGCCGGACCTCCGATGCCGTGGACTTACGAAGGGCAGCGCGTGTTGCTC
The DNA here is from genome assembly GCF_001698815.1 of Pseudomonas syringae. Lineage (GTDB taxonomy): Bacteria > Pseudomonadota > Gammaproteobacteria > Pseudomonadales > Pseudomonadaceae > Aquipseudomonas > Aquipseudomonas syringae_A. The sequence goes on along the minus strand of NZ_LGSI01000006.1, from coordinate 44,278 downwards.
GCCAATGCTCAGGGCGAACTCGATCGTAGCCAGGTGGTGTCGGTCACGCTGTCGATGACCCAGCCGAACGTCGCGCAGAGCATCTTGCTTGAACGTTTCGGCGTGCAGCAAGGCGATGGGATTCAGCAGGCGGCCTATGCGGGGATCGTCGATGGCTACGGCCAGTTTTCCCGTGGCAAGTGGCCAGAGAAAGTCAGCAATGACGAGCAACTCAAGGCCGCTGCCGCCAAGGAACAACAGCAGACCAAAACCTGGCTGGCGGAGCGTCCCGGGCTGGACAAATTCGGTGGCTGGCTCGACGGCCCGACGTTCGACGCGAAAGGCTTTTTCCGCACTGAAAAACGCGACGGCCGCTGGTATCTGGTGACCCCTGAAGGCCACCCGTTTTACTCGCTGGGGATCAATGCGGTCGCGGCGGACGACAGCCCGACCTACGTTGAAGGCCGCGAATCGATGTTCGCCGTTCTGCCGCAGGAGAATGAGCCGCTGGGCGCGTTCTACGGCAAGGGCGACAATCACAGCGACAATGGCTCCGGCAAGGACCGCCAGTTCGATAAAGGTCGCTGGTTCGATTTCTATGGGGCCAACCTGCAACGAATCTACGGACCGAAAACCTGTGAGCCGGCAGCGCCAAACCCTGCCGAGGCGGTTGCTGCTGCCGTGGAATGTAAGCCCGCGTCATACGATCTCCAGCATTGGGTCGATCGCACCCTCGATCGCCTGCAAGCCTGGGGATTCAACACAGTCGGGAACTGGAGCGAGCCGTTGCTTGGCTCCCAGGATCGGGTGCCTTATACCTTGCCGCTGTCGATTTATGGCGACTATTCAAGCATCAGCACCGGCCAGGATTGGTGGGGTGGCATGCCTGATCCATTCGATCCACGTTTTGCCATGGCTGCCGAACGGGCCATCGCTATCGCGGCCCGCGATCATCGCGATGATCCGTGGCTGGTGGGCTTTTTCGCCGATAACGAACTGGCCTGGGCCGGGCCGGGCGACGATCCCAAAGCCCGCTACGCGCTGGCCTACGGCACCATGAAAATGACCACCGATGCACCGGCCAAGCGTGCGTTCCTCAAGCAGTTGCGCGACAAATACCGTAATCAGCAAGGCCTGTCCCAGGCCTGGGGCATTGAGCTGACGGCCTGGGAATTCATGGAAGACCCCGGTTTCGAGCCGCCGCTGCCCAACCCGGAACATCCGGACATCGAAGCCGACTTCAAGTATTTCCAGCAAGTGTTTGCCGAGACCTACTTCAAGACCATCTCCGACTCGCTGAAATGGCACGCGCCTAATCACTTGTTGCTGGGCGGGCGCTATTCCATCAGCACGCCTGAGGCCGTGGCCGCCTGCGCCAAATATTGCGACGTGTTGAGCTTCAACTTCTACACGCCCAAGCCGCAGGACGGTTACGACTTTGCTGCGCTGCGCCAGTTGGACAAGCCAATTCTGGTCAGCGAATTCCATTTCGGTTCCCGTGATCGCGGGCCGTTCTGGGGCGGGGCTATGGAAGTCGCGCGGGAAGAAGATCGCGGTCCGGCGTACGCCAACTTCCTCAAGCAGGCGCTGGCCGAGCCGTCGATAGTTGGTGTGCACTGGTTCCAGTATCTGGACCAGCCGGTAACCGGGCGTTTGCTGGATGGCGAGAACGGTCACCTCGGGTTGGTGGGCATCACTGATCTGCCCTTTCAGGGCTTCGTGGAAACCGTGCGCAAGAGCAATCGCCAGGTGGCCGCTGTGCTGAACAAGGAAGCCGCCGGGAAAAAGGCCGCTGCCAATCCCGGCGCAACGCCTCAAACCACGCAACCTTGAGCTGAGTCGGTTCCCAAAGCGCTCAATCGCTGAAACAATGCAGGCCATTTTTTCAGATCAGTCGTTTCGGGAGCCAGCGGGTGCAGATTCAGGGTCATTTCGAGCTTAAATTCGAAGCAGTGCGTGAGGCGTTCGCGGCACTCTTTGAAGATCCTCAAGAGCGTGGCGCTGCGCTGTGCATTCAGATCGGCGGCGAAACCGTGGTCGATCTGTGGGCTGGCACCGCCGACAAGGACGGCGCCGAAGCCTGGCACAGCGACACCATCGCCAATCTGTTCTCCTGCACCAAAACCTTCACAGCGGTCACCGCGCTGCAACTGGTGGGCGAGGGCAAGCTCAAGCTGGATGAGCCAGTCGCTCGGCTCTGGCCCGAATTTGCCGCTGCCGGTAAAGACGCAATCACCTTGCGCCAGTTATTGTGCCATCAGGCCGGATTGCCGGCGTTGCGCGAGTTGCTTCCCGCTCAGGCGCTGTATGAGTGGGAAACCATGACTGGCGCGCTCGCGGCGGAACAACCCTGGTGGACGCCGGGGCAGGGACACGGCTACGCCGCCATCACTTATGGCTGGCTGGTGGGTGAAATGCTGCGCCGCGCGGATGGTCGCGGACCGGGCGAGTCCATCGTTGCCCGCGTGGCGCGGCCGCTGGGCCTGGACTTTCATGTCGGCCTGGCCGATGACCAGTTCCACCGCGTTGCCCATATCGCACGAGGCAAAGGCAATACGGGCGACGAGGCTGCGCAGCGGTTACTGCAAACCACCATGCGTGAACCTAACTCCATGACCGCGCGTGCTTTCACCAATCCGCCGTCGATCATGACCAGCACCAACAAGCCTGAATGGCGACGGATGCAGCAGCCGGCAGCCAACGGTCATGGCAATGCGCGCAGTCTCGCCGGTTTTTACAATGGCCTGCTCGATGGCAGTTTGCTGGAACCGGAATTGCTCAGCGAACTGACCCGCGAGCACAGCGTCGGCCAGGACAAAACCTTGTTGACCCAGACGCGTTTTGGTTTGGGTTGCATGCTCGATCAGTCAACTGTTCCTAATGCCACGTATGGCTTGGGGGTCAAGGCGTTCGGCCATCCTGGAGCTGGCGGGTCCACAGGTTTCGCCGATCCTGAACGTGAAGTGGCTTTCGGCTTTGTCACCAATACCCTGGGCCCGTATGTGTTGATGGATCCTCGTGCGCAGAAGCTGGCTCGGGTGCTGGGTGAGTGTTTGCTCTAAGTTGTGTACATAAGTACTTGTTTCTTACCGACTGTCGATTAATCGGCCCGAACAGGAACCGTGTGACGGTTTCCTTTTCCAACAGTCTGTTTATGCGTGTTATATGGGCTCTGCCAAGTCCCCTTGTCTGTTTACTATTTTTTGTGGGTCACCCATGTCGTCTAATAAAAGCCTCGCTATCGCCCTGTGTTTTGCTGTTACGGGCTGTGCTCAAACGCCTCAAAATAATTCTGCCGCCACTGGCTCAAGCTGGTGGCCGTTCGGTGCCGACAAGGTTGCCCAAGCGTCGTCGCCAAGTGCCGCGCCAGCCAAGGCGCCGGAAGCCAAGCCTGCGCCAGTAGCTGCTGCCGCTGCCCCTGTCGACGCTGGCACCCACTGGTACTGGCCGTTCGCATCCAGCGACAGCGCTGCACCGAAAGCCGACAGCGCCGCCAGCAAGCCCGCCGAAAAAACCGTGCCGCCACTGGTTGCCAAGTCCGAGACCGATACTCAGTGGTGGTGGCCGTTCAGCGGCACCAAGAAGGACGAGCCGCAGGCCGCGCCGAAGATCGACCCTAAAGTGACCCAAGCCTGGCTTGACGAATATGAGCCGCGCCTGCGCCTGGCGATCAAGGACACGCCGTTTGAAATCGAGCGCCGTGAAGACCTGCTGGTAGTGACTGCGCCAGTGGACAGTTCCTTCAATCCGGATCGTCCGGCCATGTTGCTGCCGATCACTCTAGGCCCAATCACGCGTCTGGCGAAAATCGTTGAAGGCGATCCTAAAACCGCGGTACTGGTTCTCGGCCACGCCGACACGACCGGTGCAACAGTCGCCAACCAGAAAATCAGCCAGGAACGCGCGCAGTCGATCGCCGCGATTTTCCGCCTCAGCGGCCTGGAGCGTAATCGCCTGAGCCTGCGCGGCATGGGTGCACTTGCTCCGCGTGCTGCCAATGACAGCGCTGAAGGTCGCAAGCTGAACCGTCGTGTTGAAATCCTCATGACGCCGCAGAACACCATGGCGGCGCTTATGGCCAAATATCAATTGCCACCGGCACCGACCATGGTTGCGGTACAGGACGCCAAGCCTGCCGCAGTAGCACCGGTTGTCGCGCCCAAGCCTGCCGTGAAAGCAGCCCCGGCTAAAGCCGCTGCCAAGAAGCCGGTCGCCAAGGCTCCGGCTGCAAAAAAAGCCGCACCGGCGAAAAAAGCCGCTCCCGCCAAAGCTGCCGTGAAGAAGAAGCCAGCCGCGACGGATCAGGCCAGCAACTGAGTACCCGGTCTGACTCGTCCTTGAACGGGCGAGTCAGCCTCAGGATTTTTTCAGCGAAGGATGGATGTCATGACCCAGTCTCTGGCCGATATGCGCCGTGACTATGCCCGCGATGGCTTGACTGAAGCGCAGTCGCCCGATGAGCCGTTTGCCTTGTTTCACCAGTGGTTTGCCGAAGCGGTGAAAACCGAGCAGGCACCCGTTGAAGCCAATGCCATGACCTTGGCAACCGTTGACGAGGACGGGCGTCCGCATTGCCGGATTCTCTTGCTCAAGGGCCTTGATACTCAAGGCTTCACCTTCTTCACCAACTACGACAGCGCCAAGGGCCAGCAACTGGCGGCCCGTCCGTTTGCCGCTATGACGTTCTTCTGGCCGACTCTGGAACGCCAGGTGCGTATCGAAGGGCGCGTGGTCAAGGTCACGCCGCAAGAGTCCGACGCCTATTTCCAGGTCCGCCCACTGGGCAGTCGCCTCGGCGCTTGGGCTTCGCCGCAGAGCCGAGTGATCGCTGATCGCGCCGAGCTGGAAGGCATGATCAAGGCAACCGAACAGCGCTTCATCGACGCTCAGCCACATTGCCCCGAGCATTGGGGCGGATACCGGTTGTTGCCCGAACGCATTGAGTTCTGGCAGGGGCGGCCGAGCCGTCTGCATGATCGCCTGAACTATCGCCTGCTGGATAACCAGTGGACGCGGGAACGACTTGCACCCTGATCCCGTTCTTTGAATTTTTCGTTCGGCCCGTCGTCATACCGCTATGAAGGCGCTGCTGTATAACGCCTGAATGATCTTAAATTAACGAGGAGGGGGCCGTGACAGCGCAAGTCGCGCGGAGTCTAATGGCTACCTGTTCCTCTGGAGATACCGATATGCGTAAGTGTGTTCTGGCTGCCTCATTCACCGCGATGGCGCTGACACTGGGCGGTTGTACTTCGAATCTGACCGGCGATTCCTATTCCCGTGATGAAGCGCGGACAGTGCAGACCGTTCGCCTGGGCACCATCGAGTCGTTGCGTCCGGTCAAGATCGAAGGCACCAAAACGCCTATCGGCGCAGGTGCCGGTGCAATCGTCGGCGGCGTGGGTGGTAGTGCCATTGGTGGCGGTCGCGGCAGTGTCGTCGCGGCAGTCATTGGTGCGGTAGCGGGTGGCTTGCTGGGCTCGGCAACCGAAGAAGGCCTGACCCGCACCCAAGGCGTGGAAATCACCGTCCGCGAAGACGACGGCACGATGCGCGCCTACGTGCAGCAAGTCCAGGAAAACGAAATCTTCCGCGTCGGCGAGCGCGTACGCATCATGAGCGTCAACGGCACGAGTCGTGTGGCGCACTGATGGTCTGACAGCAGGTCCGGATGGATCTGTAAGAAGTAATAAAAAATGCCCGCGTCTTTGGATGCGGGCTTTTTTTTGTCGTAATTTGATTTCGGTGCGCGTGAGTATTCGATGTGCGGATTCGGCGGCTATCGACCTAGTTGATGTGGGAAAGTGCTCGTCCGTGAGTAAGTGGTTTCGGAATTAATCGAGAATCCAGCTAATTTCTATTAATCATCGTGTTTAGTATTGACGGCAGGCTGTGCGATTGATTAGGTCTTGGTTGTCAGTTGATAAGCAGCTGTCCGTCGGCGTCGCTCAACGGTGTCTGCGTTTATTTTATTAACGATTAATAGCCGGTGACGGTGTGGTTTTCCATCGTCCAGAGAATAACGGCTGGAAATAAAAGGAATCTTAATCATGAATAAATTTTTGTTTGGCAAACGTGCCTTATATATGGCAGCGGCCTTTACTCTGCTAGGTGGAATGGGGAATGCAGTGAATGTTATGGCTGAGCAAAGTGAAGGCGATGCTGGTTTGATAGAGCAGCCGCTGGTTCTGGAGGATAAGTTGAATGGTTTAAACGGATATCTGAACGATAATGCAGAGATTAAGTATTTTAGCTTCACAGCGATACGTGGGCAGAATGTGATGTTCAGGGATGTTCGTCAATCAAAAACACGATCATTGGGAGTGGCTTACGAGTATAAAGATGGCGGTCTATGGAAATCGCTGCCTGGAGATGGTGTTCGTATATTCGATAATCTGCAGTCGGGCCAAGAAATAATTATTCGGGTATTCAAGCGTCCAAATAGTAATACTGTGCTGCGTAGTTACGATTTTAGATTCGGTTCTGCCCCATACCATGCCACAGCGGATCTGATCAGGAGCGATGCCCAAGGTCTACCGCTGTATGCGGGAATCTTTCAAGCCTTTCGGGAAATAAACTGGTCTATCCATATCCATGATTCCACCGGGCATCCACTGGAAGGTGCCAAAGCAAGTATAGAAGTTGGAGTTGCAAAAAAAATAGATTTATATACTGCTGCCAATGGTCGGGCCGCAGCCACTATAGCCTTGCCCGCCTGTGAAGGCAGCATGGTCTCCAGGTCATTTTCTACTGGAAACGGGACGTCGCAACGTTGGTGGAATCTCAGGTATAACCCGGGCCGATTAGTAGCAAAGCTGGAGGACGATGATCGAGGCTATCAATGGAACCCAGGCGCTATTGATAGTACATTTGGTCATATCTGCAAGCAGTGGCTGTTGTATTGATTTAATAACCTTTGAACCGGGCGCATATCCGTATGCACCCGGTTTGCTGCAATGCACATTATTTTTTCAATTTGTTCTCGGCTTGCCGCTGTTCAAGTACCTTTTCGGCCTGCACTTGTAATTGCTCAACCCACGAGAACCCTCTTGCCGGGCTGGTGCCGCCATTTTGAAGCAGTAAACCATAATCCACAAACTTGTAGATGTTTTTCAGCGTGACTATACCGTCATATTTGGTCAGCTCTGGTACGTGCTTCAGGCTGTGAACAACCAGTTTTGCATGTTCGAAGGTCAGTTCTTTAAAATCGTCCAGATCATTGAGCCACCCGTTCAGCTGGTTGATCTCTTTGTCAGTCAGTGCACCTTCCGGAGAAGTCACCTCCAGGATCCCATGTTCATTGACGGTGAATCCAAAATTTTTATCAGCCAGATCAGGCAGGCATATACGCAATTGGTCTTTGAAACCAGTAAACATATCCTGCATTTGCTCCATCCTCAAATTCATCATCCAGTTGAGCGTCGATATAGCATCTTCTTCGTAACTGGCTAAAGAGTTGATCAGATTGGTAACCAGTTCTGGGCGAATATTTTCAATCGACTCATCGGAAAAATTCAACAATAGCCGATTATAAGAATTGCGTTCGGTCGTGTACTCGAATCCCTGAGTAGCAAGCATCGACTTATAGGTTTGCTCGCGCTCGGGAGTAAGTGCACCTTCTGTCAGTTGGCTTTGATAGTCTTGTTTGATAGCTTGCCAATAGTCAACACCTGGACGATATCGCGGGGCTACGAAAGCGTGCTGCTGCGTTTGCGGGGAGGGCGTAATGGTAGAAGACATAATTTCATCCTGCCTTAGTTTGTTTTTATGTTTTTACGTTCCCCTTCTATAGCGGCAATCCCTACAAGTCCGTGACCTGATCCAGTCGTGCGACCTGTCTGCATAATTTGTAAGAAATCGGCTACATGCGCCCCGATAGACGAGGCGCTGGTTAACCGTGAGTGTGCAACGAAGGTTTGATTACCGGCCCTGATTTCTCCGACTGGCAACCACCATCACCCCATACCCGATAAACGCCGCCAGTATCGACCCGGTGAGAATGCCCATGCGGTCGACGCCTGCGTAAGCGCTGACGCCCGGTTCAAAGGCTAGGGAGCCGACGAACAGGCTCATGGTGAAACCGATGCCGCACAGGATCGATACCCCGAGCACTTGCCCCCAGTTCGCGCCTTGGGGCAGGGCTGCGATGCCCAGCTTGATTGCCAGCCAGGTAAGGCCGAATACGCCAAGGGTTTTGCCCAGCAGCAAACCTGCGGCAATGCCCATGGGCACCGGGTGTGTGAAGCTTTCCAGGGTCACGCCGCTCAGGGATACCCCGGCGTTGGCGAAGGCGAACAGCGGCAGGACGCCGTAGGCGATCCACGGGTGCAGCGCGTGTTCCAGGGTCAGCAGCGGCGAGGATTCTTCGTTGCGGGTACGCAGGGGAATGCAGAACGCCAGCACCACGCCAGCCAGGGTCGCATGCACGCCGCTCTTGAGTACGCATACCCACAGCAGCAGGCCGATCAGCAGGTAAGGCCCGAGCTTCATTACACCGAGCCTGTTCATGACGATCAGTGCCGTGATGGACGCCGCCGCGAGAATCAGCGACAGGTTCGACAGTTCGCCAGAATAGAACAGCGCGATAACCACGATGGCGCCCAGATCATCGATGATCGCCAGGGTCATCAGGAACAGCTTGAGCGATACCGGTACGCGCTTGCCCAGCAGGGCGAGCACGCCAAGAGCAAATGCGATGTCGGTGGCCATCGGAATCGCCCAGCCGCTCAGGGCCGTGGGATCGTCCTTGTTCAGCGCCCAGTAGATCAGCGCTGGAATGACCATGCCGCCGATGGCCGCCGCGCCGGGCAGGACAATCTGCGAAGGTTTGGAAAGATGCCCTTCCAGAACCTCACGTTTGACTTCCAGGCCGATCAGCAGGAAGAACAGCGCCATCAGGCCATCGTTGATCCAGAGCAAAAGCGGTTTGGCGATTTTCACTGCGCCAATCTGGGCGACGACGGGAACGTCGAGAAAGGCGTTATACAGCCAGGATAAAGGGGAGTTATTGATGAGCAGCGCCAGAGCGGCGGCGGCAATCAGTAATAAGCCGCCAGCTGCTTCAAGCTGAAAAAAACGGGTGATAGGGCTGCGTAGAGGCAAGGGTCGCGCTCCATTCTTGAACAAAAGGAGCGACACCCTAACCTGTAGTTCCGACTGTTAAAACAAAAGTTATATTCGTTTTTGTTATAAGAAATATAGCTGGATTAGAGTGTTTCCAAGTCTGTCGGCAACATGATTTATTGCCGTCAGACTGTGTCTTTATGTGTCGTAGGAGGGTTCCGATATTGTAGACGGAACTTAGATTTCAATACCCAGCATATCCCTTGCCAGTGCCTCGGCAATACGAATTCCGTCCACGCCTGCAGACAAAATCCCACCGGCATAACCTGCGCCTTCACCGGCCGGATACAAGCCTTTGACGTTCAGGCTCTGCATGGTTTCGCCGCGGGTGATGCGCAGTGGCGCCGAAGTGCGGGTTTCGATGCCGGTCAGGATTGCGTCGTGCAAGGCGAAGCCTTTGATCTGTTTGTCGAACGCCGGCAATGCTTCACGAATGGCTTCGATGGCATAGGCGGGCAGGGCGTCGGCCAGATCCACCAGTTTTACGCCGGGTTTGTAGGACGGTTCGACGCTGCCCAGTGCGCTGGACGCTTTGCCCGCAATGAAGTCGCCGACCAGTTGCGCTGGCGCTTCGTAGGTGCTGCCGCCGAGCACATAAGCGTGGGATTCCAGACGCTCCTGCAACTCGATGCCTGCCAACGGGCCGCCGGGATAATCTTCCGGGGTGATGCCGACGACAATGCCTGAGTTGGCATTGCGTTCGTTACGCGAGTATTGGCTCATGCCATTGGTGACCACCCGATTGGGTTCGGAAGTCGCCGCAACCACGGTGCCGCCTGGACACATGCAGAAGCTGTAGACCGAGCGACCGTTCTTGGCGTGATGGACCAGTTTGTAGTCGGCAGCGCCCAGTTTCGGGTGACCGGCGTACTTGCCCAGCCGCGCCCGGTCGATCAGCGATTGCGGGTGTTCGATGCGGAAACCTACCGAAAACGGCTTGGCTTCCATGTACACGCCACGGCTGTGCAGCATGCGGAAGGTGTCGCGCGCGCTGTGGCCCAGGGCCAGGATCACATGGCGGGACTCGATGCGTTCGCCGCTGTCGAGCACCACGCCCTGCATCTGGCCGTTGTCGATGAGCACGTCAGTCACGCGCTGCTCGAAGCGGACTTCGCCACCGAGGGCCTTGATCTCTTCGCGCATGGTTTCCACCACGCCGGTCAGGCGGAAGGTGCCGATGTGCGGTTTGCTGACGTAGAGGATTTCTTCCGGCGCGCCGGCTTTGACGAACTCGTGCAGCACCTTGCGACCGTGGAATTTCGGGTCTTTGATCTGGCTGTAGAGCTTGCCGTCGGAGAATGTACCGGCACCGCCCTCGCCGAACTGCACGTTGGACTCCGGGTTAAGGACGTTCTTGCGCCACAGGCCCCAGGTGTCTTTGGTGCGCTGGCGAACTTCCCGGCCGCGTTCGAGGATGATCGGCTTGAAGCCCATCTGCGCGAGCAGCAGCCCGGCGAAGATCCCGCAAGGTCCGAAGCCGACTACCACAGGGCGCTCGGTCAGACCTTCAGGTGCATGGCCTACGACCTTGTAACTGATATCCGGCGCTGGATTGAGATGGCGGTCATCGGCGAGCCTGAGCAGCAGCGCAGCTTCGTCCCGGACCTGGAAATCGATGGTGTAGATGAAGCACAGCTCCGATGACTTCTTGCGCGCATCGTAGCTGCGCTTGAACAGCGTGAAGTCGAGCAGTTCTTCGCTGGCGATGCCCAGGCGCTGCAAGAGTGCAGGTCGCAGGTCTTCTTCCGGGTGATCGATCGGCAGCTTGAGTTCGGTGATTCGTAACATGAAGGGATCCAGTTTCCGGGCCGCAGGTTCAGCCCGACAGCGCTACAAGAACCGGCGATTATAAGCCACATTGAGGGGAAGTCGCGAAGCAAACCAAGACCGTTGGAGCGAGGCTTGCCCGCGAATCGTATTTGCAGCCGACATATCAGCCGACAGGCCTGACGCCTTCGCGGGCAAGCCTCGCTCCAACGGGCACTATTTCAATCCGCAGGGAAAACAGCTTCGCGAGCAAGCTCGCTCCCATATGTCTCAATCCCCGTCAGTCATTACGCCCGCCACCGTAATAACCGCAACCGCGCTGGGTCTGACCATTGAGGCGTAGTTCAGCGGTCAGGTGTTGCACGGCGCCGGTGACGCTGTCGACGCAACGCTGTGGCGCGACCCACAGTTCCATGGTCTGACCGTTGGCTTCGCTGCTCACGCTGAAGCGTCCGTCTGGCAGTTGTTCTTCGAGGTAAGGTACGGCAATCGGCTCTTTGCCCAGGCGTTCGATGACCATGCCTTTGCCGCTGACATTGACGTTCCAGGCGGGTTTGTTGCCGTTGACGTGCAGGTTCAGGCGTTTGAAGTTCGGATCATCGCAGGCCTGGCCGGCGCGTTCTACACGGTAGAGCTGCTGCAGGTCGAGCTGACCGTCGCTGTTGGTCGCCTTGCCGGCGACAAAGCTGCCACGCAAGTCAGCGAAGACCTTACCGGAGCTGTCTGCCAGGGCCGCGGATTCCTGCAGCACGCCCGTATTGCCGACGTCCTTGACCACGAAGCGGCGTTGTTCATTGCATGGCTGAAACATCAGCTTGCCGGCTTCGCCGCTCAACGAGCCCTGCATGCGCGTCCAGTTCGCCTTGGATACCGACGATTCGGGCTTGGCGCCGAGCATCTGGCATCCGGCAAACAGCGGCAGCAGGGCAAACAACATAACGGAACGGGCAGCAAACATGGGACGGTCTCCAGACAAGTGCCGCCACGTTACTCAGCCTGTCGCGCCATCACAAGGGGCAGTTAGCCAACGCGGTAGGTCTGACCGGTCTGTAGGCCTTCGACACTTTTCGCGTAGGCAAGCGCGACCTCGGCTGCGGGAACCGGTTTGAAGCCTCGGAAATAAGGCGCATAGCTGCCCATGGCTTCCATCAGAACATTCGGGCTCACCGAATTGACCCGCATGCCCCGTGGCATTTCGATGGCTGCCGCGCGCACGAATGCATCGATAGCGCCGTTGACCAGACTGGCCGACGCGCCGGAGTGAATCGGGTCATGGCTGAGGATGCCGGTGGTGAAGGTGAACGAAGCCCCGTCGTTGGCAAACTCGCGGCCAATGAGCAGCAGGTTGACCTGGCCCATCAATTTGTCCTGCAAACCGAGGGTAAAGTCGGCTTCTTTCATGTCGGTCAACGGGACGAAGTTCACATTTCCGGCAGCGCAGACCAGTGCATCGAAGCGACCTATCCGTTCGAACAGTTTCCGGATTGAAGCGCTGTCACTAATATCCACCCGTTCCTCGCCACTGTTGCGACCGATCCGCACAATTTCGTGGCGCGGCGCCAACTCGTCGGCAATGGCCGAACCGATCGTACCGCTTGCACCAATCAATAAAATTTTCATCGTGCTGCTCCGAGCAAGTTATTCAGGGAAGTTGAGCACGAAGTTTAGGTGGACTAATTGCAGTCGATAAGAGTGCTAATAGGCAACCTTTGGTTCTCATAAGGAAACGATAGTGAGTGAAATAGACGACCTGGCGGCGTTCGCTGTCTTGATCGATGCCGGTAGCTTCACCGCTGCGGCGGCGCGCATGGGCTGCAGTAAAGGCTATCTGTCCAAGCGCATCAGTCATCTGGAGGAGACTTATTCAGTCATGCTGCTGCATCGCAGCACTCGCAGCCTCAATCTGACCTCTGCCGGCGCAGCCTTGCTGCCCCAGGCGCAACAGCTACTTGCGAGCATGAATCGGGCGCGGAATATCGTCGCTCTGATGCGCGATGACATGGTTGGGCAAGTTCGCCTGACCACCCCGGTGTCCCTGGGGGAAACCTTTTTCGACGGCTTGCTCATGGAGTTTTCCGAAAAATACCCGCAAGTGACGATCGAGCTGGACCTCAACAACAGTTTTCGTGACCTGCGCCGTGATGGCTTTGATTTGGCGATACGCTCGTATGTCGCCCCCGACGAGCGCCTGATTGCCAAGCCGTTGCTGGCCATTCAGGAACTGACCTGCGCCAGCACCGCCTACCTTGAGCAATACGGCCAGCTGCATACGCCTCATGAACTGGTCACGCACAAGTGTCTGCTCAACAGCCATTACAACGGGCGCCACGAATGGCTGTATCACCAGAATCATCAACTGACCCGCGTGCAGGTCAATGGCTCGTTTGCCAGCAATCACTATGGCTTGTTGAAGAAAGCGGTGATGGTGGGCGCAGGCATCGCGCGTCTGCCGTCCTACATGGTGCATGCCGAGATCAACGACGGGCGCCTGCACTGGTTGTTTCGCGACTACCAGACGAGCATTTTGCCGTTGTTTCTGGTGCATCCTTATGAAGGGGAGTTACCCAAGCGTATCCAGGTTCTGGCGGACTATCTGATGGGCTGGTTCCAGCGCAGCACCGAGGCCCTTGAGCGTCTGGCGACTTTGGAAATAAAAAACGGCCCGTAGGCCGTTTTTTGATCAAGGGCAGTACCGAAAGCTTACCCGCCAAGGTAAGCGTCGCGTACTTTCGGGTCGACCAGCAGCTCTTCCCCGGTGCCTTGCATGACTACCCGGCCGTTTTCCAGCACGTAGGCGCGGTCCGCGATTTTCAGTGCCTGGTTGGCGTTTTGTTCCACCAGGAACACGGTTACGCCATCACGACGCAGCTGTTCGACGATCTCGAAAATCTGCTGGATGATGATCGGCGCCAGACCCAGCGACGGTTCGTCGAGCAACAACAGCTTGGGTTTGCTCATCAGCGCCCGGCCGATGGCAAGCATTTGCTGTTCGCCGCCGGACATGGTGCCGCCGCGCTGGTTGAAGCGTTCCTTGAGGCGCGGGAACAAGTGCAGAACCTTGTCCATCTGCTCCTGATAGTCACCTTTCTCGGTGAAGAAGCCGCCCATGGCGAGGTTTTCTTCCACGGTCAGGCGCGCAAACACGCGACGGCCTTCGGGCACGACGGCGATGCTCTTGCGCATGATTTGCGCCGATTCCAGGCCGACCAGCTCCTCGCCCATGTAGCGGATGCTGCCGCTGTGCGCGCGAGGTGAACCGCACAAGGTCATCAACAAGGTTGATTTACCCGCGCCGTTGGCACCGATCAGGGTCACGATTTCGCCTTGGCGGACCTCCACGTTGACGCCGTGCAGCGCCTGAATCTTGCCGTAGAAAGTGGAAACGTTTTCGAATTGCAGCATTTACGCTTCCCCCAGGTAGGCTTTGATCACTTCGGGATTGTCACGAATCTGTTCCGGCGTGCCATCGGCCAACGGCGTGCCCTGGTTGATTACCACGATGTGATCGGAAATGCTCATCACCAGTTTCATGTCGTGCTCGATCAGCAGGACCGTGGCGTTGTGCTCATTGCGCAACATGCCGATCAACGCCTTGAGGTCCTCGGTTTCCCGTGGGTTCAAACCCGCTGCCGGTTCGTCGAGCATGAGAATCCGTGGACGGGTCATCATGCAGCGGGCGATTTCCAGACGGCGTTGCTGACCATAGGCCAAAGTGCCCGCCGGACGGTTGGCGAATTCCTTGAGGTTCACCGCTTCCAGCCAATGCTCGGCGTACTCCATGGCTTCGCGTTCGCTGCGACGGAAGCCCGGCGTGCGGAACAGACCGGCGAAGAAGTTGGTGTTCAGGTGCCGATGCTGGGCAACCAGCAGGTTTTCCAGTGCGGTCATTTCCTTGAACAGACGCACGTTCTGGAAGGTACGCACCACGCCTTTGCGGGCAATTTCATGCCCGGCCAGGCCTTGAATCGCCTCGCCGTCGAGCAGGATCGTGCCCGACGTCGGTCGGTAGAAACCGGTCAGGCAGTTGAATACCGTGGTCTTGCCGGCACCGTTGGGGCCGATCATCGACACGACTTGTTTCTCATTGACGGTCAGGCCTACGCCGTTGACCGCCAGCAGACCGCCAAAGCGCATGCTCAGGCCGCTGACTTCTAATAGCGGGCGGCTCATTTGCGCAGCTCCATGTGAGGACGTTGCATGGGCAGAAGACCTTGAGGACGCCAGATCATCATCAGCACCATCAAGGCGCCGAACATCAACATGCGGTATTCACTGAAATCACGCATCAGTTCCGGTAGCAGGATCATCACCACAGCGGCGAGGATCACCCCCAGTTGCGAGCCCATGCCACCCAGCACCACGATGGCGAGGATGATGGCCGACTCGATGAAGGTGAAGGATTCCGGTGTGACCAACCCTTGGCGAGCGGCGAAGAAGCTCCCGGCGAAACCGGCGAATGCAGCACCCAGGGTAAAGGCCGACAGCTTGATGATGGTCGGATTCAGGCCCAGTGCGCGGCAGGCGATCTCATCTTCACGCAACGCTTCCCAGGCACGGCCAATGGGCATGCGCAGCAGGCGATTGATCACGAACAGCGCGGCCAGCGCCAGCAGCAAGGCAACCAGATACAGGAAGATGACCTTGTTGATGGAGTTGTATTGCAGGCCGAAGAACTCATGGAAGGTTTGCATGCCTTCCGCCGCCTTGCGTTCGAACGACAAGCCGAACAGCGTTGGTTTTTCAATGTTGCTGATGCCGTTCGGACCACCGGTGAGGTCGGTCATGTTACGCAGCAGCAAGCGGATGATTTCACCGAAGCCCAACGTCACGATGGCCAGATAGTCACCGCGCAGACGCAAGACCGGGAAGCCCAGCAGGAAGCCGAACGTCGCCGCCATCATCCCGGCAATCGGCAGGCAGATCCAGAAACCCAGGCCGAAGTAATGGGACAGCAGGGCGTAGCTGTAGGCGCCGACCGCGTAGAAGCCGACGTAACCCAGGTCCAGCAGACCCGCCAGACCGACCACGATGTTCAGGCCGAGGCCGAGCATCACGTAGATCAGGATCAGCGTCGCAATATCCACCGCGCCCCTTGAGCCAAAGAACGGCCAGACCAGCGCGACCATAATAAGGCCGAGCATGATCCAGCGCTGGGTGCTCGGCAGGGTCAGGAAGTTGCTGGCCTTGGCGGGCATGACTGGCATGCTCGGCGACGAACGCCACGCAGCGCTGATCTGCTCATGGAACAGCACCCGCAGGAACATGGCGATGGCACAGGCAAAGATAATGCTGACGGTGGTGCTGCTGGCGCCGATGACTGCCAGTTTGACGCCGACGATTTCCAGCTTCAGGCCGAGTATCGGGTACGCGACAGCCAGCACCAGCAAGGCGCTGAACAACGCCGATTTGAGTTTCCTGGTCATACTTTTTCAACCTCCGGGCGGCCAAGCAGGCCGGTCGGCCGGAACAACAACACCAATACGAGAAGACCGAACGCCACCACATCCTTGTACTGGTCGCCGAAAATATCGGCACCAAAGGCTTCGGCCACGCCCAATACCAGACCGCCGAGCATGGCGCCCGGGATACTGCCGATCCCGCCCAGTACCGCAGCGGTGAAGGCCTTGATGCCGACCAGGAAACCGGCGTTGGGGTTGATCACGCCGTACTGCATGCTCAGCAATACCGCAGCGACCGCCGCCAGCGCGGCACCGATGACAAAGGTCAGGGCGATGATGTTGTTGGTGTTGATGCCCAGCAGGTTGGCCATCTTGATGTCTTCGGCGCAGGCGCGGCAGGCGCGGCCCAGACGAGAGCGGGAGATGAACCAGGTCAGGCCGAGCATCGCGATCAGGGTCACGATGAAGATCAGCACTTGCATGTAGGAAATCACGACTTCATGGGTGCTGGTCGAGCCAAACACGAAGTTGCCGGGAATCAGGTTGGGAATCGATTTGTCCTTGGAATCCTGGGACAACAGAACCGTGTTCTGCAGGAATATCGACATACCGATGGCAGAAATCAGCGGGATCAGACGGTTGCTGCCGCGCAACGGGCGATAAGCCACGCGCTCGATGGCGTAACCGTAGGCACTGGTCACGACGATACTGGCTACGAATGCGGCGGTAATCAGCAGCGGCAGGCTGTCCAGCCCCATCATTGTCAGGCCGGCGAGGGCGATGAACGCGACGTAGGAGCCAATCATGTACACCTCGCCGTGGGCGAAGTTGATCATGCCGATGATGCCGTAAACCATCGTGTAACCGATGGCAATCAAGGCATAGGTGCTGCCAATGGTCAGGCCATTAACCAGCTGTTGGAAAAAGTGATAGATGTCTATCTCGGGCATTACAGCGCTCCTAAAAACCTGCTCGGTGTTCCACTGGTGAAGTCTTTTTCCCGCTCGCACGTCGTGTTCTGGGTCCACGTTGCACACGAGCCCAGTGAATCACTGGTAACGGTTTCAAGATGTTCAGCCGGACGTTTTCTTGTGGATTGGTCTGGCTCGTAAAACAAAGCCCACTGCGGTTGCAGTGGGCTCTGGGTTCAACTGACAGCGATTGCTTACTTCACAGGCGCTTCAGTCTTGGTGCCGTCTTTGTGCCAGGTGTAGACCACGAATTTGAAGTCTTTCAGGTCGCCTTTGGCGTCGTAGCTCAAGTCACCAGTCGGAGTTTTGAAGGTGCCGGCGTGAATTGCCGCAGCAACCTTGGCGGTATCTTCGCTCTTGGTCGTTTTGATCGCGTCGGCAATCACCTGAACCGCGGCGTAAGCCGGGAACACGAACGGACCGCTTGGGTCTTCTTTCTTGGCCTTGAACGCATCAACCAGCGCCTTGTTGGCAGGATCCTGGTCGAACGAAGCAGGCAGGGTTACCAGCAGGCCTTCGGAAGCGTCCTGGGCAATCTGGGAAATCGACGCGTTACCCACGCCTTCCGGACCCATGAAGCCGGCTTTCAGGCCTTTTTCCTGTGCCTGACGCAGAATCAGACCCAGCTCAGGGTGGTAGCCGCCGTAGTAGACGAAGTCGACGTTGGCTTGCTTCATCTTGGCGATCAGCGACGAGAAGTCTTTGTCGCCAGCGTTGATGCCTTCGAACAGCGCGACTTTTACGCCGTCTTTTTCCAGGGTCTGCTTGACCGCGGTAGCGATACCTTCGCCGTACTGCTGCTTGTCATGGATGACCGCAACGATTTTAGGCTTGACCTGTTTGGCGATGTAATTGCCAGCCGCCGGGCCTTGAGCGCTGTCCAGGCCGATGGTGCGGAAAATCATCTTGTAGCCACGAGCAGTGATTTCCGGGCTGGTTGCAGCCGGAGTCACCATGATGATGCCTTCGTCTTCGTAAATGTCCGAAGCCGGCTGGGTGGAGCTGGAGCACAGGTGACCAACCACAAACTTGACGCCGTCGTTGACGACTTTGTTGGCGACCGCTACCGCTTGTTTCGGATCGCAGGCGTCGTCGTATTCAACCGCTTCGAGCTTCTTGCCATCTACGCCACCTTTGGCGTTGATCTGTTCAATGGCCATTTTGGCGCCGCTGAACTGCATGTCGCCGTACTGGGCGACTGCACCGGTTTTCGGGCCAGCGATGCCGATCTTGATGGTGTCTGCTGCGAATGAATGGCTGGCAACCCCCGCCATAACCAGTGCGGCAAACAGCTTGGAAAGCTTCTTAGTACCCTTAGTCATGATGCTCCACTCTTGTGTTTTAATTTTTATAATCCTGACGCCAAAGCTGCAGGACCGGATTGATAGATTCCGATCTTCCCCCCGGCAACTGTACCGGAACAGTTTAGAGCGCCGATTGATCGCTTGGAAAGCTGGCTGCGGGGGGCAAAACCGAATGATGTCGCTAAATTGTAAGAAAGATACAGAATCAAGCGGTTCGACTTGTCCAATCGACCTTCAAACCCTTGGTTTTCCTGATCTTCCCTGCAATCAATTACTTGTATCTGGGTTTGTCTAGAGCAGACTCGGCGCTATCATTTGCGTCGATTTTCTATTCGGTGAAACCCATGAGCGAAGAACCAAGCACCCTCTATGCCAAACTGCTCGGCGAGACGGCATCAATTACCTGGACAGAGCTGCAACCGTTCTTTGCGCGCGGTGCCCTGTTGTGGGTCGAGCCCACTCTGGATTTGATCGAGGTCGCCCAGGCTGTTGCTCAGAACGAGGCAGATAAAGTCAGCGCATGGCTTGCCAGTGGCGAGGTCGGCAAGGTGGCTGAATCGCGGGCGCTAGAGCTTGTGGAGCGTGATCCGACACTTTGGGCAGTCGTAGTGGCGCCTTGGGTGCTGGTCCAGGATAGGGCGCCAGCTTTATAGGTGGTCTTTTTTGGTGCGTACTGGTGCGGGGGATGGGTAGTCTGGTAACCGGCCCGGAACCGGGGTAGCGAAAAATCTCACTGTTGGCGCTGTCGTCGTAGGACCGGCTGAAGCCGGTCCTACGATTCAATTGAGCTCCGTTACAAGCCGTAACCCGTCTTGCCCGTATGCTGATTAAGGGAGATGACCCGGGTCTTGCCGATGCGATGACGGTAGATTTCGCGCAAGTATTTGATGGCCTTCTTCACGCTTTCACGGGAAATCCGGATGTCATTGATCGAGACAAACTTGGATTTGTCTTCGATCAGTTCGCGGTACTTCTTCTCGTACATAGGCTTGATCGCATACCAGTTGGTATCGAGGATCCTGGCCGGGTTTTCATATTCATTGAGCAAGTCATCAATGCGCTCTTCATCAAATTCGTCGCTGACGATGAAGTCCAGAATCGCATTGTCCAGCGTGTCGTCGAAACGGAACTGGTTTTTCGCGAAGCAACGCTTGATGAACGCCACGATCAGCGTAAGGAAGTCATCCGACAGGCACGGACTCTTGGCGATCAGGGTGGTCAGTGACAGGTTGGCCGACGCGCCGATCACCAGTGCATAACGCTTGAGCGTGGTGTTGGGGAACAGGCTGTTCAAGTGCGTCTTGAGGCGGTTCAGGTCCATGTAGGACAGCTTGTAGTCCTTGGGCAGCGAGACGATGGAGACCACCGACGAGCAGTTCTTGAAGAAGTGCAAGTCATGCAGCGCCGCGGCGTCGTAGCCGGAGGTCTTGTACTGATCCAGTGCGGCGCGATAGCGCTTGGACTCGATCGGCAGCAGGCTGATGCCCTCGATGGCTTGCGTCACTTTATTGAAGTGCGGCAGGTCAATGGAGCGGAAGAACAGGTCGTCGATGTTCAGGCGGGGCGGTTCTTTCTCGAACACCTTGAATTTGTCCGAACCGGGAGCCGGGCTTTCCGGAACCACGGATTCGGCGTAGGCAATCGCTACCGGGCCAGCCAGACTCATGAACAGGTCATTGGCATCCAGGCGGATGGTCTCGCCGATATCAATCCCGGCACGTCGGAAATAGTTCTGATCGTAATCGGTGGTCACCGCCTGGGCAGTGAGGATGTTGAAGATCTGCTGCGAGATGTATTGGTTGGCGTGACGCTCCATGGCGTTCACATCGATGTTCTCGATGTTGCCGTCGTCGCTTTCCTCGGCGTAACGCATGATGTCGTTGGAGATCAGCATCATGGCGTTCCATGGGCGAATACGGCCCATGACGCTGGCTTCGCTGCTGTCTTCATTCTCGAAGTTGTACGAAAAGTCCCATTCCTCAGCCAGGTACTTGCAGAGCAGGCGACCGGCATTGATGTGCAGGGCTTCGGACATTTCGCTGCGGTGGTCGGAAATGTTCGGCAGTACACAAATGCCGCTGGTGAAGATCGGCTCGAACACAAAGGACCGGCCGCGTTTGCTGTCGTTTTCGTCGGTAGGCCGGGTGTCGAACGTCTTGTTCATGTACGAGAACTGCTGCGCCAGGCCGAACTCCGAGGCCATGCCCGAACCCGTACCGCCACCCGCACTGAAAATGTAGAAGTACAGGCGTGACTGGTTGGCCTTGATGCCGCATGAATCGATCAGGTACGAGTGGATCAGTTTCCAGTCGGTGCTGGAGAATTGGCTGGTGTCCTTGTTCAGGATGATCTTGGCAAGGTACTGGCCGAGGATCGGCGCGTTACCGGCGCCTCCAGCATGGACCTCGGACAAATCCATGATTTTCATTTTGCTGTAGTCGTTGATGAACCCGCTTTTCTCGCCTTTGCGCGAGAAGCGGATACGGCCAGCGATGTCTTTGTCCAGGTCGCCGAGCATGACCAGCGGTTCAACCAGAAACACGGGTTTGCTGGCTTTGTTATGCACCAGTCGTAGATTGTTACGGATCCAGTGCGCCGGGCTGTAGCGTTTGTCGTCGCGCAGGCGATCTTCGTTTTCGAATTGATTGAGATAGAACTTGCGCGCGTTGTAGACCAGTTCGGCAACATCCAGGGCGATGTTCGAGCCGCAGCGGCCCAGGCCGATCAGGCATACCGAGGGGAACTGCTGTTCGCTACGCAGGATGCTTTCATCGATGTGCATCGAAGGCGGGAAGACCGTGTCGCGCAGACCGTCGAGATTATCCAGGATCCGGTCAGTATCGGTTTCCGTGAAGTACATGTACTGCTGAACGGGAATTGGCTTGGGTCGATAGGAGGTGCCGGGTGCGCCATCTGCCTTAGTGGCAACGGCTGCACTCAATGGTCCGGATATCGCACCAGCAGAATCGTTTTTATTGGTCATCGTGCGCCATTTGCCTAAGGAGGCTGCGATGCGGTTTGGGTCATCGCGCCATCACGGAAAGAGAAGTTACGACGTTGCAGTGCACTTTTTTCGGGGGCGATAGGGGGTAAACCCGAGCAATGACTAGGTCGCTCCCTGTCTGGTTCAGTAATGAATCGGCGGACTCACAAAAATCTTTAAATATTTCGGATTGATGGATTGAACCTGGATAATTTTCCGTTGTCCTGCGCGGACGTCGCGCCTCGCCATGCCTGGATATTTGCCTGGCGAATGTTTACAGACAGCTACGGATAAGCGTTCTAGATTTAATCGCGCAGTCTTCGAATAACAATAAAAAGGGAGCTTCACCATGAGCCGCAGTTCGCAGCCTCTTTCCCCGCAGGCGTCCAACGCGTGGCGCGTCTTGTTTCTGCTGTTTCTGGCCAACCTTTTCAATTTTTTCGACCGCACCATCCCGGCGATCATCATCGAGCCGATCCGCAAGGAATGGCAGCTGAGCGACTTTCAACTGGGCATCATTGGCACGGCGTTCACGCTGGTGTATGCCATCGCCGGGCTGCCATTGGGACGCATCGCTGATACCGGATCGCGCAAAAAGCTCATGGGGTGGGGGCTGGCGGTCTGGAGCGGGCTGACGGCGGTGAATGGACTGGCTGGCAGCTTCTGGACTTTTCTGCTGGTGCGCATGGGTGTAGGGATTGGCGAGGCCAGTTATGCGCCAGCAGCCAATTCCTTGATTGGCGACCTGTTCCCGGCCCATCGACGGGCGCGAGCCATGGGCATTTTCATGCTGGGCCTGCCGTTGGGGCTGCTGCTGGCGTTTTTTACCATCGGCGCGATGGTCAAGGCGTTCGACAGCTGGCGCGCGCCGTTCTTCATTGCTGCGGTGCCTGGTCTGGTGCTGGCGGTGTTCATGTTTTTCATTCGCGAACCCAAGCGCGGCGCGGCCGAGAGTGTGCGGATGTCCGAAGAGAAAATCGACAAGCCGATCCGCCGCGTACTGGCGATTCCGACATTTGGCTGGCTGGTGCTGGCCGGATTGACTTTCAACTTCGCCACTTATGCGTGCAACTCGTTCATGGTGCCGATGCTGCAACGCTATTTCCTGTTGCCCTTACAGGAAGCAGCGGTCGCCACCGGGATCATCGTCGGGGTTACGGGGTTGGTAGGTCTGACCGCTGGAGGCTGGATCGCTGACAAGCTGCATCAACGTTTTGCCAATGGGCGCTTGATGTTCGCTGCCGTGAGCATGCTGGTGGCGACGCTGGCTACAGGCTATGCGTTGCACGCGGGACGAATTGAAATCGGAGTGTTTGTCGCCGTGTTCGGCTTGGGCTGGCTGTTCGCCTACAACTTCTATACCTGCGTCTACACCGCGATTCAGGATGTCGTGGAACCCCGTTTGCGCGCGACGGCGATGGCGCTGTTTTTTGCCGGTTTGTATCTGCTGGGCGGCGGTTTAGGGCCGGTGGTGGTGGGGTTATTGTCCGATCATTTTGCCCACTCGGCGATGGCGGCTGCCGGCGCCCTGGAAATGGCCGAGGCGTTCAAGGCTGTTGGCCTGCACGATGCCATGTACCTGATCCCGGTGGCGTTGTTCATGACCTTACTGTTTCTGCATCAGGCGTCGCGGTGCTTTAGCCGCGACGCGCAGAAGATGAGAGTGGGGATGGCGGCGGATGAGCCAGCGGAGATTGGAGCGGGGAAGGCGACGGTTGCCTGACGTGCCGCCTTCCCGGAAGCCGTAGGAGCGACTTTAGTCGCTAAAGCCGGTCCTACAGCGAGGCATGCCTTTATTCGATCAACCCGCCACCAGCACCCGAATCGCTTCCAGGCGTAGCGCGGCTTTATCCAGCATCGCCAGGCCTTGCTCGCGTTGCGCGCGCAGGGCAACCAGTTCGCTGTCGCGCACCGTCGGGTTGACGGCTTGCAGGGCGGTGAGGCGCGCCAGTTCTTCGTCGGTGTCGGCAGCCAGGCGACGCTGCGCCTCGGCCACGCGCTCGGCGTGTTTCGGTGCGATCCTGGCTTCGCCGGCGTTGATCTGCGGATTGAGCACGTCGCGCTGGGCCTGGATGAACTTGTTGGCGCTGGCACGCGGCACGCTTTCCAGTTGCTCATTCAGGGTCACGAACGATACACGGCCCGACAAATCATTGCCGTTGGCATCCAGCAGGCAGCGCAAGGCGGCCGGTGGCAGGTAACGACCCAGTTGCAGCGAGCGCGGCGCAACCACTTCGCTGACGTAGAGCAGTTCCAGCAGGACGGTGCCTGGCTTGAGTGCCTTGTTCTTGATCAGCGCCACGGCGGTGTTGCCCATCGAGCCGGACAGCACCAGATCCATGCCGCCCTGAACCATCGGGTGTTCCCAGGTAATGAATTGCATGTCTTCGCGAGACAGCGCCTGGTTGCGGTCGTAAGTGATGGTCACGCCTTCGTCGTCGCCCAGCGGGAAGCTGGCGTCGAGCATTTTTTCGCTTGGCTTGAGGATCAGGGCGTTTTCCGAATGGTCTTCGCTGTCGATGCCGAACGCATTGAACAGGGTTTCCATGTAGATCGGCAGGGTGAACTGATCGTCCTGCTCAAGAATGGCCTCGACCAGCGCCTCGCCTTCGCCCGCGCCACCGGAATTGAGCTCCAGCAAGCGGTCACGACCGGTGTGCAGTTCGCTTTCCAGACGCTCGCGCTCGGCGCGGGCCTCATCGATCAGCGCCTGCCATTCATCGTCGTCGCCACTTTCCAGCAACGGCAGCAGGCGTGGGCCGAACTGGTGTTGCAAGGCGTTGCCGGTCGGGCAGGTATTAAGGAACGCGTTGAGCGCTTCGTGATACCACTGGAACAAGCGCGCTTGCGGGCTGGTTTCCAGGAATGGCACGTGCAGCTCGATGGTGTGCTTCTGGCCGATCCGGTCCAGACGACCGATACGCTGTTCCAGCAAGTCCGGGTGCGCGGGCAGATCGAACAAAACCAGGTGGTGCGAGAACTGGAAGTTGCGGCCTTCACTGCCGATTTCCGAACAGATCAAGACCTGGGCGCCGAACTCTTCATCGGCGAAATACGCCGCAGCGCGGTCGCGTTCGAGGATGTTCATGCCTTCATGGAACACCGTGGCCGGGATGCCGGAACGCACGCGCAAGGCATCTTCCAGATCCATCGCGGTTTCGGCATGGGCACAGATGACCAGCACCTTGACGCGCTTGAGCATTTTCAGCGTGTCGATCAGCCAATCGACGCGTGGATCGAAGCGCCACCAGCGTTCTTCTTCGGTGACGTCCGGTTGCGCCTGGAAGCTGACTTCCGGGTACAGATCGGCGTGCTCACCCAACGGCAATTCGAGGTATTCGGCCGGGCAGGGCAGCGGATACTGATGCAGCTTGCGCTCCGGGAAGCCTTGCACGGCGGCCCGGGTGTTGCGGAACAGGACGCGGCCTGTGCCGTGGCGGTCGAGCAATTCGCGGATCAGGCGCGCGCTGGCTTCTGTGTCGCCATCGTTGACGGCGGCCAGCAATGCTTCGCCCTCGCTGCCGAGGAAACCGTGAATGGTTTTGTGAGCTTTAGGCGACAGGCGACCCTTGTCGAGCAACTCCTGCACCGCTTCAGCAACCGGGCGATAGTTTTCGCTTTCGGCGCGGAAGGCTTGCAGGTCGTGGAAGCGGTTCGGATCCAGCAGGCGCAGGCGCGCAAAGTGGCTGTCCTGTCCCAGTTGTTCCGGGGTCGCGGTCAGCAGCAGCACGCCAGGAATCACTTCAGCCAGTTGCTCGACCAGGGAATATTCAGGGCTGGCCTTTTCTTCGTGCCAGACCAGGTGGTGAGCCTCATCGACCACCATCAGGTCCCAGCCCGCAGCGAATAGCGCGTCCTGGGCTTTCTCGTCCTCGACCAGCCATTCCAGAGCGACCAGCGCCAACTGGGTGTCTTCAAACGGATTGCTGGCATCGCTTTCGATGAAGCGCTCGGAATCGAACAGCGCGACCTGCAGGTTGAAACGGCGGCGCATTTCCACCAGCCATTGGTGCTGCAGGTTTTCCGGAACCAGGATCAACACGCGATTGGCACGACCGGACAGCAACTGGCGATGGATCACCAGACCGGCTTCGATGGTCTTGCCCAGGCCGACTTCGTCCGCCAGCAAAACCCGCGGCGCGATACGGTCGGCGACTTCGCGGGCGATGTGCAACTGGTGCGCGATAGGTTGCGCACGCACGCCACCCAGGCCCCAAAGGGATGACTGCAACTGGCGGCTGGTGTGTTCCAGCGTGTGGTAACGCAGCGAGAACCACGCCAGCGGGTCGATCTGCCCGGCGAACAGGCGATCGGTGGCCAGGCGGAACTGAATGAAGTTCGACAGCTGGGTTTCCGGCAGGGTGACCGGTTCGTTCTGCGCGTTGAGCCCGTGATAGACCAGCAGGCCGTCGACGTCGTCGACTTCGCGCACGGTCATCTTCCAGTTTTCGAAGTGGGTGATCACGTCGCCGGGAGAGAAGCGTACGCGGGTCAGCGGTGCGTTACGCAAAGCGTATTGGCGCGTGTCGCCAGTGGCCGGATAGAGCACGGTCAACAAGCGGCCGTCCTGTGCCAGAACGGTGCCTAAACCCAGCTCGGCTTCGCTGTCGCTAATCCAGCGTTGCCCCGGTTGATACTGCTGCGCCATGCTGCCTGTCTCCCGCCTTGAAAAAGCCGACTATCTTAACGGAACACGCTGCCCAGGCCAAAGGCGGAGTGAACTTTCAACGCGATTTCTCCTGTATTTCCGGCTAAAGCCGCGTTTTGCGGCACTAGTTGCAGCAAACATAGTCGAATCTTTCTCATTCAACGGTTCAAGTCGACGAAACGGCGGCCGACAATTACTCAACAGGAGATCAAATCATGCTGCAACCGACGCTTCCCTTGAGTGTGGTGCCCGTCACTTCCCAGTTGGATGCGGCCAGACAAGTGCCGGATATTCCGCCTGTTGCGCCCGTGCAGCCCAGCTCCACCGAAACCACGATCGACTTGCGCAATCATGACGCTGAACACAGCGCGTTATTGTTGCGTGAAGAACAGCAACGTCATCACGAGCAGCAAAAACGTCGTGAACAGGGTTCTGATGAGCCGGAACACCTTGCGGTGCCCGGTCGCTCACTGAATGCTGATAACACCGTGCCGGTGGTGCCGCTGATGGATGACGCGCCGCGCCAGGGTATGTGGGTGGATGTCGAAGTCTGAGCGTGCTCGCGCGTGAGCACTGCTGCGCTGGTCATCGTTCATGGGATTGCGCATTATTAGCCTCACTTCCATGTGTTCGAGAGTGCAGGCCATGAGCGGAGACGAAAAACTGATCGACCTGGGCGCCGAACGTGCCAAGCGGGTACACGATATTAACGATAAGCGGTTGAACGAAGTGCGCAACGCCTTCGAGCAAGCCATGCCGTTGAGTGCGGGCAAGACAAAGTCGAAGAACAAACCAAAAAAGCGCTGAATCCTCCCAATTCCGTTGACCCAGATCAGTTATGCACACGCTTGGTGATCGAGCGTGTGACGCTATTGATTTGGGTCAATTTGCATCGCTGCCGCTGTGGATAATCTTGCTCCATCGAACAGGGACAGAGCAGGAGGCGCGGTTATGTTTTTCGACAATGTGGTTGTGGCCGGTGTCGTTACCGTTGGCCTGATGCTGGTGTTCTTCGCAGGCTTCGGACTATTTATCTGGAAGGACTCGCAAAAGCGCAAGTGAGGCTGAGGCCTTCTATAACAAGAGCACGCAAGGCATTTTGGGCGACTTCGGTCGCCTTTTTTTTTGGTTTCAGAAAAGCGGATGGAGAACGCTGTAGGAGCCAACTTGTTGGCGAGGCGTTCGTTGGAGCGAGGCTTGCCCGCGAAGCACCATAACGCGGTGGATCTGGTCCACCGCGGCGGCTGATTCGCGGGCAAGCCTCGCTCCAACAGGTTTTCGCAGAATCAACCGATGCTGATTGCCGGCAGCTCGGTCAGGGTCACGGTCTGCTGTTTACGCGGGGCGATGATTTCTGCTTCGCCATCGACGACCAGTTCTTCGCGCTGGTTGAAAACGCGAGTCGCGATACGCACGCGAAATTTCGGCAGTTTTTCGAGGATCTCCAGGCGCACGGTCAGGGTATCGCCCAGTTTTACCGGCTTCTGGAACGTCATCTGCTGGCCCACATAAATGGTGCCCGGCCCAGGCAGCTCGCAGGCGACGGCGGCGCTGATCAATGCGCCGCTGAACATGCCGTGGGCGATACGTTCCTTGAACATGGTCTGCGCAGCGTATTCGGCATCCAGGTGCACCGGGTTGTGATCACCGGACATCGCGGCGAACAGCTGGATGTCGCGCTCTTCAACAGTCTTGCTGTAACTGGCGGTCTGACCGACTTCAAGGGCTTCGTAAGGGGTGTTGGTAACCTGAGTCATGGGTGATCCTGAATATTGAAAAGAGGCCTGGCGATGACGGGCAAAAGTGGTTTGGTCATTCTGCCCGACGCGGTCTTGGCTGCCGCAGTGTCTGCTCCAGCCAGTCGAGTACATCCCCCGTGACTTCATCGCGATTGGTTTCGTTGAACAGCTCATGCCGCGCTTGCGGATAGATCTTCATTTGTAACATTTGATGACCTGTCTCGGCCAATGCGTCGGCAAGATTCTTGAGACGCTTGCCTTCGCTCACCGGATCACATTCCCCGCCAATTATCAGCAACGGCAGGCCTGGATCGATCTGCTTCAGGTTTGACGGCTTGCTGATCTGCTGCAAGCCACCAAGCAAATCCAGCCAGAATTGATTGGTGCAGCGAAAGCCACACAGCGGGTCGCTGATGTATTGGTCGACTTCCTGGGTATCGCGGCTCAGCCAGTCGAAGCGTGTGCGTGCCGGCTTGAACGTCTTATTGAACGAGCCGAATGACAGCCATTCGATAAGCCGACTGCGCCCGGTCGGGCCTTGCCGCCAGCGCTCCAGGCGGGCGATGGTGCTGGCGCTGCGATACAGGGAAACCGGCTGGAAATTCGAACCGCTGAGTATCGCGCCCTGCAAACTGGCGCCGTGATGCAGCAGCCAGGCTTGGGCTATATAGCTGCCCATGCTGTGGCCGAGCAGAAATACCGGCGTATCGGGGTGGCGTTGGCCAATGGACTGATTCAGGCTCGCCAGGTCATCCACGACTTTGCTCCAGCCGTCTTCATGACCGAAATGGCCCAGCATGCCCTGGGCGGCGGTCTTGCCGTGGCCGCGCTGGTCGTGGGCATACAGCGCAAATCCGGCATCGCACAGCGCCGCGCCCAGACGAGCGTACCGCCCGCTGTGTTCGGCCATGCCATGAGACACCATGACCACCGCCCTGGGCGCAAGCGGCGGCAGCCAGGCATTGACGTACAGGCGAGTGTGATCGCTGGCGTCAAGCCAAAAGACTTCGTGTTTCATGACGTCTCCTTTTACCCGTATCTGCTGATATTCCGGCTCTGTTCATGGAGTGTATAGCCGATGGTCGATTGCAGCCCCGATCAGCAACCCGATCAGCAATGAGATTCACGCCGATGATGACGCATTGGCTGGTATTTGCCTTCCTGGCGATTGCTGCTAACGTCCGCCAAGCCCCGCGCTACAGCAGCGGGCCAGACACTCTCAGGTAAGAGGACAATAACAATGCAACCTGATTTCTGGAATGACAAACGCCCGGCGGGCGTACTCCCTGAGGTGGATCTGCACGCCTACAAGTCGGTCATCGAAGTGTTCGAGCGCAGTTGCCGAAAATTCGCCGATCGCCCGGCGTTCAGCAATATGGGCGTTACCCTGACTTATGCGGAGCTGGATCGTCATTCGGCGGCATTCGCTGCATTCCTCCAGCAACACACCGAACTCAAGCCTGGCGACCGCATCGCCGTGCAAATGCCCAATCTGCTGCAATACCCGATCGCCGTGTTTGGCGCCCTGCGCGCCGGCCTCATCGTGGTCAATACCAACCCGTTGTATACCGCGCGGGAAATGCGTCACC
The DNA here is from genome assembly GCF_001698815.1 of Pseudomonas syringae. Lineage (GTDB taxonomy): Bacteria > Pseudomonadota > Gammaproteobacteria > Pseudomonadales > Pseudomonadaceae > Aquipseudomonas > Aquipseudomonas syringae_A. Next base: position 14,776 of record NZ_LGSI01000006.1, on the reverse strand, counting down.
AGTTCAAGGACTCCGGCGCACGGGCACTGGTTTATCTGAATCTGTTCGGCAAGCTGGTTCAGGAAGTGCTGCCCGACACTGAGATCCAGTACCTGATTGAAGTGAAGATGGGTGATATGCAAGCAGCGGCCAAGGGCTGGCTGGTCAATATGATTGTCGACAAGGTCAAGAAGCTGGTCCCGGCCTACGACTTGCCCCAGGCCACGCCTTTCAAAAGCGCGTTGCACCTGGGCCGCGGTCATCACCTGCAACCCGTGACCCTCGGGCTTGAGGATATCGCGGTCCTGCAATACACCGGTGGCACCACCGGCCTGGCCAAGGGCGCGATGCTCAGCCACGGCAATCTGGTGGCGAACATGCAGCAGGTCTACGCCTGCATGCTGCAGCACGGCGACGACGGCAGCCCGGTGTTCCGAGAGGGTAAGGAGGTCATGATCGCGCCATTGCCGCTTTATCATATCTATGCCTTCACCGCGAACTGCATGTGCATGATGGTCAGCGGCAACCACAACATCCTGATTACCAACCCACGAGACATCGGCGGCTTCATCAAGGAGCTGGGCAAATGGCGCTTTTCGGCCATGATCGGCCTCAATACGCTGTTCGTGGCCTTGATGAACCATCCGGATTTCAAATCCCTGGATTTCTCCAGCCTGAAAAGCACCAACTCCGGCGGCACCGCCTTGGTCAAGTCCACCGCCGAGCGCTGGGAGCAGCTCACGGGTTGCCGCATCGTTGAAGGTTACGGGCTGACCGAGACGTCTCCCGTGGCCAGCGCCAATCCCTATGGTGCCAGCGCACGACTCGGCACCGTGGGGATTCCGATGCCGAGTACGGCGATGAAAGTCATCGATGATGAAGGCCACGAGTTGCCTCTGGGTGAGCGAGGCGAGCTGTGCATCAAAGGCCCGCAAGTGATGGTGGGCTACTGGAAGCGTCCGGATGCTACTGCCGAGGCTATCGACGCCGAAGGCTGGTTCAAGACCGGTGACATTGCCGTCATCGATGCCGATGGTTTCATCAGCATTGTCGATCGCAAGAAAGACCTGATCATCGTTTCCGGCTTCAACGTCTACCCGAATGAGATCGAAGATGTGGTCATGAGCCATCCTGGCGTTGCCAACTGCGCCGTCATCGGCGTACCTGACGAGCGCTCCGGAGAAGCGGTGAAGCTGTTCGTAGTGCCTCGCGAAGGCGGGGTCAGCGTTGAAGAGCTCAAGACATTCTGCAAGGAAAACTTCACTGCTTACAAAGTGCCGAAACACATCGTATTGCGCGAGTCGCTGCCAATGACTCCGGTGGGCAAGATTCTGCGACGGGAGTTGCGGGATATTGCGTAAAGAATCGTCGAAACGGTCTTGACCCTCATCACGCAACTATTTGAACACATTCCGTAGGACCGGCTTTAGCCGGGAGGCGGCGGTACATTCGCAGCCGTCCCGTCGTCAAACCTTCCGCCCTCCCGGCTGAAGCCGGTCCTACGAAGTCAATCGACGGCTCTAGCCCAACAATTTCAGGCAGATTTGCGACAAATAGTATGATTGCTCTAAATGTGACTACCGGATAATCAAGAGTCACTTTAGTGACTGTAGAGGCCTTTGTTGGCTCTATGCGACCCTCGGCAAAGCTGCTACTCTCGGCGCGCTTTTCGACCAGTCCGTAAGTCAAAAGCGTGAACCGCAAAATTCCAAAACACAAGAAAATCACCGCGATCAAGCGGTGTGAAGAATTCGCTGTCGCTGAGGAGCCGGCTTCCATGATCGAAAATTTCTGGAAGGACAAGTACCCGTCCGGCATTGCTGCCGATATCAATCCAGACGAGTATCCCAACGTCCAGGCGGTATTGAAGCAGTCTTGCCAGCGTTTCGCCAATAAACCGGCCTTCAGTAACCTGGGCAAGACGCTCACTTATGGTGAGCTGTATGAATTGTCCGGTGCTTTTGCTGCCTGGATCCAGCAACACACTGACCTGCAACCCGGCGATCGCATCGCCGTACAGCTGCCCAATGTGTTGCAGTATCCGATTGCCGTATTCGGTGCCATTCGTGCTGGACTGATCGTGGTCAACACCAACCCGCTGTACACCGCGCGGGAGATGGAACACCAATTCAACGACTCCGGTGCCAAGGCGCTGGTGTGCCTGGCGAACATGGCGCATCTGGCGGAAAAGGTCGTGCCCAAGACCCAGGTCAAGCACGTCATTGTCACCGAAGTGGCCGACATGCTGCCGCCGCTCAAGCGTCTGTTGATCAACAGCGTCATCAAGTACGTGAAGAAGATGGTCCCGGCGTATCACCTGCCCAAGGCCGTCAAGTTCAATGACGTGCTGAGCAAAGGTCATGGCCAGCCGGTCAACGATGCGTCGCCTGCCGCCAATGACGTCGCGGTGCTGCAGTACACCGGCGGCACCACGGGCGTGGCCAAAGGCGCGATGCTGACCCACCGCAACCTGATCGCCAACATGCTGCAGTGCAAGGCGCTGATGGGTTCCAACCTTAATGAAGGCTGCGAGATCCTGATTACGCCGTTGCCGCTGTATCACATCTACGCGTTCACCTTTCACTGCATGTCTATGATGCTGATCGGCAACCACAACATCCTGATCAGCAATCCGCGCGATCTGTCGGCGATGGTCAAGGAACTGTCGAAGTGGAAGTTCAGTGGCTTCGTCGGCCTCAACACGCTGTTCGTGGCGCTGTGCAATAACCAGGAATTTCGCAACCTGGATTTCTCGGCCCTGAAAGTCACCCTGTCCGGCGGCATGGCGCTGCAACTCGCGGCTGCCGAGCGCTGGAAAGAAGTGACCGGCTGCGCGATCTGCGAAGGCTACGGCATGACCGAAACCAGCCCGGTGGCCACGGTCAATCCGATCCAGATGAACCACGTCGGCACCATCGGCATTCCAGTGCCGTCGACCTTGTGCAAAGTCATCGACGACGCGGGCGTTGAACAACCGCTGGGCGAGATCGGCGAGCTGTGCATCAAGGGGCCGCAGGTCATGAAAGGCTACTGGCAGCGTCAGGACGCCACCGACGAAATGCTCGACGCCGATGGCTGGCTCAAGACCGGCGACATCGCGATCATTCAGCCCGATGGCTACCTGCGCATTGTCGACCGCAAGAAAGACATGATTCTGATCTCCGGTTTCAACGTCTACCCCAACGAACTGGAAGACGTGCTGGCGACCTTGCCCGGCGTGCTGCAGTGCGCAGCCATCGGCGTTCCGGACGAGAAATCCGGCGAGGCGATCAAGGTTTTCGTGGTAGTCAAACCCGGCGTGACCCTGACCAAGGATCAAGTCATGGAACACATGCGTGCCAACCTTACCGGCTACAAAGTCCCGCGCAGCGTCGAATTCCGCGATGCACTGCCCACCACCAATGTCGGCAAGATCCTGCGCCGCGAGTTGCGTGATGGGGAATTGAAGAAGTTGGGGTTGAAGAAGTAAGCTCAGCCGCCGACCCAAACCCCGCCCGGTGCGGGGTTTGTTGTTTTCGATTCGTTGGCGCGAGCGGGCGGCGTTCCGACTTGCCCGCGAAGGCGTCAATTCAGCCAGCGAAGATGTCGGCCGACAGCCCCGTTCGCGGGCAAGCCTCGCTCCAACAGAATCTGGATGAATCCGGTCCCACGTAGTCTGATGTTCGCCAACCGACGCTGCATCTGCATCATCCCTGCCAAATCTGCGACAATCCCCCCTTTTGCACCCTTCAAAAGACCCTGCGCATCTGATGACCGATCAAACGCCTTCTATCGACCAACTGCTGAAAAACCTCGACCACGCGATGATCAGCGAACGGCATCGTTTGCGTCGTCAGTTGCACGATCTGCGCAAGAAGCCCGATGAGGCGAAGCTGGCGCAATGGGTGGCGAAGGTGCAAGCCTCGTTTGCCCAGGTGACGGCGCGGCGCGACAGCGTGCCGGTGATTCGTTACGACGACAGCCTGCCGATTGCCGCCAAGCGCGATGAAATCAAGGCCGCGCTGCTCAAGCATCAGGTGCTGATCATCGCGGGCGAAACCGGTTCGGGGAAAACCACGCAGCTGCCGAAGATCTGTCTGGAAATAGGTCGCGGGCAACACGGTTTGATCGGTCACACCCAACCGCGTCGTATTGCGGCGCGCAGCGTTGCCAGCCGGGTCGCCGAAGAACTCGGTACGCCGTTGGGTGCGCTGGTGGGTTATCAGGTTCGTTTCGAAGATCAAAGCGACAGCAACACCCTGATCAAACTGATGACCGACGGCATTCTGCTCGCAGAAACCCAGCACGACCGGTTTCTGGAACGCTACGACACGATCATCGTCGACGAAGCTCACGAACGCAGCCTGAACATCGACTTCCTGCTCGGCTATCTGAAAACCCTGCTGCCGCGTCGCCCGGACCTGAAAGTCATCATCACCTCCGCGACCATCGACTTGCAGCGTTTCTCCGAGCACTTCAACGACGCGCCCATTGTCGAGGTTTCCGGCCGGACCTTCCCGGTTGACCTCTGGTATCGCCCGCTGACGTCCGAACAGGACGAGGAGGGCAACAGTGTCGAAGAAGACCTGACCGTGGATCAGGCGATTCTCGCCGTGATCGACGAACTGGAAGCCTTCGAGCGTAGCGAGCGCAAGAGCCCCGGCGATGTGCTGGTGTTCCTGCCCGGCGAACGGGAAATCCGTGACGCGGCGGAAATGCTGCGCAAGGCGCAGCTCAAACACACCGAAATCCTGCCGCTGTACGCGCGCCTGTCACAGGCCGAGCAGCAGCGGATTTTCCAGTCGCATCCGGGACGCCGGGTGGTGCTGGCCACCAACGTTGCCGAAACTTCCCTCACCGTGCCGGGCATCCGTTACGTGATCGACACCGGCACCGCGCGGATCAGCCGCTACAGCTATCGCGCCAAGGTCCAGCGCCTGCCGATTGAAGCGGTTTCCCAGGCCAGCGCCAATCAGCGTAAAGGTCGTTGCGGCCGGGTCGAGCCGGGGTTGTGCGTGCGGCTGTACAGCGAGGAAGATTTCAACGGGCGGCCGGAATTTACCGATCCGGAAATCCTGCGCACCAACCTCGCGGCGGTCATCCTGCAGATGCTGCACCTGCGTCTGGGTGAGATCACCGATTTCCCGTTTATCGAACCGCCGGATGGCAAGGCCATCAGCGACGGTTTCAACCTGTTGCAGGAACTCTCGGCGGTCAATCGCGAGAACCAGCTGACCCCGCTGGGCCGCCAGTTGGCGCGCTTGCCGGTGGACCCGCGCATGGGTCGCATGTTGCTCGAAGCGGCGAAGCAGGGCAGCTTGCAGGAAGTGCTGATCGTGGCGAGCGCCATGTCCGTGCAAGACGTGCGCGAGCGTCCGCCGGAGCGTCAACAGGCTGCGGATCAGGCCCACGCACAATGGAAAGACGCGGACTCGGATTTCGCCGGGCTGGTCAATCTGTGGCGTGGTTTTGAAGAACAACGCCAGGCGTTGACCGCCAGCCCGTTGCGTAACTGGTGTCGGCGCAACTTCCTCAATTACCTGCGTCTGCGCGAATGGCGCGATTCCCATCGGCAACTGAGCTTGATCTGCCGCGACCTGCAGCTGACGGTGAATAAAGAGCCAGCCGACTTCCCGAAATTTCACAAGGCGATTCTTTCCGGTCTGCTCAGTCAGGTCGGGCAGAAGGCTGATGAAGGCGATTATCTGGGTGCGCGGCAACGACGCTTCTGGATCCACCCGTCTTCCGGTCTGGGCAGGAAGCGCCCGCAATGGCTGATGGCGGCGGAGCTGGTGGAAACCACCAAGCTTTATGCGCGAATGGTCGCCAAGATCGACTCCGACTGGATCGAGCCGCTGGCCGGGCACTTGATCAAGAAGAACCACTTTGAACCGCACTGGGAGAAAAAGCGCGGCCAGGTCGTGGCGTTCGAGCAGATCACCCTGTTCGGCCTGATTGTGGTCGGTCGTCGTCCCGTGCATTACGGCCCGATTGATCCGGTGGTGTCGCGCGAGCTGTTCATTCGTGAAGGTCTGGTGCGCGGCGAAATCCAGTCGCGGGCCAAGTGCCTGACCGCCAATACCAAACTGCTGGAAAGCCTCGACGAACTGGAAGCCAAGGCGCGCCGTCGCGACATTCTCGCCGACGAAGATACGCTGTACAGCTTCTACGAAGCGCGCATTCCCGCCGAGATCCACCAGACCGCGACGTTCGACAGCTGGTACAAGACCGAAAGCCAGAAGAATCCGCAGTTGTTGATCATGCGCGAGGAAGACGTGCTGGCCCGTGAAGCCAGTGAAGTCACCGCCGCGTATTACCCGGACACCTTGCGCCTGGGCGATCTGACCCTGGCGCTGACCTACCACTTCGAGCCTAATCATCCCCGCGATGGCGTGACGCTGCGCGTGCCCGCGCCGTTGCTGCTGTCGTTGCCCGCCGAGCGTCTGGAATGGCTGGTGCCCGGTTTGCTGGAGACCAAATGCATTGCGCTGGTGCGCAACCTGCCCAAGGCGATTCGCAAGAACTTCGTTCCGGTGCCGGACTTCATCAAGGCCGCCTTGCAGCGCATGACCTTTGGCGAAGGCTCGCTCCCGCAAGCGCTCGGCCGCGAACTGCTGCGCATGACCGGCGCCCGTGTAACTGACGAAGCCTGGGCCGAAGCGGCGCAGCAGCTGGAAAATCATCTGAAGATGAATCTGGAAATCGTCGACGCCGAAGGCAAGTTCCTCGGTGAAGGGCGTGATCTGGATGAGCTGACCGCGCGTTTTGCCCAAGCCAGTCAGGCCGCCTTGGCCGTGCCGCAAACGGCTAAAAGCCAGCAGCCGGTGGAAGCGAAGGTGTTTGCTCCGGTCGCGGAGAAAACCCAGCAGAACATCGCCGGGCTGTCGATGACGGTGTATCCGGCATTGGTCGAGGAATCGGGCACGGTCAAGAAAGGACGTTTCTCGACGCCGGCCGAAGCCGAATATCAACATCGTCGCGCCTTGCAGCGCTTGTTGTTGCAGCAGCTGGCCGAGCCCGCGAAGTTCCTGCGCAGCAAACTGCCGGGGCAAACCGAACTGGCGTTGTTGCATCGGGAATTGGGCCGTATCGACGCATTGGTCGAAGACATCCTGCTGGCCAGCCTCGACAGCTGCATTCTCGAAGGCGAAACCAATTTGCCACGCGACGGTGCCGGGCTGCTGGCATTGGCCGAACGCAAGCGCGGCGGCTGGACCGAACACGCCGAGCGTCTGGCGAAGCTGACTCTGGAAATTCTCAAGCTCTGGCATGGCCTGCAAAAGCGCTTCAAGGGCAAGATCGATCTGTCCCAGGCCGTGGCACTCAACGACATCAAGTCGCAGCTCAGCCATCTGGTCTATCCGGGCTTCGTCCGCGAAACCCCGGCGCAATGGCTCAAGGAGTTGCCGCGCTATTTGAAAGCTATCGAAATGCGTCTGGAAAAACTCCCCGGCCAGGTCCAGAAGGATCGGGTCTGGAGCACCGAACTGGCGGGCCTGTGGGCGCAATATCAGGCCCGTTCCAGCAAGCACGGCCAGGAAGGCAAGCGCGACGACGAGCTGGTGGCCTATCGCTGGTGGCTGGAGGAATACCGGGTTTCGCTGTTCGCCCAGCAGCTGGGCACCAAAATGGCGGTTTCGGATAAACGCCTGAGTAAGCAGTGGAGTCTGGTGGAGGGGTGACTGGAAAGGGCACCCGTTGGAGCGAGGCTTGCCCGCGAATCAGGCGCCTCGGTGACCCAGCTCTACCGCGTCCTCATTCTTTGCGGGCAAGCCTCGCTCCAACGGGGGCCGGTGCTTGCTGCGCGACGAAGGATCTCCTACAGGGTTCGCCGTTAATCACCCGCCCGGATAGCGCCAAAAGCCAGCAGTTATGGCACACTTCGCGACTTGAGCCCGATGCGTTGCCCGGATGTTCTTGCGCCTTCGGCAGTTATTTTATGTAGGCATTGGTACGTTGGTTCCATGAGTGAGCCAACCCGCCGTGCTCGAGCAGGTCGCTACCTGCGTTGATCAATAAGAGAGGAACGACCGTGCACAATGTCGTCATCAGCGGCACAGGCCTGTACACCCCGGCCAACAGCATTTCCAACGAAGAGCTGGTGCAGTCTTTCAATACTTACGTTGCGCAGTTCAACAGCGAAAATGCCGACGCCATCGAGCGTGGCGAAGTGCAGGCGCTGACTGAATCCAATGCGGCCTTCATCGAAAAAGCTTCCGGCATCAAAAGCCGCTTCGTGATGGACAAGGCCGGCATTCTTGATCCGCAGCGCATGAAGCCGCGTCTGCCCGAGCGCGCTAATGACGAGTGGTCGATCCTCTGTGAAATGGGCGTCGCTGCTGCCAATCAAGCCTTGCAGCGCGCCGGTAAGACCGCTGCCGATATCGACGGCGTAATCGTCGCCTGCTCTAATCTGCAACGCGCTTATCCGGCCATTTCCATTGAAATTCAGGCGGCATTGGGCGTTCAGGGTTTCGGCTACGACATGAATGTCGCCTGCTCCTCCGCTACCTTCGGCATTCAGGCCGCCAGCAATAGCGTGCAGATGGGCCAGGCTCGCGCCGTGCTGGTGATCAGTCCGGAAATCTGCACCGCGCATTTGAATTTCCGCGATCGCGACAGCCATTTCATTTTTGGCGACGGTGCGACTGCCGTGGTGGTCGAGCGCGCTGATTTGGCCACGTCGGCTTATCAGTTCGATATCGTCAGCAGCAAACTGCTGACCTCGTTCTCCAACAACATTCGCAACAATTTCGGCTTCCTCAATCGTACCGCCGATGAAGGTGCGGATGCGGCGGACAAGCTGTTCGTTCAGGAAGGCCGCAAGGTGTTCCGCGAAGTTTGTCCGATGGTGGCCGAGCTGGTGGGCGCCCATCTTGCAGATAACGGATTGAATGCCAGCGACGTGCAGCGCTTCTGGCTGCATCAGGCGAACTTGAGCATGAACCACCTGATCGTCAAGAAGTTGCTGGGCCGTGAAGCGACCATTGAAGAAGCGCCGGTGATTCTCGATACCTACGCCAATACCAGCTCGGCTGGCTCGGTGATTGCTTTTCACAGCTATCAGGACGACTTGCCCAAGGGCGCGCTGGGTGTGCTCAGTTCGTTCGGTGCCGGTTATTCCATAGGCAGCGTTATCCTGCGCAAGCGCTGATCGCAAAACAGGCATCGGTACGGCGCTTCTGCGTCTCGCTCGGGTAATAGCCGGGTATGTCACTTTAGTGTGTCGGATAAATACCGTGAATGACTTCATTGTGAGTCATTCAAGGATTTACCGATGTCTGCGACACTTACCTTCGACAGTAACCGCACAATCCCTCCAGTCCCGGCATGTCCTGTCGAGGCTGACGGCTCTGCGCCATTTGGTACGGACCACGCCAATCTCGAGTTCCTCAAAACCACTCTCCCGGAGTGGTACCGAAGCTCATCAAAACCCATGCGCGAGGCATTGCGCGCGAGTCAGTTGAAGAGCCAGCGCTCCCGCCGCGCCCTGGAGCTGATACGCAACCGGCTCATGCCGATCCAGACCTTCGCTACGCCATTGCTGGAACAGGCCTTGTTTGATCGCTTCAAGCTGCGACTGGACGTGATGGCCAATGAGTTGGTGACTATGGAGGTCAAGAGTCTGCTGCTGCTGGAGACGCGTACGCCGGTGAAACAGACGCTGCTGCACGCCGCCTTGCAGAATTTCGAAGCCAGCGAGAGCGCCGAAGGTGGCCTTGGGCAGGGGGCCGCGCTGTTGCCGGCTGAAGGTTTGCAGGTGGAACTGATTTATGGCTCCGGCCTGCTGCCTGATGTGCCGCGCTTTCGCTATCGCTATAACGGCACGCTGGGCATCAAGCCCGAACAGTTCGCCGAACTGAGTCGTACGCTGAATCTGGGGGCGCGATATCAGATGCATCTGGACAGTGTGTTCAAGCCCGTCACGCCTCAGGGCCAGGCGCCGGGCTCGGCAGCACAGGCGGTTGCCAGCGCGTTCATGACCAGCGAGCGTGATGCAGTGGAGGTGTTGGCGCACATCGCCCACATGAAAGAACACATCAGCGCTGACAGCTATCAACTGCTGCTGGAACTGGTCAAGCCCGCAGGCAATCCGCGCTGGCACGGCAGTCCGGTGCGTTATCGCCAGTTACACATGCTCGATACCTACGCGTTTCCCGGCAGCACGTTATATGGCGCGCTGCTGATCGAGCCTGACCAGCCCGGTGATGACTTGCCGTGCGTGGTCTACCTGCCCGGTGATCCCGAAACGCCCTTGAAGGAATACGCATCGTTTGCCGCATTTACCGCCGGGATGCGTCGCAAGTTTTTCAACATGAAGTATCAGGAATACTTTCAGCGTTTTGTCAGCCTCGAGCAGAGCCATCTTTTCTTCTGCAAGCTTAATGAACGGCTGACCCCGCTGCGTCCACTCCCGGGGGATGAGAACTTTTTGACCCCGAAATTCGAAGCCAACGCCGAGCTTTATCTGGAAAAACGCGCCATCGACAAGCCGCCGTTCGAGGCGCTTTACGACCATCTGCTGACCAAGACCTACGCGGATTCGCGGATCGTTGCCGTGCCCACCAGTGACGAAGATCGCAAAAGCCGGCTCAAGCGCTGGTATGCCTTCGAGTCGGCAGGCATGGATTTACTGATGGTGGCGGGTTTTTTCGTGCCGGTACTGGGCGCCATCCTGGCCGTGGTTGCAGTGGGCCAATTGCTGAGCGAAGCGTTCGTTGCGGTGGAGGACTGGACCCACGGCGAAACCGAGGAAGCCCTGAACCACGTGTTCGACATCGGTGAAAACCTCGCGGCGATGGCGGTGCTGGGCGCGGCGGTGCATGTTGCGCCGCGCGTGCTGCCCTCGTCATTCGTCGAAAGCCTGACTGCGGTCAAACTGCCCAACGGCCTGACGCGGTTGTGGAAACCCGATCTCGCCCGGTTCCGGCAGAAGGTTGTCCTGCCTTCCCGAGTGGCCGCCGACGCTCAGGGACTGATCAAGGTCGACGGCAAAACCTGGTTGCCCCTGGCTGGAGAACTGTATCGCGTAGAGTTCGATACAGCCTTGAACAGGTGGCGCGTCAAGCATCCCAACGACCACGAATCGCATTCGCCGGTACTTGAGCACAACGGCGCAGGGACCTGGCGTTTTGAAGGCGAAAACCCCATGGGTTGGGACGAAACCCTTGCATTGAAACGCCTGAACGCGGCTCATGAAGCCCTTGCCGATGAAACCTTGCGACGAGCGCTGCGGGCTACCGGTGGCGACGAGGCGCTGTTGCGTCAGGTGCATGTGGAAAATTTGCCGGCGCCTGCGTTGCTGAGCGTGACCCTGCAGCGCTTCGGCATCGAGCAGCAAGTGGAAGACTTCATCACGTTGATGAATGGCAGCGACCTGGATCAGGTCAATACGGCACGGATCGAACCCTTTCTGAAATTGCTCACGTCCACCCGGCGCTGGCCCTCGCCCCGAGGATTGCGCCTGCTGGACGAACAAGGCGCGGTGCTCGAGAGCTGGAACATCACCAGCAATTCCACGTCGGTGATTCAGGTCACTTACAAACCGGGCGGTATGACCGCCTTGCTCGACACTGTGCTCAAAGGCTTACTCCCGGACGAAGTCGCCAGTTTGCTGGGTGAAGAGGTCGAAGGCAGCCAGGCGCAGATTTCGCGCCTGGCCCGCAATCTGTCCGAATTGTCTCAGGCTCATAGAGGCCAGCTGCTTGATGAGCTTTACGCGTTGGACCAACACCTCGATGATCCATTGATCAAGTTGATTCGCCGGGACTTTCCCGACATGCCGAATGCCGTCGCCCGGGAACTGGTGGACTCTGCCAGCCCGGCACAGAGGCAGCGCATGGCCACGACTAAACGCATCCCGTTGTCGGTCGCCGAACAGGCTCGGGAGTATCAGCAACAGCTGCGCCTGAATCGTGTGAACGAGGGTTTTTACCGCGCGGTGACCCATAATCCGGACACCTTCAAGGCGGGATTTGACCTGTTGCCGGGTTTGCCGGGATGGCCCGCCGATCTTGCCATTGAACTGCGCGACGCCACTCTTGATGGTGAGCAGCTCGACATACTTGGCGACAGCCAGAGTGCGCATATCCATCAGGTGCTGGTCAAGACCGACACGGGGTATCAAACCTTCCGAAGCGATAACAACCGGATAGGCGGTTCCGACCAGACTTTCTTTGAGGCTTTGTTACAGGCCTTGCCTGATTCGGTACGCCGGGATATCGGCCTGCCAGCGGTGCCTGACGAGCGCGACTTGCGGGTCTTGCTGGGCGATTATGCCGCCACGCGGCGCAGCGAGGTCGCACACCTGTTAAAGATGCGGCCCATCAAACCGGGCTTCATCTGGCCGTATCGTTTGGCCGATGGGCGTGTGGGTTATCCCATGAGTGGACGTATGCGCGGCTTGTTCAAAATGCTTGGGATGGGCGCTCATGACTATTCGCCGGAGCTGGCGATCAAGGCGCTCTATCCGGGGTTCATTGATGACGAAGTGCAGGCGTTTCTCAACCAAATGCGCACGGGATACACCGGCGAGCCCTGGGGCTTCAACGCCTTTGCAAAGGCGCGGCTGAAACTCTTGGGACGAGAATACAAAGCCCTGGAAAAGAACCTGGACGCCTGGCTGGGCAGCGACAGAACCGCTCCAGACACCGGCTCCGCTGTTTCGGAGTCCACTTATGAAGCCAGGGCCGCGGTCGCCATCCGGCTGAAACTGGGCTGGAAAAAAATGGGCATGCGGCGCTACAACGATATGGGCGAGTTCATCGGTTACGAGCTTGACCTGAGCGACCTAAGCGTTGCCGGCTTGCCTGAGTTGCACGCCAGTTTTGACCACATCGGCGTATTGCGGGCCGAACGCCTGGGGCTGACCACGACGCAGGCTCAACAGCTGCTCAAACCGTTCAAAAACCTGCGCCGCCTGGAACTCGACAGCAACGAACTCACGGCCGTGCCCGCCGCGTTGGGGCAGCAGGGCAATTTGCAGGAACTGTCCTTGCGCGACAATCCTCTGGTGGTGGACGAAGCCTCTGTGCATCACCTGAGCAACCTGACTTCGCTGAAAACCCTGCATCTGGATAGCTGCCCTATTGGATCGCAACTGGATCTGCATCCGTTGACCGCACTCACGACCCTGGGCCTGCGTTCCACCGGCATCGATGCCTTGCCGAGCGGGTTGTGGGATTGCCTGCTGTTGCACAGTGCGGATTTGCGCGACAACCAGATCGTCGATCTTTCCGATACCCATCTGGCGAACCTCAACCGTGCCTATGCCAGGGTGCAATTGCATGACAACCCGCTTGCCGAGGACAGCCTGCTGCGTGCCTCGGTTTTGCTCAACAGACCTGCCCGAGCGCGCATCGGCATCGGTGACGCGCGTGTCCATGCCGAACAACCACCCGGGGCGGATGCAGGCTGGATGGAGAATGTCGCCGTTGCTGACAAACAGGCCAGAATTGTGTGCTGGGAGGATCTGGAGGCGGAGCCCAACTCCGAAGATTTCTTCCGGGTTTTACATGACCTGACCCACAGCTCCGATTTTGCTCATTATCAACGGACCTTGAGCCTGCGGGTGTGGGCATTACTCGATGTCATCGCAGACAACCGAGCGCTGCGCGAGGAAGTGTATGCCCTGGCGACCCATCCGCAGACCTGTTCCGATGGTGTGGCGATGGTGTTCAGCGATCTGGAAATGCATGTGCGGATCTTCACTATCATGGCCTCGCCCAAGCTTGCCGAACATCCCGCCAGAATGTTCAAGCTGGTCAGAGGGCTGGCGCGTCTGGACGAGATTGAAAAAATTGCACTGGAGAACATCAGGACCAGGGAACTGCTCGGCGAAACCGTGGATCATGTCGAAGTACGGATGGCATTTCGAACCGGGCTCGAGCAGCGACTGGAATTGCCCGAACAGGTACGCGGCATGATGTTTTTAGCCCTCTCGGGGGTATCGAGACCCATGTTGGCGGCTGCCGAGGTGCGAATATTGGCCCGGGAAGGCGGGCCGGCTTTCATCCACTCTCTGGTCCAGCGCGACTTCTGGAAGCAATTTCTCGAGAAGCGTTTCAGTCAGAGATTCCAGACCCTCAGCGCGCCGTTTTACGAGCGTCTTGATGCCTTGCATGACCGCCGCAGCGAGCTTTCGGACGGTGAATATCTAGAGCGGGTCAGCGCCATTCAGCGCGAGCGCGAGTTGGCAGTCTCGGCCGATGCCGAGCAGTTGACCCAGGATATCGCCCGGCAGATACCACCCCGGGAAAGTGTGATTGCCGGTCCTTCGACCCGTTTAGAGTGAATCGCACCACTGCGTGGCGTCATTCTGCGCCGACCAAAAGGCTGAATATCGCCATGCGGTAGCCTGTTATGTCACACACCACTGCCAGATAAATACCGTGAATGACTTCCTTTCGAGTCATTCACGGTATTTCCGATGTCAATAGAATCCGCCCACTCGCCTTTGGCAGAATCCCCGCCAGCGTCCAGTGCCGACGAGCATTTTGGTGCCTCGCCTTTTGATGCGGGGCACACCAATCTCGAGTTTCTCAAGAAAAGCCTGCCAGCCTGGTACATCAGTGCGCCCAAAGCGTTGCGCGAGGCGCTGCGTCTGAGCCAGCTCAAAAATGAGTCTTCTCGACGTACCCTGGAGCCGATCCACTCGCGCTTCATATCGATCGAAAACTTCGCCACACCTTTGCTGGAGCAAGCGTTGCTCGACCGTTTCAAGCTGCGTCTGGACGTGACGGCCAATCAGCTGGTGACCATGGAGGTCACCACTTTGCTTCTGGTCCAAACGCTCAAGCCGGTGAAACAGACGCTGCTG
>NZ_LGSI01000034.1 GCF_001698815.1 Pseudomonas syringae | reverse complement strand
CCGTGGCGCTACAGACGCCTCGGCTTGGGCGAGTCCATCCAATTACAGGTCAGATGTTGCTTAAACAGTTACGTGCAGACGCACATCAACGTTGCCGCGAGTGGCGTTCGAGTACGGGCACACCTGGTGCGCAGCTTCGACCAGTTGCTCTGCGTCGGCTTGTTCCAGACCCGGCAGGTTGATGTTCAGGTCGATGTCCAGACCGAAACCACCAGGAATCTGGCCGATGCCGACGTGGGCAGTGATCGAGGCGTCTGCCGGAATGCTGCGTTTGCTTTGACCGGCGACGAATTTCAGCGCGCCGATGAAGCAGGCCGAGTAGCCGGCAGCGAACAATTGCTCAGGGTTGGTCGCCGCGCCGCCTGCGCCGCCGAGCTCTTTTGGCGTGGCGAGTTTGACGTCGAGAATGTTGTCGCTGGAAACAGCACGACCGTCACGGCCGCCGGTTGCAGTTGCGATTGCTGTGTAGAGAGTGTCCATGGCGTTGCCTCGCGAAAAAGAGAACTGATGGTAGGGATTGGCTTTGAAAAAACTTGTCTGCTTGCGCTAAATATTTGTGCGCTAACTGAGTATGAACGAAATGTAGCGCACGAATAGTTTGCGCACAAGATAATATTTTAAACCTCTGAATTTGAGATGCTCTGTTGGAGCGAGACTTAGTGTAGGACCGGCTTTAGCCGGGAGGGCAATTGATGAGCGGCTCGCGACTGAAGTCGCTCCTACAGTCGCTCCTACGGCCGATTCGCGGGCAAGNCTTTAGCCGGGAGGGCAATTGATGAGCGGCTCGCGACTGAAGTCGCTCCTACAGTCGCTCCTACGGCCGATTCGCGGGCAAGCCTCGCTCCAAACGGGAGGGGGTCTAATCAAACATGCTCACGCAAATTCCCGCGCAACTGGAGCAGGTCGCTTTGCATTTTCTGCAATTTCTCCAGATCCAGGCCGCTGGCGGAGAGGATGCAGCCTGGCACCTGCATGGCTCGTTGTTGCAATGCGCGACCTTGTTCGGTCAGGCGCAGCAGGACCACGCGTTCGTCTTCCTTGCTGCGCGTGCGGGTGATGAAGCCTTCGCCTTCAAGGCGTTTGAGCAGCGGCGTCAGGGAGCCGGGATCGGTCAGCAGACGGGTGCTGACGTCGCCAACGGTCAAGCCGTCCTGCTCCCAGAGCACCATCATCGCCAGGTATTGCGGATACGTGAGGCCCAATGCCTGGAGCAGCGGTTTGTAAACCTTGGTCATCAGCAACGAGGTCGAGTAGAGGGCGAAACACAGCTGATTGTCGAGCAGCAAGGCTTCGCATGGCTCAGCGACGTCGGGTGTAGAGATATCGTCTGCGTTCATGGGCAGTCCTTTTGTACGAATGTGTCGTTACCAAACAATTTAGTGCTCTGATCTTTAATGCGCCAGATAAATTAGATCGGTGCGCCAAGCGTTAAAACGCCATCACACCGATCTATTCATTCCCCGGCTTCCTCAGAATGCGTAGCATGCTTGCCAATAATTCGGGGGAAACGGTGTGATCGACGTTGTGATGTTTGTGTTGTTGGGTGCCGCCATGGGCACATTGGGTGGGTTGTTCGGAATTGGTGGGGGCCTGGTTGCCATCCCGGCGCTGGGTGTGTTGTTCGGGCTTGATCAGCAACTGGCGCAAGGCACCGCGCTGTTGATGGTGCTGCCTAACGTGCTGCTGGCATTGTGGCGGTACAACCAGCGCAATCGTATTTCGCTGCGCAATGCCATGATGCTGATCATTCCCAGTTTTTGCCTGGCCTGGCTGACTTCGCTGTGGGCGGTGCGGCTGGACCCGCAATCCATGCGTATCAGTTTCGTGGTCTTTCTCATCATCCTGATGGTGTTCAACCTGGTGCAGATGTACTGGCGCAAGGGAGATGCCAGCACTGAGCTGCGTCACACCAATCGCTTGTGGTTGCTGGGTGTCGGTTCCGGCATCACCGGTGGTTTGTTCGGGGTCGGTGGCGGAGTCATAGCCACGCCCATCCTGACCGGTTTTTTCGGTGCGACCCAGGTTGTCGCCCAAGGCCTGGCGTTGGCACTGGCGACCCCAAGTACCGCAATCACCCTGTTTACCTACGCACTGCATGACCACGTCAACTGGTCCATGGGCATTCCCCTGGCCATCGGCGGGCTGGCGAGTATCAGTTGGGGGGTGAAACTGGCTCACTCGCTGCCCGAGCGCCTGCTGCGTTCGCTGTTCTGTGGCTTTTTGGTGATCTGCGCCGTAGTGCTTGCCTTTAAAGTTTGAAGCCTTCGGCGATGTGTTCGGCCAGGCATTCGGTGATGGGCGAAACGCTGTGCGGGTTGCGCAGCAGGACGATGCTGGCCAGCGGCAACTGCGGCAAGCCCTGAGCTTCGCCGATGATGCGCAGATCCGGCGTCAGCAGGCTTTCCAGCTGCGCGGTGATCGCCAGTCCCGCAGTCACCACGGCGCTGATTGCCGCGAGGCTGGCGCTGGTATAGGCGATGCGGTAATCGCGTTGCATGGTATCCAGCGCATTGCAGGCCCAGGTTCGACAGAAACAGTCAGTATTGAACATCGCCAGCGGCAGCGGCGTGTGTTCATGGGGCGAAAAGCCCTGCGCTTCCATCCAGACAAAACGTTCCTGACGCAGAATCTGGCCGATCTCGGTCCCCGGCTCGCGGGTGACGATACTCAAATCCAGGTCCTGACGCTGCAACAGCTGTTTCGACGGCTCGCAGTGCACTTCAATCTGCACCAGCGGATAGGCCTGGGCGAAGCGCGACAGGATTCCGGGCAGAAAGCGCATGGCGTAATCATCGGGCGTACCGATTTTCACCATGCCCACCATGTGCGGCTCGCGCAGGGTGTTGAACACTTCGCCATGCAGCTTGAGGATTTTGCGCGCATAGCCGAGCAGCACCTGACCCTCCATCGTCAGACTGACGCTGCGGCCCTGCTTCTGAAACAGCGGGCGCTGAATCAGATCTTCTTCAAGCCGTTTCATCTGCATGCTGACCGCCGACTGCGTGCGGTTTACCGCTTCGCCCGCCCGGGTGAATCCGCCCTCGTCGGCGATGGCGACAAAGGTGCGCAGCAATTCTGTGTCAATACTCGGGAAGCTGGCCAATACATCAATCTCCCAGATGCAGTGCATAAGAAACATTCGTTGGATTGATCTTAGCTCCAGCGCGAGACTTTAGTCATCCCACTTGGAGGGCAAGATGATGAAAGGTCAAAAAGGTTATGTGGTGGTACTTAAAACCCTGTCTCATGATTCGTGGATCGAGCGGTTGCTCCGCTCTGTGAAAGGCCATGTGTCGCGTTGGTACGAGCTGCATCAGCAGCGCCGGCAACTGGCCGAGTTGAGCGATGAGGCCTTGAAGGATCTCGGTCTGAGTCGCGCGGATGTTTATCAAGAGACCGAGCGGCACTTCTGGGTCGATCCGATGAAGCGCTGACAAGAGCCGGTGCTATCAGGTAGCGTTGAGGTTCACAGGGAGCCTCGCATGCCGTTAGAACTGTCGCTCAAACAAGCACGTCGCATGGCGCTGGCCGCCCAGGGTTTCAACGGGCGGCAGCCGCCGGCGACCGTCAAGGCCAGCCATGTCACGCAATTGATCCAGCGCCTGGGTGTTTTGCAGATCGATTCGGTCAATGCTCTGGTTCGGTCCCATTACCTGCCGTTGTTTTCCCGGTTGGGCAACTATTCCCAGACCCTGCTCGATCAGGCCGCCTGGAGTCAGGGCCGCCATCGCAAACTCTTTGAATACTGGGGCCACGAAGCCTCGCTGCTGCCCATCGAGCTGTACCCGCTGATGCGCTGGCGCATGCAGCGCGCTGCTCAGGGCGAAGGCATCTATCAGCAACTGGCGACATTTGGCCGCGAACAACAGTCGACCATTGCCCGTGTGTTGCAGGCCGTTCGCGAGCAGGGCGCGTTGGGCGCAGGCAGTTTGAGCACCCGCGAGGAGCGCGCCGGGCCATGGTGGGACTGGAGCGCGGAGAAACTCGCGCTGGAGTGGCTGTTTGCTGCGGGTGAAGTGACGGTAGCCGGGCGACGGGGGTTCGAGCGGCTCTATGATTTGCCCGAACGAGTGATGCCTGCAGCAATTCTGGATCACCCCGAAGTCAGCGAAAAGGATGCTCAACAGGGTTTGCTGCTGCACGCGGCAGCGGCGCTGGGTGTGGGGACTGAAAAAGACCTGCGTGACTATTTCCGCCAAGACCCATTGCCAAGCCGGGTGGCGTTGGCCGAATTGGTAGAAGCTGGCGCGTTGCAAGTCGTCCAGGTCCAGGGCTGGCGTCAGCCGGGATTCTGTCTGCCGGACAGCAAGATCCCGCGCAAGGTGGCGGCCAGCGCCTTGCTCTCGCCATTCGACTCACTGATCTGGGAGCGGGCTCGCACCGAGCGGCTGTTCGACTTCCGCTATCGGCTGGAGATTTACACGCCTCAGGCCAAACGGATTTATGGCTATTACGTGCTGCCGTTCCTGCACCACGAACGCATCGCTGCTCGCGTCGATCTGCGCGCCGAACGTGCCGCAGGGCGTTTGGCCGTGCATGCGGTGCACGAAGAAGAAGCCGGGCTGGACGAGGAGGGCATGCGCGCGCTGGCGAGCAATCTGCGGCAACTGGCCGATTGGCTGGGGCTGCCGGAGGTGCAGATCAATTGCCAGCGAGCGAGTGGCAGAAAATTACAGTGGGCGTTTGAAGCGTTGCTGTAGGAGCCAACGTGTTGGCGATGCCTCGTTTCAGAAGCTTCGCGAGCAAGGTGGATCGCCACCCCGGTCGCTCCCACACAAGTTGGCTCCTACAGGAAGTTAGCGTTTAACCTGCTTCAACGTCTCGGCAATCAAGAACGCCAGTTCCAGTGACTGATCGGCATTCATTCGCGGATCGCAGTGGGTGTGATAGCGATCCGAAAGGCCGTCTTCGGTGATGGGGCGTGCGCCGCCGATGCATTCGGTGACGTTCTGGCCGGTCATCTCGATGTGGATACCGCCAGCGTAGGTGCCTTCGGCCTGGTGGACCTGGAAGAACTGTTTCACTTCCCCAAGGATCTGTGCGAAGTCGCGGGTCTTGTAGCCGCTGCTGGCCTTGATTGTGTTGCCGTGCATCGGGTCAGAGCTCCACAGCACTTTCTTGCCTTCACGTTCCACGGCGCGAATCAATTGCGGCAAGTGGTCGCCGACCTTGTTGGCGCCCATGCGCGCGATCAGGTTCAGGCGACCGGGATCGTTGTCCGGATTGAGGATGTCGATCAGGCGGATCAGGTCGTCGGTGTTCATGCTGGGGCCGACCTTGACCCCGATCGGATTGTTCACCCCACGCAGAAACTCCACGTGCGCGCCATCCAGTTGCCGGGTGCGGTCGCCGATCCACAGCATGTGCGCCGAACAATCGTAGAAGTCATTGGTGAGGCTGTCGCGACGTACGAAGGCTTCTTCGTAGTTGAGCAGCAAGGCTTCATGGGCGGTGAAGAAGCTGGTTTCGCGCAGTTGCGGCGAGGTGTCCATGCCGCAGGCGCGCATGAATGCCAGGGTTTCGTCGATGCGGTCGGCCAGTTGGCTGTACTTTTCCGCCAGCGCCGAGTTGGCAATGAAGTCCAGATTCCATTTATGCACCTGATGCAGGTCGGCAAAGCCGCCCTGGGCAAACGCGCGCAGCAGATTCAGGGTCGCCGTGGACTGGTGATAAGCCTGTAACAGGCGATCCGGGTCCGGCACGCGGCTTTTCTCATCGAAACCGATGCCGTTGACGATGTCGCCGCGATAGGCCGGGAAGGTCACGCCGTCGATGGTTTCGTCGTTGGCTGAACGCGGCTTGGCGAACTGGCCGGCCATGCGCCCGACCTTGACCACCGGGCAGCCCGCCGCGAAGGTCATGACGATGGCCATTTGCAGCAGCACCTTGAAGGTGTCGCGAATCTTCGCCGCCGAGAACTCGACAAAACTTTCCGCGCAATCGCCGCCCTGCAGCAGGAATGCACGCCCTTGAGTCACTTCCGAGAACTGGCGACGCAACTCGCGGGCTTCCCCGGCAAATACCAGCGGCGGATAGCTGGCAAGCGTCTGTTCGACGTGCAGCAAATGCGCGGCATCGGGGTATTGAGGTTGCTGCTGAATGGGCAATGCCCGCCAGCTGTCGGGACTCCAGGGTTGGTTCATCGTGGACTCTAAGTCAGTGCAATCGGACGAGCATGTTAGCAGTTCGGTGTCGGGCTGCCAGCGCGTGCTGGATGATCGGAGTCGCAGTCCGACTCAATGGGATATTGGCCCTGGGCCATAAAGAGCGTGACCGCGCGCCCCCGCTTGGCCGACAATCCGCGCTTTCCCGCTCAGGGTCGAGCGACTGTATCGAATTAGTGCGATGGCCAAGTCTGGACTTGAGCTCGCCGTTAGGAGAAGCAATGACTGAGGAGCGGGTAGAGCGGATTCTGGCCGAAGTGCACGATGACTTCGGCATGATCCGCGTGCTTGAAGTGGATGATTACCGCTTCCTGGAATTCGGCGATGCCATCGAGCAGAGCTGCACCTTTACGGCTGATCCCAGCTGGCTGGAGTATGACTACACCCGCGCCATGCTGATCGGCGCGCTCTGCCATGAAGCGCCGGAAAGCGCGTTGTTCCTGGGGTTAGGGGCTGGAACCCTGACCCAGGCGTGCCTCAAGTTCCTGCCGCTGGAGGATGTCGAAGCCATCGAATTGCGTCCCGACGTGCCGCGTCTGGCCATTGAGTTCATGGGGCTGGATGACGATCCGCGGCTGTTTATCCGCATTGGCGACGCACTGGAACTGCTGGAAACGGCCGAGTCGGCGGACTTGATCTTTGTCGATTTGTACACCGACGTCGGTCCGGGCGTTGGGCATCTGGCCTGGAAATTTCTGGAGAATTGTCAGCAACGTCTGAATCCGGGTGGCTGGCTGATCATCAATCAATGGGCGGCCGATGATGGCAAGCCGTTGGGCGCCGCCTTGCTACGTGGCCTTTATCACCGGCATTACTGGGAACTGCCGGTCAAGGAAGGCAACGTCATCCTCTTTGTGCCGGCCGATCTGGAGCAGACGCTTGAAGTCGAGCCGCTGATCGAGCGTGCTGAAACGCTCGCACCGCGCCTTGGCTACTCGTTGCTGCAACTGATCAAGAACATTCGCCCGGCGACCTGATGATCGAGTCATAGCTGAGGCGGTCCTTGATTGAGGAAGTTGTGTAGGATGTTCCAGCGATTTGAGTAGGATCGGATCCGAACTGCCTGACGAAAGGTGAACCGTTTAAGCATCGCCCCCAGCAATCTCGGGCTTCGTGCGAAATAGACCGTCGCGTGGATTTGCGCAAAGCCTGTGACACTTGGACATTCCACTGTTTTGCCTCGAAAAAAATCCTCACTTTTTCGCGCAATTCCGGTATAGTGCGCGCCGGCCTTTAACGGGGCCTCGTCCAGGTATTGCAATTCCCCGAAGCCAGCTTCGGCTGCTTGTTCGCTCAGCGGACTATCCTTGGCGATCCATTCATCAAACGTTTTCGCAAATCCCCGCCGACAAAGCAGCCAGGGTGACTTTAGGGTCGTACACGGCACGCGCAGCTTTGGAGCATGGGTCTTTGCGGATGCACTAGAGGCAGACCCATGACCCAGGAATTCGGCGGCTTCGCCGCTTTTGAACTTCATCCAAACATTCTTGCAGCCGTCATCGCGACTGGCTATGAAGAGCCTTCGGCTATTCAGCAGCAATCGATCCCTATCATCATGGCCGGTCACGACATGATCGGTCAGGCGCAAACCGGTACAGGTAAAACTGCCGCGTTCGCACTGCCTATCCTGCATCGCATCGACCCAGCCAAGCGCGAACCACAAGCGCTGATCCTGGCACCGACCCGCGAGCTGGCCCTGCAAGTAGCCACCGCTTTCGAAACCTACGCCAAGCAAATGCCGGGCGTAACGGTCGTGGCTGTCTACGGCGGCGCGCCGATGGGTCCACAACTTAAAGCAATCCGTAACGGCGCACAGATCGTCGTCGCTACTCCGGGTCGCTTGTGTGATCACCTTCGCCGTGACGAAAAAGTCCTGGCGACCGTGAACCACCTGGTTCTCGACGAAGCGGACGAAATGCTCAAGCTGGGCTTCATGGACGACCTGGAAGTCATCTTCAAGGCCATGCCTGCAACCCGTCAGACCGTTTTGTTCTCGGCTACCCTGCCGCAGTCGATCCGTGCCATCGCCGAGCGCCATCTGCGCGATCCGAAGCACGTGAAGATCCAGACCAAGACCCAGACCGTTACCGCGATCGAACAGGCTCACCTGTTGGTTCACGCTGACCAGAAGACCTCGGCTGTATTGAGCCTGCTTGAAGTCGAAGACTTCGATGCCCTGATCATGTTCGTGCGCACCAAGCAAGCGACCCTGGACCTGGCAAGCGCCCTTGAAGCCAAAGGCTACAAGGCTGCTGCACTGAACGGCGATATCGCCCAGAACCAGCGTGAGCGCGTTATCGAATCCCTCAAGGATGGCCGTCTGGACATCGTTGTAGCGACCGACGTTGCCGCCCGTGGTCTCGACGTTCCGCGTATCACCCACGTATTCAACGTGGACATGCCTTACGATCCAGAGTCCTACGTTCACCGTATCGGCCGTACTGGCCGTGCCGGTCGCGAAGGTCGTGCATTGTTGCTGGTGACTCCACGTGAGCGCCGCATGCTGCAAGTGATCGAGCGTGTAACCGGTCAGAAAGTTGCTGAAGTCCGCCTTCCGGATGCCCAGGCCGTTCTCGATGCTCGCATCAAGAAATTGACCAACAGCCTCGCGCCACTGGTTGCTGACGCTGAATCGACTCATGGCGAATTGCTCGACCGCCTGACCGCCGATATCGGTTGCAGCCCGCGTGCCCTGGCCGCAGCCCTGCTGCGCAAGGCAACCAACGGTCAGGCTTTGACCCTGGCTGCCATCGAACGCGACCGTCCACTGGTGCCGAACAGCGCACCGCGTGAGCGTAGTGATCGTTCGACTTCGGGTGATCGTCCTGAGCGCAGTGGTGATCGTGAGCGTCGCGCTCCGGTTCCATTGGCCGAAGGCCGTGCTCGTTGCCGTACCGCGCTGGGTGCGCGTGATGGTATCGCTGCGAAAAACCTGTTGGGTGCAATCCTCAACGAAGGCGGCCTGGCCCGCGAAGCTATCGGTCGCATCCAGGTGCGTGACAGCTTCAGCCTGGTTGAACTGCCGGAAGATGGCCTTGAGCGTCTGCTGACCAAACTCAAGGACACCCGCGTTGCAGGCAAGCAGTTGAAGCTGCGTCGCTATCGCGAAGATTGATCTGCTCTTGAGCTGATCGTCTGAACAAAAAAATCCCCGACTGGTTCGGGGATTTTTTTGTCTGGGATTTAGGCTTTCGTTTCGGGAAGGGTCCGATACATCCGACATAGATTCAGCGTCTGAAATATTGCTTCGCGGGCAAGCCTCGCTCCAACGAGACCGCATTCAATCGGGATATTCACGCTGTAGCGAAGCCTCCTACCGAGTTATGAATCGCTCGGTAGGACCGGACTTGTCCGAAGGCGTCGGGTCTGCCGAGAAAGATCTTCAGCGTTTGCACCGACCTCTTCGGGGACAAGTCCACTCCTACCGAGTTATGAATCGCTCGGTAGGACCGGACTTGTCCGGGAAGGCGTCGGGTCTGCCGAGGAAGATCTTCAGCGTTTGCACCGACCTCTTCCGGGGACAAGTCCCCTCCTACCGAGTTATGTATCGTTCGGTAGGACCGGACTTGTCCGGGAAGGCGTCAGGTCTGCCGAGGAAGATCTTCAGCGTTTGCACCGACCGCTTCGGGGACAAGTCAGCTCCTACCGAGTTATGAATCGCTCGGTAGGACCGGACTTGTCCGGGAGGGCGTCGGGTCTGCCGAGGAAGATCTTNAAGATCTTCAGCGTTTGCACCGACCTCTTCGGGGACAAGTTGTGTGGGAGCGAGCTTGCTCGCGAATAGGCCGACGCCTCGCCAACAAGTTGGCTCCTACAGTGCACGGTGACAACAGGCTACTCACCCAAACCTATAAATATCCATCCCCAACGCCCCCATCGTAAAACCCTGATGCGCCACGCTGAATTCACCGCCCGCGCCACGCGCGAAGTACAGCGGCAACAAGTGCTCATCGCTCGGATGACTGCGCACCGCATGCGGTGCCAGCTTGCGGTAGTCGTGCAGTGCTGCTTCGTCGTTGCTGGCCAGCTTGTCGATCATCCAGTCACGAAACTCCTTCGCCCAGGGTTCGACGCTTTCCGGGCCAGCATGCCAGTCCAGTTCGCGAAGGTTGTGGGTGATGCTGCCGGAGCCGATGACCAGCACGCCTTCATCGCGCAGGCTGGCCAACGCCTGGCCGACTTTGGTCTGCAATGCCGGGCCCTGGCGGCTGGGCAGGGAAACCTGCACCACGGGGATGTCGGCCTGCGGATACATCAGGGACAGCGGCACCCAGACGCCATGGTCGAACGGGCGTTTGCTGTCGATGCGCGCAGGCAAGCCAGCGACGCCAAGCAGGGCGGCGACTTGCAGGCTAAGCTCCGGCAGGCCGGGCGCGGGGTATTGCACGGCGAACAACGCGGCCGGGAAGCCGCCGAAGTCATGCCAGGTTTCCGGTTGTGGGTTGCCGTTGACCAGCAGATCCTGGCTTTCCCAGTGCGCCGAGACAATCACGATGGCCCGTGGCTTTGGTATCCCGGCGGCCAACTGAACAAGGGCCGGACCGCTGTCGCCGGGTTCCAGCGCAAGCATGGGCGAGCCGTGTGAGATAAATAAGCTGGGGAACATGTCGAGAGTCCTGAGCGATAAGATGGCTCATCTTCAGACAGACATTGATCTAAATCTAATATAAGTTTTAGCGCGCTTTGATCGAATTTTCGGGAGGTTTCATGCAGGCTGACTTTTGGCATCAACGTTGGGCCAGCGATCAGATCGGCTTCCATCAGCAACAGACCAATCCTTATCTGGAGCGCTTCTGGCCGGGTTTATCGGTGGAGCAGGGTGCTGGCGTGCTGGTGCCGCTGTGTGGCAAAAGCCTGGACCTTGGCTGGCTGGCGAAGCAAGGCTATAGCGTCAAAGGCATCGAGTTGTCGGAAAAGGCCATCGCGGATTTTTTCAGTGAGCATCAATTGCAACCTGCGATTCGTCAGCAAGGGGCGTTCAAGGTCTACAGCGCTGGCCCGGTGGAATTGTGGTGTGGCGACTTTTTCGCCCTGACGGCGGCCGATGTGGTGGATTGTCAGGCGCTCTACGATCGCGCAGCCTTGATCGCATTGCCGCCCGCCATGCGACAGCAATATGTCCAGCATCTTGGCGAGATATTGTCCGGGAGCTGCAAGGGGCTGCTGATTACCCTGGACTATGAACAGTCGGAAGTCGAAGGCCCGCCGTTCTCGGTGCCTGACGAAGAGGTACAACGTCTGTTTGCGTCCGGCTGGCAGCTGGAAACCCTGCAGACCTGCGATGTGCTGGGGGAAAGCTGGAAGTTCGTTCAGCGCGGCGGTAGCCGGCTTGACGAACGGGTATATCGACTGGCGCGGCGCTGACCCACCGCCAACCCACAAAAAAGGGCGACTCGCGTCGCCCTTCAATGAAGTAACAGCTCAATCAACCGCGACGACGAAGCGCCTCGATACGTTCTTCCAGCGGCGGATGGCTCATGAACAAGCCAGCCAGGCCGTGTTTGAGGCCGCCATTGATACCGAAGGCCGTCAGGCTGTCCGGCATCTGCACCGGCACGCCCTGTTCGGAACGCAGACGCTGCAGGGCGCCGATCATGGCCGCAGTGCCCGCCAGTCGAGCACCTGCATCGTCAGCCCGGAACTCGCGTTTACGCGAGAACCACATGACGATGGCGCTGGCCAGAAAGCCCAGGACCAGTTCGGCAAAGATCGTGGTCACGTAGTACGCGATACCCTGGCCGTTCTCGGTCTTGAAAATCACCTTGTCGACGAAGTTGCCGATGATGCGGGCGAAGAACATCACAAAGGTGTTCACCACGCCCTGCACCAGCGCCAGGGTGACCATGTCGCCGTTGGCAACGTGACCGATCTCGTGGGCCAGCACTGCTTTCACTTCATCCGGCGAAAAGCGTTCCAGCAAACCCTGGCTGACCGCAACCAGTGCGTCGTTCTTGTTCCAGCCCGTGGCGAAAGCGTTGGCTTCGTAGGCTGGGAAAATCCCGACTTCCGGCATTTTGATGCCGGCGTCGCGGGACAGTTGTTCGACGGTCTGCACCAGCCATTGCTCATGCCGGGTGCGCGGCTGGGTAATGATCTGGGTGCCAGTGCTCATCTTCGCCATCCACTTGGAGATGAACAGCGAGAACAGCGAGCCGGCGAAACCAAATACAGCGCAGAAAACCAGCAGCTGACTGAGGTTCAGATCAACCCCATTGGCCGCCATGAACCCGTTGAAGCCAAACAGGCTCAGGGTGATGCTGGCTATCAGCACGACCGCCAGGTTAGTGGCCAAAAACAGCAAAATGCGCATCATGGTTTGGAAGTTCTCCTCGTGAAGAATATGTAACACGTTGCGGGGTATATAAGGGGATGCTTGCGGCTATTCAACCCGGCGACTATTTCAAACTGTGTCGTTTCGTCGGGTTGCGTCGTAATTGCGTCGGGTCGCAAGGCTCCCGACCCAGAGCGGCGGGCACGGCAAGCTCACCGGGGCGCGGGGGATTTTATTTCGTGGCCGCTGCTGACAGGTTGCCCGCCCAGCGCATTGCGGCCGGTCGGGCACGCAATACGGGGGCGGCAGGCGCTGTTACTGGCGATAGGTCTTGAGGAAATTGCCGATGCGACCAATAGCCATGTCCAGTTCGTCGACGCGGGGCAGGGTTACCACACGGAAGTGGTCCGGCCACGGCCAGTTGAACGCGGTGCCCTGGACCACCAGCAGTTTTTCCGACAGCAGGAGGTCAAGGACGAACTTCTCGTCGTTGTGGATAGGGCAGATTTTCGGGTCGATGCGCGGGAACGCATACAAGGCGCCCATCGGCTTGACGCAGCTGACGCCGGGAATGTCGTTGAGCAGTTCCCAGGTGCGGTTGCGCTGTTCCAGCAGGCGACCAGGCGGAAGTATCAGGTCATTGATGCTCTGGTAGCCGCCAAGGGCCGTTTGAATGGCGTGCTGGCTCGGCACGTTGGCACACAGGCGCATGTTGGCCAGGATGTCGATGCCTTCGATGTAGCTCTGGGCGTTGTGCTTGGGACCGGAAATGGCGACCCAGCCGGAGCGGAAGCCGGCAACGCGATAGGATTTGGACAGGCCGTTGAAGGTCAGGCACAGCAGATCCGGTGCCAGGGACGCGGTGCAGATATGCACGGCGTCGTCGTAGAGGATCTTGTCGTAGATCTCGTCCGAGAACACCACCAGCTTGTGCTGACGCGCCAGTTCCAGCATGCCCAGCAGGACTTCCTTGGAATACACCGCGCCGGTCGGGTTGTTCGGGTTGATGATCACCATGGCCTTGGTGTTCGGCGTGATCTTGGCCTTGATGTCCGCCAGATCCGGCCACCAGTTGGCTTGCTCGTCGCACAGGTAATGCACCGGGTTGCCGCCTGCCAGGCTGACAGCCGCGGTCCACAACGGATAATCGGGCGCCGGGATCAGCACTTCATCGCCGTTGTTGAGCAAAGCCTGCATCGACATCACGATCAACTCGGAGACGCCGTTGCCGAGGTAGATGTCCTCGATGCCAACGCCTTCGACCTGCTTCTGCTGGTAGTACTGCATCACCGCCTTGCGGGCGCTGAACAGGCCTTTGGAATCGCTGTAGCCTTGCGCGGTTGGCAGGTTGCGGATGACGTCCTGCAGGATTTCCTCCGGCGCTTCGAAACCAAATGGCGCAGGGTTGCCGATGTTCAGCTTGAGGATGCGATGACCTTCCTCTTCCAGGCGTTTGGCGTGCTTGAGCACTGGCCCGCGAATGTCATAACAGACGTTGGCGAGCTTGTTCGATTTGCTGACCTGCATGGTGATTGTTCCCGAATATGGACGAGCCGCGACTAGCTGATCACGTGGTTCGCCGGGTGTGACGCCGTGAAAAATGGGTTTGTATGCTTGAAACGCGGGTGACAGACTGGCGTCTAACGAAGGCGCAATCATACGTGCCACCTGATCTGTGGAGAAGATACAGATCGGGCTTTTTCAGTTGCGGAGGTGTACCCGTGGAAAAGTTGGACAAAACCCTCGAGGAGTGGCGAGCGATGCTCGATCCCGAGCAGTACAACGTTTGTCGCCTCAAAGCCACCGAACGGCCGTTTTCCGGCAAATACAACAGCACCAAGACCGCAGGCGTCTACCATTGTGTGTGCTGTAACGAGCCGCTGTTCGATTCGGAGACCAAATTTGATTCCGGCTGCGGCTGGCCAAGTTTCTACGCGCCTATCGAAGGCAGCGCAGTGGTTGAAGTACGGGATGTCAGCCACGGCATGATTCGCACCGAGGTGGTTTGCTCCAAATGCGATGCGCACCTGGGGCATGTGTTTCCGGACGGCCCGCCGCCAACCGGGCTGCGTTACTGCATCAACTCGGTCTGTCTGGATCTGGTCCCGCGCGACTGATTGCCTGGCTGCACTGCCTTATAGGCGCTCATCACGACCGAGAATTGAAGTGCGCGCAAATCAGTTGCGCGCTAACTTCAATCCCTGTTTCTATTCTGGAGCCACCGTCATGAGCGAAAACCTGCTGAGCATTCCCTGCACGACGATCAAGGGCGAGCAGAAAACGCTTGCCGATTTCGCCGGCAAGGCGGTGCTGGTGGTCAATACGGCCAGTAAGTGCGGTTTTACCCCGCAGTACAAAGGGCTGGAAAAAATATGGCAGGATTACAAGGATCAGGGCTTGGTCGTGCTGGGTTTTCCGTGTAATCAGTTTGGCAAGCAGGAACCCGGTAACGAATCAGCAATCAGTGAGTTCTGTGAGCTGAATTTCGGCGTCACGTTCCCGCTGTTCAAGAAAATCGACGTCAATGGCAGCGACGCTCATCCGTTGTTCGTCCAGCTCAAGAAGCAGGCGCCAGGATTGCTGGGGACCGAGCGTATCAAATGGAATTTCACCAAATTCCTGATCGGCAAGGACGGCAAGCTGGTCAAACGCTTTGCCCCACTGACCAAGCCGGAAGACCTGACGGGCGAAATCGAAGCGCTGCTCAAGTAGCTCATCCGGTTTTATTGGCCGGTATCCATTGATCAAGCAGGCTGATCAGCTCAGCGCGGCGGAACGGCTTGGCCAGGTAATCACTCATGCCAGCAGCCCGGCAGCGCTCTCGCTCTTCGGGCATGGCGTTGGCCGTGAGGGCGATGATCGGCAGTTGCGGCCAGCGACCGCTGCGTCGGATCTGGCGGCTCGCTTCGTAGCCGTCCATGACCGGCATGTTGCAGTCCATCAGCACCAGATCGAACGTGTGCAGTTCCAGTTGCTGCAGCGCTTCCGCGCCGTGGCTGCTGACGATGACCTCGCAACCCAACTTGCTCAACATACCCTTGGCCACCAACTGGTTTACCGGGTTGTCCTCTACCAACAGGATTCTCGCCGAGTGGCTGCCGCTCAAATCGATGGCCCGCAATAGATCGTCAGCCACCGTTTCGCCCTTCTGCATGACCCGGCGCAGCGTCTGATACAACGCGTTGCGGGCCAGCGGACGGGCCTGTTGCTGCAAGGGTGCCAGGGCGCTGACCTGTTCGCTGGGCATGAAGTTGCCGTAGGCGGTGACCAGCAGGATAGGGATGTGCGTCGCTGGCCGCAGGCCGAACAGGCATTCCGGGCAATCCGTGATCAGCAGCGCAGGCTCGGCATCCAGACCTGTGCAGACAATCTTGTCGTCGATACCCCAGCGCTGGTATTCGATGCCCCAGGCGGGGAGCAGGTTGGCCAGTAACTCCACCAGTCCGCTTCCCGCTGCACTGATCACCACGACTCGGCCACGTAACGCTGGCGGGGCGATGGCTGGCAGGTGAATGGGCAGCGGCAGATCGGCACAGAATTGGCTGCCCAGGCCTGATTGGGAATGAATGCTCAAATGGCCGGACATGGCTTCGCAGAGGTTATGCGTCAGCGCCAGGCCCAGGCCGGTGCCGCCGAACTGCCGGGTAATGGCGGCTTCGGCTTGGGTAAAGGGCTGGAATATTCTGGCCTGGGCCTCTTGGGCGATGCCGATTCCGGTGTCACAGACTTCGATGCGCACCCGGTTTTCTCGGGTGTCGGTATCCCGGTAAGTGCTCAGGCGCACGTCCACCCGCCCGAAACGGGTGAATTTCAGGGCGTTGGAGAGCAAGTTGCTGACGATCTGCCGAACCCGGGTCGGATCGCCCATGACCATGGCCGGAAAGTTCGGATCAATCAGGCAGGTCAGTTCGACACTGGGCGCGGCGTTTTGCGACAGCAGGTTGGCGGTATCCTCGACCAGCACGCCGAGATCGAACGGGATGCGCTCCATCTCCAGGTGTCCTGCGTTGAATTTGGACATGTCGAGGATATCGTTGAGCAACTCCACCAGGACTTTGCCCGAGTCATGGGCGATGGACAGCTGTTGGCGCTGTTCGGCATTCAGCGGGCTGTCCAGCGACAGCGCGAGCATGCCCAGCAGTCCGTTGAGCGGTGTGCGGATTTCGTGGCTCATGTTGGCCAGGAAAGCCGAGCGCGCATGGGCCATATCCAGTGCCGTGCTGCGGGCGATCTGCAATTCTTCGTTGGACTGGCTCAGTCGCGCGTTGCTGGCCTTGAGCTCGGTGGTGCGCGCCGAAACGATGTCTTCCAGTTCATTCAGGTGCGCGGTGAGGCGGTCTTCCGCGTCGCGGCGGCGCGCGAATTCGTTCGCGACGTTCTCAAATTGCCGGTTGGCGGCCCGGACCAGTACGCCGATCTCGTCATTTTCATGTTTGGGCGGGCAGAGCACTTTGTTCGGCGTCGGGCTGTTGGGCTCGCGATTGGTCAGCGAGCCAATCACCCGTATCAGCGGTTTGGTCAGGGTCATGTAGAACAGCAGCATCATGATGCCGGCCAGGGCGAGGCTGCGTACGAACCCGGTAATCAGGGTGATTTCGGCGCGCTGAAGGAAGTGGCTGCCGAACGCGAAGGTGTCCACATTCAGGCGCAGGGTGCCGATGGACTCGTTTGGCAGATGGGCCAGATTCAACGCATCTTCGAACTGGCGGCTTTCGCCAAACAGAAAATCGCTGACCACGCGATAGGGGCTCTGGGCAAAAGGCCGCTCGACGCTGGACAGCACCATATTGTTGTTGTCGGTCAACCTGGCGCTGACCACCGCAGGGGATCGCAGCAGGCCCAGGGTCAGTTCCTGAGCCAGTTCGGCGTCGATGTTGTAGGCAATGCGCGAAGCGGGGTTGTGACTGATTTCCAGTAACGAGCGAATTTCACGATCGATGGACGCGTCTTCGCTGGCATAATCGAGGGTAATTTGTAACAGGCTCAACAACGTTCCCAGAATGAAGCCGACCAGGACGGTGAGTCGGGCCTGCTTGTACGAGAGCCGGTTAGTAAACGCTATATCCATAGGGGGCACTGCCACATCTCGTGTCCATCGCGGGGCAAGCATAGCCGATCAGCCCTTGGCTTTATCAACAATCTAAGGAGATAACGTGGATTCTCGTTTGAATGCTTTTCTTGAGCGCGCCGACGCCGTTCTTGCACGTCTTGAGCCGTTGTTGCCTGCACCTCGGGAGACCGTCGACTGGAACGGGTCGCTGGCGGCACGCTGGGTTCGTGAAGGTCGTAGTGGCTACCTGATGCCGTTGGAAGTCAGCCTCGACATGCGCTTGTCTGACCTGATCGGGGTGGACCTGCAACGTGAGCAGCTGGGGCGCAACACCCGGCAGTTCATCGACGGGCTGCCTGCCAACCATGCGCTGCTCTGGGGTTCGCGCGGCACCGGCAAGTCTTCGCTGATCCGCGCCTTGCTCGCCGAGTACGCGCAGGCCGGTCTGCGCCTGATCGAGATCGAGCGCGATCATCTCGGGGATTTGCCGCGTGTTGTCGAGCAGTTGCAAAAGCTGCCCCAGCGTTTCGTGTTGTTCTGTGATGACTTGTCCTTCGAGGCGGGTGAAAGCGATTACCGGGTGCTCAAGAGCGTGCTCGACGGCTCGCTGGAACAGGCACCGGACAACGTGCTGCTCTACGCCACGTCCAACCGCCGCCATCTGGTGCCGGAAAAAGAGAGCGACAACGCCAACTGGAAACATGTCGACGGCGAACTGCACCCCAGCGAAGCGGTGGAAGACAAGATCGCCTTGTCTGACCGCTTCGGCCTGTGGCTGTCGTTCTACCCGTTCACCCAGGAACATTACCTGAACGTCGTCGAACACTGGATCACCCAGCTGGCACTGGCGGCAGGTCTGTCCTGGCAGCGCGATCCGGAGCTGGACAAGCTGGCGATCCGCTGGGCAACCGGGCGCGGCAATCGTAATGGCCGCTGTGCCTATCAGTTCGCACGTTATTGGGTCGGCCTCAAACTGCTGGAGCAACAACCATGATTGATCTACAAAACGCCGGCAGCGGCCTGGAAGGCTATCGCCTGCTGACCGCGCAGCTGGAATCACTGCTGGCGGACGAGCGCGATTTCATCGCCAACGCCGCGCAGTTTTCTGCGTTTCTTTATAGCCAGCTGGAAGATTTGAACTGGGCGGGCTTTTACCTGAATCGCGACGAAGAGCTGGTGCTGGGGCCGTTCCAGGGGCAAATCGCCTGTGTGCGAATTCCGTTCGGGCGCGGCGTATGCGGCGCGGCGGCCCAGAGTCGGGAAACCCAGCGTGTGCAGGACGTGCACGAGTTTCCCGGCCACATTGCCTGTGACAGCGCGTCGAACAGCGAGTTGGTGGTGCCATTGATCAAGGAAGGGCGCCTGATTGGCGTTCTGGATCTGGACAGCCCGAGTGTCGGTCGCTTCTCGGAGCAGGATCAGCAAGGTGTCGAGGAGTTGGCGCGGATTTTTCTGAAGGCTACAGACTGCTGATGAGGCGATAGGCTGGCGCGCTGATTCGGCTTTCATTATTCCGTAGGACCGGCTTTAGCCGGGAGGGCGTTCTCCCGGCTAAAGCCGGTCCTACGCAATCTAGCTGCGCGAGGGTGCTCTTCAATCAGTCGTAGATAACCTTTTTCTTCCATTCCGATTCGACGTCGTCGGCCTTCAGGCCTTCGGTCAGGGCATTGTCGTCATCTTCAGTTGGCGCAATGTTGGTTAGCACCATGGAGTTGGCGCGAGCCAGTTGTTTTTCCATGGCCACCAGAGCGTTCTGATACGTGACCGGATCGGGTTGGTTGCGCAGATATTGCACGCCACGTTCGAACGCCAGACGTGCCTGACCCGGCTGTTCCTGCGACAGAGCTGCCTGGCCAAGGTTGTTGAAGAATTCAATGTGCAGCATGACCAGAATGTTGCGGATTTCGCGAATCCAGTGCTTGGCTTCGCTGGTTTGCAGGAAACCGTCATGTGCAGCGCGCGTGACCTGACCGTGCAGTGCTTCTAATAGAAAGCGCACGTCCTTGGCCTTGGCTTCGGTCTGGATCGGGCTTACCGGGTTGGTGACGACGATTGCTTCGCCCTGGGCAACCAGTGCGTTGAGTTCGCCGATCCGGGTCTTGACCTGATCGTTGCCTTTATCCAGCGCCTGCATGCGCTGCAGAACGTTGAGTTCCAGGCGCGTCATTAATAGCTTCAATGCCGGGGAGACCAGCTGGCCTGGAAAAGTCTCTGATATTTCAGAGCAGCGACGCAGTCGATCACTCAGCTCAACTCGCGCCCGTGCTTTATCCAGCTTGGCGTTCTCGGCCACGTGGTTCAGGTAGCCAATCGCGATCAGGAGTGCGATGCCAGCTACTACCATCAGTGTAATCATGAGTGGTGTCACCGCGCGAACCTCTATTTCTTCAAGTAATTGGGGCCGAGTGTAGTGGCTAAGCACTATTGCGCATAGATGTACTGGTCGGACTTTACTTATTCATGGCGTCATTGCGATGGCACGTTCCCAGACGCGACATCTTCTAAAAGAACGGCGAAGTCGTTGATTTAGATAAATTTTCAGAATGGGGTTGACGACTTATCAATCCATCCATAGAATGCGCGCCACTTACAGCGTAAAGCAAACAGCGAAACGCAAATAAGTAGTGAATGTTGTACGTGTGTCCCCTTCGTCTAGTGGCCTAGGACACCGCCCTTTCACGGCGGTAACAGGGGTTCGAGTCCCCTAGGGGACGCCATTGCGGGAATAGCTCAGTTGGTAGAGCACGACCTTGCCAAGGTCGGGGTCGCGAGTTCGAGTCTCGTTTCCCGCTCCATTTTTAAGCAGTCTGGCCTTTGGGCGAGATTGAGTGAAGCCAGAACCAATTCTTCGGATGCGGATTTGGGCACTGGAATACATACCATGTGTTTCAGTTAGCGTGTCCCCTTCGTCTAGTGGCCTAGGACAC
>NZ_LGSI01000036.1 GCF_001698815.1 Pseudomonas syringae | reverse complement strand
AGGGGAACAACTTCTGTAAGCGACTTCGTGTCGCACCTCTGCCCAATTGTTGTCAATAGGTACGGCACCTGTTGGCGCTGATTGAAAACTGACCCACCCTGCCGATTGAAAAATGACCCAGGACGGATTGCTGATTTTTGCCCCAGCAATTGTGGATAAGCTTAGCAGCAGTGTTCCGATTGAAGATGCATCAAGCCCCACCGCATGCAGCAGGGCATTTATGGTGCGGATCAAAACGGCTCATCGTCCTCGATGCCATCTCCGTCCTTGCGCTTTCGTTCCCGTGATTTGATCTTTGTCTGGGCGGCCAAGGTGCTGTGTTGCAGGCGGTATGATTCGTTGCCCGTTTCGACGATGTGGCAGTGGTGTGTCAACCGATCCAGCAACGCAGTAGTCATCTTGGCGTCGCCAAACACGCTCGACCACTCCGAAAAACTGAGGTTGGTGGTGATTACCACGCTGGTGTGTTCGTACAGTTTGGACAGCAGGTGAAATAACAGGGCGCCACCGCTTTGGCTGAAGGGCAAATACCCCAGTTCATCCAGTATCACCAGGTCTGTGCGAAGCAGTCCCTGGGCGATTCGCCCTGCCTTGCCATCGTACTTTTCACGCTCCAGCAGATTCACCAGATCCACCGTGGAAAAGAAGCGCACGCGTTTGTTGTGGGCCGTGATTCCGGATTCAGCCAAGGCACTCGCCAGGTGTGTTTTTCCGGTTCCAGGCCCACCGATGAACACTACATTCTGCGCGGTCTCAGTGAACGCCAAGCTGGATAGATCGCTGACCAGCCGGGCATCAGCGCTGGAAGCGCCGAAGTCAAAGCCAGCTAAATCACGGTGCATGGGGAGTTTTGCCATGTTCATCTGGTGGTTCACCGAGCGCACCGCGCGATCCGCATGTTCCTGCTGAAGCAGATGTTCCAGCAGCCATTTCGATGAAGCCGTCGAAGCTGTTCCTTGAGAGACCAGCTCTTCCCAGGCACTGGCCATGCCGTGCAGGCGCAGTTCTTTGAGTTCCGTCATTAAGTCACGCATTACGATTCTCCTCATCGGTCGTACGGAGCCGGTCGTAGCGCGCCGTATTGGCAACAGGCACCACCTTGAGTTGCAGACTGGTTTCTACGCAGGGAGGTGGTGCGGTGGAGGTCAGGCGGGCAAGGACATTGAGGATGTGATCGGCGCTCAGACTTCCCGATTCAAGTACCAGCTCCACCGCCACCAGCACCGGTTCGAGACCCGCAATGGGCACAGCAGCCAGTACCTGCATCATGATTCGATCACCGTTGGTGTGACGCCTCAGTCCCCGATTGAGAAGCCGTAACGGCTTTGGCAGATCAGCAAATGGAGCGCCATTGCGCAGTGCACCAGGCTTGCGTTCGATGAGTGGGATGTAGTGCTGCCAGTCAAAACTGACCTGATCTCGATCAAAGAGACGCTCGTGGCTGGCGATTACCGTTTCGTCGCGATGACTACTATTCGCGAAGGATAAAGACGGCTGCTGACCCACTGGCCAACGCGCTCGCAAGGCACCGAATAGCGATTTCGCGCCACGCTGATCAGGCAGGTGCTGGAGACGCGTACGGTGCGCTCGACGTAGCCATCAAAGGCCGTTGGCATCGGCATCATTTCAACCCGCTCCAGCTCCAAGACCTCTGCCACCGTTAGCCCGTTGTACTGCGGATGCACCAGCTGGCTCCAGAGCGACCGGCAGCGTTGACCGAGCCAAATATTCAGTTCTTCGAAGGTGTGAAACATGCAATCTTGAGCGTCGATCCACATGCGTCGTCTGCTGTCTTGGACGTTCTTTTCAACGATGCCTTTTTCCCAACCCGAAGCGACGTTGCAGAAGTCCGGATCGAACAGATAGTGCGAGCACATTACGGAAAACCGGGCATTGACCGTGCGGCCTTTGCCTTTGTTGACCTTGTCGACAGCCGTTTTCATGTTGTCGTAGATGCCGCGACGCGGCACGCCACCTAACGCTCCAAACGAGCGAGTAGCTGCGTGCAAAAAAGGCGTTTTCAGCGGTCAGTATGCGGGCAGCTTGGAAAAACCGACTTTTTCAGCAGAATCGGCCAGAAGCAGACATTTCACGGGCACGAGCGCTCTTGACGCATTTGTCGTGATAACAGCCGTCAACAAAGTCTCCAAGGTCTTAGCTTGCGGGTTGCGCTTGCTATACCTTGGGCCATTGACTGGTGGACGGGCGCTGTTTTATGCCCGTTCTGCTTACAAGTCTTTCTTGCCCGACCTCTATTCAGAATGTCGTCGCCCCTTCGCGACGCATAGTCATTAGTGCAGTGTCATTTTGATATCAACTGTGCCACCCTTCGCCTTAGCGCTCAGCCTCGAAAACAGCTGACAAATATCTCTCGAAAGGAATCCGACATGACGACAGGAAAAGAAGAAGGCAGCTCCTCATTGATGAAGATGGTGGAAGCCATCGCCATTAGTCCGCAGGACGCCCGTGAACTGGTTACCCAGTATGAAAGCCAGGCACGCAGCTCGGCGCCGTCCGCCACGGACGAAAAGATTCAAGACGCAGTTGTCGACAAAATCATCAGCCGCTATTCAAAGCTGGCCGCGACCTCGGGCGCAGCCACTGCTCTTCCGGGTGTCATTCCCGGTATTGGCACTTTGGTGAGCGCTGTTGGGGGAGGACTGGCGGATATCTCGGTGTGCATGAAGCTGCAGATCGATATGACCATGTGCCTAGCGGTGGCCATCAACGGCAAGATGTCCAACGAAGATGCCAAGCACATGTCGTACATCATCGCGTTGTACGGCTCCCTGGAGCAGATGGGGTCTTCCAGCGCAACCAAAATCGCCAGCAAGGCCGGCGTGCGTATGGTGCATCAATATTTGAAGGGGCCGACGCTTCAGATCATCAAGGAATTGTTCGCTAAAATCGGCATCTCGTTCACTCAGAAAGCTGCAGCAAAAGTGATTCCGTTCGGAATCGGAGTCATCGTCGGCGGAACGGCAAATTACGCGCTCACCACCTACGTGGGTAAAACCGCTCGCGACACTTTCCGCCTGAATCTGAAAGAAGAGGCGACCGCGGAGTAACTACCAGCGTTAACTGGGCCGCGCAAACGGTCCATCGGCGACTTACGATAAGTCAGCAGCAAAATCTCCGTCACCACAATAACCCTAAGTTGGCGATGGTGACCAGGCGCCTCCGCCGTAGCCGTTACACCATCATCCTGAAACCAAGCTCGCCGAACGACCGCTATATTGGGTCGATTGCCGCCGTTGCGATCAGGCAGCAATGAGGCGCAAAGCGCTGGCGCACATTCGCACCGCTGCTCAGCAAGTGAGCAGCCGCGCCAACAAGTTGTCCGGCCTGTCGGGTGGCGCGTATCGCGGCATGGAACAGCAATCGGGCGAAATCGTCAGCATGGCCGGGGCGGTCGAGGAGTTCAGCGCGACTTCGTTGAACATTGCCGACAACATGGGCAATACCGAACGTCTCGCACAGGAAACCCGCAGCAAACCCGTATTGGTCGCGCATCCATGCAGGAAGCGTCCTCGTCCTGGAACAAATTGCGGTTTCCATCACCAGCACGGCCACAGTGATCAATACCCTGGGACAGCGCTCACAGGAAATTGGCAGCATCGTCGGCGTGATCACCTCGATTGCCTCTGGCGCTCAACGCGGCCATTGAAGC
Organism: Pseudomonas syringae; assembly: GCF_001698815.1. Classification (GTDB taxonomy): domain Bacteria; phylum Pseudomonadota; class Gammaproteobacteria; order Pseudomonadales; family Pseudomonadaceae; genus Aquipseudomonas; species Aquipseudomonas syringae_A. The sequence continues at coordinate 8,523 of NZ_LGSI01000036.1, read as the reverse complement.
CGCCCGTGCAGGCGAGCAAGGCCGAGGTTTTGCGGTGGTCGCCGATGAGGTTCGCAGCCTGGCAACTCGCACGCGAGACGCGACCAACGAAATCTCCGGCATGATCACCAGCATCCAGCAGGAAACCGGTAACGCCATTACAACCATGCAGCAGGGCAATGCGCAGATGCAGGAAGGGCTGGCCCGCAACGCCAAGGTCGCAGCGGCCCTGGCTCAGATCGACGAGGCCAGCCGCTCGGCCGGTCAGCAGTTCGCGGCGATCACCACCGCGACCCAGGAACAAAGCAGCACAGCGACCCTGCTCAGCAACCTGCAAAGCATCGCAATGGCCAACAGCGAACAGCGCGAAGTGGTGTCACACCTGGCCGTCACCGCAGAAGAGCTGAACACACTGGCTACCGAGATGAGTAAGGAAGTTGATCGGTTTCGTTGCGTGATACAACGCGCTGGCCGTGCACTCAAGGCGTAATCAATCGCCGCTGCCTGCACGTTCCAGCAGCCACTGACAGAAGCTGCGTACCGAGGATGGGGGGTTGCGGTGGTGAGGCTGCATCAGATGCAAGCGTCCTCGACTGACCATCGTATCTGGTAGGGCCATGACCAGACGCCCGGACGCCAGTTCGGTCTCCAGCAGGCTGCGCCAGCCCAGGGAAACGCCTTGTCCGCGGATGGCTGATTGCATCAGCAGCTCAAAGCTGTTGCTGCGCAGCGCATGACGCGGGGTGCTGTACACCGCGCCGATGGCCGCAAACCAGTCCGCCCAGGTCAGCCAGTCATGGAAATGGTCTTCAACGATCAACAGCGTGTGGGAGGTCAGCAGTTGTTGCGCACTCTGAATACTGCCGCGCCGCGCCAGATATTCGGGGCTGCATACGCTGATGACCTGTTCTTGCTGGAATACCGGCGATAGATCCAGCCCGTGGGGTGAGGGGAGTTCGTCCAGGTGATAGAACAATCCAAGATCATATTCGCTGACGTCGATGTGTTGCGGGTTTTCGCTGCACAGGATGCGGATGTGTAGATCCGGGTGCAGGCTCTCGAACTCCGGCAGCAATTGCGCCAACCATATCGAGCTGATAGTGGGTGTGCTGGCCAGCGTAAGCTGACGATCCGCACCGCGACGACGCAGCTCCGCCGACTCGCGATCAAGCTCTCGCAACAGTCGTTGCACTGTACGGAAATACTGATCGCCAGCGGGGGTCAGGGTGATGCCCGTTGCCTGTCTGTGAAATAAAGGTCGGGCCAGGTTTTCTTCCAGCCGTTTGATTTGGCGACTTACCGCACTCTGGGTCAGGTTCAATTCGTGAGCGGCCTGAGTGAAGCTCAGTTGGCGTGCAGCCGCCTCAAAGGTTTGCAGACAGTTGAGTGGCGGTAGGTCGACATTGCGGCGCGACATGTCAATTCCAGAGGCTAGAGGTGGGGCCAGACAGAGCCAGCCTGCGCCCATCCTGCCATCATCTGTATCACAAGGCGACTCGCGCCACTCGTTCCTCCCAGGTGCGGCGATGGACCTCCTTGCCGTTTTCTCGCGCCACTTGCTCAGCACTGACATAGAACCACTGCTCATCAGCGCAGATACTCAACTGGCTATCAACCTCCACCCCCCATTCGCCCCGGCCTGCCCGATAGGACCATTGGATATCCGCCCGGGCAGAGAACGGATCCCACGGCAGGATCCGATATTGCTCAGAGCATTTCTGGTCGACCCATAGGCCATGATCAAGAAAACGCATGGCACCCAGATCATCCTGGATATGCACGCACACTTCGCCGCTGTCGACGTCCTCGTTCAGGCTGCGCTTGGGCTGAGCCTTGCGAATGGTCTCCAGCGCGGCGGGCTTCGAGCTTTGCGGCTCTTCAAAAGGACAGTCCACGTGTTGCCCGGTAAACACCGGTATTTGCACGCTTTGCAGTTCAGGCAGGAGCGTCAGCGTGGTCAGCTCGCGGCTCGGCCAGATCAAGGGAAAGCTTGCTGTGCTGAGGGAAATGCGCAGACGATAACCGGCCGGCAGGCGGTAACCAACATGATCCAGATTCAGGCGAACCTGCATGGGCTCGCCGGGTACGGGCGGCGTTAATGTGCCCGGATCGTCACGGAGATTGAGATTCAACACCCCGTAGGTGATCTGCGACACCTGTCCATCCGGCGCAACAGCGTTCAGACGAGCCACTAACTGACCGCCTGCGGTATTGCTGGCAAGACGCAGATTCAATCGGACATCGCCTAGTATCTCCAGTGTTTCGCTGAGTACCGGGCTGTCGAAACACAACGAGTTGGCATCGTCGCGGCGCTGGTCCGTCGGGCCGTCAGGGCCAAACCAGATCGCACAGTATTCGCCTTGATGCAGGCCCGTGGTCAGCGGGGAGCAAACGCTCAGCGAGTCTTCCAGTACAGCACAGCCTTTGCCCAAGCCAGAAACGCCTAGGCTGTAATCCATCCATTGGATCTGTTCATCTGGCCAGCCATTGGTCTGTACCCAATGGCCGGGGCGTTCCGCGTAACTGCCACGGGGCGGCAATGCATCCTGCAGATAAAAACAGCTTGTTGGACCATCCATCACGCCGTTATCGATCCCCTTGAGCCAGTAGTCCCACCAGCGGCGAGCCTCCTGAAGAAATCCGATGGCAGGATTGGGCACGGCAAAGTGTGGATATTTGTGGATCCACGGTCCGATCATCGATTTTGTTGGGCTTTGCAGGTGCTGCATCATGCGCGGAACGCTATTTTTATACGCATCGCCCCAGCCGCCAACGGCATAAACTGCCGCTTTGATAGCTGAGTAGTCTTCGCATACCGATCCATGACGCCAGTAGCCGTCGCGTGTCTGATGCTCCAGCCAGGTCTTGGCCAGCAACGGCATGGCGTTCAAGCGCTCCAGCCATTGCTCGCGCCAGCCGTCGCCCACTAGCAATGGGTCCGGGACTGCCGCGCTGAAGTTCAGCATGGTGGCCGCCCAGCCAAAGTTTTCCAGCAGCAAGTTGCCGCCTTTGTAATGGATGTCGTCAGCAAAGCGATCATCCGTAGAGCACAACGTAATGATCGCTTTCAAAGCCTCTGGCTGCCGAGCGGCAACCTGCAAGCTGTTGAACCCGCCCCAGGAGATGCCCATCATCCCGACGTTGCCGTCACACCAAGGTTGCTTGCACAGCCAGTCGATGACTTCCAGCGCATCATTCTGTTCCTGCAGAAGATACTCGTCAGCCATAAGCCCCTGAGACTCGCCATTACCACGCATATCAACACGCACGCACACGTAGCCTTGGCCCGCCATCCAAGGATGGGTCAGCGCGTCGCGTACCGCTGTGCCGTCACGCTTGCGATAGGGTAGGTATTCCAGAACTGCTGGAAATGCCTGCACAGTCTCGGTTTGTGGGAGCCAGATTCGTGCTGCCAACTGGGTGCCATCGCTCAAGGGGATCAGGCAATGCTCAATCTCTCGCACGGTGTAGGCGAACTCTTCAATCACTTTCATTTAATCTTCCAAATCAAAACATGCGCGAACGGATCGCAGCCCGCCCGGCCGGCTTTTTCCGATGAATTGCTTGCCCACCCGCCGCAAGCGCAGCGGGTGGGCCTGTAAAGGTGTTGATCGAGCAGATTAATAGCGGCGAATCACTTCAAGACTTCGCCCGCACGAATACCTGCTGGTGCCACCAGGTCGAGCGCTTTTTCAGTGACGTTGCCGGACAGGAGTTCTGGGTGTCTTAGCCAGATGAGCAGGGAGGTACTGGCGAGTAAAACGATGATCATCCCTGGCAGGCCGCCGAGGTTCGAAAGCATTTTCACGCCATCAATGCCTACAAACGCCACCATCACCCAGGACACGATGCCAATGATCACGCCCCAGACCACCTTCAGCAGCGGGTTGCCATCAAGGTCCGAGTCCGCCGTCACGCCCTTGCTGCACAGATTGCTTATGACGTCGGTGCTGGAGTCCGCCGCAGTTACGAACGAGATGAACGCGACAAATAGAAGGAAAGCGACCATCAACCCGCTGGCCGGGAGTTGCTGGAACAACTGATAAAGCACATGTTCCACGCCTTGGTCAGTGAGCACTTTGTTCAGGCTGCCATCGCCCAAGGCGTCGAAATACAGGCTGCTACCGGAAAAAATGCAGATCCACAGGCCAGTAAACAGCGCGGGATAAAACATGGTTATCTGCACGAATTCACGTACGGTATAGCCACGCCCGATCTTGCCGAGAAACATCGCACTGACAGGTGCCCAGGCGAACCATACCGACCAGTAGAAGACACTCCAGCTTTGCGGCCACGTGTCGCCACTTGCGGCGCCGGTGAACAGGCTCATGGCGAAGAAATTATCCAAATACACGCCCAGCGATTCGACACCAAGGCTGAACATGTACAGAGTCGGCCCACAGACCAGCATGAACAGACCCAGCGCGAGCATGATCCAAGTGTTGAATGAGGAGAGCATTACGATACCGCGCTGCAAGCCGCTGGCGGCGGAAGCCACGAAGGTGATAACGATGACGCCGATGATTATGGCCAGCCGCAACGGCGTCGTTTCGCCACCGATGTACTGGCTCAAGCCACCTGAAAGCGTCAGTGCGCCGGTGCCCAGTGAAGAGGCCATGCCGGCGACCAGTGCAAACATGGCCATGGTGTCGATCAGGCCCGCGTAGCGTTTGACGCGCGCTTGCCCCAGCAATGGCTGCAGCATCGCGCCAATAGAGAAATTGCTGCGCAGGTTGTAGAACACCAGCGCGAAAACGAGCGACGGCACCAGATAGATCGCGTAAGGCGTGATAGTCCAATGCAGGAACATCGTGGCCATAGCGAAGCTTTTTGCCGCCGCGCTGGCTGGTTCAAGTGACAGGCTGCTCGGCGGAGAGTGCAGGTGGTAAAGCGGCTCGGCGGTTGTCCAGAACAACACCCCGACCGCCAGCGTTGTACATAACGCGACCATGAACCAGCGCCATTTGCTCAGCAGCGGTTCGGCATTTTTGCCGCCAATACGTACCTTGCCCAGCGGCGAGAAATACACGACAAACGTCAACACCACCAACGCGAAAGAGCCCGCGCTGAACAGCCATGAGAAGTTGGTGAGGATCAAGCTGTTGAGCTGCGAGCTTGTGCGCAGGAACGACTCAAGGTCGACGTAGCTGGCGGTGACCGCCGCCATCAGAATCAAAAAGGTCGGCCAGAACACTAACGGCCGTAATGGATACTTCATCTCATGTCTCCCGGACAAATAGTTCTTAGCCTGAAGCGGCTTTGTTATTGCGCACTGTGAACGCATCCCGCGTCGGGTTCGCATCGAAGTATCGAGGGCCATATAGATAACGGTCTAAAGCCATTGCGGCGCAATCAACGATTTGGCATGGGGGTATTCCGCAGCGACATGTCGCACTGTTTAAGCTCATATCAGATGACGAAGCCGCTTAAGTGCCTACAATTGATGCAAGCGGGTCCAGGTTCGTGTCGCGCGGCAGGCGCTGTCCGGCGCTCAGCCGCTTGCCGGTCGATACTGCAACGCCTCGGCCACATGGTTTCTGCCGATCGCTTGAGCCTGTTCCAGATCAGCCAGGGTGCGCGCCACTTTCAGCAGTCGATGAGCCGCTCGCAAGGACAACGTGAGGCGCGCGCATGCCGATTCCAGCCCGGCTTCGTCGGTGCGTGTCAGTGCGCAATGCCGCCGCAGGGCGGCCAAGTCGAGAAATGCATTGGCGCAGCCTTGGCGCTGGTTCTGGATATCTCGTGCCTGAGCCACTAACAAAGCAGCGCTGGCAGTGCTCTCGCCGGTTTGCTGCCCTGGATTGAGTGCTGTGACTTCCCGGGCGACGGTAAGGTGCAGGTCTATCCGGTCCAGCAGCGGGCCGGAGAGCTTGTTACGGTAGCGCTGGATTTGGCTCAGTCGTACACCGACAGCGGCCGGTGGGCTCACCCAGATAGCCACAAGGGCACTGGCAACGTGGATGTGCATGGACATCCTATAATATCCAGCAATTAGCGCACTTTTGGGACTACCCAGAGTGTCCACATGCCTGGGTGGATAATCATGGTCAAAAAAATGTTTTTGTCCATGCCCGCGACCTAGAGCGATATTGCCCCGCATTGCTGATATCACCCTCGGATGATCCATCCTGAAGATCCGTGCCGACGGGGCCCCAATTGTACGGATTATATAGCGGTATGGACATGGTGCCGATTGGGTCCTAAGCATGGTCATACCTGACCACTCGACCGTTATTGATCTGCCATGAGAACGACTAATGCCAGGAGGCGCAGATTTTTTCCCCACGTGAAGCATTCGTCCTGCTAAAGCAGACGACTATGAGTGGCGGCTATCGGCCGATTCTGTTGAAAAAGTCGGTTTTTCCAAGCTGATCGTGGTTTCATCGGGAATTCGATCCAGATTCAAGCCCGCGAACTGGCGCAGAATCGTCGTTTCATACAGTGATTCTTCCATCGCCGGATCGCTGTAGCCGAACCAGTTTTGCATCAAATGAACCCGCAACATGGCCATCAACGGATACGCCGGACGTCCCCCTTCGCCCTTTGGATAATGCGGCTCGATCAAAGTAACCAAGCCCTTCCAGGGTACCACCCGATCCATCTCGATCAGGAAGCGCTCGCGGCGGGTCTGCTTACGTTTGCCGGCATATTCGGCGTCGGCGAAGGACATCTGTTTCATCGAGGCTCAACTGTTCAGTTTGTGCGAGATAGGTATTTCATCAGATCGGGAAGTCTTTTTCAGACTTTCCCTAGTGACCGAGGCATTGGGACTGGTCCGGCCAAAGTGGTGGGTTTATACGCTGGCGACGTTTGACGACCTACCTAGCGCCAACAGACGCATCGCTCAATTGCATCCACCGTTGCTCGAGGCACTGGTGCAGTTGAACTGGATACCCGGTACGAATAGCGCACCACGGCGCGTTACCAAGTGGGCAAAGTTGGAGCCACCGGCCGCACTGAGTAGCGAAGCATTCATCGCTGGGATCATGCAGGCAGGCTTTGTGCGGATAAATCGGGAGATTATAAAGGTCGCGCGGTTTCATCATCCGGATGTAAGCGACGTGCTCTACGTTAAGTTGACCGATAGCGAGCACCCTCGGCAACGCACACCGCTGGTGGTTGCTCCTCGGTTTGAGAAGCACGTCAGTGATTGGCTGCAAATCCCGGTGTAATTGGGGGGGACGAGCAGTACTTTCACAATGCCGATATGGCGGCTTTTCCTGAGCGCAAACATACAGGCAAGTCGAAAACTCACTACGGCATTGACCTCGGGGTTCTGGATGATCAGGCACTTCAGGCGTTGCTGGCCGAATGGTTGAAATCGGCGGCGCAGCCGGTGGCGCTAGATCCTGAAACACCTCCAGTCGCCTCCTTCATACCGGTCTACTGCCTCGACGGGGTTGCCCAAAACGAAACGGAACGGGATGCGTTGATAAAGGCCCGGATCGGCCAAGGCGCTTATCGGGATGCCCTGTTGGCTTATTGGCAGGGGTGTGCGGTAACAGGCTGTGGTGCGGCTACGGTGTTGCGGGCATCGCACATCAAGCCTTGGCATCGGTGTACTGATCCGGAGCGGCTTGATCCGTACAACGGTCTGCTGCTGACCCCTAACCTGGATGTGTCATTTGATCAAGGGCTCATCAGCTTTGAGGATGATGGCAGGATTATGCTGAGTCCAGAGTTATGTGACAGTGATGCAGAGATGTTGGGGCTGTGGCCTGATCTGCGGCTGAGGAAGGTTGCAGTTGAGCATTGGGCGTATTTGGAATGGCACCGGGGGAAGTGGTTCAAGAGATGATATCTGGCTGGCTGGGCGCTCCCCGGATGAAAGCTCTGAGCTAGGCCGGAATAGCCAGCAACGTGAGCAGTGTCGGGCAATCAAGCCGTGGGCTTTGTGCAGCAGATACCCAGCCGCTCGCAAGGCAATTTTTTCGTCTGAATTCGTCAGTTTGATTCTCATCGCCACTAAATACGAAGTCAGGACGTTCACAAGTCAATCCTGACTTTGATCCTTCCCCTGGCCGGAGAATCGGCCATGTACACGATGATCCTTTTCCCAGGCGACACCCCGTGTCGACAGTTCAACCCACGTCTGGTTGATGACCATTGGTCTAGTCACCTACTTCATCCCGCGCGAAGATTCTTAGGCCCGGCGGCGGACCTGCCACCGGTACTGAGAAACGTACCTGAAAGCCGCGTGACGTTTGGCTGCGACAGTTTTAATTCTCTAGCGCATCTGCGCGAACAGGCGTTTTGGGCGATCGCGACAGTTTTGCGCGTCCTCTCAACGGGGCTGCAGGCCGCGAAATTTGTGGCCCTCCTGCGACAGCTTTAATTCTCAAACTTCACTCGTGGTCTTTGAGAATTAAAGCTGTCGCTTGTGAATTAAAACGGTCGCAAGCGGCCGCTTTCCCCCTTCGCGTTTTCATGACGCCGCGAACGTCGCTAGCTGAGGCTCCCAAGAAGCACTGGTTCGCAGTGAGAGGTCGGAAGCGATCTGTCACCGCATCACGTTGCCGGTTTCGAGTCGTTCAAACCAGGATC
>NZ_LGSI01000002.1 GCF_001698815.1 Pseudomonas syringae | reverse complement strand
ATGAAGAAGCGCAGCAATATCGTTGCCCCACTGGACACGCCCTTCGTAGCGAGTGGCGGGCCTTCAAGAACCAGCGCTCACATGTCACGAAAGCCGGCACCATCATCTTTCGATCCCGACAAACCGACTGCGCTACATGCTCGATGAAAGGGCGCTGCTGCCCGAACACTTCGTTCCGAAAAATCGCCCGTAGTGTCCATGAAGCGGCGCGAGATGTGGCCCGGCGCATCGCCACGACACCGCAATACGTGTGCTCTCGCCATGAGCGCAAGAAGGTCGAAATGTTGTTCGCGCACCTCAAGCGAATCCTGAAACTGGATCGATTGCGGCTACGAGGCATGACCGGTGCAAACGACGAATTTACCTTAGCGGCAGCGGTACAGAATCTAAGAAAATTAGCGAAACTGACCTCTCAAGGGCCACCGACCACGGGATAGGTACGCCCGGAATCAGCAAAAACCCTCAAATTAACCCACTGACCAAGCTACAAAGATCAACGCAGAACCGAAAAACCACGCAACGTGGTGAACAGGTTCTGAAGTGACGGCCAACCTTGATGCCTTCCAGTCTGAAATTTCGACTTTTTCAACAGAATCGGCCAAAAGCGGGCAAATGAATAATGGAGCTCATCTGGCGCAACTATAGTTGCACGACGACGTGCGCTGGCTCGCGCCCTTGGTGCTGCACTATCGGCCCCCTCTGCAGCTACTTGCCGAGGTAGGCACCGCACACCGAGGACTTTCGACTCGCCGGCGCTATTGGCGGCTGCGTAGTTGGCGCACATGCCTGTCGTACATAAGTTTCAGCGTATAGCACTTGCAGTCATTCCAACTTCCCGCATTCGCCCAGTTCAATCAAGGTGTCGATCAGGCACCTTACCTTAGGTCGCAGATGCGCGGTCTTTGGCCACAGCGCATAGACCGTTAAAGGCTCGGGCTCGTAGGCGTCCAGTACGCTCACCAGCGCTCCTGATTCAAGGTGCTCGCGTACCACGCACAGCGGCATTTGACACAATCCAAGACCCGCCAGCGCTACATCGATCATCGCTTGGCCGTCGCCAATCTGATGGGTAGCTGGTGGAACAATGCGCCGCCCGTGGCCATCCTCGATTACGCGCCACCCCAAGGGTTGCCCGCGTCGATAGGTGACGATGCCCGCATGAGCGTAAACGTCGTCCAGTGTCTTTGGTGTGCCATTGGCTTGCAGGTACGCGGGCGCGGCGCAAATGATCAGACGTTGGCGCGTTAGCGGGCGTGCAATAAGGCCTTGTTGGTTGCCTGGGTCACCGAAGCGGATAACCAGGTCTACCCCTTCCTCCACCGGATCGATCAAATGGTCGTTGAACGTCAGGGTAAACGACAGGCCTGGGAAACGCTGGCCGATCTCCAGCATCACCGGCAGGATCAACCGCCGCCCAAGTGCTACCGGCATATCAACCCGCAACTGGCCGGACGGTTCATGGGCTTTGGACGTCAGGCAGTTTTCCACATCACGGATTTCATCCAGCGCGCCGCTACATGCGGCCAGATAGGCTTCGCCATCAGCGGTCAGAGACAGTCGGCGTGTCGTGCGGTGAAACAACATCACTCCAAGGCGCCGCTCCAGGCGAGCGATCGCTTTGCCAACAGCAGACTTCGAGATATTCAGTCGCTCTGCAGCATCTGTGAAGCTGACAGAGCGTGCCGTGGTCACAAAGGTGTGAATACCCGCGAAATTGTCATTAGTGGACATCAGCAAACTCATTGGGGACTGAAAGGCGTAAGTTTAGGGATTTTGAGCCTGTTTATCGAACTCTTGATCTACTTTAGCATTGTCAGCCTTCCTCACCTACACCCCAGATTTGTAGAACTCATGAAACCCATAGCAAAAAAACTGCCCATTGCCATCGCTATCGCGCTGACCACATCCATGGCAACCGCTTATTACTTGTCAGGAACCAGCGCACAGAACCAGGCGCAGGCGGCAGACCCCATCGCAGCCGCCGCAGCGCCAGAAGTCGATGTCGCTACACCTGTATCGGCACAGATCAACGAGTACCAGACCTACTCGGGCAAACTCGAAGCCATCGATACCGTTGATGTCCGGCCACTGGTGTCCGGCACTATTACCGCCGTGCATTTCAAGGATGGTGCCCAGGTCAAGCGTGGCGATCCGCTCTTCACCATCGATACCCGCCTTTATCAGGCGGCGGTAGATCAGGCTCAGGCCGACGTCGCCGGTGCAAGCGCCCGCAATACCTATGCCCATACTGACGCGGCACGGGCCAAGCGATTGCTAACCCAGAACGCTATTGCCCAGCGTGATCTGGATGCCGCCCTGCAGTTGGAACTGACCGCTTCCGCTAACCTCAAGTCCGCCCAGGCACTCCTGCAAACCGCACGCGTCAACCTGGACTATTGTCATGTCGTCGCGCCGGTCAGCGGTAAGGTTTCGCGGGCCGAATTGACCTTGGGTAACGTTGTTGCCTCAGGTGCCACAGCCCCCATGCTGACCCGGATTGTGTCCATTTCGCCGATCTATGCGGCCTTTGAAGTCGACGAGCAAACCTACGTGCGTTTTCTCGGCCAACCCCATGAACAGCCCGTAAAAGTGGCGCTGGGATTGGCTAATGAATCAGCTTTCGGCCGCCTAGGCGTCGTGGATTCAATTGACAACCAGCTCAACGGCAACTCCGGCACCATCCGCGTGCGTGCACGCTTTGACAATCCCCAGGGGTTGCTATTGCCGGGTATGTACGCCCACGTGAAGGTCAGTGCCGGACAACGTCGCCAGGCGCTTCTGATCAACGAAACCGCAGTAGGCACCGACCAGGATCGCAAGTATGTGATGGTGGTCGACGCTCAGGGTCGCGTACACCAACGTGAGGTCACACTGGGCGATCTTTATGGCGGCCTACGCATCGTCAACAGCGGCTTGGGACCCGACGACCGAATCATCGTCAGTGGTATGCAGCGCGTACATGTCGACGACGACGTCAGCCCCCGCATGGTCGCCATGGACACCCAGCCTGGAACCTTGTCGGCGCACCGATAAGCTCTGGCTCTAAATCCATATTTGCTCAAACCCGACGCGGTAGTCACTGCGCGTCGCCGCATCTCTATTACCAAAAGAAAACCTTTCGATGAAGTTCTCCAGATTTTTCATCGATCGCCCCATCTTCGCCGCCGTGCTTTCGGTCGTGATCTTGCTGCTGGGTGTGATCGCTGCATTCAAGTTACCCATTTCCGAGTACCCGGAAGTCGTACCGCCCCAAGTACTGGTGCATGCCGAGTTCCCCGGTGCCAACCCCAAGGTGATCGCCGAAACGGTAGCCGCGCCCATTGAAGAAAAAATCAATGGCGTAGAAAAGATGTTGTACATGCAGTCCCAAGCCAACAGCGACGGGCAGATGACAACCACGGTCACCTTCCAGCTGGGCATGGACCCCAACCTTGCCCAGCAGTTGGTACAGAACCGCGTATCCCAAGCTCTGCCGCGCCTGCCCGAAGCGGTGCAGAAGCTGGGCGTGACCACGATCAAGGCATCCAGCACCATGACCCTGGCCGTGACGTTGTTCTCGCCTAACGATCAATACGACGTGGATTACCTGCACAACTACGGGCTGATTCATATACGAGACCGCCTGGCGCGCATTCAAGGCGTGGGCGACGTGCAGCTCAAGGGCGGCGGCGACTATTCCATGCGTGTATGGCTTGACCCACGCCAGTTGGCAGAGCGCCAACTGGCTGCCTCAGATGTGGTCAGCGCGATTCAGGCACAAAACGCGCAAGTATCGGCAGGCATGGTGGGTGCTACGCCAAGTGCGCCGGACGTGAAGATGCAACTGGACATCAACGTCAAGGGCCGCCTGCAGACGCCGGAAGAGTTCGAAGCCATTGTTCTGAAGACCAATGCCGATGGTGGCGTGACCTACCTGCGAGACGTGGCACGGGTAGCGCTCGGCGCATCGGATTACACCCAGAGCACCCACCTCAATACCAAGGTATCGATGAGCATCTGGGTGTTCCAACAGCCTGGAGCCAATGCACTTCAGATTGCCGATGATGTGCGCCGCGAAATGGCAGATATTGGCAAGGACATGCCCAAGGGCGTGAGTTACGGCTTTAACTACGACCCGACCCGGTTCGTGGCCTCCAGCATTGAGGCGGTGGTCCATACCCTGCTCGAAGCCATCGCCCTGGTGGTGCTGGTGGTCATTGTGTTCCTGCAAAACTGGCGAGCGGCGCTGATTCCGCTACTTGCAGTACCGGTCGCTATCGTCGGGACCTTCTCACTCATGTTGGCGTTCGGTTTTTCGATCAACGCTTTATCGCTCTTTGGCATGGTGTTGGCAATCGGCATCGTGGTCGATGACGCCATCGTGGTGGTGGAGAACGTGGAGCGCAATCTGGAGCATGGCCTCAGTCCCAAGGAAGCGACCTACAAGGCCATGGACGAGGTCAGTGGCCCGATCATCGCTATCTGCCTGACACTGGTTGCGGTGTTCGTGCCACTGGGGTTCATGTCCGGTCTTACAGGCCAGTTCTACCAGCAGTTCGCGATGACCATCGCGATTTCGACCATCATCTCGGCGTTCAACTCTCTGACGCTGTCGCCTGCGCTTTCCGCTTTGCTGCTGCGCAGCCCCCATGCGCCCAAGGACCGCCTGACGCGCGGGATGGATCGGGTATTGGGGCGTTTTTTCGGCGCGTTCAACCGGCTATTCCAGCGTGGCTCGGATGCTTACGGTAAAGGAGTCGGCGGTACCCTCAAGCACAAGGGTGCCATGCTGATTTGCTATGCACTGCTGCTAGGGCTCGCGGTGCTCATGGGTGATGTTGTGCCCGGCGGGTTTGTGCCAGCGCAAGACAAGCAATACTTGATCGCGGTCGCTCAATTGCCTAACGGCGCTACCCTTGAGCGCTCCGATGAGGTGTCGCAGGAAATGGGCCGCATGGCCCTGAAGGAACCCGGCGTCGGCTTTACCGTCGCTCATGCGGGCCTGTCGATCAACGGCTTTACCTCCTCGTCCAGTTCGGTGGTGATGTTCCTGCCACTCACCGCTTTCGACCTGCGCTACGGTCACGGTGCGACCCTGAGCGCCGATGCCATCGCGCAGTCCTTGAATCAGAAATTCACTCAGATCAAAGACGCGAAAATCTCAGTGTTCTCGCCCCCACCCGTACTCGGGCTGGGCACTCTGGGTGGTTTCAAACTGCAGCTTGAAGACCGTGGCGCGCTGGGCTATCAGGCACTGCATGACGCCACCGAAGCATTCATCGCCGCCGCTGCCAAGGCGCCAGAACTGGGGCCGCTGTTTAGCAGTTACGACATCAACATCCCGCAACTGGATGTCGAGGTCGATCGAGTGAAGGCACAACAGTTAGGCGTGCCAGTCAATGAGGTATTCGACACCCTGCAGATCTATCTGGGATCGCTGTACGTCAATGACATCAATCGTTTTGGCCGGGTTTACCAGGTTCGCGTTCAGGCCGATGCACGCTACCGGGCCTTTGCCCAGGACATCGGCAAGTTGAAAGCCCGCAGCCGCACTGGCGAGATGGTCCCGCTGGACACCCTGCTGCACGTAAAACCCACTTATGGTCCGGAAATGGTGGTGCGATACAACGGTTTCACCGCCGCAGATCTCAATGGTGGACCCGCGCCAGGTTATTCCAACAACCAGGCCCAGGCGGCCATCGAGCGCATCGCCAAGCAAACCCTGCCAGCGGGTATCAAGTTTGAATGGACCGATTTGGCCTATCAGCAACAACTGGCCGGCAACGCCGCGATGATGGTGTTCCCGATCTGCGTGCTACTTGTGTTTCTGGTATTGGCGGCCCAGTACGAAAGCCTGTCGTTGCCCCTGGCCGTGATCATGATCGTACCCATGAGCATCCTGTCTGCCCTGCTGGGCGTGTGGCTGACCAAGGGTGATAACAACATCTTCACCCAGATCGGTCTGGTAGTGCTGGTGGGGCTTTCGGCCAAGAACGCGATCCTCATCGTCGAGTTTGCCCGAGAGCTGGAGATGCATGGGCGCAGTATCGCCGAAGCGGCCATCGAGGCGGCACGGCTGCGGTTGCGGCCGATCCTGATGACGTCAATGGCCTTCATCATGGGCGTCGTACCCATGGTGGTCGCCACCGGCCCAGGCTCGGAAATGCGTCACGCCATTGGTGTCAGCGTGTTCTTCGGCATGCTGGGGGTGACGGTCTTTGCCTTGATGCTCACCCCGCTGTTCTACGTACTGTCACGCAAGCTGTCCGGCGGCAAGTCGCTGGTTGCCGAGCATCACCGCACTGCCGATATCGAGGCCTGATCCATCATGAACTTCGCTTCAATCAAACACTGGGCCGGCGTCTCGCTGGCCACCTCAGCCCTGCTCTCGTTGTCTGCGTGCTATTCACTGGCGCCTGACTACAGCGTGCCCGACGATCAGACACTGACGCCTTACAAGGAGCAGAACCTGACGCCCCCTGCTGGCTGGAAAACCGCACAACCGGCTGACCAAATGCCTCGCGGGCAATGGTGGCAGGTCTTTGGCGACCCGTTGCTCAATGATCTTGAAAACCAAGCCTTGAGCGCCAACCAGAACTTGAAACAGGCAGCAGCCAGGGTTCAGGAAGCTCGCGCCTACCATCAAGGCGTCGAGTCCCGACGTTTGCCAAGCCTGGATGCAGGCTTTGGGCCCTCACGTGAACGCGATTCGCACTCTTCGACTGACGGTGCTCAACCTGCGACGACGTACTGGAGAGCGCAGATGAACGTGGCCTACGAGGCCGACTTGTTCGGTCGCGTCAGCGACGCCATCAAGGCATCCGGCGCCGAGGCTGAGCAGAGCGCTGCGCTTTACCAGTCGGTGCTACTGGCGCTTCAGGCAGACGTCGCGGTCAATTACTACCAACTCAGAAGCCTGGATGCGCAGATCAAAGTCTACGACGACACCCTCAAGCTGCGTAACGATGCTCTGGCGTTCGCCCGCAGCCGTTCCGAAAGCGGGCAAGACAGCCAACTGGATCTGATGCGCGCGCAAACAGAGCTTGCGTCCACGCAAGCCGACTCACTGGCGCTGTCCCGTGCTCGTGCGGTCAGTGAACACAGCCTTGCCGTACTGCTGGGTCAGCCCCCGGCCAGCTTCAATTTCGCGGCAAAACCGATTGAGGCACTTGCCTTGCAGATTCCGGTCGGAATTCCATCGGCCCTATTGGAGCGCCGGCCGGACATCGCTGCCGCAGAGCGGGCCATGGCGGCGGCGAATGCGCGGATCGGCGTGGCCAAGGCCGCCTACTTCCCGTCGCTGTCGTTGACCGGGACGGCAGGTTACGAGGGCAATACGCTGAGCGAGTTGTTCCAAGGCTCCAGCAAAGCGCTCCTGCTTGGCCCACTCACTGGCACCATGCTGCACCTGCCATTGTTCGATGGTGGCAAGCGCAAGGCGGATCTGGAAAATGCTCGCGCCGCTTACCAGGAGCAGGTCGCACACTACCGGCAGACCGTGCTTAACGCATTGCTTGAGGTCGAAGACAATCTAGCCGGGGTTCGACTTTTGGAGCAGCAAACCCAGGCTGAGACCCAAGCTGTCAATGCTTCCATGGGTGCTAGCCGTATCACTCAGGCGCAGTACCACGAAGGCGCAAGGGATTACCTGAGTGTATTGGATGCCGACCGCAGTACCTTGCAAGCCCAGCGCAGCCTGGCAGGGTTGTACGGCGAACAGTCGATCGCCACAGTACGGTTGATTCGTGCGCTGGGCGGTGGTTGGGGTAAAGCAACAAGCGAGGTGCCGGTGACGCAGTAAATTCATGCCGTTGCGCCGCTCGATCTGTTCGCGCGGCAAAACGGTAATGTCGATCAAGTGTGTTTAAACGGTGTCATTGCGATATACCGACGACAGGCCGCTCCGTGCGCAGAGTGTGAGAACGTTCTCAGCCCAATGGTCATCCCAGGCGGTGCTGAAAATCGCGTAAATACGCAAAATTCAACCCAGTGCGTCCAAGACCTAACTGTCGTGACTGGCATCTAGCTTGAACCTCAGTAATGAGGCCTCGCTAAATGCCTCTAAAGACTATATATGCTGGCCTATCACTGTACGGTGAGAGAACAGAACAACCCGAAAGCATGTTTTTCTCGGTATTCTTTCGGCGTCATCGACAGCTTTTCCTTGAACAACCTGGTCATATGACTTTGGTCGGCAAAGCCGCAATCCATGGCCACGGCCTTGAGCGGCACATTGCGCAGGGTCGAAAGCAACCGTTCGGCTCGCTTGAGCCGTTGTGCCTGTACATATTGATGCGGCGAAACGCCAAACACAGTTGCAAACACCCGAACGAAATGCGATGGGCTCAAATCGACGATGGCGGCCATGTCCTTGACCGATATGGTGCCCGAGAGGTGCGTCACTATATAGCGCTGTAAGGTGTCCAAACGGGTTCTTGAAATACGTGATGCGGTTTCGTCCTGACCATTACATTTGATGTATTTGCGCATGAGGTGAATGCATAGCTGTATTTCCAGCGACTGCGAGAAAAGATCGCTA
Source organism: Pseudomonas syringae (assembly GCF_001698815.1). Taxonomy (GTDB): domain Bacteria; phylum Pseudomonadota; class Gammaproteobacteria; order Pseudomonadales; family Pseudomonadaceae; genus Aquipseudomonas; species Aquipseudomonas syringae_A. Next base: position 19,562 of record NZ_LGSI01000002.1, on the reverse strand, counting down.
CCAGGCTCCTCACTCAGCGCTTCGGCCTCGTAGCACCCCATGAGCGCGGACAGCGCAGCATCATTGACGATCGGGTAATGGTCAACGAAGATGCGGTCAATGTCCTTGTGAAATATTTCGCTGGCGACTTTGGCCATGAGTGCTTGCGAAATGTAGATATGGCTGACTTCTATATCATTCATCCAATACCAGCGAGATGACTCGCCACGAGTGAGTATCGTTACATCATCCTCATTTACGGCATTCTTCCGCCATCGGGAACCGTCGTGAAACCCGAGATTCGACGTTCCTTTTTTCCAGCGAACCAACTCATAGTCCCTCATGCAGGGTATATCTACCTCGGTTTTATAGAAACGATAACCGCGGATTGACATACCCTTGTTCGGCACCGTATCCACAGTGCCATTGATAGTGACCTCGCCTGGTATCACCTCGAGCATTTTCTCGGGCGCCAAAAGAATTAGACTCATCACAACTCCTTTATTGTCATTAAGTAGTGGAGTTTTTTCATAATCACGGACCCGCCAGTCACCTGACCCGATGCGTGTGCCGCCTTCTCAAAATAGCACACGCAAAAAGCCGATCAGGCTTGGCTCATGATCATCACGAGCCAAGCCTGTCAGCGTAACGTCAGGTCCATCACTTAGACTGTTTCTTGATGTCGTCTTCTGCGGCGTTGCTGGGCCTCCAGCGGCGAAGATCCGTCTGGCGCTCATAAGCCTGGGCGGTTGGATAGGTAACCAGCTCAATCGTACTGCCCCAGGGCGTTCTAGTGTAAACGTAGCGATTGCCCGCACCGGCATCGAGTCCCGGAAGGTCCCCTGGCTGGCTCAGCAAGATGCCGCCTGCCTTCGTTAATTGATCGGCGGCAGCGTCGATGTCGTCGACATAGATGCAGATGTGCTGGATACCAAGATCACTCGGGACTACGGGATTGGCCTGCGTCACCCCCGAATACGAAAACAGCTCCAGATTGGGCCCGTTGCCAAGCCTTAGCATGCGGATGACCTGGATCACCGCGCCTTTCGCGATTCCAAGCCCTGACTCCACTGCCGGTCCACCCAGCGGCTTGTCCAGCATGTCATAAAGCACCTGCGCGCCAAACGCCTCTTTAAAGAAACGGGTGGCCTCCTCCATGTCCGGAACGGTAATCCCGACGTGCTCGATAGCGCGAACATTCATAATGTTTCTCCTATGCGTGCGGCGGACCAAAAACCTGATTGCGTGGCTTCGTACATCCTCCCTCCACAGGCGCGCGTGCCAATGCTTTGCACGCGATAGTCATCGACCAGTCCGGCATGTAATGTCGACGCCGTGCGTGCGCTGGCCATGATGACCTGGCCGGCCGCGGGTAGGTCGGCGTGGGTGACTATCCTGGCGTCGAGGTTTTGCAGGAGCCCCGTAAGGTGGCCGCGCTGCATATCGTTGGTATCCATGCCGACGTCAGCCGCCGGGGATAGCAAGCTGACCTTTTTCCCGTTCTCAGCCAGCCAGAGTGCTGCGAAAAGAGCAACTTCGGTCTCTCCATACACCACGACCTCGCTCGCCGACGGAAGAATGCCACTGGACATCATCTGGGTCACATCTGTGCCGGGCTCCGCAGACTCGGTTCCGGTAGCAAGCAACACCGTATCCCACAGGTGCGGATTCACGTCCTTGCCATCGGAGTGCAGGAGTACCTTAACCCCTACGCGATCGAGTTCACTTGCGTAAAACTCGATCATGTTGATGACCTCTATACGAAACGGGCTCGCCGATGCCCAGGCCCAGAGTTGTCCTCCAAGGCGTCCATCGCGTTCGAGCAAGGTGACGCGGTGACCGCGTTGAGCGGCGAGGATCGCCGCCTCACAGCCGGAAGGCCCTGCGCCGATTACCAACACTCGCTGTTTGCTGGCGGCTGGACGCCGGGCCTGCTCGGCACGCCGCTCTTGGCCCAGGGTGGGGTTGATAACGCACTGCGTGCCTTTACCGTTGAACATCCAGCGCGATATACACTCATTGACGGCCAAGCAACGGCGCACGCTTTGAGGCTGTCCACGCTGGGTCTTGATGACCGTATCGGGGTCAGCGAGTCCCGATCGTCCGAGCGCGACAAAATCCAGTTCACCTGCCGATACCGCTTGGGACATTTCGTCGAGTAGCCACGTCAAGCGGCCTACGCCAATGACGGGTATCGATACCCTCTGCTTCACCGCCTTGGCATAATCGACCAACGAGCCAGGGGCTATCATCGGTAACAGCGTCATCGCTGTATCGTAATTGCCGGCACTGACATCCAAGGCATCTACATGGGGCTCGAGCATTTCACAGAACGCCAGCCCGTCCTCGAGCGAAAGCCCGCCTTCATAAGGTTCGACCACGCTGAGCCGGTACAGCACTGGATAGTCCGGGCCGACCTCGGCGCGTATGCCACGGACCACCTCGAGGGCGAACCGTGCGCGATTCTCCAGGCTTCCTCCCCAGCTGTCCGTGCGTTTGTTGGTGAAAGGCGATAGAAACTGGCCAAGCAGGTAACCGTGGGCGCCGTGCAGTTCCACAGCGTCGAAGCCAGCCGCCACTGCACGACGGGCGCCTTGGATGTACTTGTCTATCAGACCTGGGATCTCATGTTCCTCTATCGCGCGCGGAGCTGTACCGAATGCGCTGGTGATACCGGCAGTGGGTGCCAACGGCGGCTCGTTACGCTCAGTGTTACCTTGTGAGTTCTGCCGCCCAGTGTGATGCAGTTGCACGGCAATCTTCGCGCCTTCGCCATGCACCGCATCCACCAAATTGCTGAGCCCGCCAATGAAACGATCGTGATCGATCCGGATCGGATGCCCGACAGTACGCCCGACCTCCCAGTCGATGGAGGTGTTTTCAGTGATGATCAAGCCAACCCCGCCTCGGGCACGCGCGCGATGGTAGTCGATCAGCTTGTCGTCGACTTCACCGAAGGTGCTGGCGAACTGAGTAAAGATGGGGGCCTGCACGAACCTGTTACGCAGCTGCATCGTACCAATCCGACCGGGTTGGTAGAGTGCCGCGGCAGGCCCATCTGACATCACCAAGGTTCTATCGTTTGAAAGGACCATAAGCTATCTCCTCAGGTCATTGTTTTTATTTTTGAGGCTTGATCATGGGAGGCAGGGTCTCAGGGGTATTGAATATTCATCTCGGTTCGTTGAAGGAAATGACTTTTACGACCTGCACGATTTCCAGTGGCCACGCGGAGCGACAGGGCATGGAAGAATCGTTCAACAGGTCCGCAGAATTATTCAATACCGCGCTAGATCGAACGCACAACACTACCGGCACACAACAAAAACAACAGCTAAGAGGAACGTCATGAAGATACTTGATATCTACACCCGCCTGCTCGCCTTTACTGCCGTACTGGCCAGCGCTCCCTCCGTTGTCTACGCCGCGGACGCGCCCGAGATCAGGGCTCAGGTCGCCTTGAAAGAAGTGGCCTCTTGGGAGGGCACGCCCTATAAGTCCTACCCTACAGGCCAGCCACAGTTGACGATTCTGGAAATCACCATACCGCCTCACACGGCACTGCCTTGGCATCAACATCCGATACCTAATGCGGCTTACGTGGTTTCTGGAGACTTGACAATTGAGGACCGAGTATCCGGAAAATCTCATAAGGTAAGCGCTGGGCAGGGGTTTGCTGAGTCCGTAAATTCCAGCCATCGGGGGGTGACGGGGGATAAGCAGGCGGTGGTCATAGTGACCTACTCGGGCGTGGAGGGAACACCCTTGTCCATTCCCGACAAAGGTGAAAAAGTCGAGTTCGAACATGTGGAATAAGCTTTGAGGTTGATGGTCAGTCTGCGCCAACAGTAACGCTCAGGGCCAACGTGCCCCGTCGGCCAGCCTCGCGTTTACGCGGATAGATCATCTACCAACGCACAAGTGGGCCGATAGCGACAGGTTTTGACCGCCACTATCGGCCGCCCATCACTCTAAACTCTATATCAAGAGTGATGCCGTAGCCTTAGGCCGCAGGCCAATACCGCATTCAGCCTTCGATCCAACTTCCATATTCCTGAGTGTCAATGGGAATATTGAATGTTTTGATATAGGCCAAGAGCATGCGATAGTAACTAATGACAATAATGGCATCACTCAACTCTGGTCAATTGGTCTGTGTTCGTAGCTGCGCGCGCCCATTAAGACGAATTGAACGTCAATTCCCAGGGAGGCCAAGCGCTGAAGATAGTCTGCACGAGGAATGCGGACGCCAGTCTCATATGAACTTGAGCATTTGCTCCTACACCGCAACGAGTAGCCGGGGTTTCTGAGACAGACCTAATGCACTGCGCTCGCTTCGTAACCGGTCTTTAAGCATTTCTTGATCCATTGTGGGGGAGATCGTACCGCTGCGGGCCAGACCGGCCGGTCAAATGAATGTAGCTATCCTGCGACTCTATTCGAATGCAGTTATTTTTTGCAGTATATTCTCACACCTTAGCCTCGAGACAGCTGGCTAGCTAGGCAGTTGGAGAGCGTTGAGCGCTGGTCCTTTTCTGCCCAAGGAGTGGGTCAGCTCAGGTAATAGAGATTCAAAGCGTTCCGCAGGCTCTGCCTAAAAATGTGTCACGCAACAAGAAAAAAATACGTAATTAACTGATTTAAATATTAAAACCTTCTACCTTGCAATCAATTGATCTCATGTTCGACTCTTAATGCTAAACCAGTATTTGCCCCTAAGTGATGCCGAAAGGTGAGCCAAATTTGGTCGACTCCGCCTGATGCGAACGACAGCAATCGGTCCAGAGTGTGTAAAAACGTCAGATTGGGTTTTTTATATCGACGCTAGGAGACCGTGCTGACGTTTCGCAAACTGATCAATACACCGACAGACTGACACCAAGTTAAAACTCCTGGGCGGCCCTGGCATAAGTCCGCCGCGTATTCGGGTTGCGGATTGGCCGTGAAGAACTCCAGAAAGCGCATGCCCGCGCGCTCGCCAGCTTGACTAACCAACTCCGGAAGCGAGGCGTTTACCGCTGAACTCAGAGCAAGCGAGGTCATGGGGTTTTATCAGCTTCAGTCCCGCCAGCCAACTCATCAGTGGTGTAGAAGGTGTCGGGTTCAAAACCGCCATGAAAGTGCTGGATAAAGGTCGCCTGCACATTGCTGCCCTGAGCGTGGGCGCCGCAGAACGCATGCTGGCTGACTCTTTGAACTATGCGATCGAGCGCAAGCAGTTTGGCAAGCCGATTGTCGAGTTTCAACTGATCTAGGCAATGCTTGCCGACAGCAAGGCGGAAATCTATGCCGCGCGTTGCATGGTGCTCGATGCCGCACGAAAACGTGACCAGGGTCTGAACATCGGCACCGAGGCCTCCTGCGCCAAGATGTTCGCCACCGAGATGTGCGGCCGGGTCGCTGACCGTGGCGTACAGATCCACGGCGGTGCCGGCTATGTCAGCGAATACAGCATCGAGCGGTTCTATCGCGACGTACGACTGTTCCGGATCTACGAAGGCATGACCCAGATTCAACAGCTGGTCATTGCCCGCAACATGATTCGCGACGCCCAGAGTTGATCGCTCGGACTCAAGCCCCCTGCTCCCTATAAATACAACAAGGTGACGTGATGGAAGCTGTAGCTCAGGTCAATGCCCAGGCATTGGCCAAAAAGAACACGTGGGTGTTGGTATTCGTTTTCTGCTTTCTTGGCTTGTTGATTGATGGCGCTGACCTGATGCTGCTCTCCTACAGCCTCAGCAGCCTGAAGGCTGAAGGCTGAAGGCTGAATTCGGCCTGACCAACGTCGAAGCCGGCAGTCTGGGAAGTTTCACTCTGGCAGGCATGGCGATTGGCGGTATTTACGGAGGCTGGGCCTGTGATCGTTTCGGACGGGTAAAAACCGTCGTCTGGAGCATCATTCTTTTCTCCGTCGGCACGACCGTGCTCGGTCTGACACAAAACTATTGGCAGTTCGCAATCACCCGACTCTTGGCATCACTGGGAATCGGCGCCTTGTATGTGGCCTGCAACACGCTGATGGCGGAATACGTACCCACGCGCTTTCGCACTACGGTGTTGGGTACGTTACAAGCCGGCTGGTCGGTGGGCTATATCGTCGCGACGTTGTTGGCCGGATGGATCCTGCCCATCCATGGCTGGCGCTGGCTGTTCTACATCGCGATCATTCCGGTCATCCTCGCGGTGGTCATGCAGCGTTTCGTGCCGGAGCCACAAGCCTGGGTCAACGCACAGGCAGAACGTGCGAAGCAGAAAATCGACGGCGGTTTAAAGCAGGCGGCGGTCAAGCGCGGGAGCATGTTCAAACAGATTTTCGGTGATCCCAAGGCGCGCCTGATGTTCATCTGCTGGGCGCTGACGGCGGGCTTCCTGCAGTTCGGTTATTACGGCGTGAACAACTGGATGCCCACTTATCTGGAAAGCGAGTTGGGCATGAACCTCAAGTCCATGACCGACTATATGGTGGGCACTTACACCGCTATGATCCTCGGCAAGATTATTGCCGGGTTCGCCGCCGATCGAATCGGACGCCGTGCCGTGTTCGCTTTTGGTGCCTTGGGGACGGCGGTATTTCCGCCGATCATCGTGCTGTTCCAGAGCCCGGAAAACATCCTGTGGATGCTGGTGGTGTTCGGTTTCCTGTACGGCAATCCTTACGGCGTAAATGCCACCTACATGACCGAAAGTTTCGAAGCCAAGTTTCGCGGCTCTGCGGTCGGCGGCGCTTATAACATCGGACGTCTGGGTGCAGCGATTGCGCCCGCGGCCATTGGGTTCCTGGCGTCCCATGGCTCGATCGGGGTCGGCTTCCTGGTGATGGGCGCAGCCTATTTTATCTGTGGTGTGATACCCGCGTTGTTTATTCGGGACAAACAATTCGATCCACAGAAGCAATGAGCGCGCGATAGTTCGATATTCAAATAGTTGCCTGCCGACATTCGTGTCTGGCAGGCAGTTGCGTATCACCTGGCTTAGATGACATCGACATTGTTTCCTCCAGGTCTACCCTCAGTAGACATTTAGATCATCTATCAACCATCCAGTACGTGATAGCATCGCGCTATAGTGCGACATATTGTCACCCTGATTACAAGCCCCCCCACCTACGATTTACGCCCATGAGTTCGGGCGAATTTCAGCGGATGCATTTCCTAACAAGAGGATTTCCGACGTGTCATCAGATCTTAACCCTGGCCCTTCAAGAGTCTCGCCCTTGCTGCGGGTCTATACGGTCATTGTTGGCGTAATACTTTTGCTCACCGGTGCCTACCTGGGTTACGCCGGCGCGCAGTTGATTGGTTTGGGAGGCTCGTTTTACTACCTGCCAGCTGGCATCGCGTTAATCGTCACCGCTGTCTTGCTTATGCGTCTGGATCTGCGCGCGGTTTATCTCTATAGCGCTTTCTTTGCTGTAACGCTGGTTTGGTCGCTCTGGGAAACCGGACTGCAGTTCTGGCCTCTGGCTGCACGCCTGGGGATGTTCGCTGTGTTCGGTTTGCTTATTGCTTTGTGCGCGCCGGCTTTGCCGCAGGCACGCAGCAGTAAAAAAGTCCGACCGGTCTCTTATAGCATTGCGACCGTTATCTTGCTGGGGCTGGTGGCGGCCTTCGTCAATGCCCTGTATCCGACCTGGCTGGTCAAGCCGACGTCTACACCGCAAGTAGCCTCAGACTACAACCCAGCTGCAGACAAGGCGCAATCCGTGGGTTTCGGCCGCACGCCATCGGGCGAAGGCTTCACGCCAGACGCTCAGATCACCCTGGATAACGTCAAGGATTTGCAGATCGCCTGGACCTTCCGTTCCGGTGACATCACGGCTAACGGCCGCGAAAACCAGAACTCGCCTCTGCAGATTGGCAACGTGCTCTACCCCTGCACCCCGACCAACCAGGTCTTCGCCTTGCGCGGCGATACCGGGGAACAGCTCTGGCACTTCAACCCGAAAGTTGACCCTGCTGCGACCGCAGACTGGATGCGCTGCCGTTCGCTGGCTTATTACGAAGTCCCTGGACTGGCTGATGATGCGCCCGGCAAAAAGCGCATTTACGTGACTACCGGCGACATGCGCCTGATCGCTCTGGATGCCAAAACCGGCTTGCCAGTGCCGACCTTCGGTGAAAACGGCACGGTCTTCCTCGCTGCCGGGATGGGCGCAGTGATTCCAGGGTTCTACAACCCGACTTCCGGCCCGCTGCTGGCAGGCAAGAATCTGATCATTGGCGGCTGGGTGATGGATAACCAGTCGACGGACGAGCCTTCCGGCGTTGTCCGGGCCTTCGACGCGGTAACGGGTCAATTCACCTGGGCGTGGGATGTGGGCCGCCCTGGCGAGCCGAATCCACCGGCAGAAGGCAAAAGCTACACACGCAGCACCCCGAACATGTGGGCAACCCCGACCTACGATCCCGAACTGAACATGGTGTACCTGCCGACCGGTAATGGCACCCCTGACCTGTTCGGTGGCATGCGTTCAGCAGCGACTGATCGCGTCAGCACCTCGGTGGTCGCGGTGGACGCCACCACAGGCCAGGAGCGCTGGGCCTATCAGCTTGTGCATCACGATGTCTGGGATTACGACCTGCCATCCAAACCCGTGCTTTATGACATGCCTGATGGCAAGGGCGGCCGTATTCCGGCGCTGGTCCAGGCAAGCAAAAACGGCGAGATCTTTGTGCTCGATCGCCGCACCGGGGTGCCGATCACCAAGGTCGAAGAGCGCGCGGTGCCTACCAACGGCGTCAAAGGCGAAAACCTTTCCAAGACCCAGCCTTATTCAGTCGGCATGCCGCAGATGCGTGATGCCGTCCTGAACGAAGCCATGATGTGGGGCATTACCCCGATTGACCAGTTGAACTGCCGCGTTCAGTTCAAGGGCCTTTACTACGCGGGCGACTACACGCCGCCGCAGATGGATTGGTACTTGCAGAACCCGTCCTGGTACGGCACCACCAACTGGGGTGGTCAGTCCATCGACAAGCAGCATGACCTCATGATCGTCAACGATATGCGCGTCATGATGAAGGCTCGCCTGCTGACCCGCGAAGAGCAGATCGCCCGCGCTGCCGCCAGTGGCAAAGGCTCCCACAGCGTCGGTGGTGTGGTGCCGATGAACAATACGCCTTACGGTGCTGAGCGCGGTATGGTCCAGTCGTTCCTTGGCGTGCCATGCACTACCCCGCCATTCGGTACGATGGCCGCCATCGACATGAAAACGCAAAAGGTGCTCTGGCACCGCTCCCTGGGTACACCTGAGCAGTTCGGCCCACTGGGGATGCGCACGCATCTTCCAATCGAGCTGGGCATGCCTACGCTGGGTGGCTCGACGCCAACTGGTTCGGGGCTGATCTTCTTCTCGGCAACGTCTGACTACTACCTGCGGGCACTGAACAGCCTGACAGGCGAAGTGGTCTGGAAAAGTCCGCTGCCAGTGGGCGCCGGCGCCACGCCGCTGGTGTTCACCTCGCCCGAGGATGGACGCCAGTTTGTCGTGGTCACCGCTAACGGTGCACGTGCGGCACCAGACCATGGCGACTTCATGATTGCCTTCGCATTGCCTAAAAATCTGAAGAAGTAGTCACCGGGGGGCAGCCATAAATGACTGCCCCCTCCCGCCCGACACCTATCAACTCAATGGCGAAAACCCTGCCAGCAGGCATACGGTTGAGCGCATCTCCAGCAACTGTGGCCCCGAGTTTTCTGGCGGCCACACACCGTCAGCCACTGCGCGGCCCCGCACATCAAGGCGCTGTTCAAGCGTTGCGTATGGCCGGATATGCAGGTAACGCGGCGTACGACCATCAGTCGCGTAGAACGCGCCGTAAACCGGCGAGTAGGCTGAAGCCGTTCTTGGCCCTGCCGATTTCTCCCAACCCGCCAGCGTTGGTGTCAGCCCCGAGGGGATCAGCAACTCGTAGAATGGCCCGTACTTCCCTGGCTTCAAGGGTTTGATAAAGGGAAATATCGTGTAATTTTCGACGGTCATGTCGGGCATCAACGCCTCGATTCCGAAGGCGTCAGCCGCCAGCAAATAACGCTCACGCTCGTTCTGTCTCGCGGACTCATCGCTGAAGCCACGAAACACCAACACTTGATTCAACGGGTCAATCTCCGAGCCCCAGCAGCCCATCAGTGTGCCGCCCACGCCAGGTAGCGCCAGGGTGCTTCGAGGATGTCGAGTGCGGCTGCGGGTGTGCGGACACGTAAGGTGAAGGTGATCAATTATAGAGTTTCATTTAATGCCCGGGCTTGTCTCACAGCATCAACAAGGCGCTCGCACCTTGCATATCACTGGATAAAAAAAAGCCAGGCTGAGTAGGCCTGACCAAAGGAGTCTTTTGCAGATCAGCGCCGTAGCGCAAGTCGGCCTAAGGCGTTATGAGGCGACAGCCTTGTAGGCCTTCTGCGCCGAGGCCACAGCCGGCCGATTTGGTTGAAGGTGGCTTCAAGGTCAAGGGCCGCTGGAAATACTCCAGTGGCTCCATGGGCGCCGAGTTGATTGGCGTTGGCATCATCCCGCGTAACGCTGCCACGGCTGGCCGTCATGCCGCAGAGCGCAGCACGCATTGAGCAGACCTGGGACACCGTCGGCCTTGCGGGCACCGGCAGCCATGATGTGGTGGTTGATGACGTCACCGTTCTCGAAGAGTGGACGTTCATACGGGGCGGCGAAGCCAATCTGGACGAGCCGTTTTTCCGCGGTCGCCAGATGTTCAGGTACAGGCAATCTTCACTGACGTGTCCTGGCACCATGTACTCCCGGGTGTAAGGCCCGAACCCATCGCTGAGTTCCTGCTGGCAACTGCTGGCGAACTCGGTCGCTACGCGCTGACCGCTCCACGACGCCGGTGGTTGAGGCATACGCCATCTATTCAGGCCGACGGGCGGCGCAGCATAAGGAACCCCCAGATAAGCATCCACGCCATTGCCACGCGTGCCTGCCAGAACACCTTGTTCCACCTTAAGGATAGCGGCTTGGGTTTCAGGACTCTGCGCAAACACCCCGGCTGCGACAAAAGAACAGGCAACGATTTTTTTGATCGTGAAAGTGCCTTTAATGCCGGCAAAAGAAAAGGAAACGTCAGGCCGGATGCTGCTCCAGCCTGGGAATCGAGAGAGGTGACGATGCTTGCTGCGGTGCCTGTGGCGGCTGAGATAGAGCGAAGGGTATCAACCTGCACTCATTAAAAGGCAATGACTGACGCAGGCCATTTACAGGACGGGATCAATCATTTTTTCTGACCGGGCAACATGCCGATCAGCGTCTCGTCCTTGTCAACGAAGTGGTGCTTCAAGGCTACCAACACATGACCGCCTACCAGCGCGCCACAGCACCAGGCCGTCCAAGTGTGGATGTACTTGGCCAGGTCGTAGAGTTCAGGATCAGGCATAACCAAAGGCGGCAAGATAAACAGCCCGGCAACGAGAATGGCTTTGTCTGCTACTGAACTCCAGTACCAGCCGGACATAGGCAGCGCGATGAGGGCGACGACGTAAAGCAGCACGTGGCCAATCATTGCTCCGCGCTTCATCAGCGGACTCATGCTTGCCGGCAACTCAGGCGGACGATTCATCAACCGCCAGGTCACGCGCAGAACGATCAGAAAAAGCAGCGTGCTGGCCACCGCTTTGTGCAGGATGGTCAGTTGATGATGTGGATTCAACTCGTCACGCCAGTGGGTGGCCAGGATGCCCACTCCCCAACTGCAAATCCAGAGTAACGCCATGCCCCAATGCAGCCACTTGGCGGGACTGGTGTAACCGGAAGTGTTCGTGTTTTTCATGGCGGTCTTCTTCGATGACTTAACGGACTGCGCCGCCTGCTTACCTCGGATGAAATTCCGCCATCAGACCGCGCGCCACAATCCTATAGTGGAAACCCAGCTCGATAAATAATCGCTAAAGATCAAATGTGTAGACTCCAGCTCTACAAACAACCATCCGATGCTCTGTGTTGGCCAGGACACTACTGCCAGTGCTCACACAACCGGACCAGCTCATCCACCACATACCTCACCTTGGGCCGCAAGTGCGACACCTTGGGCCATACCGCGTGGACCTCAACAGGCTCTGGCTCATAGCCGCCCAGCACCTCCACGAGCCTGCCTGCTTCAATATCGTCATTAAAGAGGCAGCGGGGCATCTGGCACAAGCCAATGCCCGCCACGGCGGCGAGGATCATCGCCTCGCCATCGCCGATCTGGTGGGTGGCGGGAGGTGAGTAGCGAACGCTTTTCTGCCCTTCCCTCACACGCCAGGAAAGTGGCTGGCCCCGTCGATGGCCGACGATGCAATGATGACGGTTCAGATCTTCCAGGGTGTCAGGTACGCCGAAGCGCTTCAGGTAACTCGGCGCAGCACAGATAGCCCAGCGTTGTCGTGCTAGCCGGCGAGCAACCAGACCGTGGGTATCTTTCAGCTCCCCAAAACGAATCAGCAGGTCGATGCCCTCTTCAATCGGATCGACCAGATGATCAGAAAAAGTCATGTTCAGCTGCAGCGCGGGATACTTGTCAGCGATTTCGAATAACAAGGGCGCGACCACCCGACGCCCGAAGGCCACGGGCATATCCACGCGCAAGCGGCCGGAGGGTTCACGGGTTCCCGGACCCAGTCCACTCTCAGCGGCACCGATTTCTTCGAGTGCGTTGGAGCAGGCGATGAAATAGGCATCACCGTCAGCGGTCAGGGAGATGCGACGGGTGGATCGATGAAACAGCTGCACCCCCAACCGCTCTTCAAGGCGCGCAATGGACTTGCCTACGGCTGATTTGGAGACCCCCAACCGCCCCGCCGCCTCGGTAAAGCTATTGGAACGTGCCGCCATGACGAAGGTGAGAACGCCTTGAAACGAATCGATGGGGATCATAAACGCCTTAACTGTAGATATAAACGCTACCCACTTTATAGTTTTAGGCTGTTTATCGCCAGACTCTTCTACCCTAGGATGGTTGCAAGTCACGGACTGATCACTTCAGCCCGAGTTTTTATCCCAAGAGGAATACATCATGCCCGTAGTACGCGTCAGTTGGTTCGAAGGTAAAGAGCACGCTCAGAAAGCCACCGTGGCTGCTGAGATCACTGAAAGCATCGTCAAAAACACCGGCACCCCTGCCGAGTACATCTACGTGATTTTCGAAGACGTAGCACCATCGGATTGGGCAGGTTCGGGCAAGTTGTTCGGCGAAGCGCCTGAGAAGTCCTGACCCCAGAGACTGCACCGAATGCATCGGCTGGGTCAGCGATGCATCCTCACCTGACACCCCAAGACGCCGAAGATGGAAGAGATCCCCATGCATCCCCATATTTCCTGCCTGTTTACCCTTGCAATCAAACCCGGCGACTTTCCAGAATTCAAAGCGCTGATTGCCCAGATTGTGCCCGCGACCAAGCTTGAACCGGGCACCCTGGTTTACGAGTACAGCGTCAACGAAGACCAAAGCGTTGCGCATATTCTTGAGCGCTACAACGTCGAATCCGTGGTCAGCCACGTGGACGAGACCTTTGCTCCATTCGGCAAGCGCTTCCTCGAACTGTGCACCATCACCAGCCTGGTCGTGTACGGCACACCCGATGCCGAGATCCGCAAACGTCTGGATCCGTTCGGCGCTGTGTACATGACGCCGTTTGACGGTTTCAGCCGCTGATTGATTTGATCTGCGCAGACTCGATGGCAAAAAATTGAGGCTGCGCTTATGCCCCCGTCACCCCACGGGGAGCATCACCTGGGATAAGCAATCCGATAGATAACCAGGTCCGGACATGGACACTTGGGTGCTCGCGTCAGCCGAGGCTTACCTGGCATTTGAGGGGAACCCCAAACCAAGGGGTTCAAGTAACTGCAAAATCTCATCGGCGGTTTTGCGCACTACCGTGTCGTTGCGACGATCAGGGTGCATGGCGACCCAAATGTCGAGGCAGAGCATTGGAAGATTGTTGTCGAGCTTGACCAGGCGATTGTCACGATCACCAATGAAGCAAGGCAGCCCGGCAACGCCAACGCCGGTACAAGCTGCTTCGTATTGGTGGCTCAAATCAGTGACCTCGCAGGCAACCCGTCTCGCGCCTATGACTTCGTAAAGCCAACGCTTGTGCGCAAAGTCGCCCTGCCGGTCGGTGTAGCCGACGAACTCCCATTTTTGCTCATCCAGTGCATTCGCATAGTCGCCTTGCGCGTAGAGAGCGAACTGCATCTTGCCAACCTTTTTGACGATGTCCGTATCTTCAATAGGTGGCGAAAGACGCAATGCCAGGTCTGCCTCCAGACGCGACAGGGATACGAAATGAGGTTCACTCAGAATTGAAAGCTGCACCATCGGAGACATTCTTGCCAGCTCAGCCAGGTTTGGGGTTAGAAAGTGCCTGGCAAGAATAGGAGGCGCGGTGATGGTGACCTTCGCCCTTGTAGCGGCCCTGGACGACAAGCACTTGCGCTCAACGGCGAACGCCTTTTCTTCCATGTCCAAAACATCCTGCATGATCTGCTGGCCAATAGCGGTCAGACGCGACTCACGCGGGAGTCGATCAACCAAACGTACATTGAGTTGAGCTTCCAATGCGGCCAGCCGTCGGCTAACGGTGGCCTGATTGACGTCAAGCGCACGCGCAGCTCCCGACAGGCTGCCAGCCGTAGCAATTGCCAAAAAAAATCTCAGATCTTCCCAGTCCATGAGCCATGCGTTTATGCAATTAATGTACGCGGATTCTAGTATTTACGCATAGATTGTCAACCGTTACCGTCTAACCATTGATCTAACAGTGCGACCACAAAATCATGTCCAACACCGCCCCAAAAACCACCTCATTAGCCGCGATCCAGATCGCGGCATGCCTTGGTTTTTTAGTCGTCCAACTTGATGTCAGCGTCGTCAACGTTGGGTTAGGCGCTTTGAAAACCGCATTCGATACAAACCTGACCGGTCTGCAATGGGTCATCAACAGCTATGCGTTGGCGTTCTCGGCGCTCTTGATTCTGGGGGGCGCGGGGGGTGACAAGTTTGGCGCCAGAACCGTGTTCGCGTCGGGGTTTGCACTTTTTACCTTGGCGTCCATAGGCTGCGGCCTGTCTAACAGTATGACCATGCTGATCGGTATGCGTGTTGTTCAGGGTGTGGGCGCAGCCCTGTTGGTGCCCACCTCCCTGACATTGATAAGGCTGGCATTCGACGATCCTGCCAAACGGCGATCAGCCGTAGCAATGTGGGGCGCTTGTGGAGGTATCGCGCTGGCTGCGGGGCCGGTCATGGGCGGCCTGCTAATCGAGTGGCTCGGATGGCGAAGTGTTTTTCTACTCAACGTCCCCATCGGCGTTCTCGCGATTGGGTTGATCATGCGTTATGCACCACCCTCCCCCCGCATTGATAAGAAAGTCGACATACCGGGGCAGATCAGTATTGGTATTTGCCTGGCGTCATTGACCTATGCCCTGACCGAATCAAGTTCGAAAGGCTGGGTGACTGAAACCATCTCGACCATGACAGTCGCCGTGGTTTGCGCAATTGCGTTCGTCTTGATTGAGCGACGGGTCAAGAACCCCATGCTCCCCAGCCGATTGGCACAAAACAAAACCCTGGCAACCACTGCATTGGCCGGTGCGGCCATCAACCTCACCTTCTACGGCACCGTGTTTGTATTCAGCATCTACTTCCAGTCGTTTCTACATTACGACGCCTTTAGAACCGGCCTGGCGTTCATACCGCTTACGGCAGTGCTGACGATCTCCACGATGGTCTCCTCACGGATTGCCAGGCACGTCAGTGCGCAACGCATCATCACCGTTGGTTTCTTGATTCAGGCCGTTGGTTTCCTGGCGCTGGCCCGTGTCACGCCCGAGACGTCGCTTTGGTACCTGAATATCGCCCTGATGGTAGTGGGCATCGGCAGCGCTTCGTCCGTGCCCTCTATTACCAATTCGATGCTAGCGTCGGTGTCTTCGCATGACGCCGGCATGGCGTCGGGATTAATGGCGTCGGCCAGACAGCTTGGCGGCGTGATTGGTGTTGCGGTGTTTGGGGCCATGATCACCAGCACCGACCCTGCAGCTTTTTCCAAAGGGTTATCGAGTGCAATGATCGTCTCGGCAGCGGTTTTGTTGGTCTGCATCGCGGTGAACCATTGGGTCAGCCGTACGTCCCAACTGCCGGTCAGCACCTGATTACCGATAAACCTCTCAACCATTAACTTGAGTTTACAGGAGTGCCTTATGGCCAACCCAACCAGTTCCAATGACAAAATAAGTTCGAAGGTCGAAATCGATTATCCTGATTTTACGAAGTTGCCTGATCACGTGCGGGACAAGTTCGAAAAGCTGCCGACGAAGGTCAACTTCTTCCGGATGCTGGGTTACAGCCCGGGTGCATTCAATCCGATGATTGATCTGACCAATGCGATCTTCAGGGACCTGACCATCTCCGACTATCACAAGGAGCTGATGGTTTTACTCTTGGCTTCACATGAAAATGTCGCCTACGAATGGGAGCAGCATGTCTCCATCGCCCAAGCTGCGGGCGTCCGTCCGGACCAGTTTGTCGCTATAACCGAGGGTTGCTTGGAGGACACCCAAGCATTTAAAGAAGACGAGCGCGTACTGCTGCGGTTCGGCCAAGCCATCCTCGACAAAGGTAAGGCACCGGGCGTGCTGTTCAAACACGCCCAGGAGCACTTCTCGCTTCAGGAGTTGAGCGATGCAATTATCGTGATTGGTTACTATCGGATGTTGTCAGGCTATATCCAGACCTTCGACATTGCCATTGACGCACAAGAGGACGGGACCTGGATCAAGGGATGAGATTGGTGGCTGCGTTGCGCGTCAGGCTAGCCTGGCGCGCTCTAAACTGGGTCTTGTTGCGATCTAATCGGCGCGTCAACTGCTCTGGTGACAGCAGTACAAGCCTCTACCAGCCAGGGAATGCGTCGGCTGCAATACTCCAGATAAGTGTGAACAACCGCAGAGCGGTGCCGGTGCGCAGGATATAAAAGATTTAATGAAAATTCTGGCAATGGGCAGTCTGGCAACAAAGGCACAAGTAAACCGCTCTGAATCGCATCCTTGACGATAAAGGGGGGGAGTTCCGTCATAACCTCCCCTGCCAATACACTGTGCAGAAGATGCATGCTGTCATTTGTCGACAACACGGTATTGGGCACCACTGATACTTCCGGGAAGCGCCAGATCCCGTTGGTATTGGTGCCAAGGCTCCATGTTGCACAGGGAAACTTACTCAGATCACTGGGATGATTCGGCATGCCATGGGATGCAAGAAACTTGGGGCTGGCGACCAAGACATGTCGATAATCGAGCAGGTGCCTGGCGATCAAGGCTTCGTGCTCCACCTTGCCGACGCGAAGCGCTACGTCGATGCCGTCCTCGACAGGGTGAACGCGACGCTCCGTCGAAAGCAGGTGAACGCGGATGTCGGGATGATCTTGCTGAAAGTCCGAAATCAATTGCCACCAGGGCGAGAACGATGGGGGGACTGAAAGACGCAACTTACCTTTAACGTGGGCTTGGTCACTCATTACAGCGTCGTGGCCTTCTTGCAGCAGTTCCAGGCCACGGCTGGCATGCTCAAACAGGCGTACACCGGCTTCAGTCAGCTTCACGCCCCTGGCTGAGCGTTCCAGCAATTCAACCTTCAACGCCTGCTCAAGGGCACGAATCCTTCGGCTTGCGGTGGGTAGCGGGACCCCCAGACGTTCAGCGCCGGCGGTCATGCTACCGGCCTGGACGATCGTCACCAGCATCTGCACCGCATTGAGATCCATTTTCGCCCCTCTCATTTATGAAACGCATAGTCTCATCGACGGGCATTCTCTTTCAATCATGCACTCCATACAGTAATGCCTCGCATCGTTTATGAAAGAAGGCCCAACGTGTCGCTAACTACCTTTGTCGTAATCGCCAGGATCACTCTGCAGCCAGGGTCACGCACCGCGTTCCTACCGGTGGCGGCCGCAGACGCGCGCGAGTCCCTGGCGAATGAAGCGGGATGTATCGCTTTCAATGTTCTGGTTCCAGAAGACGATGAAAACCATGTGGTGTTCCATGAGATCTATCGGGACCGGGAGGCTTTCGATTTACATCTCACCCAACCCCACTTTCATGCCTTCGAGCGCGACGCAGAACACTTAATGGTCGGCAAACCCGAGATAACTTTCTTTGGCGCTTACTCAAACTGAAGAGCTGCGAACAGGCAGCTCACCCTATTCGCCGAATGCGCACTCGGAATAGCCAGAAGACTACTTCGCACCTCATGCGGGCCTCGAACAATCAAGGGCTCAACGCGACTCACGTCATATCGTGGCACCCACTTTTTGGAATCAAACCTTATGAAGCTCTACGTTTACGATCACTGCCCGTTCTGCGTGAAGGCACGCACGATTTTCGGATTCAAGAACATAGCCTTCGATCTCGTCATTCTCCTGAACAATGATGAAGCCACCCCCACCCGCATGATCGGCAAGAAAATGGCGCCCATCCTGAAGCACGACGGGCGCTACTTGGCCGAGAGTATGGATATCGTCGGTTATATCGATGGCCTTTCCGGCGAGAAGATCTTGTCCGGCCCTCTCAATCCGGCCGTGGCACAGTGGAATAGCGACGCATCGGGTCCGCTATTTTCGCTGGCACTTCCACGCTGGGCGGCGGCAGACCTCGAAGAGTTCTCCACGACCTCGGCACGTGCATACTTCACCCGAAACAAGGAGCGCATGATCGGCAGCTTCAAGGATCACATGGCGGCCAGCCCCGACTATATCGACGCGCTGAACCGTCATCTGCTGGCCCTGGAACCCCTGATCCAATCGTCCGATGCAGTGAACGGCGAGCTTTCCGAAGACGACGTCCACCTGTTCGCGACCTTGCGCAGCATGTCGATCGTGCATGGCATCGAGTATCCGCCTGCTGTCGACGCTTATCGTCTTCGAATGGCAGAACTTAGCGGCATTGATCTGCACGATTCGATAGCGATCTAAGGCCTCTCCTTCACTGGCAACCACCGCGACCCATCAACTGCAAACTAGGGCCCGGACGAACCGCGGCCATACAACTGTCGCCTCTCCAGCCCGGCGTTCTTTGCTTACTCGACGAACTATCTCATTGATGTCGAGCATGGTGTGATTGTGGACGTGGAGCCGACACTCGCCCATCGAACCGCCGAGGTCGAAAGCACCAAGACCATGATTGAGCGGGTCGAAGAACAGTTCGCCATCAAGCCGGATCGGCTCATTGGCGATACCGCTTATGGAACCGCACCGATGCTGGCCTGGATGGTGGACCAAAAAAACATTGAGCCTCATGTGCCGGTTTGGGACAAAACCGAACGCAAGAACGACAGCCTCTCGAGCAGCGATTTTCAATGGAATGAAGAAACGCAGGAGTATCGCGGTCCCACCGGACACGCCCTGCGTAGCGAGTGGCGGGCCTTCAAGAACCAGCGCTCACATGTCACGAAAGCTGGCACCATCATCTTTCGATCCCGACAAACCGACTGCGCTACATGCTCGATGAAAGCGCGCTGCTGCCCGAACACTTCGTTCCGAAAAATCGCCCGTAGTGTCCATGAAACGGCGCGAGATGTGGCCCG
>NZ_LGSI01000017.1 GCF_001698815.1 Pseudomonas syringae | reverse complement strand
GAAGACGGTGGCGCAGACACCGGATTAGATCAGGCGAATGATGCTGGCCCATTCGCCGCCATCGGGGACCAGTCCCCTCCTACCGGTTTGTGTAGGGCTCGGTAGGACCGGACTTGTCCGGGAAGACGGTGGCGCAGACACCGATTAGATCAGGCGAATGATGCTGGCCCATCCGCCGTCTTCGGGGACCAGTCCCCTCCTACCGTTCGAACGGGGGTTGGGGGAAGCGGCTTTTTTGGGGCATCTGTCAGTTCAAAGGCGCTGGCTGTGCCGCCGGGGCTGCGACGTTCTTGTCCGGCGCCGCCAGAAACGTATAGACGCAAGGCAGCACGAACAACGTAAACAACGTCCCGACCGACATCCCCGTGGCAATCACGGTACCGATATCAAACCGGCTGACTGCGCCTGCGCCACTGGCGAGAATCAATGGCACCATGCCGAAGACCATCGCTGCCGTGGTCATCAATACCGGTCGCAGACGAATCGCCGCCGCTTCTTCCACCGCTTCCCTGGCCGACAGGCCCTTGTCGCGGCGCAGCTGATTGGCGAACTCCACAATCAGAATCCCGTGCTTGCTGATCAAGCCGATCAAGGTCACCAGCCCGACCTGGGTATAGATATTCATGCTCGAAAGCCCCAGGAACAGCGGGATCAAGGCGCCGCAAATCGACAGCGGCACGGTTACCAGAATCACCAGCGGGTCACGGAAGCTTTCGAATTGCGCCGCCAACACCAGAAAGATGATCGCCAGCGCCAGGGCAAACGTCACCCATAACGCGCTGCCTTCCTGCACGTACTGCCGCGACGCGCCCGCATAGTCATAGGCAAAACCTGCCGGGGCCTCTTCGCTGGCGATCTGGCGAATGGTTTCAATGGCTTCGCCCATGCTGACAATCGGGAAACCCTGGATGATCGCCGAGTTGAGCTGCTGGAACTGATTGAGCTGGCGCGGCCGTGCGCGGTCGCTGACCTTGATGACGGTGGACAGTGCCAGCAGTTTGCCGTCGCTGTTCTTCACGTAATAGTTGTTCAGCCAGCCTGGATTGTCCCGGTAAGGGCGCTCAACCTGAGCGATGACCTTGTAGCTGCGTCCTTCGATGGTGAAGCGATTGATTTCCGCCTCGCCCAGCAGGGTGGCGAGCGTGCCGCCCAGATCCGCCATGGAAACCCCCATCTGCGCGGCCTTGGCCCGGTCGATATCCACCACCACTTCCGGTTTGTCGAAGGCCAGGTCGATATCCAGAAAGGCAAACTTGCCTGACTCCGTGGCCCGCGCCTTGATGCGCTCGGCCACTTGCAGCAGTGCCGAGTAATCGTTCGGCGTATTGATCACAAACTGAAACGGCAAGCCTTCGCCGGTCCCCGGAAGCGATGGCAGGTTGAAGCCGAAAATCTGCAAACCGCTGATACCCGCCAGCTTTGCCTGAACCTCCGGGAGGATCTCCATCTGCGTGCGGCTGCGTTCGTCCCACGGCTTGAGCAGAAAGCCGCCGACACCGGTTTGCACGCCGTTGAAGCCGTTGATCTGGAACGATGAGTAGTATTCGGGAAACTCCTTGAAGATCTGGATGAACTGATCGGTGTAGCGATTGATGTAATCCAGGTTGGTGGGCTGTGGCGACGTCGCCATCATGAAAATGATGCCCTGATCTTCATCGGGGGCCAGTTCCGACTTGGTGAATTTGAGCAACACCGGAATCAGGCACAACACGATCACCGCAAACACCAGCACCACCGGGCGCGTATTCAGCGTGCCGTGCAGCATGCTGCGATAGCGTGCCTTGAGCCGGTCGAAAATCTGGTCGAGCTTGTGCGCCAGACCGCTGGGATTCTCGTCGTGACGCAGGAGCAAGGCGCACATCATCGGCGACAGGGTCAACGCGACTACACCGGAAATCACCACCGCGCCAGCCAGCGTCAAGGCGAACTCCTTGAACAGCGCGCCCGTCAGCCCCTCCAGGAAGCCAATGGGCGCGTAAACCGCTGCGAGGGTGATGGTCATGGAAACCACCGGCATGGCGATCTCTCGCGCGCCTTCAATGGCGGCGTCCAGTGGCGTCTTGCCTTCCTCGATATGGCGATGGATGTTCTCCACCACGACAATCGCATCGTCCACCACCAGCCCGATGGCCAGCACCATGGCCAGCAATGTCAGCAGGTTGATCGAGTAGCCCATCAGTTGCATGAAGAACAGCACGCCGATCATCGACAGCGGAATGGTGATGACCGGGATCAGCACCGAGCGCAACGCGCCGAGGAACAGGAACACCACGACAATCACGATCAGCACCGCTTCGATCAGGGTTTTCACCACCTCGTTGATCGAAGCCTGAATGAACAGCGTGGCGTCGTAGGCAATAGAGACCTTCAGGCTTGGCGGTAGCTGGCTTTCCAGCTCCGGCATGATGCGCCGCACTTCCTTGATCACATCCAGCGGGTTGGAACTGGGCGTACCCTTGATCCCGATATACACCGACGGCGTGCCATCGAACGAGCTGACCGTGTCGTAGTTTTCCGCGCCCATCTCGACCCGCGCCACATCGCCCAGCAACACGCGACGGTCGCCTGAGGTCTTGAGCGGGATGGCGGCGAAGGCTTCGGCGGACTTCAGTTCTGTCGTCGCGTTGATGCTGGTCACGACGTACTCGCCCTTGACCTCGCCGGCCGCTGACAGAAAGTTGTAACGTCGCACCGCATCGGTGACATCCGCCGCCGTGAGGCCGAAACCCGCCAGTCGCACCGGGTCCAGCCACAGCCGCATGGCGAACACCTGATTGCCGAGGATTTCCGCTTCGGCCATGCCCGGCAATGTCGCCAGCTTTGGCTGGATCACCCGGGACAGATAGTCGGTGATTTGCGGATTGCTCAGTTCCGAGCTGTAGAAACTGATGTACATCAGCGCCGAAGCGTCCGCTGCTTCCTTGCTCAGTACCGGATCTTCCGCGTCTTGCGGCAGCTTGTTTTTTACCTCGTTGGCCTTGGCCAGCAACTCAGTGAACAGCCGGTCGCTGTCGGCGCCGATACGGGCATAGATCGAAACGATCGAGAAATTCTGTCGGCTGACCGACGTCATGTAGTCGATGCCTTCCGCGCTTGCCAGACTTTGCTGCAAGGGTTGCGTGATATAGCCCTGAATGGTTTCGGCATTGGCGCCGGGGTACGCCGTGGTCACCGTGATCAGGGCGTTTTCCATCTGCGGATACTGGCGAATGGTCAGCTTGCTGAACGCCTGGAAGCCCAACAACACAATCAGCAGGCTGATCACGGTGGCGAGCACCGGACGACGGATGAACGGATCTGTAAAAGCCATGAAGAATTCCTTGATCAGTCTGCGCGAGGCTGACTGTTCTGTTCGGCTGGCAAAGTGGTGTCGGCACTGATCGCGACATGGGCACCGTTATCGAGCTTGAGCTGGCCACCGCTGACCACTTGCTCGCCCGCCTTGATCCCTTTGCTGATGATCACCAGCCCGTCGCGACGCTCGCCGGTTTCCACGAAACGCCGCTCAACGGCCAGCTGCGCTTCACCCTTGGCGTCTTTTTCCGGCTCACCTTTGTCGTTTTTCTTCGGCACCACGACATAAACCGAGTTGCCATAGAGCGTGTAGGTAATCGCGCTTTCCGGTAGCACGATTTGCGTCTTCGGCCCGGGCAACAAGACGTGCAGATCAGCGAACATGCCAGGCAGCAATTTTCTTTCGGGATTCGGCAGCGTGGCGCGCACCAACAGGTTACGAGTGGTTTCGTCGACCTTGGGGTTGATCGCGCTGAGCGTCGCTTCGAAACTCTGCTTGGGGTAAGCCGCGACGTTGACCAGTGCTTTCTGGCCGACGGCCAGATTGGGCAGCGCCTGTTCCGGCACATAGAAATCGAGATAAAGGCTGCTCAAATCCTGCAAGGTGGCGATGACCGTGCCACTGGCCAGATAGTCGCCGACGTCCACCTGACGAATGCCGATGGTGCCGCTGAACGGCGCGAGAATGCGTTTCTTCGCCAGGGATGCGTTCAACTGCGCCACGGTTGCGCTGGCCTTTTTCAGCTGCGCCACGAGCTTGTCGAAATCACCACGGGAAATCGCCTGGTCGCCTACCAGTTTGCTGCCACGACCCTGTTCCACCTGGGCCAGGCCAAGGTCGGCTTCAGCAGTGCCGAGCAGGGCTTTTTCCACATCGCTGTCCAGCTGAAGCAACGGTTGTCCGACGCGAACTGTTTGCCCGGAGTCAAACATCAAGGCCTTGACCGTACCCGCGATTTCCAGGCTCAGGTCAACGCCCTGCAAGGCCTTGAGCGTGCCGATGGCCGGCAGACGGCTCTGCCACGCGCGTTCGCTGGCGGTCGCGACGGACACACTGATCGGCGGTTTCGGCGCGCTGAACTGTTGGATTTGTTGATAGACAGAAAAGGCCTTGTAGCCCGCCAGTAACAGCACGACCAGCAGCACCACACCCAGCATGATCAACATACGGCGACGCAGCATATTCACTTCCTTGCAAATACAGGTGAATCAGGCGAGCACGTTAATCCTGCGGCTCATGGAGTGCCTGATAAAAATGTCACGCAATATTACTTCAAACCCGGACCTCTGCTCGGGTTATGTCATGGGTCTGGATTCAAGTCCCGGTATCAAACCAGATGCAAATGGTTGTCCCAAAAACCCGTCGGCAAATCCAATGGTTTGGCCAACAGTTCGGTCTGGCGGCAGTCGTAAAAACGGCAGCGGCCCTGACCCGAGGTGACCACGAAACCGTCAGCAACTGCGCCGACACCGGCGCAATCGGGAAGAGGCGCGTCAAGGCGAACCGCGCCGCTGTCCAGGTCCCAGATAAAGAAGCGGTTGCCCCTTGGCGCGGTGAGCGCCACCAGTCGCAGGTCGCTGTGTACTGCGACGCTGGCGGTGTAATGGCCCATCGCTGCGAGTTGTTGCTCAGCCACGGGAAACGCCTGAAATGGCTGGCCGGGACGCTTGATCGCCAACAGCTCGGCGCTTTCGTGCGCATCGCCCATGAATTGCTGACCAGCGACGATGGTGCCATCGCTGGCGATGCCCATGTGACGGACGCTGTTCATGGACTGCCTGAGCGTTTCCTTGCTCAGCAGGGTGCCGTCGCGCTGCATCAACACCAAACTTGGCTGCATGGCGTTGAGGTTCATCTCGATCCGGCTTTCGGCTTCGGTGCGTATGCCGCCGTTGGCGACCACCAGCGTTTCGCCATCGGGCATCCATGACACCTGATGCGGACCGATGCCGTGCGTAGGGATTTCCCCGAAATGCACGAGGCGATCAGCTTCGAAGCGGTACACACCCAACAGGCCGCGACCGGGATCGGTGGTGTCATTTTCGGTGGCATACAGCCATTCGCCGCTGCTGTGAATCACCGCATGCCCGTAGAAATGTCGATTCGGTTGCGACGTGATGGTCTGCACCAGACGACCATCCTGCAGATCGATCAAATAGCTTTCTGTGCCGGGACGACGGGCCACGAACAACGCCAGATTCAGCGTCGGGTGATTGATGATGTCGTGGCAGCGCTGGGCAACCTTGGTGGCGAAGATTTGTTTGCCATCGAGTTGATAACCCACGGCGAAATGCTGCCCATCGGCATCATCTCGAGCTGACAGCAAGAGCGGGTCTTTGCCTTTTTGGCGAAACAGCGTCCAGCCGCCCAGAGTGCAAGCACTGAGCAGCAGACTTCCAAGGGCCAGAGCCTGGCGTCGCAACATCATCAAAATCCTCTCGTTCAATCGCCGTCGTTGGCGTTGAAGCCCAGTTGAATGCCCAGCGCCTTGGCCAGCTCGCCTTCGTGCAGGCGATGAACCACGTTGAGGCTGTCGTAGAACGCGTTGAGCTGCTGACGGCCCTCTTCGCTGGCCAGCAGATCGGCCAGAGGCGGCTTCAGCGCAGTCAGCAGTTTACGACTGGCAGCGTAGGCAGCGTCGATCTTGTCGGCCAGTGGTTTCTGCTCGGCGGGCAACAGACCGCGCAGGCCGTGATTGTCAACGCCGGCCCATACGGTTTCAGCACTGATCAGGCTGGCTTCCAGACTGCTGAGTGACGACTTGCTGCGCCATGCATCGGCCTGGAAGGGCTGCGGCAATCCTTTGGTCTGACGACCCAGCGGCGTACCGAGTTTTTTCTTCAGGCTGTCCAGGGCGGTGACCTGAACCCGCAGCAATTCGGCGATGGCTTCGTGGGAATCGGCGTAGCGCTGGTTGGGGAATTTACTCAACTGGGCAAGCATGCCGTCGTTGCTGTTCCAGCGACTGAGGATTTCTTCAGCGAGGGTTTTCTGGCGCTCGCCAATCGCCATCATCAGCGGGCAGTAACGCGCTTTCTGCTCGGCGTTGGCCATGTCGATTTCGGCGTCGAACAGAATGTATTCGTAGGCCGACAGGCCTTGCACCACAACGCTGGATTTGGACAGGGCTTCAGCGCTGATTTGCGGTTGGGCGGTGACCAGTTGCTCGACCTGACGGCCGACCAGGTTTTTCTTGTCCGGCCAGAACTGTACTTGCCAGGAGCGATTGCCCTCGGCCAGCGGACCGATCAGCAAGGGCTGCAACTCGGCCCAGGTCTTCTGCGCGTGCAGGAAGTCGGCACGAGCAGTGGCCAGATCAGTCTTGCCCTGACAGAAGGCGAGGGCGCTGACCGCCAGTTGCCGGTCAGCGTCGACCCAGCGACTGTAAGTCGGCAGGATCACTTGCTTGGCGATGGACGCCGAAGTGACAGCCTGTGGATCGGCCGGTGCGCAGGCACCCAAAGCAAGAGCGGCAAGGCTGGTGAAGAGCAACTTGGGACGGAACATGTCCGGTTCCTTATTTTTAAATGAAAGAAGTCATAACGAATTCAGGAATGCCAGCAACGCGGCGCGTTGCTCGGCATCGAATGCCAATACTTGTCGTTGTGCCGCCTGGGCTTCGCCGCCGTGCCAGAGCACCGCTTCGAGCAGATTGCGGGCGCGGCCATCATGCAGAAACTGTGTATGCCCGCTGACTGTTTGCGTCAGACCAATCCCCCATAACGGTGGGGTCCGCCACTCGCGGCCTGTAGCCTGAAACTCGGGGCGATTGTCAGCCAGTTCTTCGCCCATGTCGTGCAGCAGCAAATCGCTGTAGGGACGGATGACCTGATCGGCCTGCTCCGGCTCGGCGGCATCATGCGCGGTCTTGAACTGCGGCGTGTGGCATTGCTGGCATCCGGCCTTGTAGAACAGATTCTTGCCAGCCAACACCTGCGGACTTTCAACGTCTCGGCGGGCGGGCACGGCCAGATTTCGCGTGTAGAACAGCACGAGGCGCAAAATGTTATCGCTGACCTCGGGCTCGCCATCCGGGCCATTGCCGTTGGGTGCCGCAAGGCAGTCAGTTTGCGCGGGCGTGCAGTCATCAAACATTCTCAGGCTGGTGGTCAGGCCCATATCACCAGAGAACGCGTGAATGTTTTGTTGATTGATGTTGGGTTGACCGGCTTTCCAGCCGAACTTGCCCAGTGCGACTTTCTGCGCGGTGTCATCCCAGACCCAGTTTGGACGCCCGGAAATACCATCGCCGTCTGCATCGTCCGGGTCGGCATTGGCCAGAATCGCCGCATCGGGAATCGCCTCCAACAGCCCGAGACCGATCATCGGCGGCGCGATACGCGCCGATGCCCGGGTTTCAGGATGCATCGGGCCATAGCCCAACTGGGTGATGCTCAAGGTCGGTTTGCGCAGCTCGACCTGCGTACCGTCCCGGAAATGCACCGGCAGCGGCTCATACTCAACGCGCACGCGGCCTTCCGGCGCAACGCCGGGGATCGACATATCCTGCAACTGCCCGCCATAAGTCGGCTCGGGCAAGATGCCAGCTTTTTTGATCAAGTCCGCTTGGGCGGGATTGTCGGGAATCGACAGGCGCACCAGCATCGACACCGCATTGCTGTCGCCGTTGTCAGGTGGATGGCCGCGGCCGTCCTTGATGTGGCAATTCTGGCAGGCGTTGGTATTGAACAATGGCCCCAGACCGTCGCGAGCCGTGGTGGTCGAAGGTGCGATCACCCATGGACTGCGAAAGAAGCTGTTGCCGACACTGAAATCCAGCCGCCGCACAGGCGAAAGATTGGCTGAAGGCAGCGAAAATGCGTTGCGATCCGTCTTGTTCACCGTCGCCGCCCCACCCGACAACGCTTCGCCCGGCTCCGCCTGGGTAAAACGCGGGGCGTCATCGCACCCGCTCAACGCCACGGCGACGAGCAGAGCAAGGATCGGACGAAGCGACGTAATCATAAGCATCCTGCAACCAGCCCAAAATCGGGGCGTGCAAGCTTAACAGCCTCGTCCTTTTCGAATAAGAGGGATTATCGTTTACCTTGACCTGTCGCAACGTGTTGTTACGAATTTGCCCGCTTCGGGATTTCGACTCGCTGGACATCCACGGAGGTTTTGTTCAGCTCGCGGAAGTGCTCAAACAAACTCTTACCCTGCCGCAAACTTTTGCGCACCGCTTTGCTCTGCGCGATCAATTCAGCGCTGGGTTTTTGCCATTGCTCGGGCGGTAGAGGTTTGGACCAGTCCAGAACGCTTTTCGGGAAGCTGGTTTTCGGCAGGCGCTCGACCCAGGCGGCGATGTGGCAGGGCAGGGTCCAGCCGCTGCAGAACTGGATAAGGATGAAGCCAAACAGATAAGTTACGTACCAGTGGTTTTCTCGATAAGCCACACGGCACAGATGGAAATGGGCGACGGTGCCTTCTTCATAGTTCTCGCTCATTGGCGGTGGCAGCGCGCTTAACCCTTCCTCCATATAACCGCGAATGGCCTCCCATTCGCTGACCGCCAGCATGAGCGATGCCGTAGGCACGGTGATCCACACTACATCGCCATTTTCAGAATCCCGCAGGCCAATCATCAGCGAAAAACTGTTGTGGCTGCCGTATTGCGTAATGACCTTGCCGCTGCTGACGCAGGCAATGACTTCTTCCCACGGTACAAAGCGTGGCGGCTGACCGCGCTTGGCAACATAGGCAACTTCGCGGCGTTGGCGGTTGAAGCGGATGGGGGGAGAGGTGCTGGATTGATAAACCGCTTTGGAAAATATGGAACAAAAAAGAATTATATAAAATGACAAAATACCCCAAACGAACCAGTTTGGCGATGCAAGTTGGATAATAATGTTTAATATGGGTCTGCCATGATTTATATGATCGTACAGACCCAGTCCTAAACCCACGATGAAAAAGAAAATCACGATGAGCATAATTGATCCAATGCCGCTCCTTACTCCAAGCTCCCATGTACCCTTGCTCATCGCAAAATCGAGATAAGTTTGGTTGGATAGCTTATGTAGTTTTCGCGAGCTGAACCCCGGCGAGCCGGTTGGTATTGGTCGAGGCGCGATATAGAAAACCTCTACACCGGATTCTTTCTCAAGATCGCCTGCTCTGGGCAAACGATCGTATTTAGTTGTCGGCATTGAGTAGCTTCCGAGTAATTTGTAATTCTTCCAATGCTTTGGGTATTGGTGGAGTTACCAATGAGGCAGTGATTGGTTTTTTTGATATGTTGGACTGTGTTAGCTCAATTCGGTAGAAGAGGCTCCCTTTGGCTTCTTTTAGATAATTAGCTGCTATCGCTGGTCGAACGCTTAAGCGTAACTGCAGTAAAGCATCTGAACCTTGCCACTGATCCGGTATTTCCAGTGCGAGGGTTAACGGGCGATCAGCAATTATCGTTACGAGCGATGACAGTGCACTACCGACATCCCATTCATCAGTGTTTTTTTGCAATCGTGCGCTCCACCGCAAAGACATGTCGTTGAAAGTTGCTAAAGTTATACCCGGTAGCTGTAAATGCAGAATTCGAAAGTGCTCGCCGTCAACGCTGCGTTCTTGCACACCCTTATCAATAATCTGCGGGAGCAGCGTAGCCTCGGCTAATCGTTGGGAGTGTGTCGGCCAATCCCATCCTTCTGGTCTTACACCCCAACAGCAGCCCGTCATCCAGCGTTGTTGATCATCCAGGTTGTTATAGTTATAAAGCGCTTCGCCGCCTAACTGCAGGGCGGTAAAAATGAGGCCCCATGGCGTCAAGCGCATAGAGAGCCGTATAAACCGCGCTCCGCGAGTTGCCAAAGCCGTGCTCGCCGCGAGTTTCCTTTCTGAGGGGAGGGCGCTCATAAAATCTTTCAGTACTTCCAAACCCTCCCCTAAGGCCCTTGCTCCGACTGCTCCAGTGATGCCCACTGACCCCAAGTCGCCAATTACACCGCTTAATGCTCCCGCTTTTTCACCAGCCGTTCCGTTGAATAAGGCGTTATGCCATTTATTCCAGTTGTCCACAGCGGTGCCTATGGAACCTATAAATGCCATAGGGGAAATGATCATTCCCAGCCCTAGCCCCAAACTCCCCGTTCGTACTGCGAGCAACATTCCGGACGTCCCTTGGCTACGGGCGAGTATCGTCTGCATCGCCCTGTCGACCATGGCAATATGCATTGATTGGTAAACCGACAATGCCGAGGCGGCGATGCTTGATAAGGCTCCGATGAGAACGATGTTTTGTTTAATGGAAGGGCCATTGTCAGCAGCGTTTGATTTCCAAGCCTTCCAAGCCTCTCCCAAATTTCCCACTTGCAACCCAACCGCCAACAATGGTATCCACCCGCTCTTAAACCCTGCTTTCCAAGCCCCGTCAGTCGCATAACCTCCCAACATTCCAGATCTAAGGCGTCTGGTTTCCTCATACAACGCACTCGACTGTTCCTGCGTGAGATTCAGTCGCACGCCGATATAGCCGGTGGGGAATTTGCTGTTGGGGGAGATTCCGTCTTCCAGATCCCGAACTACCGCCGAGCGCTTGTTTCGCGTTTCCAGCAGCTCTTCGTTGATACGCTGTTTCTCGACCGCCGCCTGATAGCGCTGGTCTTCGCTGCGCATGCGACTACGGGCGAGCTTGTCGTAGAGTTTGCGGTCGGTCTTGAGGTTTTCTTCGTGTTCGAGCAATGCGTTGAGTCGGGTGAAGTTGTCCTTGAATTTTTGCACATCGGCTTCGCTGGCGATGCTCAGCGTGGCGCCTTGTTGTTGCAGGGCGATCAGTGTTCCCAGGCGTTGGGCGCGGTTGGTGTATTGCTGGAATTTCTGTAGATGCTGGCTTAGCTCCGGAGTATCGAGTTTGGCCTGCATCTCGGCCAGCCATTGCTCCATGCGCAGGGCGATGGCCGGGATGTAGGTGGCGCTCACCGCCTGATGCAGGGAATGGGCCTCGCCTTCCAAATGCAGGCTGCGGGTCCAGTGATTGCCCATGATCCGCCCGATCTCGGACATTCGGGCCTGGGCACCCGCCATGTCGCCGGAGAAACCACGTGAATCGTTTAGCAGCTTGATCAGCTCGCCGGATTTCTCGCGCAGGAATTCCAGATCAAGCCGTCCGTAGAACACCGGCAGCGCGTAGAACGGGTACTCATGAAAGTACTCGCCTAGTTTCTCCAGCGCTGCATCGGTGCGACACAGATCGCGGATGCAGTTGTGTTCCATGGCCAGCGCGTGGTTTTGCTGCTGGGGATCAAGCGGATCGAAATACCAGGCGCTGCGGTGGAATTCACCTTGGGTAAACAGATGAAGGCGGTCATCGGTGATGGCGTCCAGGCGCTCGGTCCAGCGCTTGAGGTGCAGGCGCTCACGCTTCAGATAACGCTGCATTTCCTCATGGCGAACCAGATCGACGATACCTCGCGAACCCAGGCCGACGCCTTCCAGCGTGCCTTTGCTGCTGTCCTGCAGCGCATCGATTTCGTCTTTGAGGTCGGCATGCAGCGGTTCGCCCAGTTCGTCGACCATTTGCGCATGTTTGGCATCCATTTCGCGTTTGGCGATGACGGCTTCCGGGCGCTCGCGAAGCTCGGCACCCCGCTTTGCGGAGTAGCGGCCATCTTCGCCCGCAGTAACGGCAAGCCCCTTGCTGTGCTCCCCGCGCCACTGATTACGGGCGTTGATGTAGTCGTAAATGGTGGTGCGCTGTGCAGGCGTGGTTTTGCTGAAAAAATCTGAATTGGTTGCGGTTTTCGGGGCGTTCTGCTCGCCAATGGTCATCAGCGTGTCGATGTAGCTGCCCACCACGTAGCGCATTTCATTGTTATGTTGCTGGGTCCACTGCTCGATCCAGTCGACGACGGTGTCCTGTTCCTCGGCGAGATCACGCATGATCCCGATGCTGTCTTCCAGGACCAGATACAAATGATTGAACTGGTACTGCGCGTTCAGCGAATCCTTGAGCTGGCCAATGTGCGCTTCGCGGAACAGCGCTTGATGTTCCCAGACATAATCCTGGCTTTCCTCGGGATGAGCGTCGGGCGTCAGGCATTGTTCGGCGGGCTGTTCGGCCAGTTCGGCGAGGGATTGCCTGATCTGATTTTCGACCCGCAGATGTTTGCCGCCTTTTTCGCAGTCGGCAGCGGCCAGATCCACGCGTTGCATGAAGTAGAGGCGATCAGGCTTGCTGCCAATCACCTTTGAGCATTTGGCGGCGGTCCATTGCAGTTCCGAGTAAGCCACGTGCAAAACGCTGTTGCGGGCAAAAACCAGCGTCGCTTCGCCCACTGAGTGGCTGCGTACATCCCGGCCAACATCGGCGCCTTGCCAGAGGAGTTTTACCGGAACGCCATTCTCCATCCGGTACTCGTGCAGATAACCGCTGGCCTCGTCGATGACATACAAATAGCCATCGCGAATCAGGCGCAGACCGATGGGGCGCTGCAAGTGTTTGTAAGGTGTTTCCGCAATATCGCTGGCCAGCCGCTCGACGCG
Organism: Pseudomonas syringae; assembly: GCF_001698815.1. Classification (GTDB taxonomy): domain Bacteria; phylum Pseudomonadota; class Gammaproteobacteria; order Pseudomonadales; family Pseudomonadaceae; genus Aquipseudomonas; species Aquipseudomonas syringae_A. The sequence continues at coordinate 20,999 of NZ_LGSI01000017.1, read as the reverse complement.
CCCGTAGCGCACGGGCAGCAACTGAATTTTTTTGCCCATGAGCGGGCAAGTACCGAGGCTGTCACGGGCGTCTTTGTGGCCACCGCTTCGGGCTTCCCAATAGGCGCGGTCTTTGTCCGGCAGGCGTTTGTCTGTCATGGTCGAGCTCCTGATGACTGCTTGTCTCGCTCAAGGGCCAGCAGGTTGGCCTTTTGCACACGCTGCGAGGGTGTCAGCGCTGAGGAGGTGTAGAGCAGGGCGGTGATGTCGGGATGCGCAGCGGTTGCCTGACCGTCGAGAAATTCCATGACATTGGCGTAGTGCAGGATGTCGCTCTCGCTGTGGAAACCATGTCCATAGGCGGTGCTGGCCATTGCATGGAAGTAGGTGAAGCGTCCTCGGGCGTCCAGCCGAGCCTGAAAATCCGGGAAGTGTCGGGCCATGTGCTGGTCGAGCTTGAGGACCGTGTTGCGGAAGTTGACTTCATTCAGCGCGTCGATCTGCGCGGCATTCAGGCGATAGAGGGTATTGTGATCAGTGATTGCCGGTTCACCCAGGCGTTGATGGTGACGCCAGGCTTTGACGTATGGGTCGACGGCGTAGACGTGCTCGACAGGGCCGAACAAGGCGTTATCGGTTTGCCGCGGATAAAGCTCGAACAGGGCATTGGCAACGGGCGGATCGGAGAGGTTGAGCAGTGTCGGTTTGCCGACCGGTTCATCGACCGTGACCAGCCAGCGCAGGTGATCGACGATGCATTGCGCTTCGGTGCCGCTGAAGAGCAGCAGCCCCCAGATGTGTTCCGCGTTGTGCAAGAACGCTTGTAGCACCGGGTCATGGTGCCCTTCAACGACTACCAGCACCGGCGAGACGTCCAGCAGTTCTTTAAAGCGTGTGCCGAGAAACAGCGGATGGCACTGGATGCCCGGATTCCACTGATACAGCCGGGGCAGGAGATTGCCGGTTCGTACGGCATTGAGCAGCAGGTAGCCGTCTTGCGACCAGGGCAGGTCATTGGGGCCGGATCGGAGCTCGGTCATCGAGGGGCGCCTTGCACGGGGCATGGGGAAAACGCGAATACTCAATGGCGATGCGGGCGGCTTCAATACGGCAAAGCGTGTTTCGGAAAGGCCTTACAGCAGTTGCAGATGGTTCGCTGCTCCGGGGTAATTAACAGGAAATCCACGCATAAAAAAATGCCAGTCAGCAAGCCGACTGGCATTTTTGGTTCATCCGTTCGAAGCGTTCAGACGCGAACGCTCAAACAGCGCAAATCAGAACTCGTGATCGGCGTTGTCCGGGTTCAGGTCGGTGATGCCCAGTTTGCCAGCAGCCTGTTCGATAGCGCCGGTCTGCTTGACCAGCGAAGCGATGGCGTCACGTACTACCTGATTGCCTTCGGTGTTGCCGGCGGCGATCAGTTGGTCGAAGTGCTCGCCTTTATTGGCGTGATCAACGATGGCTTGCAGTTTCGCTTGAGTGGCGTCCAGATCGGCGCGCAGGGTGGCGTCGGTGGCCGGGTCGACTTTCGCAACCAGCGACGACAGGCTTGGGCCGCTGATTTTGCTGCCGTCTACGCGGGTGTATTCGCCCAGATAAACGTTGCGGATGCCTTTGCCGTTGTAGAAGTGCGAGTTGTGGGTGTTGTCGCTGAAGCAGTCATGCTCGTCTTCGCTGGAGTTGGCTTCCAGTGCCACTTTCATGCGCTCGCCGGCCAGTTCGCCCAAGGACAGGCTGCCCATACCGAACAGCATTTTGCGCAGGCCGCTTTCGCCGGACTCTGCTTCCAGGGTGGCGCGATAGTTGTCGGCAACACCGGCTTTCCAGTTGTTGGACATTTCGGTCAGGTCGCTGACCAGCAGCTGGGTAACGGCTTTCAGGTAAGCACGACGACGGTCGTTGTGGCCGCCGGTGCTGCCAGCGCCTTCGATGTAATCGGACGCAGGACGTTCGCCGGCACCCGGACCGTTACCGTGCAGATCCTGGCCCCAGAGCAGGAACTCGATGGCGTGGTAGCCGGTGGCAACGTTGGCCTCCGAACCGCCCAGTTCATTGAGGCTGGCGAGTTTTTCAGCGGTGATGTCCTTGACGTCGACCTTGTCCTCACCCACTTGAACTTCAGTGTTGGCGATGATGTTGGCGGTTGCACCCGGGTTACCCAGCGCGTGCTGGTAATCCTTGGCGACGTAATCGATCAGGCCTTCGTCCAGGGGCCAGGCGTTAACCTGTCCTTCCCAGTCGTCGATGATGGTGTTGCCGAAGCGGAAGACTTCGCTCTGCATGTAAGGCACGCGCGCTGCAACCCAGGCGTCACGGGCAGCCTTGAGGGTTTTGTCATTCGGCGTGGCGAGGAAGTCGTTGACGGCCGTTTGCAGGGTCTTGGCGGTAGATTCCGCGTCGCTGAACACGGCATAAACCATGTTGGCGTAGTTGGCGACCACGGCTTTGGCAGCAGCGTCGGTAGATTGTGCAGGAGCGGCAGGCGCAGTGGTGGCCGCTGCCGGTGCAGGCGCCGCAGCCGGCGCGGGAGCTGCCGGAGTAGCAGCAGGGGCTGGCGTGGCAGCTTTATCCTTACCTTCGCCACAACCGGCGAGGGAGATAGCGATGGCCAGCAGACTAGCGGTTGCCAAAGGCATACGAATCATGACGAAATCCTGCGTCTAGAGGGTTTAAGGCGCCCGGCGCCCAAAAAAAGCTGCGACATAATGCGAAAGATTTGCATTCGATGTAAAGGCAAATTGCCCGGTTCGGGAAATGTGGTGGAGGAGAGCTTGTAACAAGGGGTTTCAGGTGACTGAAATCTGTTGGAGCGAGGCCTGGCCGCGAACGCAGTGTTTCAGGCATAAAGTTCTTGCGAAAGACCCGGCGCCTCGCGGGCAAGCCTCGCTCCAACGAAATTACACCCGGCTAAGCGTCAGGAAACCTCTACGTTGCTGCGTTGCGACTGTTTCAGGTAAGCCAGCAGTTCGCGGGCGGGCAGTGGTTTGCTGTACAGATAGCCCTGACCTTCGTGGCAACCTTCGGAAATGATGTACGCCTCCTGCGCCAGCGTTTCCACGCCTTCGGCGATGACCTGCATGCCCAGGCTTTTACCCAGCTGAATGATGGCACGCACGATGGTGGCGTCATCGTCGTCGTCGATAAGGTCCTGCACGAAGCTTTTGTCGATCTTGATCTTGTCCAGCGGCAGACTTTTCAGATAACTCAGGGAAGAATAACCGGTGCCGAAGTCATCGATGGCGATCAACGCCCCCGAGCGACGCAGGCTCAGAAGGTGCTGGGCGGCGGTGCTGATGTCTTCCATCAGGCCGGTTTCGGTGACTTCCAGTTCCAGGCTGCGTGGCGGTAACCGATAGATCTGCAGCAGATTGTTGACCACACGGGGCAACTCGGCGTGGTGCAGCTGCACGGTGGACAGATTGACTGCCATGCGCAGGTCGGTGAAGCCCTGATCATGCCATTCACGCAACTGGCGACAGGCTTGATCCAGAACCCATTCACCAATGGCAATGATCGTCCCGTTCTGCTCGGCCAGCGGAATGAACAGGTCGGGCGGTACCAGACCGTGTTCCGGATGCTGCCAACGGATCAGTGCTTCGACGCCGACTACACGGTGGTCGCGGTAGCTGATCTGCGGTTGGTAAACCAGATACAGCTGATCGCGGGGCAAGGCTTCGCGCAGGTCTTTCTCCAGCTCCCGGCGACGGCGCATTTCGCTGTCGACACTGGCGATATAGAACTGATAGCGGTTGCGCGAGCGTGACTTCGCCAGGGTCATGGTCTGTTCGGCTTTTTGCAGCAGCTTCTCGGTGCTGTCGCCATCTTCCGGGAACAGCGTGATGCCGATGGTTGCGCGCAGGCGAATTTCCTGGTCATCCAGGGCAAACGGCGCCTCCAGGTCATCCAGGATGTTCTGCGCCAGCTCGGCGGCTTCGTAAGGTTGTTCGATGTCGGCCTGGACCAAGGCGAACTGGTCGCCACCCAGACGAGCCAACGCCCCAAGCCGACCGCTGTGGCTGCGTAGTCGGTCAGCCAGCGCCAGGAGCAATTGGTCGCCGGTTTGATAGCTGAATTGTTCGTTGATGCCTTTGAAATCGTCCAGGCCGACGCAGATGACTGCAACCCGCCGCTGCAGACGGCCTGCGTCCACCAGGATCTTGTCCAGTTGTTGCTGCAATTGCTGGCGGTTGGGCAGGCCGGTGAGAAAGTCGTATTGAGCCATGCGCAACAAGCTGTTTTCGGCTTCGTGGCGCAGGTGTGTATTGCGCTCAATCGAGGCCAGCAACTGGTTGGCGGTGGTGACCCAGATGCCCAGTTCGTTTTTCTCGTGCCCTTTAAGGAGGGGCAGCTGATTTTCACTGGGGCGATCGGGGTTGATGCTGGTCAGGTGTTCGATGATTTTCGACAGTGGCTTGGTCAGCAGCCAGTGATAAACCAGATACAGCACCAAGCCCATGGTCAGTGCGCGCAGGACGCCGGAAATGAAGATGATCACCGAGTTGACGATGAAACCGTCGCCATAAGTCGCGGTATCAAGGGTGATGCGCAGGTCGCCGTAATACTCGCTATACGGGCTGCGGCCCACCAGTTGGGTGGTGAAGCTGCGTTCCTGGCCGAGAATCAGGTCAGTCAGCCAGCGCGTGGGCGAGGCCTTGAGCGGGCGCTCTTTTTCGGCCAGCAGGGTTTCGTTGGGATGGCCGATAGACGCCATGCGCACGGCATTGTCCTGAAACAGGCCTTCGATGACCTGCATGCCCATTTCCCGGTCCAGGCTATAGACCGCCTGGGTCGAAGGGTCGCGGAACATGCCCAGGATACGCTCGGCGTCGTTGGCGACGGCCTGACTGGTCTTGTACGCGTCATAAACGATCTGCGCACAACTGAGCACGACGCCCACGATCAGCGCCGATAGCAGGACCACGCGCAGCAGTTTTACCGACAGGCTGTTTTTGAGTTCCAGCTTCAAATGGTCATTCCTTAATCCGTGCCGGGAGCGTGAACCCTTCCTAACCATCAAAAACACAGCCGACGAGCCCTGACGCGAGCATCATCCGCAGATGATGCGGTGCCACTTCCTGCTTCCGTGCGGCGACTCGACTTGCCGGGCAAGGTCGGGCCATTCCCTATGTCGGACGAAAACCTTTGAAACTTGAGCGGAGCTTCGAAAAACCCAAGGAGATGATATTAGTCCGCTATCGCTTTCTGACAATACATAACTATGTGTTACAGGCGAAAAAAAACCCGGCAATGCCGGGTTTTTTCATCTGGAGCTGAAATCAGGCTTTAAATGGCCCGTTTTCAAACTGCTCAGCCACGAAATTCCAGTTGACCAGATTCCAGAACGCTTCTACGTATTTTGGACGCAGGTTGCGGTAGTCGATGTAGTAGGCGTGTTCCCAAACGTCGCAGGTCAGCAGCGGAGTGTCGCCGCTGGTGAGCGGGTTGCCGGCGCCGATGGTGCTGGCCAGAGCCAGGGAACCGTCAGCTTTCTTGACCAGCCAGCCCCAACCGGAACCGAAGGTACCGATGGACGTTTTGCTGAACTCTTCCTTGAACTTGTCGAACGAACCGAACGCAGCATTGATTGCGTCAGCCAGTGCGCCAGTAGGTTCGCCGCCAGCGTTAGGCGCCAGGCAGTTCCAGTAAAAGGTGTGGTTCCAGACCTGGGCGGCGTTGTTGAAGATGCCACCCGAAGACGTCTTGATGATTTCTTCCAGGGTCTTGCCTTCGAACTCGGTGCCAGGCACCAGGTTGTTCAGGTTCACGACATAGGTGTTGTGGTGCTTGTCGTGGTGATATTCCAGTGTCTCTGCGGAAATGTGCGGCACCAGAGCATCTTTGGCGTAGGGCAGCGGCGGCAATTCAAAAGCCATGGTTTATCTCCTAATCAGGTCAGTTGCGGTGAGCGCAAGGCCGATCACGGGCGGCCAGACAGAACATGCGCCGGGGAGTTTGTACTCTTTGCGGCGCAGGGTCTGGATCATAGCACCGGGTCCGTGCCTTAACCACGCAACAACTGTGTGGGATAGAGGTTCCAGAGGCTTTGCGTTGATCGCCCGATAAATTACCGGCGCCTCACGCGGCCCTGATCAGCTGCGCCGCGACGCTGAACATCATCACCGCCACCAGCAGGTCCAGCACCCGCCATGTCGCCGGTCGGGCCAGCCAGGGAGCGAGCCACGCAGCGCCGACCGCCAGGGTGCTGAACCACAGCAGAGAAGCGCTTGCGGCGCCAAAAACATAAGCACCGGGGACACTTTGCTGCGCGCCGAGGGAGCCGATCAACAGCACGGTATCGAGATAGACATGGGGATTGAGCAACGTTACCGCCAGCGCACTCAACAGCACGGCGCGTCGTGAGCGCAGGCCGACCACTTCGTTTTGTTGCAGGCTCTGCCGCGAACAGGCGCGTCGCAGCGCCAGGCCGCCGTAGCAGAGCAGAAACACCACGCCGCCCCAGCGCGCGACGGCCAACACCGTCGGATTATGCGCCAGCACATTGGCCAGTCCGAAGACTCCGGCCGCAACCAGCAACGCGTCGCAGGCAATACACAGCATGGCGACGGGCAAGTGATGTTCCCGGCGCAGGCTTTGCGCCAACACAAATGCATTCTGGGTACCGATGGCCATGATCAGGCCGGCGGCGACCAGCAAGCCATTCAAATAGCTTTGCCACATGGAACACGCTCCGCAGTGAAAATCATTGAGCCTGTTCGGCCAGTTGTTGCAGGGCGATCATGGCTTTTGCGGCGTCGCCCTTACCCACGAACAGATGGTCGTGATAGAAGCCCGCGATGACATTGCAGCTGATTCCGGCTTCGGCCAAGGCCGTCGCGAACGCGGCAGTCAGGCCGACGGCTTCCAGCGCTGAATGTACGTTCAGCGTGATCCAGGCTGCGATGTATTCGAATTTCAGACCCAGCGCCTGTGCTTGCTGACGTTCGAGAATGACCGTCAGGCCTTCTTTTTCGCGAAAGCTGCCCACTACCTCGACGCCGCTCAGCAGCTGAGCATCGGCGACGCAGCAAAACACGTAGTCACCTTCGTTCAGGTGCGGGCTCATGCTTTGCAGCAACGTGGTCAACGAGGTTTCACCGGCCATGTGGGCTCCTTGTGGAATAAAGCTGATTACAGGTTTGTGTGGCGATTCTGCGGGTCGACGCTGTATAAGGAAAACCAATAATCCTGATCGCTCATTAGGAAAACTGATGTTCGACTACAAATTGTTGTCGGCCCTCGCTGCCGTCATCGAGCAGGCGGGCTTTGAGCGGGCGGCGCAGGTGTTGAATCTGTCGCAGTCCGCAGTCTCGCAGCGCATCAAACTGCTGGAGGCGCGCATAGGTCAGCCGGTGTTGATCCGGGCGACACCGCCTCGCCCGACGGAAATTGGCCGACGGCTGCTCAACCATGTGCAGCAAGTGCGGCTGCTTGAGCGGGATTTGCAAAGTCAGGTGCCAGCGCTGGACGAAGAGGGCATGCCCGAGCGGCTGCGAATCGCGATCAATGCCGACAGTCTTGCGACATGGTGGGCATCTGCGGTTGGGGATTTTTGTGCCGAACACCGTCTGTTACTGGACCTGGTGGTGGAGGATCAAGATGTGGGCCTCAAACGCATGCGTGCGGGTGAAGTCGCCGCCTGCGTTTGCGGCAGCGAACGCCCGGTGGCCGGAGCGCGCAGCCAGGTGCTGGGCGCCATGCGCTATCGTGCACTGGCCAGTCCACAGTTTATCGCTCGGCATTTTCCCGAAGGAATTACCCCGGTCCGGTTGGCGCGCGCGCCAGCGCTGGTATTCGGGCCGGACGATTTCTTGCAGCATCGTTACCTGGCATCGCTTGGGGTCGAAGGCGGATTCGAGCATCATTTATGCCCATCGTCCGAAGGCTTTATTCGCATGACCGAAGTCGGCATGGGTTGGGGGCTGGTGCCTGAGTTGCAGGTTCGCGAACAGCTGCAACGCGGCGCGCTGGTTGAGCTGGTGCCGGACAAGCCGCTTGATGTGCCGTTGTATTGGCATCACTGGCGCAACGGTGGACAACTGTTGACGAAGTTGACCGAGCATCTGGCGCAACAGGCCGGGCAATGGCTGGTGCCGCTGGAGGCAGATTGAGCGTCAGTGACTGACTTTGGTGGCGCGGCCCGATGGCGCCTTCGCGGGCAAGCCTCGCTCCAACAGAACGCTTTAGTGGCATACACGTAAAACGAAATTCGACGGAGCGGTAAATGAAGATTCTGATCACCGGCGCAAGCGGCTTCATTGGCGGGCGCTTTGCGCGTTTCGCCCTGGAGCAAGGGTTTGACGTACGGGTCAATGGTCGTCGCGCCGAAGGTGTCGAACACCTGGTAAGGCGTGGCGCCGAGTTTGTGCAGGGTGATTTGATCGATCCGGAGCTGGTGCGCGAGCTGTGCCGGGACGTCGACGCGGTGGTGCATTGCGCCGGGGCGGTGGGCGTCTGGGGCCGCAAGCAGGATTTCGTCCAGGGCAATGTGCAAGTCACAGAAAACGTGGTTGAAGCCTGTTTGAAGCAGCGCGTGCGCCGCCTGGTGCATTTGTCGTCGCCTTCGATTTATTTCGATGGCCGCTCGCATCTGGGTATCAAGGAAGAGCAGGTGCCCAAGCGCTTCAACAATCATTACGCGGCGACCAAGTATCTGGCCGAGCAAAAGGTCTTCGGCGCAGAAGAGTTCGGCCTGGAGGTCATCGCCTTGCGGCCACGATTCGTGACCGGCGCGGGCGACAACAGTATTTTCCCGAGGCTGCTGAACATGCAGCGCAAAAACCGCTTGTCGATTATCGGCAACGGGCTGAATGTCGTTGACTTCACCAGCATGCAAAACCTCAATCAGGCCATGCTCAGCAGCCTGCTGGCGACTGGCTCGGCCTTGGGCAAGGCCTACAACATCAGCAACGGGACGCCAGTGCCGGTGTGGGATGCAGTGAATTACGTGATGCGCCGGATGCAATTGCCGCAGGTAACACGTTATCGTTCCTACGGCCTTGCTTACACGGCAGCTGCTATAAATGAGGGCGCGTGCCTGCTTTGGCCGGGGCGACCTGAACCTACGCTGTCGCGTGTGGGGATGCAGGCCATGAGCAGGGATTTCACCCTTGATATCAGTCGGGCCCGGCATTATCTGGACTATCAGCCGCAGGTTAGCCTTTGGGCAGCGCTGGACGAATTCTGCGACTGGTGGAAAGCGCAACAAAACATGTGAGCGCCGTAGTTGCGAATTGCAACGGTTATACTCCCCCGACTTTCAGGCTTAAAAAGCGGATTCATACAGGGTTCCTCATGCGTAACGATCCTTACGACGACGTCGATGACGTCCCGAACCTCAGCGCCAAGGACGATGATGACGACTTCGCGCCAACCACCGGCGCGCGCAAACGCACCACGGTCTATTCCCGCGATACACCGGTGGTCAAGGTCAAGGCACCGAGCACAGGCCCGTTATGGGCGCTGGTTGGCGCGTTGTTCATCGCATTTTGCGGACTGGGCTGGTGGAGTTTCCAGCAGATATCCCTGATGGAACAACAGTTGGTCGCGACTCAGGAAAGCTTCGCCCGGATCAGCGAAGAAGCGGCGGGGCGCCTGCAGGATATTTCCGGCAAAGTGGTCGCCACCGAATCTGTGGTGGTCGACGGCGTTGCACTCAAGCAGCGGATCAAGCTGCTTGAAGATCAACTGGCCGATCAGGACAAGCAGCAGGAAGGTGTGACGGGCCAGCAATCCGCGCTGGAAAAGCGTCTGGAACAGATGACTGCACAGACCGCCCAGCAACAGAGCGCCAATTCTCAGCTGGCAGAACAACTCAAAGCCGTGACCACCGAGCTGGCTTCGCTCAAGGCCGCCATACCTGACTCGAAAGCCACCCAGGGAGATCAGGAAAAAATCGACGCTCAGCTCAAGAGCCTGAACGCCGACGTGGCTGCGCTGAAGAAACAAGGTAATCCAGCGGCCGCCATCGAGCGCCTGGAACAGGATCTGATCGTGCTCAAGAGCGAACAGGAAAATCGTCCGGCCCCCGCAGCCGGTGGCAATACTGCCGAGTTCGATTCGTTCCGTGCTCAGGTCACCCGCAATATCAATACCCTGACGGCGCAGATTCAGACCTTGTCGCAGCAGCTGAATGCTCGAAGGTAGTCAACGTATCTAACCCGTTGGATGCTTGCCCGCGAATGGGTCTGTTGCGGTCTTGTAGGACCGGATTCATCCGGGAAGACGTCAGTGCAGTCAGCGGGATAGTCGGAGTCTGTCCCGACCTCTTCGCGAATAAATTCGCTCCTACAATTTCGAAATCGGCGCGATCTTGTGGGACCAGATTCATCCGGGAAGACGTCGGTGCAGTCAGCGAGATAGTCGGAGCCAGTCCCGAACTCTTTTTTCGTCTTGAATAATTAGATATAGCGCTGCGTGGCGAGCACCTTTGTAATCTGTGTTCCAGGCACTGTAACGACGGATCGACTATTTGCCATCCGTTGGCCTGTTATTAACGACTCATCAGAGTCACTTTCATGGATGAAAGGAAAATTAAATCGTGAATACGTTTGATGATGAAACCCGCTATGACGACGAAATCGATACCTCTGCAGGTACGGGATCAAAAAGTCCAGTTTCGAACCTGAAAGCTCCGGTGCAAAAGAACTCTGCTATTACTGGCACCAAGCCACCCAAGCCTAAACCGGTCAAGCCAACTCCGGTACCGCCTAAGCCAATGCCCGTACCGCCCAAACCCGTACCGCCCAAACCGGTTAAACCCACCCCGATACCGCCGAAGCCCGCGCCGGTGCCGCCCAAGCCGACGCCACCGGCGAATGCGAGCGCGCTTCCCCCGGTTTCGCTGCCTCATAAGCCACAGAGCCGCAATAAACTGGAGAGTTTTGAAACACTGACAAGCATTGCATCCAACGCGGCGTCGGCGACGGCTTCGGTTCAGAACCTGGCCAAAGGCCTGAAAGCAACTCAGCTGGAAGACGGCACAGTGGTGAATCACGAGACTTCCACTGTCACCTTGCCTGACGGACAGGAGGTTGATGTGAATAACAAGACGGTTATTCATGCTGATGGCTCAAAGGAAGAAGCTAACGGCGATATCACTTATCCCGATGGCAGGAAGTATATTGCCGCGCAGAAAGTCATGTGCCACGTGGATGGCAGCTTTGAATATGAGGACGGGACGCTGGCCGACAAGGACGGCAACTACATCGGTATGCGGTCTGAAAAATAACTAACGACAGTTACAACGTTCATAAAAGCAAAAAAACCGGGCTATCAGGCCCGGTTTTTTATTCATCACTCCATCAATAACCGTTACAGCGCCGGATAATCGATATAGCCCACTGGCCCTTTGGCGTAGAAGGTTTCCGGGTGCGCCGCGTTCAGCTCTGCATCCAGCTTCAGGCGCGCCGGCAGGTCCGGGTTGGCGATAAACGGCACGCCGAAGGCGACGGCATCGGCCGAGCCGTTGGCCAGCCAGGCGTTGGCGGTTTCCTTGGTGAACTTTTCGTTGGCGATATAAGCGCCGCCGAAGGCTTTTTTCAACTGTGGACCAATGCTGTCGCCTGCTTCGCGTTCGCGGGCACAGATAAAGGCGATGCCGCGCTTGCCCATCTCGGTTGCCACGTAGCTGAAGGTTTCGCTCAGGTTATCGTCGCCCATGTCGTGCAGGTCCGCGCGCGGCGAAAGGTGCAGGCCGACACGACCGGCACCCCAGATTTCGATGGCCGCATCGACCACTTCAATCATCAGCCGCGCACGGTTTTCCACGGAACCGCCGTATTGGTCAGTCCGCTGGTTGGTGCTGGTCTGCAGGAACTGGTCGAGCAGGTAACCGTTGGCGCCGTGGATTTCCACGCCGTCAAAACCGGCGGCCTTGGCGTTTTCCGCACCGACCCGGTAGGCGTCTACAACGTCGGCGATTTCTTCCAGTTCAAGGGCGCGCGGTGTCACGTAATCCGCCAATGGGCGAACCAGGCTGACGTGGCCTTCGGGCTTGACGGCGCTTGGCGCGACCGGGGCTTCGTCGTTGAGGTACGAAGGATGGGAAATCCGCCCTACGTGCCACAGTTGCAGCACGATCTTGCCGCCAGCAGCGTGCACGGCCTTGGTGATGTTGCTCCAGCCGCGAACCTGATCGTTGGACCAGATGCCCGGAGTGTCCGGATAACCAACGCCCATTGGCGTGATCGAAGTCGCTTCGCTGATGATCAGGCCCGCCGAGGCGCGCTGAACGTAGTATTCGGCCATCATCGCGTTAGGCACGCGGCCTTCGTCGGCGCGGCAGCGAGTCAGCGGTGCCATGATGATGCGGTTGGACAGCTGCAGCTCGCCCAGGGTGATCGGGTCGAAGATAGTCGTCATGGTGCAAACCTCTTGAATGATCAAATGATTAGTGGGTAGCAGGAGCCAGATCGGGATTGGCGGTCTGGCGGAAAGTAATCAGGGTGACGATCAGCGCCAGCACGGCCAGCAGAGCGGCGGCCAGTGGCACGCTGGTGAGGCCAAGGCCGTGGGCGATGACGCTGCCGCCGATCCAGGCGCCCAGGGCGTTGCCGATGTTGAAAGCGCCGATGTTCAGGGTCGACACCAGATTCGGTGCTGCCTTGCCGTAGGTCACTACGTTGATCTGCAGCGCAGGCACGGCGGCGAATGCGGCGGTGGCCCAGAGGAACAGGGTGATTTCGGTAGGGATCACTGCCACGCTGGTCCAGCTCAGTACGGTCGAGATCACGGCCATGGCAATGAACACGCCGATCAGTGTCGCGGCGAGACGCTTGTCAGCCAGCTTGCCGCCGATGACGTTGCCGACGGTCAGGCCCAGGCCGATCAGCAGCAGGGTCCAGGTCACGCCTTTTGGCGAGATGCCGGTGATTTCGCCCAGCAGCGGCGCGATGTAGGTGAACAGGGTGAACATCGAGGCGGAGAACAGCGCCGTCATGCTTAGCGACAGCCAGATGCCAGCACCTCTCAGGGCGCCAAGCTCGGCGCGCATGTCGAGTTTTTCTTCGTCGCGTTTGGTCGGCAAGTAACGGATCAGGCCGATCAGCGCGATCACGCCGATGACGGTCACGGCCCAGAATGTCGAGCGCCAGCCTGCGTATTGACCCAATGCCGTACCCAACGGAACGCCCAGCACGTTGGCCAGGGTCAAGCCGGTGAACATCAGTGCCACAGCCGAAGCGCGACGATTGGCCGGAACCAGCCCCGCAGCCACCACCGAACCGATACCGAAGAACGCACCGTGGCACAACGCCGTAATCACCCGGGCAAACATCAGCACGTTGTAGTCGCTGGCAATCGCGCAGAGCAGGTTGCCGATGATGAAGATGCCCATCAGCGTAACCAGTGCCGCCTTGCGCGGCAGTTTGGCGGTGGCCATGGCCATGAACGGCGCGCCAATCGCCACGCCCAGCGCATAACCGGTCACCAACCAGCCGGCACTGGGGATCGAAACGCCCAGATCACTCGCCACATCAGGCAGCAGGCCCATGATGACGAATTCGGTGGTGCCGATGGCGAAGGCGCTCAAGGCCAGAATTAACAGTGAAAGAGGCACGAGGCGTCTCCTGATTGAATAGTGTTGGGGCGGCAGGTCAGGACGGCTTTTTCAGTTCCAGCAGCAACGCGTCGATGAAGGCCTGGATGACCTCTTCGTTGCGTCTGAAGAAGTGCCATTGGCCAACCTTCTTGCTGCTGATCAGACCAGCGCGTTGCAGCGTCGCCAGGTGGGCAGAAATCGTGGATTGTGAAAGGCCCGCGCGTTGGTCGATCTGACCGGCGCACACACCGTTTTCCGTGGAGTGCTCCTGATCGGGAAAGCAGGTGAGGGGATCTTTGAGCCACACCAGGATTTCACGGCGAACAGGGTGAGCCAGGGCTTTTATTATTTCGTCGAGGTCGATAGGCATTTCGTTCTCAATATGGGTATAGCGCTATATCGCGATGGAGCGAACTTTATATTGGCATTTCGCGATATACAAATATGATTTTCTGCTGAGGACTGGATAAAACGCTATATCGGGTTATAACGATATTTGCCTGTCAGGCGCTTCCGGGCGTACGCTGGCGGCATGAATTACCTCGCTCATCTGCACCTCGGCGGTCAACGCCCGCCGCAATTACTCGGCAGCCTGTATGGCGATTTCGTCAAAGGGCCTTTGGCTGGACGCTTTTCAGACGAGTTGGCCGACGCCATCCAGTTGCACCGCAGCATTGATGCCTTCACCGACAGTCATCCGCTGGTCAAAGATGCGATTGCGCGTTTTCCCGCCGGAAGACGGCGTTATGCGGGGATCATCCTCGATGTGTTTTTCGACCATTGCCTGGCCCGGGACTGGCTGTGTTACGCGGATGTGCCGCTGGAGACATTCACGCGCACGGTTTATGGCGTGCTCGCTGCCGAACCGGAATTACCCGGCAACCTGGCGCTGATTGCGCCGCGCATGGCCGCTCAGGACTGGTTGAGTTCGTATCGGGATTTTGCCGTGGTGGAGCAAGTGCTGGCGGGGATTTCGCGACGTTTGTCACGACCCCAAGGGCTGGCGGGCGCCATGCAGGAGTTGCAGGCGCTTTACCAGCCGTTGAGTGCTGACTTCGCTGAGTTTTATCCCGTGCTGCAGGACTTTGCTCAGGCCGCCCTGGCGGGACGGGACAGTTCGGTCGGTTGAGCAATCTCGCCGAATAACGCTACATGAACGGCCTGCTGGGCTTGAAAGGCCAGTGCGGCACGTTCCTGGCCAAGTGTCGCGATCGGCTTCAGCAACTGGATATGCACGTCACCTTGCTCGTTGGCGAACAAGCGGCGCAGGTGGGAAAGCAAATCGTCATCGCCAATGAATGGCGCGATAGGATCCGGTTTGCCATTGCGCGAATAGTGAATCGCCACCGGTTGCAACGGCACGCCGGTATCGATGGCGCTGGACATCAGGCGACCATGAAAGGTGCGCAGGCTACGGCCATCGGTGGTGGTGCCTTCCGGGAAGATCATCAGCGCATTGTTCTTTTGCAGATGATTGCTCATCTGCCGCTGGATCAAACGGCTGTCACCCGAACCGCGACGAATGAACAGCGTGCCGGCTTTCAGCGCCAGCCAGCCGGCCACCGGCCAGGTGCGCACTTCGGCCTTGGACAGAAATGACAGCGGGGCGAGCATGCCGAGCAGTGGAATGTCAGTCCATGACACGTGATTGCTGACCCACAACATCGGCTGACGTGGCAGTTCGCCGCTCACAGTGACGCGAAACGGCAGGGCGTTGGTCAGGCGCGCCATGAACCAGCGGCTCCAGCGTTGGCGGCGAGCCATGGAGTTGCCGATCCGCAAGCGCTCCATCAGAGAAAACGCCCCAGCAATTGTCAGACCCAGGGCAATCACCAGCAGGACTCTGGCAACTCGCGCATAGCCGCGCACGCGGCTCATCAGACGGCTGCCTTGAAGTGGCGGGCATAGCGCGGGCATAGTTCGTCGCGCTTGAGCAGGATGAACACGTCGGCCACCTGGAAATCTTCGTCCCAGCACGGCTCGCCGCAGATTTTTGCACCCAGGCGCATATAGGCCTTGAGCAGCGGCGGCATTTCGCAGATCACGTTGCTCGGCAGATCCAGGGAAGGCAGCGGGTTTTTCGGTTCGGCGCGCAGGTTTTCGGTACACAGGTAACGTTCGCGCAGGCGCTGCATGATGGCGTGGGCTTGAATGCCGCCGTCCTGCATCGGGATGCTGGCGCAACCCATCAGGTAGCTATAACCGCCTTCGTTCAGAATCTCGGCCAGTTCGCTCCACAGCACCGCGATGGTGCCGCCGTTGCGGTAGGCAGGATCGACACAGGTGCGACCCAGCTCCAGGATCGGGCCTTGCAGATGGCTCAGGCCGTGCAGACTGAACTCTTCTTCGCTGTAGAAACGGCCCAGGGTATTGGCCGCTTTGTGATCCAGCAGACGGGTGGTTGCAACCAGCTTGCCGGTGCTCAAGTCACGCACGCCGATGTGCGAGCAATGTACGTCGTAGTCGTCCATATCCAGGCCCAATTCCGCGCCTTTGAGTTTGGCGTTGAATTCGCCGCTGAACACACTGAAACGCAGGGCCTGTGCTTCCTGCAAGGCTTTGCTGCCGATCAGGCGTTCGGCCTGAAGGCGGCGGTCGTTGGCGGTGTCGCGAATACGAGCGATCTGGGTCATGCGAAGTCTCCGTGAGCCAGCCCTGCAAGTGCGGGCGATGGGCTGAAATGGCCAAGCGCTTTGCTGTACTTATGCAGGCTAGGCAGACGCCGTGTCATGACCGTGACGCTTTGGTGATGGTTGTGTGACGGGGCCGGAGTGCCCTATCTGTTGGAGCGAGGCTGCCCGCGAATCGGCCGTAGATACTCTGTTGCGGGGATGTGCTGGTCTCTTCGCGGGCAAGCCTCGCTCCAACGGGCCGAGGCCAACCTGGAAAATTGCTTTAGCTTTTGATGTTCGCTTTTCCATGCCGCGATCTCGCAGGCACCGCCAAACGCGCGTCGGGAGGCTGAGCGCAGGTGTCGTGGTGTGGGGCGACCGGCATGGATGCCGGTCGAGCGCCGTTGGGCCAGGGATGGCCCGTCGGCGCGTACCCACGCCACGGCACCGGAGCGAAGGAACCGCTGCGAAGCAGGGGCCGGACGTCAGCGCAGATGGTTTCGTCCTTTTGCCGGAACAAAAGGACTCGACCGTCAGGGCGAAACCTCAATAAGCCGCACCGCAAATGCTGTTGGTGCCACTCGATTCGAAATCGTGACGCCAGAATAAATGGCGCCTGATCGATGCCCGCTGGCGACATACAAGGAGCGACTTTAGTCGCGAAGGCATCAATTGCCCTCCCGGCTAAAGCCGGTCCTACAGCAAGTCTCCTACGGGGATTTGCCGATCCCGCGTTCTGTCATGAACCGCTGCTAGAGTTCCCGGACTCTGTCAAAGGTCGGTCCCATGCCTCGTCGGCTTCTCTGTTTATTCATGCTGCTGTTAACCAGCATTCATGCTGTTTCAGCCAACGCCGAAAACTGGCCAGCGGAGCATTGGTCAACCAATCCCGCTCCCGGAACTGCGGCGCTTGAAACGCTGGAGAACTATGCGTTCCCAGCCCGCGACGAGACCGAGCGCAAAGGGGTACGCACTGACGCCTTGTTGGTTATTCGTGACGGCCAGGTGATCTACGAACGTTACGCAGGCGAGACCACTGCCGCCACGCCGCACCTGACCTGGTCGATCAGCAAGAGCGTGATGGCGAGTGTGTTGGGCGTGGCGTTCGGGGAAGGGCGCTTTCAGCTGGATGATCCGGTGGCGAAGTTTTATCCGCCGATGTCGGCGCATCCTGATATCAAGCTGCGCGACCTGCTGCATTGGGCTTCCGGACTGGACTGGCAGGAAGACTACGAATATGCGCCGCTCAATTCTTCGGTGGTCGCCATGCTCTACACCCGTGGCCGTGGCGATATGGCGCGCTTCGCTGCCGAGCACCCACGCGGGCAAGCGCCGGGCACTTCGTTTCTGTATTCCAGCGGCGACAGCAACCTGCTGTCAGCGGCCCTGAAAACCATGGTCGGCGCGCAGGCTTACGCCGACTACCCGTGGACCGCGCTGTTCGAGCCGCTGGGCATTCACAGTGCTGTCTGGGAAACCGATGGCATTGGCACCTTCGTGGGTTCGTCCTACGCCTACATGACCGCCCGCGATTTGGCACGTATTGGCTTGTTGATGCAGCGCAAAGGTCGCTGGAATGATCGACAATTGCTGCCCGAGGCCTGGGTTAAGTTCGTGCTGACGCCGTTCGCAGGGCTGAACGTAAATCCCGGTGCTGAAATCCCCGGCGGGCAATGGTGGCTCAATCGCACATTGGACGGCATGAAAGGACCCTGGCCGGACGCGCCGCCCGATACGTTCGCAGCCTTGGGGCATTGGGGGCAGGCGTTGTATGTGATTCCCAGCGCAAAGTTGGTGATCGCACGTTACGCCGATGATCGCGATGGCAGCTATGACCACAATCATCTGCTCAAGCTCGCCCTGGCGGCCTTCGGTGAAAAGGACGGTCAATGATGACGCGCCGACATTTCATCCGTCGCCGACCCTTCAGCAGCCTGCTGCTGTTGATCTTGCTCGCCGTGGCGGCACTGGTCTGGCAAAACCGCGTCGCCCTGAACGCATTCCCCGGAATCATCAGTGCCTACACCGCCAAAGAGTATTGCTCCTGTCGCTACGTCGTGCTTAATTCCGCCGACTATTGCCGCGTCTACGTCAGACAGTACGTACCCAGTACCTTGACCGACGATGCAGCCGACAAACGAGTGACCGCCAGCGGCCTCGGCCGGAGCAGCAGCGCCGCTTGGCAGGGCGAGCGGCAGGGCTGTCGGCTGTTGCCGCAGACACCTTGATGACCCGTGCGGCGAACATAGCGGTTCGCCAGCTGTCAGACAGGCGGTAAGGTTGCTTCCTCATTGCGCATCTGGAGTTTGCATGCACACCACCACCCGCCTGCTGCTGGCCTTTTTGGCCGTGCTCGCGCTTCCCGCTCAGGCGAACTGGTATCTGGATAACGAGTCGTCACGGCTGTCGTTCACGTCCATGAAGAATGCCGACACCGCTGAAGTGCACCGCTTCCTCACGCTGCACGGCAAAGTCGATCCCAAAGGTGTGGCCGAGCTGGAAGTCGAGCTGGAATCGGTGAGTACCGGCATTGCCCTGCGCGATGAGCGGATTCGCGATGCCTTGTTTGAAGTCGATAAATTCCCCGCCGCGCGCATCAATGCCCAGTTGAATTTGCAACCGATCAACGACCTTGCGCCGGGCGCGCAGCTGGAATTGCGCTTGCCGCTGACCGTCCAGTTGCATGGCAAAACGCACAGTTACAACGCCGAGCTGCTCGCCACGCGCCTTGATCAACGCCGCTTTCAAGTCGTGACCCTTGAGCCGCTGGTCATGCACGCCCAGGACTTCGATCTGGTGCCCGGCCTCAAGACCTTGCGCAGTGTGGCTGGATTATCAGCCATCAGCCTGTCGGTTCCCGTTGGCGCTGTTCTGATTTTCACGGCTCGCTGATGGCCGGGGCGATCTTTCCTTGGCGCAAGGACAACCAGTTCAAGTTGCTGATCGACGGTCCGGCGTTCTTTCCACGCATGATCGCCGCCATCGACGGCGCGCAGCAGCAGGTCGAGCTGGAACTCTACCTCGTGGAGGCTGGCGCCTGTGCCGAAGCCGTGGTCCGCGCATTGGTCGACGCAGCGCAGCGTGGCGTCATCGTGCGCTGCCTGTTCGATGACTTCGGCGCGCAGGCTTTTACCCTGAGCCTGCGCAAACGGCTTACCGACGCCGGGGTCATCCTGCGGTTCTATAACCGCATCCATTGGCGACGCGGTGTGCGCAACTTCTATCGCGACCATCGCAAGTTGTTGTTGGTCGACAAGGAACTGGCGGTGGTCGGCGGGACCGGCGTGACCGATGAGTTCTGGGACCCGGGCAAGGACGCCAGCGAATGGCATGAAGTGATGGTGGAGATCGTCGGGCCGCTGGTCATCGACTGGCAAGCGCTGTTCGACCGCCAGTTCCACGCCAACCCACACCGCACGGCCTGGCGTCCGGAGCAAAACTTCGGCCTGCCGCGTCTGCCCAAAGTGCCGGTGTCGGGAGAAGGGCTGGGTCGTGTGGCGTATGCCGACGCTCGTCAGCATCGGGACATTCTGCAATCCCTGGTTCGCGCGCTGAACAGCGGCCACAAACGCATCTGGCTGGCGACGCCGTACTTCCTGCCGACCTGGAAAGTCCGGCGTTCGCTGCGCAAGGCGGCCGAGCGCGGCATCGATGTACGCCTGTTGCTCACCGGGCCACGCACCGATCATCCGTCGGTGCGCTACGCCGGTCACCGCTATTACCCGCGCCTGCTGCGTGCCGGGGTGAAAATCTTCGAGTACCAGCCGTGCTTCCTGCACCTTAAAATGGTGCTGATTGACGATTGGGTCAGTATCGGTTCATGCAACTTTGATCACTGGAACCTGCGTTTCAATCTGGAAGCCAACCTTGAGGCGCTGGATTCCGGGTTGACCGACGATGTGGTCGCCAGTTTCGAACAGGACTTTACGGTGAGTACCGAAATTACCCTCGACGCCTGGAAAAGCCGCCCGCTGTGGAGCCGCATCAAGCAACGCATCTGGGGCTGGGTTGATCGGTTGGTGGTCAATGCGCTGGATCGGCGTAACTGAGGCAGGCCGTTGAGGTCAGCCAACATCGACTTCTGCGCTTGTAGTACTAGGCTGTTACCACGCCTTTCTACATCGGCCGATACTGGCTTCACTACCCAAGAGGAGAACGATGATGGCTGCCAAGAAAATCCTGATGCTGGTCGGCGACTACGTCGAAGACTACGAAGTGATGGTGCCATTTCAGGCCCTGCAAATGGTCGGGCATGTCGTGCATGCGGTCTGCCCTGGCAAACGTTCCGGGCAGACGGTGCGCACGGCGATCCATGACTTCGAAGGCGATCAGACTTACAGCGAGAAGCCGGGGCACCATTTCGCGCTGAATCATGACTTCGATAAGGTCACGCTCGAAGACTACGACGCCTTGCTGATTCCCGGAGGCCGTGCGCCGGAATACCTGCGTTTGAATGACACCGTTCTTGAGTGGGTGCGGGCGTTTGACAAAGCGCATAAGCCGATCGCAGCGGTGTGCCACGGCGCACAGATTCTAGCGGCGGCAGGTATTCTCAAAGGTCGCGAATGCAGCGCCTATCCGGCCTGTGCGCCTGAAGTGCGTCTGAGCGGCGGTACGTTCATGGACATCGAAGTCACCGCCGCACACACCGAAGGCAACCTGGTAACCGCGCCAGCATGGCCGGCGCATCCAGCTTGGCTGGCGGGGTTTCTGGTGTTGTTGGGGACTGAAATCAAGCTTTGATGAAACACCGGTCCCGTTGGAGCGAGGCTTGCCCGCGAAGGCAATAGTTCAGACTCAAAGAATGTGCTGGATCTATTTGCGTCTTCGCGAGCAAGCTCGCTTGTATGTTTAGACTTGAAGGGGTGGGC
>NZ_LGSI01000053.1 GCF_001698815.1 Pseudomonas syringae | reverse complement strand
GCTACAATGGAGTCGTGTTCCAGTCTGGAAGATCGTCTCGCGAATAAATTCGCTCCTACACGATCATCCCGGACTACCGCGTTTTTTGTGCCGACGAGATCATCCGTTGGAGCGAGGCTTGCCCGCGAAGGTGTCAGGCCAGTCGCCACACGTAGTGATTGGTAAATCGATTCGCGGGCAAGCCTCGCTACAACGGAGTCGTGTTCCAGTCTGGAATATCGTCTCGCGAATAAATTGGCTCCTACACAGTCGCATCCCGGCTTGGTGCTTGCTCCGCCGCCACGCTTTTGCGAGTGATCAGCGCCAATCCAAGATCGGCAACCAGTGCAACGACGATAGCCCCGGCCGCGATAGCAAACAACATCACGTGGTGCCCGCCATTGCCATTGAAGACCACCGAATAACCGTAGCCCGCCAGCGCCTGAAAGGTGGCGAACGATACTGTTGCGCGGCTCCAGGCGACTTGTTGCTGTTCATGACCCGGCACTAGTTCGTGAATGCGGGCCAAGGCGAGCGGGACGATGCCCGGCGGAAACGAACCAATGATCACGGCGAGCAGCGCCAGCAGCGGATACGAGTGGGTCATGCACAACCCGGCGACGGCAAGCGCCTGAACCAACAATACAAGGCGAATCGAATTCCGCGCGCCGAGATGGTCGGCGAGGAAGCCATAAATGACCGGTCCGAGGATCGCCCCAATGCCATACATCACCCAGATCAATGCGCCGACGTGAGCGCTGGCGCCCTGGCCTCGGGTCACGTAGTCGACCAGAAACACCATGGCTGGCACCAGACCTACTGCCATCAGCGCGTATTGGCCGAACAGCAGATAAACCGCCCGGTCCAGCGGCGCTGGTTTGCCGGGTTGAACGTGCTGCGCGGCACCCGCATTGACCGCAGCGGTGGCACTCGCCGAAGGCCAACCGAACCAGCTGACAGCGGTCAACAGTAAGGACACCAGCCCAAGGCCGATCCACGCATCGCGAAGGCCCAGCGACAACAGGAACGGCACCAGCGTCCCGGAGCCCGCAATGCCCAGGCCGACACCGAGGAAGATCGCACCGCTGGCCAGACCTTTACGCGCGGCCGGAACGTGGGGAATCACTGTTGCCGCCACCAGCACCATGATTGCGCCGCCCGCGATACCGGACAACAGGCGCCAGCTGAAGAACCAGGTGATCGACAGTGGAAAGGCGCAAGCGAAGAACGAAGCGGTCGCCAGCAGCATCATCAGGCGCAGGCTATGGCCGTTGGACAGGCGAGCGGCGATGGGACGCCCGGCGAGCGCGCCGATCAGATAGCCGATCAGGTTCGCGGCGCTCAGGTAAATTACGTCGGACGCGGAGAACCAGTGCGCGCCGATCAGCGACGGAATCAGCGGCGTGTAGGCGAAACGCGCCAGACCGATGCTGACCAGGCTGGCGCACAGGCCAGCCAGAATGTGCAGCCAGACATTATTACGCCGGGGTGAAGCGGAATCAGTGGTCGTGAGCATGATGGAATTTCCCGCAAATCAGGTGAAAGCACCGAAAGTGCTTGGCTGTGTTCATGGTAACGATGATTATTGATGCAGACTTGCAGTGATTTCTCATGACAAAGATGCATAAATGCATCGCTAGGGGTGGCATATGAACTGGGATGACACCCGGGTGTTCCTGGCTATATGCCGCAAGGCCACGTTACGCGGGGCTGCGCGGGTGTTGGGTGTGGATCAGGCCACGGTGGGGCGTCGGCTCGGCGCACTGGAGAAAGCCCTGGGCACGACCCTGTTCCTGCGCACCTCGGACGGCTATGTGCTGACCGTGGCCGGGGAAGCAGCGCTGAAAGCGGCACAGAAAATGGAGCAGTCAGCGCTGGAGTTGCAACGGCAAATTCTCGGTCTCGACGAGCGATTGACGGGCGAGGTGCGCATCACTAGCACCGATTCCCTCGCCGTCGACTTCGTGATCCCGGCCATTGCCAGCCTGCATCAGGTCCATCCCGACATCAAAGTCCGGCTCGACACCTCGATTGAAGTGGCCAGCCTGTCCAAGCGTGAAGCCGACATCGCGATTCGCAACATCAAGCCGGAGAATCCGGATCTGATCGCCCGCTGCATCGCTCGCTGGCCGGTGGGATTGTTCGCATCGGCGGGCTACGTCGAGCGTTGCGGTCAACCACCGGCCGGGTTTGCCGGGCATGACCTGATCATGTATCAGCCTTATCTGGAGACGGGAAAGCCACCGACCATGTGCTCCGAGCCCATCACCCAGGGCCGTTTGGTCGCCACGGTCAACTCCGGGTTGATGATGCGTAAATCCGTTGCGGCCGGAATCGGCATCGGCGAACTGCCGGTTTGCCTGGGAGAAATGGACGGCCTTGCACGCATCTGGCCCGAACGTTTCCGGTTGACGACTTATGATGTCTGGCTGGTGACCCATGAAGACCTGCGCCACACTGCTCGGGTGCGTGCAGTCATCGAAAAAATCGTCGAAAAGTTTGCCGGAGTTAATTAATGTGGGCCGGCACAAGCGCTGGGGGTTAATTGCTTAGATTGAACATGATGTTGATATTTAGCGTAATCTATCCAAACGGATTGGTTGAAGTGTGTTTGTTGGTGCGTTAGTTATTTTAGAAAGTGTCTGGAATGTCACGCGCAGCCTCGCTGTCATACTTGCAATCCGCCGCAATGTGTAGAAAATTCCGCGCAGCGACTGTTTGTCGTCCAAAAGACACCATTTAGTTTTTCTTCCAGCTTTGCTGGGAAGACCGCACTGTTTCAGGAGTTCAAGAACATGGCAGCACTGCAGCAGCGTACCGTTGAAGCAATGAAAAAATCCCAGGCCAGCCTGACTTCCAAATGGCTTTCCGGCCTGGAAGCCAGCGGCGCAACGCGCAATATCAAAGAAGACGACCTGAAGCTGCAGGCTGCTGACTTTTTGGCTCTGGTGATTTCCGTGGCAGAGAAGGGCAGTCATCAATCGCTGGGTGGCAGCGACTGGGACGAAATTCGCCTGTTCCTGGAAAAGCTCTCCCATAGCCGCGCCCTCAGCGGCCAGGATTCGCAACAGACCGCCAGCTTCATCTTCTCGTTGAAAGGCCCGTTGTTCGCGATGCTGCAAAGCGAATACGAAGACAGCCCGACGATGCTCGCCGAGCAGGTGCTGGAGATTTCCGAGCTGCTGGATGCCTTGGGCATGCACACCATTCGTACCTTCCAGAAATCCCGCGAAGCAGTGATCAAGCGTCAGCAGGAAGAACTGCTGGAGCTGTCCACACCCGTGGTGAAACTGTGGGATGGCGTGCTGGCACTGCCGATGATCGGCACCCTGGATTCGCAACGTACCCAGGTGGTCATGGAATCGCTGCTGCAACGCATCGTCGATACCGGTTCTGAAATTGCCATCATCGACATCACCGGCGTGCCAACCGTTGATACGCTGGTTGCCCAGCATTTGTTGAAAACCGTGACCGCCATTCGCCTGATGGGTGCCGACTGCATCATCAGCGGCGTGCGCCCACAAATCGCGCAGACCATCGTGCACCTGGGCCTTGATCTGCAAGGCGTGGTCACCAAGGCCAATCTTGCCGACGCCCTGGCGCTGGCCTTGCGTCGTCTGGGTTTGACCGTCACCAAGGCGGTGTAAACCCATGGAACGTATACCGATTCTGCAGATGGGTGCTTACCTGCTCGTCACGATTCAAGTGGACATGCATGATCAGCTCGCGCTGAACCTGCAGGACGACCTCTCCGAGCTGATCAGCAAAACTTCGGCGCGGGGTGTGCTCATCGATATTTCGGCGCTGGATATCGTCGATTCGTTCGTCGGACGCATGATCGGCACGATTTCCGGCCTGTCGCGCATCATGGACGCCGAAACCGTGCTGGTGGGCATGCAACCCGCCGTGGCGATCACGCTGGTTGAGCTGGGCATGACCCTGCCCGGCGTCTGCACCGCGCTCAACGTGGAGCGTGGCATGAAACTGTTGCACGAGCGGGCGCACGCCCAATGATTGTGCGAAGCGAGGGTTCCCAGCCCGTGCTGATCGAACAGGATGTGGTGCTCGCGCGCCAGACTGCGCGCAAGCTCGCCCAAGAATGCGGAATGCGCCTGATCGATCTGACCAAAATGGTCACGGCGGTCAGTGAACTCGCGCGTAACACCATGGTGTATGGCGGCGGCGGGCACATGGATTGGCAAATCCTCGATGACAACCTGCGTACCGGCTTGCGTGTCACCTTCCGCGACGAAGGCCCCGGGATCACGGACTTGAAACTGGCAATGACCGATGGCTGGACCTCCGGCAAAGGCATGGGGCTGGGTCTGACCGGCGCCAAACGTCTGGTGGACGAGTTTGACCTGGACACCGCGCCCGGTGCCGGCACTCGGGTAACCATTACCCGATGGACATGATGCTGCGCAGCAGCCTGACTCAGGTTTTGTTAATCGAAGACAGTAGCCAGGTAGGGCACGCCCGGCGCACGGTTCAGCAATTCGCCGAGACCCTGGGTTTCTGCGAAGCCGATGCCGGTCGCGCCGCGCTGGTGACCACTGAGCTGGCCAGCAATCTGCTCAAGCATGCGACGCGAGGCGAGTTACACCTGCGCACGTTCCGCTCGCCGGCATTGCACGGCATCGAAGTCATCGCGATAGACCGTGGACCAGGCTTCGATGTGCATGATTGTCTGCAGGATGGTTTTTCCACGCGCGGCACTCAGGGCATCGGGCTGGGTGCGATCTCCCGTCAGGCCGATGTCTTTGACGTCCATTCCGACGCTCGCGGCTCGGTGGTTCTGGCGCGGTTCTTTCCCCGAGGGCAATCGATCAAGGATGTCCGGTTCGGCGTGAGCCAGCATTCGCTGCATAACGACCCGGCCTGTGGCGATATCTGGTCATTTGCGATCAGGGATGGCTGGATCAGTGCCTTGATTATCGACGGCCTGGGTCACGGCGAAGATGCCGAGCTTGCGGCCCGTGCCGGTGAAAATGCATTTGCCCGACAACCTTTTGCTTCTCCAGCGTTCACATTGGAAGAGATGCACGACGCCATGCGCGGAACACGCGGCGGCGCCGTTGCAGTTGCGCAGTTCGACGCCAGAAGCAGTTCGATGCGATTTGTCGGTATCGGCAATATCGGCGGTACGTTGATCAGTGCCGAGAAATCTCGCGGTCTGGCTTCCCACCCAGGCATCGTCGGGCTGCAGTTTCGCAAAGCCCAGGTTTTCGATTTTCCGCAGGTCGGTGGCCAGTTGTTGATCATGTACAGCGACGGGCTGCAATCGCGTTGGGACCTGCGTGAGTATCCGGGGCTGGCTTTCCGCCACCCGGCAGTCATCGCGGCCGTGCTGCACCGCGACTATTGCCGGGGGCGTGACGATGTGACTGTTTTAGTGATTGCTTTGGAGATTTCCAATGTCTGAGTCAACCACCGCTGACCAGATCGAGCTGACCCTCGAGATTGCGCGCCTGCGAGCTGAAGGCGAGGCCTTGCGCACCGAGCTGGATGAAACCAATCAAGGCGTGCTCGCGTTGTATGCCGAACTCGACAATCAGGCCAACGAGCTGCGTCAGGCTTCGGATCTGAAAAGCCGTTTCCTGTCCTATATGAGCCATGAATTCAGGACGCCGCTGGGTTCGATCCTGAGTATTTCCAGCCTGCTCACCGATGAAATCGACGGGCCGTTGGCCACCGAGCAGCATCGCCAGGTTGCGTTTATCAGCAGTGCCGCACGTGAGCTGTCCGACATGGTCGATGATCTGCTGGATCTGGCCAAGATCGAGGCCGGACGCATCACCATTTCCCCGGCCTGGTTCGACATGTTCGACTTGTTTGCAGCCCTGCGCGGCATGTTTCGCCCGATCGTCAATATGTCTTCGGTGGACCTGATTTTCGAAGAGCCCATCGGCTTGCCTCGGCTGTTTACCGATGACAAAAAACTCGGGCAGATTCTGCGCAACTTTATTTCCAATTCCCTGAAGTTCACCCAGCGTGGTGAAGTGCGCGTCTCGGCACGCCTGGAAAACGCCAAGGAAGTTCGTTTCGCGGTGACCGATACGGGCGTGGGTATTCCCGAAGAAATGCTCGGTGAACTGTTCGAGGATTTCTCGCAGATCAACTCGCCGCTGCAAAAACGCTGGCGTGGTACGGGTCTCGGATTGTCCCTGTGCAAACGCTTTGCCGAGCTGCTCGGTGGCCGGGTAGGGGTGCAAAGCAAACCGGGCGTCGGCTCGACCTTCTTCGTGATTATTCCGCTGGCAATTGCCGGGGCTAATAGCACAGGCGACATTGGTGGGGAGCCTGGCGATGAAGCGTGAAATCCGCCTGCTGATCGTCGATGACAATGCCGCCACGCGTTATGCCTTGCGACGGCGCATGGAACAGCACGATTTTGTTGTGCTTGAGGCCGGTACCGGTACTGAAGGCCTGGCGCTGATTGCCTCGGAAATACCTGATGCGTTGATCCTCGACGTCAATCTGCCGGACATGAGCGGTTTCGATATCGTGCGCCTGTTACGGTCGGAACCGCGTACGGCTTTGTTGCCGGTGGTGCATGTTTCTGCGGCCTCTATCCAGACGGCTGATATCGTCACCGGCCTTGAAGCTGGCGCCGATGCCTATCTCGTGCATCCGGTGGACGCCGACGTGCTGCTGGCAACCCTGCGCACGCTGCTGCGAGTACGCGACACTGAATACGCGCTACGCGAAAGCGAAGCACGCTTTCGGGAAATCTTCGTCAACATTTCTGCACCGATCGCGGTCATGGACGCCGACCTTAAAGTGCACGAGTGCAACCATGCGTTCGCGCAGTTGATCCAGAAAAGCATTTCCCGGCAGACCATGCTGGACTCGCTGGCACCCGATCAGGACGAGATCATCCAGCAACTGCGCGCCGGACTGCTGGCGGGAGAGCGCTGGAGAGGCACGCTGCTGATGTTGGTCAAAGGCGAAGTGCGCGAAACCGAGTGGCAGATTTCCCCGTACCGTACGCCGGAACTGAGTCTGGTATTCGTTGAAGATGTCACCGAACATCGCCAGCGCGAGCAGTCGCATCTGCGCCAGCTCGACACCGTCAATACCCAGCTGGCCCATGAAGTTGCCCAGCGTGCGCGCACCGAAGCGCAGCTGTTGCAGGCGCAGAAGATGGACGCCATCGGCAAACTGACCGGCGGCATCGCCCACGATTTCAACAATTTGCTGACCGGGATCATCACCGGTATCGAGCTGATCAAGAAGCGCACCGAGGAGAATCGTCCCGAGCGCGTCGCACGCTATGCGGACGCCGCCCTGGCTTCGGCCATGAGCGCAGCAGCCCTGACGCACCGGTTGCTGGCGTTCGCCCGTCAGCAGCCGCTGGATGCCCGGCCAATCGATGTCAATGAACACATTCGCTCCCTGGAAGACCTGCTCAGCCGCACCATCGGCAAGCGCATCGCGCTGACTTTGGACCTGACGTCCAAATCCGCCGTGGCCCTGGTGGACTCCAGCCAGCTGGAAAGCGCGGTGCTCAATCTGGTCATCAATGCGCGGGATGCGCTGCCCAACGGCGGCAACGTGCGGGTCACGACCTTCGCCGCGCATTCCAAGGGTGATCCGCGGGTCGCCGACGGCGCGTAC
The DNA here is from genome assembly GCF_001698815.1 of Pseudomonas syringae. Lineage (GTDB taxonomy): Bacteria > Pseudomonadota > Gammaproteobacteria > Pseudomonadales > Pseudomonadaceae > Aquipseudomonas > Aquipseudomonas syringae_A. The sequence continues at coordinate 31,521 of NZ_LGSI01000053.1, read as the reverse complement.
ATCGCGTTGTCGGTCAAGGATGACGGGATTGGCATCGACCACAGCGTCATCGACAAGGTGTTCGATCCATTTTTCACCACCAAACCTATCGGCGAAGGGACCGGGCTCGGCCTCTCGACCATTTACGGCTTCGCCAGGCAGTCTGGCGGTGACGTGCTGATTCGCAGTGTTGCCGGGCATGGCACCGAAGTGACACTGATGATTCCCGCGGCGGTGGATGTGCCGCCTGCGCAGACCGAACCGAGTCTGCCGGTGCAGCCGGGTGCCGGGGAACATATTCTGATTGTCGAAGACACTGCTTCGGTGCGCATGTTCGTCAACGAGCTGCTGATCGACAACGGTTATCGCTGCACCCAGGCCGCTGATGTTGCCACCGCTCTATCGATTCTTGAGCACGACCGGTCGGTGGATCTGCTGTTGTCCGACGTCGGACTGCCGCACATGAACGGGCGGGAACTGGCCGACCGCGCTCGGGTATGGCGGGAAAATCTGCCGGTGCTGTTCATGACCGGTTACGCGGAAAACGCCGTGAACCGCCAGCATTTCCTGGGCGAGCGCATGGATATGGTCATCAAACCGTTCAAGCTGAATCTCCTGCTGGAGAAAGTCCGCAAGATGCTCGAGAGCTCGACAACCGCTCGCTGACGGCACTACGGCGGGCGTTGCGTGGCGCGTCAGGTCGGGAAGGGAATGACCGGACGGTCAGAATAAAAATATGTAGTGCTCTAAAAAAATCACTACATAAGTGTTGACGCTTACCCCTTCGCCTTGCATTATGCAGCTGTCTCCCTGATCGGGAGAGCGGTAAAAGGGTGTTCTGACATGCACGACGAGCCGTCGTGATGTTCCCGGATGTGTGCTGCCCACAAGGCAGATTGATGAAGCTGACCTGGCATGATCCCTGACCGGATTCGAGATGCTGGCGAAACGTCCTCATGAGGCTTGTGGTTGACAGTCAATTGTTAGTTGTCAGCGCTGTAATAGCCTTTTGAATCAAGACTTTTCGCAACTTCTCCTCTCGTTGTGGTGCTCTTGCGCAGCAGTGTTTTATCAAGGCTACACGCATCTATTCATGGGCCGGATCTGCAAGTTGTCTGATAGCGAATGTCATGCAGGTGCAGCGACACAAATCCACTGGCCGATTGATCATGTGTATTAGCTAACTAATTAAACCCGGTTGACGAGCGGTCAAGGAGCATTCAAATGAATTTGAACAAACAACCTACTATTGATGAACTGGCCCAATTGTTCGCCGCGCGCAAAGACAGTCTGGATAGCCATGTATTGTGGATCAGCAACGAAGGCGATGTTCATGTCGATCCGCTGACTTGCCAGGAAAACGATTTCGGCAGTAGCCACCCGGAAATGCGGGCCCGTCTACGGACCTACCGTCGCGGCCATGGCTACGTTGGCAAGAAAGCCGCCGCCGACAAAGTATTCATGAACCGGGTTCTGCAAACCCTGAAGAATGAATGGATCGCGACACAACAGCAGTCCGACGTCCGTGTTGTTGATCGTCTCTACTGATAAAAAGTTATACCTATAACGATTAATAATGAGTTGTTTCGCTTCTTGCTCCCGGAGAATATCCGGGAGCTTTTTTATGGGTGTTTGGTAAGTAATCGCGCGCTGTCGATTACCCTCCGCATCGCTGCTGCCTCCCACAGATTTGCCATGTACTAGAATCAAGTTTGCGTACCCCGTCAGCTGTTCTGTGGAGGACATGTGTCATGAATGATTCCGAGCAAAAAACTCCGACCCCTGAAGATGGAAAAAAGCCAACGACCGGCCCTGGCAACTGGCATCCGCTGGACCGCATCCGTCAGCAGTTCGACCATCTGCTGAACGAATTCAACAGCCTGCCTTCAATCCTTTCCCGCAGCGGCCGGTTTGATGTGCAACCGTTCTGGTCAGGGGAGTTTTCCGGTGTTCAGGCGCCCGCTGTGGATATTCGGGAAACCGCAACCACCTACGAAATCGCCGCAGAAGTGCCCGGCGCGGACGAGCAGAGCCTGACCGTCAAGGTCGTCGACGGCAACCTGCGGATCAAGGGCGAAAAGCGCGAGGAGAAGTCGGACTCATCTGCCAACTACCACCTGACGGAGCGTCGTTATGGGCATTTTGAAAGAACTTTCAGTTTGCCCACGGGTGTGGATGCCGAGCATATCCAGGCGCATTTCAGCAGGGGCGTGCTGAATATCACGCTGCCCAAGAAGCCTGCGGCGCCGAAACCGGAAACCACTGTGAATATTTCCGTGGATTGAGAGTTGTAGCGCGCTTGAGGCCTGGTGCAGGACGGCGGCTGCAATCACCATCGACGCTGATCGAAACTATGGTTAGGCTTTGCTGGCGTTTCTCGTCCCGTTTCAGGTTGCCCCGGAGGAGAACGGACTCTTCATTTCGATCTTCAAGGCGTGTGTATGGATTTGCGGCAACTCGAAGCGTTTGCGGCCGTCATGTCGGCGGGCAGTGTGACTGCGGCAGGGAAGATGCTCGGTCGTTCCCAGCCGTCGGTGACGCGAGTCATTCAGGAGCTTGAGCTGGAATTGGGATTTGCCCTGTTCGAGCGCAGCGGCCCGAAAGTCACGCCGACCCAGAAGGCATTCATGATGTACGGCGATGTCGAGAGTGCCTTGCTGGGGATTCGCAATATTCGCCAGCGTGCGCAGCACATCGCCCTGGACGAAAACCGCCAGATCAAGCTGGTGGCCATTCCGGCGCTGGCAGCCGGGCTGTTGCCGCTGGCGTTGTCGCACTTGCCGCAGGATTTGCGCCCGCAACACATTCAGCTGCACAGCATGTCCCCGGAAAACGTCGTGCAGGCGGTGCTTTCCAAAACCATGGATCTGGGCGCCGTGAGCCTGCCACTGGAACATCGGGGTCTGGACATCCACTGGATTGGCGAATCGCCTTGCGTTGCGGTGCTGGCGGCTGATTCGAAGTTGTCGCAGTTTGATGTCTTGCCCATGGAAGTGCTGGCCCGGCAGCCACTGATCACCATGTCCAATCCTTATCGATTCCGGCGACGCATCGACAAGGCGTTTCAGGATCATGGCGGTGGCGAGCCGCTGATGCTCGATACCAACACTTCATTGGTGGCCATGCAAATGGCGCGTGTCGGGCTGGGTGTCGCGCTGGTTGATCCCTTTACCGCCGTCGGCGTGCCGCTGGAGGGCGTTGTAGTGCGTCCCATCGAATGCAACATTCCCTTCTTCTTCGGCCTGATTTCAGCATTTGCCAGCCCGCTTTCGGATGTCGCGCAAGCCCTGGTGACTGAGCTGGCGGACTCAGCCAAGGCGTTGCTGCCTGACCTGGTCATGCATGATCCCGCGACCCACGATGCTTTATTGCAGAGCATTTACGCCGGCTAGGCGCGCTACTGGATCGGCAAGCCGAGCATTTTGGCTGGACTAATAACCTGTGAGAATATTAATATTCGTTTTTGGAAGTTGATGGAATAAAGCGAGGCTCTTAGTATTCGGAATCTGCATTCAATAGGCCTATGAATGCGTAATTTATGACTGTGGAATGCTTTTTGTATAGAAATTGAGCAGTTTCCTCCGCAAGCCACTCCGAGTATCAAGAATGTCCGACGTGAATCAACCCATTGGTCTTGCCGCTCTGGAGGCCCGGCTGCGCCAGGATCTGCAATGGCTGGATCTGCCTGCCGCCGCCTGGGTCAAGCCGCGGTTCAACGCCGGGCAAGCTGTGCTGGACATCGCCATTATCGGTGGCGGCATGGCCGGCCTGGCGTTGGCGGCGGAACTGCGCAACCTGGGCGTTAGCGCTAGGGTGTTCGACCAGGCGCCAACCGGCTTCGAAGGCCCTTGGGCCACGACCGCACGTATGGAAACCCTGCGCTCGCCCAAGCAATTGACCGGCCCGGCGTTGGGCTTACCCGCATTGACCTTCCGCGCCTGGTTCGAGGCGCAATTCGGTCTGCCGGCATGGAACGCCCTGGACAAGATTCCGCGTCTGCAATGGGCGGACTATCTGCGCTGGTATCGCAAGGTGCTGGATCTGGATGTGCGCAATGAACACCGTGTCGAACGGGTCCAGCCGCGTGCCGACAGTCTGGTGGAACTGGATATCGCCCATGACGGCCAGGTGCAGCGGGTTGTGGCGCGGCATGTAGTGCTGGCCACCGGTCGCGACGGATTGGGTGGCCCATGGGTGCCGGATCTGGTGAACGATTTGCCGCGCCATTTCTGGACTCACTCGGCGTCGGGTTTGCAGGACGATTGGTTCGTCGGCAAGCGAGTGGCGGTCATCGGTGGCGGCGCATCGGCCATGGACAGCGCGGCCACCGCGCTGGAAGCTGGCGCGCAGCGCGTCGATCTGCTGGTACGCCGCGCCGAATTGCCGCGCATCAACAAAGGCAAGGGCGCTGGCAGTCCGGGCATGACCCATGGCTACTGGCGTCTGCCGGATGTCTGGAAATGGCGAATTCGCAAATACCTCAATGCGCAGCAAGTGCCGCCACCTCGGGGCAGCACCTTGCGGGTTTCCCGCTCGGCCAACGCGCGCTTTTTGTTGAATAGTCCGATTGTTGCCGTGCGGGCAAACCCGGCTGGCGGCCTGTGGCTGGATACGCCGACCGCCAGGCTCGAATACGATTTTCTGGTGTTCGCCACCGGCTTTCGTACCAATTTTCAGCTGCGTCCTGAATTCGCCGCGTTCGCGCCGCACATCAAGGTCTGGAGCGACAGTTTCACGCCGCCGGGCAATGCGCCCGATCCCGAGCTGGATGATCTGCCCGACCTTGGCCTGAGCTTTGAATTTCAGGAAAAGACCCCCGGCGCCTGTCCGGGAATCAGCCAGATTCATTGCTTCAACTACACCGCATCCTTGAGCTATGGAGCGGTCTCGGGTGATATCCCGGCCATCAGTGAAGGCGCCAAACGCCTGGCTCATGGTTTGGTCGGCCAGTTGTTCAACGAAGACATCGAGCAGCATTTCGACGCGATGCAGAACTACGCCGAACCGGAATTGCTCGGCGATGAATGGGTCGCGGGCGAACTCACGACCGGCGAGTTGCGCGAATGATCGGCTGGCTCGTGCGACGCTTGAGCCAATCGCTGTTGGTGGTGCTGCTCATGACGTTGGTGGTGTTCATCGGTCTGAACGCCATCGGCAACCCGATGGATATCCTGGTCGGGGAAGATCTGAACCAGAGCGAACGCCTGGCCGCCATCGCTCATCTGGGCCTGGACAAACCGCTGTGGCAGCAATATCTGCTGTTTCTCAAAGGTGCGGTGTACGGCAATCTCGGCCAGAGTTTCGTCTATCACGAAGACGCCATGCGCCTGATCGTGCAGCGTTTGCCAGCGACGTTCGAACTGGCGTTCAGCGCGATGCTCCTGGCCGTGGTGTTGGGCGTGCCATTGGGGATGTTCGCCGGCACCTATCCCGATCACCCGCTTTCCCGGTTGTTGATGGCCACCAGCATCATCGGTTTTTCGCTGCCCGCATTCTGGGTGGCGCTGATGATGATCATGCTGTTTTCCATCAAGCTGGGCTGGCTGCCCGCCAGCGGACGGGGTGCAACCCGCGAGCTGTTCGGCGTGCAGTGGTCGTTCCTGACCCTGGACGGGTTGCAACATCTGATTCTGCCGGCGTTGAACCTGGCGCTGTTCAAGATATCCCTGGTGCTGCGCCTGACCCGCGCCGGTGTGCGTGAAGTGCTGCCGCAGGAATACGTTAAATTTGCCCGTGCCAAAGGCCTCTCGCCGATCCGGGTGATGTGCATGCACGTGATGCGCAACACCATGATTCCACTGGTCACGGTATTGGCCATGGAGCTGGGGTCGACCATCGCCTACGCCGTAGTGACGGAAAGTATTTTTGCCTGGCCCGGTGCCGGCAAGCTGATTCTGGACAGCATCAATATGCTGGATCGGCCCGTGGTCGTGGCTTATCTGATGGTCGTTGTGGTGATTTTCGTGGTGCTCAACCTGATCGTCGATGGCCTGTATTACTTTCTCGATCCCAGGGTACGCGTAGAGGTGAGGCCATGAGCGAGGTTTCTATGGCAGCCACCAAGGCGCCCGCCAAACCAACTTTCAAGGCGCAGTCGCCATGGCAACGCGGGGTTGCTGAGTTCAAAGGCTCGACCACGGCGATCGTTGGTCTGGTGCTGTTGCTGGTCATCGTGCTGGTTGCCGTGTTGGCGCCGTGGATCGTGTTCCAGAACCCTTATGACTTGATGCAGCTCAACGTGCTCGACGCGCGCCTGCCGCCCGGCACGGCGAATGTCGACGGTGGCTACACCTATTGGCTGGGCACCGATGGTCAAGGCCGCGATTTGCTTTCGGCGATCATTTACGGGTTGCGCATCAGCCTGTGGGTGGGGATCGGTTCGGCGCTGATCGCCGCCGTGATTGGCACCCTGCTTGGCTTGTTGTCGGCCTACGCAGGCGGTTGGGTCGATGCGTTGCTGATGCGTCTGGTGGATTTGCTGTTGTCGTTCCCGGTAATTCTCATGGCGCTGATGATTCTCGCCTGGCTGGGCAAGGGCGTCGGCAATGTGATGCTGACGCTGGTGGTACTGGAATGGGCGTACTACGCGCGCACTGCCCGTGGTCAGGCCCTGACGGAAAGCCGTCGTGAATATGTCGACGCCGCACGCGGGCAGGGTATCGGGCCGTGGCGCATCGTGGTCGGGCACATTCTGCCCAATTGCCTGCCGCCGCTGATCGTCATCGGCGCGTTGCAGATCGCCCGGGCCATCACTCTGGAAGCGACGCTGTCGTTCCTTGGCCTTGGCGTGCCGATCACCGAGCCGTCCCTGGGCTTGCTCATCGCCAACGGCTTTCAATACATGCTCAGCGACGAATACTGGATCAGCTTCTTTCCGGGGTTGGCGCTGTTGATCACCATTGTTGCGATCAATCTGGTGGGCGATCGCCTGCGCGATGTTCTCAACCCGAGGTTGCAGCGATGAGCGCGCCGTTAAGCTCTTTCGAACGGCCGTCTGCCGAGCAACCGACGCTGGATGTGCGCGGCCTGTGCACCTCGTTTTATACCCGCGCCGGGGTGTTGCCTGCGGTACGCGATGTGTCCCTGAGCATTCAGCCGGGGCGGATTCTCGGCCTGGTGGGCGAGTCGGGATCGGGCAAGTCGGTGACCGGTTTTTCCATCCTCGGTCTGGTCGACGAACCGGGGCGGATCAGTGGCGGGCAAGTGCTGTTTCAGGGCCGTGACCTGACGCTGCTGTCGCCCAAGGAGCTGCGCAACCTGCAAGGTAATCGCATCGCGATGATCTTCCAGGACCCGATGATGACGCTCAATCCGGTGTTGCGCATCGACACGCAGATGATCGAAGCCGTTCGCGCGCATCAACCGCTCAGTCGCGCCGAAGCCCGCGCGCATGCCAGCCGCACGCTGGCGTTGCTGGGCATCGCCAGCCCTGACGAACGTTTGCGCGCCTATCCGCATCAATTGTCCGGCGGCATGCGCCAGCGGGTGGCGATTGCCATCGCGTTGCTGCATTCGCCGGACCTGATCATTGCCGACGAACCGACCACGGCGCTGGACGTGACGATTCAGGCGCAGATTCTCAGTGAAGTGCAGAAACTGGTGCGCCAACAGAACACTTCGCTGATCTGGATTACTCATGACTTGTCAGTGGTTGCCGGGCTGGCCGATGACATCGCAGTGATGTACGCCGGACGCATTGTCGAGCAGGGCAGCGTCGCGGCGGTGCTGGATTCCCCGCAGCATCCGTATACCCAAGGCTTGATCGACAGCCTGCCGAGCCGCAACAAGCGCGGTCAGCGGTTGCGGCAGATTCCAGGCATGGCGCCTGATCTGTTGTCGATGCCTGCCGGCTGCGCCTTTGCCGCACGCTGCAGCAGGGCTTCGGAGATCTGCGCGCAGGAGCCGCCCAATCAAGAAATCGCACCGGGCCGCTGGGTCCGCTGTTTTCACCCGGGAGCCGCCGATGAACAGTGAATCGACGCCGATCATCGAACTGCGCCAGGTCAGCAAAACCTTCGGCAAGGCCAGTCCCGACACGACGCTGGAGCACGTGCTGCAGCGCCTGCAACTGAGCAGGCCGAAGTCGGTGACGCATGCGGTTGATCGGGTGGATCTGCGCATTGCCAGAGGTGAAGTGGTAGGGCTGGTGGGCGAGTCCGGCTGTGGCAAGTCGACCCTCGGGCGGATGGTCGCCGGTTTGCTGTCGGTGTCTTCCGGCACGGCGTCTATCGATGGCAAATCGTTGCAGGAGCTGACTGCCGACGAGCGGCATGCCGCGCGGCTGAAGATCCAGATGATTTTCCAGGACCCGTCCGCCAGCCTCAATCCGCGCCTGCGGGTTGACCGGATCGTCGGTGAGGGGGCGCTGTTGCATGGCTTGACCGACAAGGCCGGGTTCGACGATTACGTCAGCGCCCAACTGCAACGTGCCGGGCTCAGTCCACAATTGCGCCAGCGTTATCCGCACCAGTTCAGCGGCGGCCAGCGCCAGCGCATCGGCATTGCCCGAGCGCTGGCGGTCCAGCCGGAATTACTCGTCTGCGACGAATCGGTGGCCGCGCTGGATGTGTCGATTCAGGCGCAGATACTCAATCTGTTCATGGACCTGCGCGATGAGTTGGGGCTGACCTATCTGTTCATCAGCCACGACCTGGGCGTGGTCGAGCACCTGTGTGACCGGGTCGTGGTGATGTACCTCGGTCGGGTCGTGGAAAGCGCCGATGTCGACGATCTGTTCACTCGCGCCAACCATCCCTACACCCAGGCATTGCTGGCGCAGATTCCGCGTTTCGATATTCGCAGTGCCCGTTATGACGCGATCAAAGGGGAAATCCCCAGCCCGCTGAACCCGCCTGCCGGGTGTCATTTCCATCCCCGTTGCCCGCACGCCATGGCGCGCTGCCGCGAGGAAGCTCCACCGCTCAGGGAGGTTGCGCCCAACCACCTGAGCGCTTGCCACCTCAACGAAACAGCCTGAACGGGCGCGCATCGTCGCCCGTCACGCTCATTGCCATTGCGTACAAGGAAATAACCCATGAAACCACTTGTTCGTTCACTGCTGGCCTCGGCGCTGATTCTGGCCGCTGGCAGTGTCTCGGCGCAGACCTTGCGCATCGGTTACGCCGATCCGGTGTCGTCCCTGGACCCTGAGTTGAATAACTACGCGGGCGACCGCTCGGTGGCGCTGCATGCCTTCGAATCGCTGGTTAACCGCCATGACGACAAAACCCTGCCGGGCCTGGCCAAGAGCTGGAAAGTGCTGGACGAAAAAACCTGGGAGTTCGCCCTGCGCGATGACGTCAAATGGCAGGACGGTACGCCGCTGACCGCCGATGATTTTGTGTTTTCGTTCGAGCGTTCCCGCGCCGTGCCGGGTTCCGTGGCTTCTTATGCGGGCGCCATGCGCACCGTGGAATCGGTGCAGGCCAATGACGATCACACCCTGATCATCAAAACCCGCTCGCCGAACGCCAACCTGCTGCCGGATGTTGACTCGATCTATGTCGTTAGCCGTCACGTGGGCGCGACTGCCGCTAGCGCCGATTACAACTCCGGCAAAGCCATGGTTGGCACCGGGCCGTATCGTTTCGTTTCCTATGTGCCGGGTGATCGCACGATCTTCGAGCGCAACAAGGAGTACTGGGGCGAGAAACCGCTGTGGGATTCGGTGGATTATCGCTTCATCGCCAACGCCGCCAGCCGCACTGCCGCCTTGCTGGCCGGCGACGTGGACGTGATCGACAAGGTTTCGCCGACCGACGTAGCACGCCTGCGCCAGAGCGAGAACGTGAAGGTCTACGCCTATTCCGGCTTGCGCGCCTTGCTGATTCAGCCGAGCTTCCGCGCCGGGCCCAACGAATACATCCGTGACAACGCTGGCAAGACCCTTGAGCAAAACCCCTTGCTCGATGTGCGGGTGCGCAAGGCCTTGTCGCTGGCGATCAACCGTCCGGCCATCGTCGAACGCATCATGCAAGGCACCGTGACCGAGGCCAACCAATGGATGCCGGCCAATACCTTTGGCTATAACCCGGAGCTGAAGAACATTGCCTATGATCCGGCGGCGGCCAAGGCGTTGCTCAAGGATGCGGGTTTCCCCGAGGGTTTCCAGCTGACCGTGCATGTACCGGGTGATCGCTATCCGCAAGCGCCGGAAGCCATGCAGGCCGTGGCGCAGTTCTGGTCGCGGATTGGTGTGAAAGTGCAACTGGAAGTGCTGCCTTGGGCAGTTTATGCCGGCAAGGCGAACAAGAATGAGCTGGCAATCAGTGTGATTGCCTGGGGCAACGGCACGGGCGAGGCCGCCTACGCGCTGACCAACATCCTCACCACGGTGGACAGCGCCAAAGGGCAGGGCGCTTCGAACTGGGGTCACTACAGCAACCCGCTGGTCGATCAGGCGCTGGTCAAGGCCACAGCAGAGTTCGATGAAGCCAAGCGCCGCACGATTCTTCAGGAATCCGCCAGGGTCGTGGCGGACGACGTAGGCATCATCCCGCTGTTCCACTACCAGAACATCTGGGCGGCCCGCAAAGGCCTGAAAGTCGAACCACTGGTCAGCGACCGTACCGCCGCGACCATGGTTACCGAACTGCCTTGAATCCAGAGGATTTGCCATGAACTCCACCGTTGAACCTACCGCCGTCCCGGATGCTTTGGACAGCCTGCTGGGCATCGCGCCCGGCAGCCATCTGCACCAGGTTCGCCACGCGCGGGACAAAGTCGTCTCGGCGACGCAAGGCAGCCATGCGCTGTTTTTCAGCGCGCAGTTACCGGACGGCCTGTCCCTCAGCGAGCGTCTGCTGGTGGCGTATTACGCCAGCCGTCTGACCCCGAATGAAGTGCTGAGCGGCTATTACCTGGAGCAGCTGAGCGCGCTGAACATTGATCAGGCGCTATTGGCGCAGATCGATGCCGATGCGCTGGCCAGCCTCGGCGATTCGCGCCTGCAAGCCATTCTCGGTTTTACCCGGACCTTGATTCTGAGTCCGGTAGCAGGTGATCAGCAGGCGTTGCAGGTCTTGCAGCAGGCCGGATTGACCACGGCGGAAATCGTCGTGCTGGCGCAATTGATCGCCTATCTGTCCTATCAAGTGCGCCTGGCTGCCGGGCTCAGCGCGTTGTCGTCCCCAGGAGCCGCATGATGAGTGACCCAATCCGCATCAACGGCTTCACCAGCGAAGTGCTGGGCTGGAAAGCCTGGTTGCCGACCATCGATCTCGACAGCGCCACCCCGGAACAAGTGGCGGTGCTGGAAGAAAGCCATCCTCAGGGCAAGGTTTCCGACTATTACCTGACGCTGGCCCACGACCCGGAAATCCTCCGTCAGCGTTCCCTGGCCTTCAACGCCATCATGTACGCGCCGGGCGGTTTGTCCCGTGCCGAGCGGGAATTGGCGAGTACCGTGGTGTCGTGTATCAATCGCTGCGTGTACTGCGCGTCGGTGCATGCGCAACGGTTTGAGCAACTGGCCAAACGCAACGATGTGATCGCACAGATTTTTGCTGATCCAGCGACCGCAGGGACCACGGATCGCGAAAAAGCCATCGTCCAGTTCGCCATCGACCTGACCCTGGAACCCGGTGCGCTGGGCGCGAGCAACATCCAGCCATTGCGGGATCAAGGCTTGAATGACGGCGAGGTGCTGGATCTGATTCACGCCATTTCAATCTTCGCCTGGGCCAATCGTTTGATGCTCAATCTGGGTGAGCCGGTCTTTGCAGGGCAATCGAGTGTTTGAATAAACTTCACTTAATATTGTACAAGATCCTATTTGTCGTATAGGTTTTAATCTTCTGGGTCAGTGGCAAGGTGTTGTAGTGGTCTCTTGGCCTTGCACCGCGTTACTGGCCTTTTTTTGTGCCCCGTTTTTATGTTGCAGCGGTCAGTGAGGCCTTGCATGACGCGACCATGGTTGTGGTTAGTCTGGTTGTTGAGCGGCACAAGCCTGGCGGCAGGCTGGCAGGAAGCGTTGCCCCATGCGCAAGTCGTCGGCAGCGGTGAGTTTCGTATGTACGGCTTCAGGATCTACACCGCGCGGATGTGGAGCACCAGCAAACCTCTGCAAACTGACAAGCCATTCGCCCTTGAGCTGACGTATCACCGTTCCATTTCCCGCGAGGATCTGGTGGACGCCAGCATCGATGAGATCAAGCGCACGTCTGGCGCGCAGGTCAGCCCTGCGCAGTTGGTTATCTGGCGAGAGCAGATGCAGCGGGCGTTTGTCGATGTGCAGGAAGGTACGAGGATCGTCGGCGTGAATGTGCCAGGTCAGGAGGCGCGCTTTTACGTTGGCGACACGTTGCATCAGGTCGTGCGGGATCCGGCGTTTGCCAAGGCTTTCTTCGCCATCTGGCTGAACGCTGACAGCCGCAATTCCAATCTGCGCGAACAGTTGTTGGGCACGGCTGCTCCGTGATCTGCGCCCTCTGAAAATAAGGCCTCTGGAAATAAGGGAAGCACCATGCTGAAAAGAATCGTTTTAATGCTGTGTATCGGTTTGGCGGGTTGCAGCGGGGTGCAGGTCGATCAATACAGCCAGGAAACGCCGAAGCTCGACCTGCGCGACTATTTCACTGGACAGGTCCTGGCTTCAGGGATTTTCCAGAAGCGTTCGGGGGAAGTGACCAAGCGTTTTCACGTGGTGATCAACGGCCGCAGTGAAGGCGACAAGCTGATCATGCACGAAGCCTTCAACTACAGCGACGGCACTAAACAAACCCGGGTCTGGACGCTGGTCCCGACCGGGCAGGGCAAGTGGAAAGGCACGGCGAGCGATGTGGTGGGCGAGGCGTTTGGCGAAGTTTCCGGCAATACCTTCCACTGGAACTACGTGCTGAACCTGCCGGTGGACGGCAAGACCTACGAAGTACGTTTCGATGACTGGATGTATTTGCTCGACGACCAGACCCTGGCCAATCGCTCCTACATGAGCAAGCTGGGGGTAGAGTTGGGGCAAGTGACGTTGTTTTTTCGTAAGCAGTAGGCTCTAGCACTGTTGGAGCGAGGCTTGCCCGCGAATCAGACGCCTCGGTTTGCCAGTCCCACCCGCGTTATCGTTCTTCGCGGGCAAGTCGGAACGCCGCCCGTTCGCTCCAGCGGATGTGCGGCGGCTTACGCCACCACAGGAATCAACGGATCAGCCGCCGCCAGCGCTTCTGCACGATTGGCTGCTGGCGGGTAAATCCACTGGGTGTTGATCTGCGTCTTGAGCTGTTTACCTTCTTCCTTGACGTATTTGACCTGACGATCCCAGCCTTCGGTGTGCCCCACGAATACCTGGCGAAGGTCTTCACCAAGCTGGCGAGAGCGAAACTGGTGGTCGCCACCGAAGGCGTGCGGGGTGGATTCAAGCTGGCGCGTCCTTCCGACGAAATCACCCTGCTGGATATCGTCACGGCCATCGACGGCAAGAAATCCATTTTTGAATGCCGCGATATTCGTGGGCGTTGCGCGGTGTTCGGCGGCGAGCCGCCAGGCTGGGCCACGGAAGGGACTTGCGGCATTCACGGCGCGATGCTGGTCGCGCAAAAACGCATGGAAGAGGCGCTGGCGCAGCAGACCATTCTGGATCTGGGCCGACGTTTCGGACGCAAGGCACCGCCGGTATTTTTTGCTCAGGTCGATGACTGGATGAACGACCGTCGGGACAACAAAGGTGCGAGCCCCGACGCACCGCAAAACATTGCGCTGGTCGATATTTCGGAGTGACGCTCCGGGAATTATTTGAAACATTTCCCTGCCGCTGCATCCAACCCCTCGTTACTATTGTCGGCCCGGCCCAGCCGCCGGGTTCTCATCACAATGGATATTTAACCGAGGACGGAGCATGACCGAGCCTGATTTACCTTCTCGCAGAGGCTTCTTTCTGGTTGCCTGCGCTTTGCTGATCGCCATGATCGGCACCACGTTGCCCACGCCGCTGTACGTGTATTACCAGCAGCAAATGGGCTTTGGCGAAACCTGGGTCACGCTGATTTTTGCCATCTACGCGTTGGGGGTTATTGCGGCGCTGCTGGCGGTCGGCAGTTGGTCGGACCAGATTGGTCGGCGGCCGATGTTGTTCGCGGGCTTGCTGATGGGCGCGATCAGCGCGGCGATTTTCCTGCTCTGTGATTCCATTGGCGGCTTGCTGCTGGGGCGGCTGTTCTCCGGGTTTTCCGCCGGGATCATGACCGGCACTGCCACCGTGGCGATTATCGAACTGGCGCCGAAAAGCTGGAGCAAACGCGCGACGTTGATTGCCACCGCAGCCAACATGTTTGGCCTGGGGCTCGGCCCTTTGCTCGCCGGGCTTACGTCGCAGTACTTGCCGCAGCCGTTGCATCTGGTGTTCTGGTTGCATCTGGGTTGTCTGGCGCTTGCGATGCAGGGGATCGCGGTGGCTGCGGAAACCGTCGAGCGTCCGCCGGTGCCACGCTTGCGGGTCATGCGGCCATCGATTCCGTCGGGCGTGCGCGGGATGTTCATACCGGCGGCGATTGCCGGCATGGCCGGATTCAGCGTCGCCGGGCTGTTTACCAGCATGGTGCCGTCGATCATGCGTCAGGTGATGGACCAGTCCGACGGCGTGGTGATCGGTGCGGTGGTCGGCTCGTTCTTCGCTGCGTCAGTAGTGGGTCAGGCCGCGCTGCAGTGGTTGCCCGCACGTTTACACATGACCACCGGTTGCGCCGGGCTGATCCTGGGCATGGCGACCCTGGGCTTGAGCATTGCGACGCAACAACTGAGCTTGCTGATGATTGTCGGCGCGCTGGCCGGTATCGGCCAAGGCATGGTGTTCCGCGCAGGCATGGGCGCAGTGACTGCCGCCAGCCCCGCGCACCACAAGGCAGCGGTCAGCTCGGCATTGTTCGTGGTGTTTTATTTTTCCATGTCGCTGCCGGTCATCGCCGTAGGCGTCAGCGTGCCGGTGTTTGGCCTGCGGCATGTCGGCGAGTTGTTCAGCGCCATCGTCGCGGTGGTTGCCGTGTTGGCGATGTTGAGCATGAAACGCGCTCAGGCAGCTGCGGCTGCCTGAGCCTTTCGGGTTTGAAAAAAAGCTCCGTAAATCGGGGCTTTTTGCGTTACAAACGCTGCAACAACGCCTGCGCAGTTGCCTCTGAAGACGATGGATTCTGCCCGGTGATCAGCAGGCCATCTTCCACCACGTAGCTGGCCCAATCCCCGGCCTTGGAATAGTCGCCGCCGTTGGCCTTGAGCATGTCTTCCACCAGAAATGGCACGACATCGGTCAAGCCGACTGCCTCTTCTTCAGTATTGGTAAAGCCGGTGACGCGCTTGCCTTTGACCAGCGGCTGACCATCGGCGGCTTTCACGTGGCGCAGCACGCCGGGGGCGTGGCAAACGGCAGCGACTGGCTTGCCTGCGGTCTGAAAGGCTTCGATCAGGGCGATGGAATGCGGGTCTTCAGCCAGATCCCATAGTGGGCCATGGCCACCGGGGTAGAACACCGCATCAAAGTCACTGGCTTTCACGTCTTGCAGGTGCAAGGTGCTGGACAGTGCGGCCTGGGCGTTGGGGTCTTTGCGGAAGCGTTCGGTGGCTTCAGTTTGCGCGTCTGGCTCGTCGCTTTTCGGATCAAGGGGCGGCTGACCACCTTTGGGCGAGGCGAGGGTCAGTTGCGCGCCCGCGTCCTTGAAGATGAAATACGGTGCCGCGAATTCTTCCAGCCAGAAGCCGGTTTTTTTGCCGGTGTCGCCCAACTGGTCGTGGGAGGTGAGAACCATCAGAATTTTCATGTGCAGGCATCTCGTCTTGGGGAGCGCGAAATTGCTGTCGCGCTCGGTGATAAAGAACTAACAAGGACTCTGAAAGCGTATTGGCACAGACGTTCAACATCATGTGTCTGACTTCAAAAGAAGGCCACGCCGTCGGCAAGACAGCGGAAAAGTTCCCCGCTGTGCGCTTATGTCGCAAGGCACGACGCAGCGCTTGTCCGCCGTGGCGTTGCGCGGATCGGGGTGAATCGACACTGCGCAAAGCGTTTGCCGGGCGATGTTGAACCTGTAGCAGCGGTGTTACATTTCCCGGCCATGAACGTCCCTGCCATCCACCGATTACTCAATGCCAGGCATCAGTCCTCGGCAACGGGCACACGTGGCGTTGAAAACCTGCGCAGGGGATTGATCAAGGGCCGCGCAGGCACGGGCAGTCGGCACGGTATCGGCGCCTGGCTGGGCATATTCGCCATGCTGATGATCTTCATCGGCCCGCTGATTTCCCAAGGCGCGAGCATGGCCCATGGCATGGGCGCGCCGATGGCCCACGACATGACCTGCGAAGACATGCCGGGCATGGCGCAGGTTTCAAAGCCTGCCTCGCCGGGCGGTCATCATGATTTGGTCATCTGGGAAAAGTGCGGCTATTGCACGCTGCTGTTCCAGCATCCACCACTCATCGAATCCAACCTGATTGTCGCGCCGCTGGGCATCGTGCCGGCGACGTTCCTGGCAACCTCGTTTACCCCGCAGCAAGTCCGCGCACCGGTGTTTCCAGGCGCTCGGAGCCGGGCACCGCCATTCTCCTTTCGCTGAACGTCACTGCCATCCGCTGCTGAACAACAATCAATCGACCCATGCGCCGACGCCAGTCTGTGCGTGCGCTGTTTGACGTTTTGCTGGCAGCCACCACCTGACTTTTCATCGGATGTCTTTATGTACTCGACTCAGAACGAGCCTGCCTTTCACCTGGATCTACCCCGTCTACGCTGGCGTCACGCCTTTGGACTGTTTCTCGGCCTGACATTGCCAGGCATTGTTCACGCTGCACCCACTGACAGAGAACCGGCGACGGCGCCGCTGGACTTGTCGCCCGTGGTCATCACCGCCGTGCAACAGAGCTCGCCGCTGACCATCGTCACCAACCCGAAGGAAGCGCGTCAGCCAGTACCGGCCAGCGACGGCACTGACTATCTGAAGACCATCCCGGGTTTTTCCGCGATTCGCAGCGGCGGCTCCAACGGCGATCCGGTACTGCGTGGCATGTTCGGCTCGCGATTGAACCTGCGCACCAATGGCGGGCTGATGCTGGGTGCCTGCCCGGCGCGCATGGACGCGCCCAGCTCCTATATCGCTCCGGAAACCTTCGACAAACTGACCGTGATCAAAGGCCCGCAAAGTGTGCAATGGGGGCCGGGAGCTTCAGCCGGGACGGTGCTGTTCGAGCGCGGTCCCGAGCATTTCGGCGAGCTGGGCAGTCGTCTTGACGGCAGCGTGCTGGTGGGCTCCAACGGGCGCTTCGACAAGGTGCTCGATGGTGCGGTGGGCGGACCGCAAGGTTATCTGCGCATGGTGGGCAATCAGTCTCGTGCCGATGACTACAAGGATGGCGGCGGCAATACGGTGCCGTCGCGCTGGGACAAATGGAATACTGACATCGCGCTGGGCTGGACGCCGGATGCCGATACGCTGCTTGAATTCACGGCGGGCAAGGGCAATGGCGAGGCGCGTCTGGGTGGCCGGGGCATGGACAGCTCGCAACTGGCCCGCGAAAGCCTCGGACTGCGCTTCGAGAAGCGTAACCTCGGCGGTGTGCTGGATAAGCTGGAAGCGCAGGTCTACTACAACTATGCCGACCACATCATGGACAACTTTCGGCTGCGCACACCCGACCCCAGCAGCATGATGAGCATGCCCATGGCTTCGCAGGTCGATCGACGAACCCTTGGCACGCGTCTGGCCTCCACCTGGAAATGGGCCGACGTGGAGCTGGTGACCGGCGTCGACGCCATGCGCAGCGAACATCGCACACGTAATTCCACCTACAACATGATGACCGCGTTCTATACCGACGCGGACGCCGTGGCCTGGAATACCGATGCGGTAGAGCACGACTACGGCGGCTTTGCCGAAATGACCTGGTTCGCTGCCGAGCGTCGCCGGGTGGTCGGCGGCGCTCGTCTGGATCGGGCCTCGGCCAAGGATTACCGCGATACTCTGCGCAGCATGTCTACCCAAGTGACCAACCCCACGGCCGACGATACCCGGTCCGACACCTTGCCCAGTGGTTTCGTCCGTTACGAATACGATCTTGCGGACTCGCCCACGACCTTGTACGCCGGCATCGGTCATGTGCAGCGTTTTCCTGATTACTGGGAGCTGTTTTCCCCCGATAGTGGGCCGAGCGGCACCCGCAACGCCTTCGACGGCATAAAGCCCGAGAAAACCACCCAGCTGGACTTCGGCGCACAGTACAACGGTGACGATTTGCAGGCCTGGGCGTCCGGCTATGTGGGGCAGGTGCGCGACTTCATTCTGTTTGACTACAGCACCAACATGATGGGTACCACGACATCCCAGGTGTCCAACGTGGACGCACGGATCATGGGCGGCGAATTGGGCTTCGCCTATCGTCTGGATGCCAACTGGAAAACCGACGCGACACTGGCTTATGCCTGGGGCAAGAACAGTTCGGATGGACAGGCGCTGCCGCAAATGCCGCCACTGGAAGGCAAGCTCGGTTTGACCTATGAGCGTGAGCTGTGGAGTGCCGGGGCGTTATGGCGGCTGGTGGCAGAGCAAAACCGGGTCGCCGAAGGCAAGGGTAACGTGGTCGGCCAGGACTTTGGCAAGAGCGCCGGTTTTGGGGTGTTCTCGCTCAATGGCAGCTACAAGCTGAGCAAGCAGCTGAAAGTCAGCGCCGGCGTAGACAATCTGTTCGACAAGAACTACACCGAACATCTGAATCTGGCGGGCGACGCTGGCTTCGGGTTTGCCGGCGACCGGGCGCTCAACGAGCCAGGGCGTACCTTGTGGACCAAGGTGGATTTCAGTTTCTAGACAACGATCATTGATGTTTCGGCATCTTCAGTGACCGGCGACAAGCGGGCGGTGGCGCATCAGCTGTGTAATGCATCGTTTAGCGTTGATAATGCCCCGCTTGCCGCTCCTGCCAACCACCACGGAATCCACAAGTGTGATGTTCGAGATCAAACCGCTGAACCCACAAACCTACCGCAGCCAGACGCGACGCAGCACGCTGATCATCGCCGTGACCTTCGCGGTGCTGGCCATGGCGCTTTCCAGCCTCGCGGTGCACCTGTTCGGTGTGCCCGATGGCGATAATTTCAGCCTGAACCTGGGAGGCGTTATCGTCGCGTTGCTGCTGATGATTGCCTTGGTTCGCTTCATATTCTGGCCACAGCCGTGGATGGCGGCGGCGGTCTACGGTTGGCAACTCAAACGCAACCTGATGCGCATTACCAACGTCATGCACCACATAAAGTCCGGCGTGGCGGCCGATGATCCGGCGGCGATCAAACTGCTACGCTTCTACCATCTGGCGCTGGCGCAAATGCATGAGCTCGATGGCAATACCGGCGCCCACAGCGAGCTGCTCAGGGATAGCGAGCAACACAAGGAACGCATGACAGCCTTGAGCATCAGCCCGGAGCAAACTCGGCTTGATCCGGCATGGATTGAGGCGGTCAAAGACCCGCACTGATTGAAATGCGTTCCAACAAAACCGCGTCGGCGCAGGCTATCGAGTTGGGTCAGGTAGATTTGGGTTAGCCGGGTCTGCCTCTCGGGGACAAGTCCCCTCCTACCAGTTTTGCATCGGCCCGGTAGGACCGGACTTGTCCGGGAAAAACGATAACGCGGTGGGTCTGACTCACCGAGGCGACTGATGCGCGGGCAAGCCTCGCTCCAACAAAACCGCGTCGGCACAGGCTATCGAGTTGGGTCAGGTAGATTTGGGTTAGCCGGGCCTGCCTCTCGGGGTCTAGTCCCTCCCTGCCGGTTTTGTATCGGCCCGGTAGGACCGGACTTGTCCGGGAAGAACGATACCGCGCGGTGTCTGGTCCACCGAGGCGTCTGGTTCGCGGGCAAGCCTCGCTCCAGCGGACGCTGCGTAAGCTTCGTGCGTGTAAGGAGAGCGATATAAACAATAGCGTGGGCTCGATAAAGCTTTCGCGCCAGGCAGCAGCATCTATCCCGGTAACCTCGTCCTTATTGCCATAAAAATAAGGATGAGCATATGCGACTGGGTTGGTATTCCGATCTGACGTCCACCGAGAAGCGCACGTACTGGGCCTGTTTCGGTGGATTTACCCTCGACTCCATGGACTCGACCATCTTCGCGCTGATGATGCCGGTATTGCTGTCGGTGCTTAGCCTGAGCAAGTCCGATGCCGGGTTGCTGGGGTCGGTGTCCTTGATCGGCAGTGCATTGGGCGGCTGGGGCGCGGGGATGCTGGCCGACCGTTATGGCCGGATCAAGGTCATGCAGGGCACCGTGTTGTGGGTGGCGATCTTCACCTGCATGGGTGCGTTCTGCACCGGCTTCTGGAGTTTCCTCCCTGTGCGCTTTCTGCAAGGCATCGGTTACGGCGGCGAAGCGGTGGTCGGTGCGGTACTGATCAGCGAAGCGATCAAGCCTGCATTGCGCGGTCGCGTGGCCGCTTCGGTGCAGAGCGGCTACGCGGTGGGTTACGCGATTTCACTGGCGACCATGCCGGTGCTGTTCAACTTCCTGCCGGAAGACATCGCCTGGCGGGCATTTTTCGCCATTGGTTTGTTGCCCGCATTGCTGATCTGGTTCATCCGGCGCCTGGTGCCGGAGTCCGCTGCCTTCAATCAGACCCGCAAACTCCACAAACCCATCGACGTGCGGGCGATTTTCGCTGCCGAGCACCGTCGCGTCACGATTATCAGCACCGTGCTGGCCAGCGGTATCTTTGGTGGCGCGTACATCATGATCACCTGGCTGCCGACCTATATGCGCACGGTGCTCAACCTGCCCATCGCGTCCACTTCGGGGTATCTGGCTGTAAACATCGTCGGCTCGCTGCTGGGCCCGTTCATCTATGGTCTGCTCAGCGACCGGATTGGCCGGGGCAGGGCGTTCATGTTGTTTCTGGTGTGTCAGGCGATTGTGGTGTCGGTGTACATGTTCGCCGATATCAGCATGAACGTGATCCTCGCGTTGGGCCTGTTGCTGGGCGCTTTTCAGGGTGGATTGGCGTCGGGTCTGCCGCTGACGTTCTCGGAACTTTACCCGACCCGCATGCGCGCCAATGGCGCAGGGTTCTGTACCAGCTTCGGTCGGGGTTTCGGTTCGATCATGCCTGCGGCAGTGGGCTTCGCGTCGATTCACATGAGCCTGCCCGTGGCCATGGGCTCTTTCGCCATCGGCTCATACCTGATCGGCTTTCTGGCCGCGTTGTGTCTGCCGAATGCAACCGGGGTTGATATGACAGCGGTGGAGAGCGCAGCGCCTGAACCAGTCGGATTGGCCGATCCAGTTATAAAGGAAAGGTATAGCAGTTCAAGCTGAACGCATTATCCGGGGTTGGCCGCACGTGCCACCCTTCTCGGCAATAAAAACAATGCCGAGAGCCTCATGAAACTACTCGCAAAGCTTTACATTCAGGTGCTCATCGCCATGGCGCTGGCCATCGCGCTGGGCCTTCTGGCACCTGAAATCGCCGTAAAAATGAAACCGCTGGGCACTGCCTTCATCGCGTTGCTGAAGATGCTGCTGGGACCGATCATTTTTTTCACGGTGGTCCACGGCATCGCTCATATCGGCGATTTTCGTCGGCTGGGGCGCATCGGTATCAAGACCCTGATCTATTTCGAAGTGGTCAGCACGCTGGCCATGGTCGTGGGTTTTACGGTGGTGAACCTCGTGCGTCCTGGCGACGGGCTGCACGCGCACATGGGCGATCAACTGGCTGCCGGTCAGGCGGCGACGGTCAATGCGGCGATGGCTGGCGGCAGCTTCAGTCTTGAGCATTTCTTCCTGTCGATCATCCCGAAAACCCTGGCTTCAGCCTTTGTCGACGGCGACATCCTGCCGGTGTTGTTTGTGTCGGTGTTGGTCGGCCTGGCCCTTGCCCAGTGCGCCAAGCCGGATTGGGTTGGCATGCGCCTGCTTACCGAGGGGCAGACCGTCACCTTCAAGCTGCTGGGTTACATCATGCGGCTTTCGCCCATCGGCGCGTTTGGTGCGATGGCCGCTGCGGTGGGCGGATTCGGTTCGCAAACGCTGCTTTACCTGCTGCGCTATATCCTCACCTATTACGCCAGCGTGCTGATTTTCATCTTTCTGGTGCTGGGCAGCGTGGCGGCGCTGGCGGGCTTTTCGATCATCAAGATTCTGCGGGTCATCAAGGAGGAAGCGATCATTGCCATGGGCACCGCGTCCAGCGAGGCGGCGTTTCCCAAACTGGTAACCAAACTGACCCAGGCCGGTTGCGACGAAGCCGTTGTCGGCTTCGTGCTGCCAGCCGGTTACAGCTTCAACATTGATGGTGCCTGCCTGTACATGGCCTGCGGGTTGGGATTTCTTGCCCAGGCCACCGACACCAGTTTGAGTTTCGCCCAGCAATTGAGCCTGCTCGGGGTCATGTTGTTGACCTCCAAGGGCGGCGCCGGTGCCGCGGGCGGCGCGGTGATCAAGCTGGCCGCGACGCTGGAGTCGGTACGCGTCTTGCCGCTGGGTTCTCTGGGCCTGTTGTTCGGCATCGACCGGGTGCTGGCGATTGCCACCTCAACCACCAACGTGATCGGCAACAGCGTCGCGGTCTTTGTTATCTGCCGCTGGGAAAACCTGTTCGACCGCCAGCGTTTCGACGCCTATTTAAACCCCACTGAATCAACGGCGCCGGCATCGCAGCTGGCCCTGGAGGACACAGCCAAATGACTGCCATCAACCCATTAACATCTGTCGCACTCATCGGTTTCGGCGAGGCCGGCGGTATTATTGGCCAGGATCTGGCCGCGCAAGGCGTCAGCGTGCGTACTTATGATCGTCTGTTGGACGATCCGCTGCGGCGCGACGCGCTGCTGGCCAAGGCCGCCAGCGCCAAAGTTGAAGTCTGTGAATCGGCAGCCGCAGCGGTGCAGGGCGCGCAGCTGGTGATCTCCGCCGTCACGGCAGGTTCGGCGCTGGCGGTGGCTACTGGACTGGCCGGTTATATGCAGCCGGGTCAGCTATTCATGGACCTCAATTCGGTAGCGCCCACCACCAAGCAGGCCGCCAGCAACGCCTTGCAGTCCAGCGGCGCACTCTACATCGATGCAGCAGTGATGGCTCCGGTCCCGCCGCAACGCTTGCAGACCCCGATTCTGCTCGGCGGTGCAGACGCGATGGCCTTGCAGCGCTGGCTTGATCCCTTGGGCTTCAACGTGCGAGTGGTGGCGGACAGCGTCGGCGTCGCATCGGCGATCAAGATGTGTCGCAGCATCATGATCAAGGGGCTGGAGGCGCTGACCACCGAATGCCTGTCGACGGCTCGGCAGTATGGCGCCGAGGAAATGGTTCTGGCGTCGTTGCACAAGAGTTTCCCGGACATGGGCTGGAACGCGCGGCAACCGCATTATCTGATCAGCCGCGTGGCCGAGCACGGTCGTCGACGAGCCGAGGAAATGGAAGAGGTGGCCAAGACCGCAGCCGATGTCGGCGTGAGGCCGAACATGAGCCAGGCGATTGTCGCCACGCAGCGGGGCCTGGTGGAAAGCATGGCCCGCAATGATCTGGTCTATGCCGAACCCTTTGCCTGGCAGGTGCTGGTGGACGCGCTGTATCCCGCCAAATCGCTGCACTGAAAGCACGCTTATAAATAAAAACGATGCCTGCTTAAACACTTCACAGGCCGGTACAACCCGCCGTTGGCTTAAGCTTCGGCTACAGTTGTCGGCCTGCCTCGGCCGTACCAATTGAACTCTCACAATAATAAAAGGTACCTCCATGCACACTCCCGCCGTGGACATCAAACAATGGATTGATGGGCGCTCCGTCTCCCGCTATCAATGGCTGGTTCTTCTGCTGTGCTTTCTGATCGTCACGTTTGACGGACTTGATGCGGCGATCATGGGTTTTATTGCGCCTGCGGTGATCCAGGACTGGAATATTTCGCGCACCGCTTTCGGTCCGATCATGGCCTCGGCGATGGTCGGGCTGGCCGTCGGCGCGCTGGTGTCCGGCCCGTATTCGGACCGCCTGGGGCGTCGCCGCGTACTGCTCTGGTCGGTGGCCGCCTTTGGCCTGTTCAGCGTGGCCTGTGCATTCGCCCGCTCGCCCATGGAATTGGCCGCGCTACGTTTTTTGACCGGCCTCGGCCTGGGCGCTGCCATGCCCAACAGCACGACGCTGTTGTCTGAATACATTCCGCAGCGTCTGCGCGGCTTGCTGATTACGCTGATGTTCATGGGCTTCGGCCTGGGTTCGGCGTCGGGCGGTTTTGTCTCGGCGTGGATGGTGCCGCAGTTTGGCTGGCATGCCGTGTTGCTGCTGGGCGGCGTGCTGCCATTGTTGCTGTTGCCGGTCTTGTATTTCCTGCTGCCGGAATCCGTGGATCTGATGATCAATCGCGGTTTCCCTCGGCCACGCATCCTCACGGTATTGCGGCGCATGGGCGGCCAGTTTGCCGATGACGTGGTGTTCGCCACTTCAGGTCCGACCAACCGGGAATCCGCCGGCAGCAAAGTCCGCCATTTGTTCACCACGCAATACCGCTGGCGCACCATCAGTTTGTGGTGCACCTACTTCATGGGCCTGGTGGTGATTTATTTGCTGACCGGCTGGATGCCGACCCTGATCAAGGACGCTGGGGTGAGTCTGGAGCGCGCGGCCATTGTCACCGCCATGTTTCAGTTCGGCGGGTTGATCGGCATCGTGCTGGTAGGTTTTTTCATGGATCGCCTGAATCCCAAGGCGGTCATTGCCCTGGCTTATGTCGGCGGGGCAGCGTGTATTTTTGCCCTTGGCTTCGTTGAGGTCGGCGCGTGGGCATTGGGTGTGCTGGTGTTTGCCTCAGGTTTTTGCATCAACGGCGCGCAAACCGGGCTCAACGCTTTCGCGCCCGGCCAGTATCCGACGGATTTTCGCGCTACCGGCGTGAGCTGGATGCTGGGTATTGGTCGGTTTGGCGGCATATTGGCGTCCATGAGCGGCGGCGCACTGTTGAGCCTTGGTCTGCCGATGAGCGTGATCTTCGCCGTGCTGGGTGTTCCGGCGGTGCTGGCGGCCATTGCAATCATGGCCGGTCCTCGGGCGACCTCCGGGCAACTGCAGGCGCAGCCGGGCCACTGATATTGTTCGAGCCCGGTTGCGGGCCCGACTTCTTTTACCTCTACAACGTGGGGATTTTCATATGGCGCGAATCATTGGCGGACTGGCCGTCTCACACACGCCGACCATTGGCTTTGCGGTCGATCACGACAAGCAGGACGAGGCCGCCTGGGCACCGATCTTCGAAAGCTTCAAGCCCATCAAGACGTGGCTGGCGGATCAGCAACCCGATGTGCTGTTTTATATCTTCAATGACCATGTCACTTCGTTCTTTTTCGACCATTATTCGGCGTTCGCGCTGGGCGTGGATGAGCGCTACGAAGTCGCCGACGAGGGCGGTGGCAAGCGCAATCTTCCGGCAATTGGAGGCCATGCAGCATTGTCCCGGCATATCGGCAACAGCCTGATGGCAGACGAGTTCGATATGTCGTTTTTCCGCGACAAACCCATTGATCACGGACTGTTTTCGCCGATGTCGGCCTTGATGCCGTTCAAGGACGGCTGGCCGGTAGACGTGGTGCCGTTGCAGGTGGGCGTGTTGCAGTTCCCGATCCCCAGCGCCAAACGCTGTTACAACTTGGGCAAGGCGCTGCGTCGGGCAATCGAAAGTTACCCGGAAGACCTCAAGGTGGCGATTGTCGCCACCGGCGGCGTGTCCCATCAGGTGCATGGCGAGCGTTGCGGCTTCAACAACCCGGAATGGGATGCGCAATTTGTCGACCTGTTCGTCAATGATCCGCAGCGTCTGACGGAAATCACCCTGGCCGAATACGCCACCCTCGGCGGCATGGAAGGCTCCGAGGTCATCACCTGGCTGATCATGCGCGGCGCCTTGTCGGCCAATGTGAAAATCCTGCATCAGGATTACTACCTGCCTTCCATGACCGGCATTGCCACTTTGCTGCTGGAAAATCAGGCCCGGGACGTGCCAGTGGATGTGCAGCAACGCCACCGCGATCACATCAATCATCAATTGGCAGGCGTGGAAAAACTCGAAGGCACTTACCCGTTCACGCTGGAGCGCAGCCACAAGGCCTATCGGCTCAATCGTTTCCTGCACAACCTGATCGATCCGGCCTGGCGCCAGCGCTTTCTGCAAGAGCCGCAGGCCTTGTTCGCGGAGCACCAGCTCACCGATCAAGAGTGCGAACTGGTGCAGGCCCGAGACTGGCAGGGTCTGATTCGTTATGGGGTGATTTTCTTCCTGCTGGAAAAGCTCGGCGCCGTGGTCGGGGTGTCCAACCTGCATATTTACTCGGCGATGAAAGGCTTGTCTCTGGAAGAATTCCAGAAGACTCGCAACCAGCAAGTGCTTTATTCGGTAGCGGGCAAGACGCCATCCACCACCGCTTGATCGTCGCTGTCGACCTCCCGCGCCACCTTCCGAATGCATTCGATCAGCGCTTCGGCTGCGGGGGAGTGCAGGCCGTTGGTGCGGTAGATCAGGCCGATTGCGCGCTGGGTATCCGTTAGCTGCAGCTTCAGCTTCTGCAATTCCCCGGAGGCAATTTCGTACTCCAGTTGATGCGCGGAAACGATCGCCAGCATATGCGAGCGCATCAGCAAACCGCGGATGATCGCCATGTCGCCGGTTTCCACCACCGGCACCAGCGGTTTGCGCCCCAGTTCGGCGAAGTGCGCTTCCAGCAGCCGGCGTGCCGGGGTATCGGCGCGCGGCAACACCCAGCTGGCGTCGGTCAAATCGTCCAGAGTGATGCGACGTTGCAGCCACGGATGGCCGCGTCCGGCCAGGATCACCATTTCTTCGGTCAGCAGCTTTTCCCCGTGCAGGTCACTGGCGTAGTCCTGCGGGCGCAAGGCGCCGAACACGAAGTCCACATCACCGGCGCGCAGCTCCAGGGCCAGCAGATTGAACGGGCTTTCATTGGTGGCCACGCGCACACCGGGATGTTCGGCCAGCAGCCGTACGAAGGCTTCCGGCAGGATGCGCGTGCGGCCCAGCGGCAACGCGCCAACGGTGACCAGACCTTGCAGCGAACCTTTGATCAGCGCCACGTCGGCGCGGATGTGGCGTAGCTCGTTCAAGGCGCGGCGCACCGGATAAAGGATGTCGTTGCTGGCGCGGGTGGGTTGCAGGCCCCTGGCGGTTCGTTCGAACAACACCTTGCCTGCGCCGTCTTCAAGCATCTTCAGCGCGGCGCTGATGGCCGGTTGCGTCAGGTTGAAGGAGCGCGCGACGGTCTGCATGTGCTGGGTTTCGCAGAGCTTGACGAAGATTTGCAAGCGCCGGGTCTGCAACAGATACAGCGGTTCGTGGGGCGCGTGACCAAGCAGGGCCGGGATCGCCTCCAGCTCGGCCATCACCCGGCGGGCCCTGGGCAGAATGGCTTTGCCATAAGGCGTCAGCAGCATGCCGCTGGCATGGCGTTCGAAAAGTGGCACGTCGAGGCTCACTTCCAGATCGCGAATCGCCCGGGTCACCACCGACTGCGCCCGCAGCAGCACTTCAGAGGCGCGCGACACGCTGCCGTGCTCGGCAATCCGGATAAAGGCGCGAATCTGCATCAGGTGGGGCAGGGCAGTGTCCGGCATCTTGGCCTCTGGGTCTGGGAAGAGATCTCGGGATTGTCCCCGATAAACAAAACGTATGGCTCGCCCAGCCTTACGCATTAGTCCGGCCAGAGCAAGCCTGTCAGCATTTATCGAAATAAATAAGGGAGTCTTCCCCGGCCATGAATACCGTAAATAACAAATCCGCCTTGGTTGTCAGCGCCCACTCTGCCGATTTCGTCTGGCGTGCCGGCGGCGCCATCGCCTCGCATACCGCCCAGGGTTACGCCGTGCACATCGTTTGCCTGTCCTTCGGCGAACGCGGCGAGTCTGCCAAGCTGTGGCGCAAAGGCGCCGAGATGACCGAAAGCAAGGTCAAGGCGGCGCGTCGCGAGGAGGCTCAGGCTGCGGCCGATATTCTCGGTGCCACGGTTGAGTTCTTTGATATCGGCGACTATCCGATGCGCGCCGACAAGGAAACACTGTTCCGTCTCGCCGATGTGTTTCGCAGGGTGCAACCGGAATTCGTCCTCAGTCACTCGCTCAAGGACCCTTACAACTACGATCACCCGCTGGCCATCCATTTGACCCAGGAAGCGCGCATCATCGCTCAGGCCGAAGGTTACAAACCTGGCGAAAAAATCGTCGGCGCGCCGCCGGTCTACAGTTTCGAGCCGCATCAGCCTGAACAGTGCGACTGGAAGCCCGACGTTTTGCTGGATATCACGGCGGTGTGGGACAAGAAGTACGCGGCCATCCAGTGCATGGCTGGCCAGGAGCATTTGTGGGAGTACTACACCCGCGTCGCTTTGCAGCGGGGTGTGCAGGCCAAGCGTAATATCGGCATCACCGCCAGCAAGGACATCATCTATGCCGAGGGCTATCAAAGTATTTTCCCTCGCGTAACGGAGAATCTGGGATGAGCAATCTTGTCGGTAAGACCGGCGTCGTGGTTCGCAACATTCAGCGCGCGGATTCAGCGTTGATTGACGAACTGACCCGCTATGGCGTCGCCACGGTGCATGAAGCCCAGGGCCGCAAAGGCTTGCTGGCGTCGAACATTCGGCCCATCCAGCAGGACATCGCCATGAGCGGTTCGGCGGTCACCGTGCTGGTGGCGCCGGGTGACAACTGGATGTTTCACGTGGCGGTAGAACAGTGCCAACCCGGCGATGTGCTGGTGGTTGCGCCGAGTTCGCCGTGTACCGACGGTTTTTTTGGTGACTTGCTCGCCACTTCTCTGCAAGCGCGGGGCGTGCGCGGGCTGGTGCTGGACGCCGGCGTGCGCGATACCAAGACCCTGCGCGAGATGGGCTTTCATGTCTGGTCCCGCGCGGTTCATGCCCAGGGCACCATCAAGGAAACGCTGGGCTCGGTGAACATTCCGGTAATCTGCGCCGGGCAGTTGATCAATCCTGGAGATGTGGTACTGGCCGATGATGATGGCGTAGTCATCGTGCGTCGCGACGAGCTGCCAGCGGTTATCGATGCCAGTCGCAAGCGGGCGGACCTCGAAGAGCAAAAGCGCCTGCGCCTGGCGGCTGGCGAGCTGGGCCTGGATATCTACAACATGCGGGCGCGGCTTGACGAGAAAGGCCTGAAATACTACGACAGCCTCGACCAACTGGAGGGCTGAGCCATGAGTCAGATCCGCATTCCCTGTTTGCTGATGCGCGGCGGCACCTCCAAGGGCGCGTACTTCCTGGCCGACGACCTGCCAGCCGATACCGAGGCGCGTGACCGCGTTCTGCTGGCGGCCATGGGTTCGCCGGATGCGCGGCAGATCGATGGGCTGGGCGGCGCGGACTCGCTGACCAGCAAAGTAGCAATCATTCGCCGTTCCCAGCGGCCTGGCGTGGACGTCGATTACCTGTTTGCCCAGGTTGTGGTGGCCGAACCCCGGGTGGATTACGGGCAGAACTGCGGCAATATCCTGGCGGGCGTCGGGCCGTTTGCGATTGAGCGCGGTCTGGTCGCCGTGCAGGGCGCGCAGACCCGGGTCAGGATCTACATGGAGAACACCGGCCAGACCGCCACCGCGATCATTCAGACCCCTAACGGCGCGGTGAACTATGACGGCGACGTCAGGATCGACGGCGTTCCCGGCACCGCAGCGGCGGTAGTGGTGGAGTTCGACGATATTGCCGGCTCCAGTTGCGGCGCCTTGCTGCCGACCGGCAATCCCGTCGACCGTTTCGACGGCGTGCAAGTGACCTGTATCGACAATGGCATGCCGACGGTGCTGATCCGCGCGCAGGATCTGGGTTGCACCGGTTATGAAAGCTGTCAGGAGCTGGACGCCGATGCAGATCTGAAACAGCGCATCGAATCGATTCGTTTGCAGGCGGGTCCGTTGATGAATCTGGGTGATGTCCGCCTGCGCACGGTGCCGAAAATGGTCCTGATCGCCGCCCCGGTAGCGGGCGGAACCCTCAGCAGCCGCAGTTTCATTCCGCACAAATGCCACGTCTCGATTGGCGTGTTCGGCGCGGTCAGCGTGGCGTCGGCCTGCCTGATCAGCGGCACTGTCGCAGATGGCCTCGCGCAAACCAGCGAGGCTGCCGACCAGCAATTGTCGGTGGAGCATCCCACTGGAGAATTCAGCGTGCGCCTGCGTCTGGATAACGGTGTGCTGGCCGGTTGCGGCCTGGTGCGCACCGCGCGGTTGATTTTCGATGGGCAGGTGTGTGTTCGCGAGTCAGTTTTCTCGGCTATACCTAGTCGGTGACTTGCTAATTCCCCAAGCGCCTGACCCTTCACGGAGTGAAGCCATGCCCACACTTGCCCTTAAAATGAGTTCGTTATGGTTGGTTGCCGTAACGGTTGCAGGATGTGCCAGTTCAGTGACCCAGCCGGATGAGTATTCCGGGTTTCTCAAGGATTACAGCCAGCTCAAGCAGGAGAAATCACCCTCTGGTGCCGACGTGATGCGTTGGATTGACCCGCAGCTCAATCTCGCGAAATACACCAACGCCTACATCGAACCGAGCCAGTTTTATCCCAAGCCGCAAGCGACCGACAAAATCCCGCAAAGTACGCTGCAAGGCATCACCCGATATTACGACCAGGCGTTGAAACGGGAACTGGGCAAGTCGCTCCCCATTGCCGCCTCGCCCGGCCCGGGCACGATTATCATCAGACCGGCGATCACCGCGGTCACCAGCAAGACTCAAGGCCTTAAACCCTACGAAGTGATCCCCATCGCATTGGTGGCGGCAGCGGTCAGCACCGCATCGGGGATTCGTGACCAGGAAACCACCATCGCCACCGAAGCGGCGTTCCTCGATGCCGACACCAACAAGGTCATCGCCCAAGTGGTGCGCAAAGGCTCCGGCAGCCCCTTGGAGAGTTCGGCACAGGTCATGAAGCCAGACGACGTCAAGGCGGTACTCGATGGTTGGGCGTCGGATCTGCATCAGTCGTATTTGAAGTTGAAGGCGAAGTAGCAACAAGGTCTGTGGACCGTTGGAGGCTTGCCCGCGAAGGCGTCATCTCAGGTGATAGAAATGTCAGCTGGAATACCGATTCGCGGGCCCGCTCGCTCCGACGAATTCCGTATGAGTGACAGCCCCTCAAAGCATCGGAATCGGATAGCCGACAATCGTCCGGAATTCATTCTGGTCACCCTAGGCCTGATCTGCGTTGCCACTTTGCACGCAGCGAATCTGCGTCCCGTTGGAGGCTTGCCCGCGAAGGCGTCATCTCAGGTGATAGAAATGTCAGCTGGAATACCGATTCGCGGGCCCGCTCGCTCCGACGAATTCCGTATGAGTGACAGCCCCTCAAAGCATCGGAATCGGATAGCCGACAATCGTCCGGAATTCATTCTGGTCACCCTAGGCCTGATCTGCGTTGCCACTTTGCACGCAGCGAATCTGCGTCCCGTTGGAGCGAGGCTTGCCCGCGAAGGCGTCCTCTCAGGTGATAGAAATGTAAGCTGGAATACCGATTCGCGGGCAAGCCTCGCTCCAACGAGTTCCGTACGAGTGACAGCCCCTCAAAGCATCGGAATCG
>NZ_LGSI01000012.1 GCF_001698815.1 Pseudomonas syringae | reverse complement strand
ATCTTGTGGGACCGGATTCATCCGGGAAGGCGTCAAGAAGATCACCTTCAGATTCGCCGACAAACATGGAATCCCCAACAAAATCCGGATCCAACACAGGTCTCGTTGGAGCGAGGCTTGCCCGCGAAGGGGCCTGTACATCCGTTGCAAATCTATGCCCGAAAAGAACGTTCGCAGGCAAGTCGGATCGCAGCCGCTCGCTCCAACGGTATTGCAGAGGTCGGTTGGCCTCTACAATGCCCGCCTTGCCTGGGAGCCTTCATGTCCACTTTGCTCGACGACTGGCGCCACCGCACGACCCATCAACGGGTCTGGGCGCTGGCGGCGCCGATGATTCTTTCCAATATCTCCGTGCCATTGGTGGCGCTGGTAGACAGCGCCGTGATCGGCCATCTGCCCCATGCCCATCAATTGGGTGCCGTGGCCGTGGGCGCGACGCTGTACACCTTTCTAGCCTGGACCATGGGTTTCCTGCGCATGGGCACCACCGGCTTTGCCTCGCAAGCGGCCGGGCGCGGCGACGGCGCGGCGTTGCGGCAGATTCTGGTGCAGGGCCTGTTACTGGCGATGGGACTTGCGGTGTTGCTGGGCGTCATCGGCTTGCCGTTCAGTCATATGGCGCTGACCATGATGCAACCGTCTACCGACCTGCAACAGCTCACCGAAGAGTTCTTTCACACCCGGCTTTTCGGGCTTCCCGCGTCCCTGGCCAGTTACGCGCTGGTCGGCTGGTTCCTCGGCACGCAGAACGCCAAGGCGCCGCTGGCGATCCTGCTGACCACCAATCTGGTCAACATCGCGCTGAATCTCTGGTTCGTCATGGGCCTGGACTGGGGTGTGGTCGGGTCCGCACGCGCGTCTGTAGTGGCGGAATGGACTGGTGCGTTGCTGGGGCTGGCATTGACGCAAAAAACCTTGCGCGACTGGCCGGGACAGGTCGTCTGGAGCGCGCTGAAACTGTGGCAAAACTGGCGGCCGTTGCTGGCCGTCAACCGCGACATCTTCATTCGCAGCCTAGCCCTGCAATCGGTGTTCTTTCTGATAACCGTGCAAGGCGCGCGACTGGGCGATGCCACCGTGGCCGCCAATGTCTTGCTGCTTAATGGCTTGTTGCTCACGGCCCACGCACTGGATGGTCTGGCGCATGCCGTCGAAGCGTTATGCGGCCATGCCATCGGCGCGCACGACCGCCCGGCCCTGCGCCGTTCGCTGACGGTTGCTGGCGGCTGGTCATTGATCGCCAGTGTCGCTTTCGCCCTGCTGTTCTCGGTCGCCGGACATCTGTTCATCCAGATGCAGACCGATATTCCCGAAGTCCGCGAAACCGCTTTCATCTACTTGCCGTATCTGGCCGCGCTGCCATTGCTGGCGGTTTCGAGCTATCTGCTTGATGGCTTGTTCATCGGCGCCACACGCGCTCGCGAAATGCGCAACGCCATGCTGCTGAGCGTGATCATCATTGCTCCCATCGCCTACGCCGCGCAAAGCCTCGGCAACCACGGCCTGTGGCTGACATTGCTGTTGTTCATGCTGATTCGCGGGGCGACTTTAAGCGTCACCGCATGGCGCCTGAGCAAAACGGGCGAATGGTTCAGCGGCCCGGCTCATTGATCCCGAGCATCGACGACCGCACGCGCAGCATCCGAGGAGTCGTCCGGCGACTCGCTCGCCGCCGAAAACAGAATCCGCGGGCTGACCAGCTTCAATCCGTTGGCATCCAGCTTGATACTGCTATCGCCGACGCTGACTGACCAACTGCTGCCGTCTTCATAACTGATGCGCGGCCCGCCATTCAACTGGATGCGCTGCTCGTCACCGATAAACTGCTGCACCGGCAGATTCGCGTCGATGCGCTTGACCTGCGGTGCGCGGGGAACCGCGTTGGTTGGTGTGTCTCCAGACTGGGGAAGTCGTGCCGTTATCAGCGGACACTCAGGGTCTTCATCCACACAGCTCACCATCACCTGCATACCGCCGCGCAATGTCTCCACCAAATGTGGCGCAACCGGTAACCAGCACTCGCCATACAAAGCGCCGTTGCCCTGATCACCCCAATCAAGCCGGGCTTTTACGCGCCCTGCCGAGTCGCGAGCAACAGGCTCGTCCGCCGAGCCAACGATGCATGCCCGCTGGATATCCGGCATTGACGGGCGGGCCACGCGCTCAGGCTTGAACACGATTTCCCAGGGCGTTGCCTGAAAGTGGTTGATGTAGAGCGCCGCGTCGTTGCTGCGCCGCGCGCCCAACTGCCGAGGATCGAAGCCGCGATGCTTCACGGCGGTAACCAGCCACAGATGATTGAATGCATCATCGGGATGCCCCTTGAGCGGCAACAGATGCCCGGCCGCCACAAACGGCAACGTGCTTTCACCCGTCGCCACCTGTTGCGATCGATCAGCGCCCGCGATGCCCACGGAAAAACGGCCGACACCGTCCTGCATGGGCATGCCCGAATAACTAGCCGTCGGAGTCGGCCGAAAGCCACGCAAGCCATCACCGAAAATAAGTTCATGGCCGTGAGGCGAATGTCGGAAATGGTAGTGGATGCCCTCTTCACTGCACAGCCGCTGGACCAACTGCAGATCGGTTTCGCGATATTGCGCGCAGTAGCCTCTGACCGGACATTCAGTCTTGAGATCAAAGCGATAGCTGTCATCGCGAATGCCATGTTCCAGCAATACCCGACTGATGATCTGCGGCGTCGTCATGCCCTGAAAGATTCGCGGGTTATATCGCTGGCCCAGACAGGCAAGGCGCGGCCCGATGCTCAGTCGATAACAGGCGGGGCCGGGCCTGAAGTGGCTGCGTTCGGCGCCGTGGATCTGCCCATGAATTCCTAACGTGCGGCCCATGAAATGCAAAAAAACCGCCCGGTACATCAGGCCGTGCAAATCCAGTTCAGGGTCATCGATCAGCACTTCCAGCTCAAAGGCAAACAGTTGGCTGATTGCTTCTGTCCCGGCGAAAGACAGCACCTGCAAGCCGTCCAGCAGATTGGCGACGTCCAGGCGAAAGTGAGGTTCGTCATGCATTGGTCGGTTTCTCTACGTGCTAGCGGCCGGGAATTCTGGCCGAGAACATGCGCGAGGTAGAGAGCCAAACGCAGATTAGGAAGTTGCCTACAACGGAAAGGGGATGGGGATTACACGGTGGGATAGGGCATCGGGCCGTGGGAACGGATTCATCCGGGAAAGCGGTGGTTCAGCCGACAAATAAGTGTCGTCTGAACCACCGCTTTCGGGAATAAATTCCCTCCTACAGGGAATCGAGCAGGACGCCTACATCAAGACGACAGGTACGAGGACCGCGTCAACCCGAGGCGCAATGCGTCCAGGTACTGAGTACGCTCACGCGGGGTGATCTTGGCGCTGGCGACTTTGTCCCGGTAATGGGTCATCAGTTCTTCCGGCGACAAGTGCACGTAACGCAGCATGTCTTCGATGGTGTCGTGGGTTTCGATGCCTGCGTGGTAAACGCTGCCGTCCGGGTTCTGGTAGATGTTCACCGAGTCGGTATCGCCGAACAGGTTGTGCATGTCACCGAGAATTTCCTGATACGCGCCGACCAGGAAGATGCCCAGCAAGTAATCTTCGCCTTCGTTCAAGGCGTGAACCGGCAGGCTGGTTTCAATGCTTTGCTCATCCACGTACTGCTTGATCTTGCCGTCGGAGTCGCAGGTCAGGTCTTGCAGCACGGCGCGACGCAGCGGCTCTTCGTTCAGGCGGTGCAGTGGCAGAATCGGCAGAACCTGGCCAATAGCCCAGGTGTCCGGCAGGCTCTGGAACACCGAGAAATTGCAGATGTACTTGTCGGCGAGCTTGTCGTTGAGTTCGTCCAGCACCTGGCGATGCGAACGCTGGCGTGCTTTGAGCGAGTTATGCAAACGGCGGCAAACCGCAAAGTAGCACTGCTCGGCCAGGGCTTTCTGGGCCAGACCGATCTTGCCATCGGCGTACTGGGTGGCGATGTCGCTCATGTAGTGCGTCGCGCGCCAGTAGGTTTCGGTGACCATTTCAATGTCGGTCGGACCCAGCAGGTCCACCAACCATTGCACGGTTTCCGGCAGGCTTTCCTTGTCTTCGATCTTCGGCACTTCGTCGTTGTGCTTCTCGACGTCAGTGACCTGCACCACCAGAATCGCGTGGTGAGCGGTCAGCGAGCGGCCGCTTTCAGAGAAGATGTTCGGATGCGGCAGGCCCTGCGCGTCGCAGAACTCCTTGAGCATGCCGACCACGACACCGGCGTAATCGTCCATGTCGTAGTTGATGGAGCTGGCGTTGCGCGAGTGAGTGCCGTCGTAATCCACGCCCAGACCGCCGCCGACGTCGATGTGATCCACCGGCAGGCCGAGGTTGCGCAGCTCGCCGTAGTAGCGAATCGCTTCCTTGAAGCCGTGCTGATAGTCAGCCAGGTTGGCGATCTGCGAACCCATGTGGAAGTGCAGCAGACGAATGCCCTGATCCAGACCGGCCTTGCGGAAACGCTCGACCACCGAAAGCAGTTGCGCGGCCGACAAGCCGAACTTGGATTTTTCGCCGCCGGTATCCGCCCATTTGCTGGACGCCAGGGACGACAGGCGCACACGCAAGCCGACTTGTGGCGCGACCTTGAGCTCGGCGGCTTCTTCTATCACCAGCTCAACTTCGGATTCTTTCTCGATCACGATGAACACATTGTGGCCAAGCTTCTGGCCCATCAGCGCCAGACGAATGAACTCACGGTCCTTGTAACCGTTGCAGACGATGGTCCCGCCTTTCGGCGCCAGCGCCAGCACGGCCATCAGTTCAGGCTTGGAGCCGGCTTCCAGACCGATGGAAACGTTCTGCGTGGCGATGATGTTCTCGACCACGGCCTCCTGCTGGTTGACCTTGATCGGATACAGCGCGGTGTATTTGCTCTGGTATTCCAGACGCGCGATGTTCTCGTCGAACGCTCCGGTCAGCTGACGCACACGGTCTTGCAGAATGTCGGGAAAACGCACCAGCAATGGCAGAGACAGGCCGCTTTTACGCAAATCGTCGACCTGCTCGTACAAATCGATGGGCGAGCTTTTCGGCCCATTAGGGCGAACTTCAACGCGACCGGCTTCGTTGATCGCGAAATAACCGGCCCCCCAATGGCGGATGCCATAAACACTGCGGCTGTCCGCCACGGTCCATTGGCTGCCATCGTCTTTGCGTGTGCGTCGTACGGACATCGAAGTCCCCTATAAAAGTCAGATAGCGCCAGCCGGAAATCGGGCTGGGCGCAGTGTAAAGAGTGGAAATGACGATTTGGCGCCAACTCGCTACCGGCAATAGACCGGCAGCGAAGGTCAGAGTTTAGAAACGTCGGTCAACCGCCGGATTTTTTGGCTTTAAAGCCCTGTTTGACCAGTTCGGCCAACAGCAACTCGACATGATCGCCCTGAATCTCGATCACGCCGTCCTTGAGCGAACCGCCGGTTCCGCAACGCTGCTTGAGCGTCTTGGCCAGATCCTTGAGGGCATCTTCGGCCAAAGGCACGCCGGTGATGGTCGTCACCGTCTTGCCGCCACGGCCTTTGCTTTCGCGGCGCACACGAGCGATCCCGTCACCTTCGGGGATGACAGTCTTTTTGCAGATGCAGGCATCGACGGGCTGACGACAGTCGGGGCAATGCCGTCCTGCGTCGGTGGAAAATACCAGGCCACCCAAGGCGGCGAAGGAAGCGGCTTTTTTTGCCACCACAAATCCTCTTGTTGAGGACTGAAGATCAGTCGACATGAGCATGGCGCAGTGTCGACCGCGAAGCCCCACTCAGGCAGGGGCAGCGCAGCGAGGCCAAACGATCGGCCAAGCTTGAAAAGGTCGCGCAGTGTAACGGCAAAAAGCCCGGTTGCTAAGGGCCAATGTGCGCCAATTTACTCAACATTTGCGACGTTACCCAGATAGCGTTTCAACGCCGCCAGAGAGTCCGGGCAATAGGGCTTTTGCGCGGTTTCGCGCAGCACCTCGGCGACCGGGATAAAGCGCGCCTGGAGCACCTCTTCCGGCTGCAGCGTCAACGGGCCGTCCCAGATCGCGGAAAACACCGCGCACCAGAGTCGATTGCCCGGCTGATCGAAGAAAAACTGCTCATGGGCGCGCAAGGTCACGCCGCTGACGCCCAGCTCCTCGGCCAGCTCACGGGCAGCGGATTCGGCGTAACTTTCGTCGGCCTGCACCATGCCGCCGGCGGCCACGTCCCAATAACCGGGATAAATCGCCTTGCTCAAGGTGCGCTGATGCACGCACAGATCGCCCGCCGAATTAAACACCAATATATAAGTGCCCCGGCCAATCAGGCCGCGCTCGCGAAGCTCGGCCCGCTGGATAGAGCCGAGCAGGTTGTCCCGCTCGTCGACCCAGGCGATCTGCTCGGCATCGGAGGCAGCGCGGTGCGCCGCCTCATGGGATGAAAACGGCATCGATCAGCCTTGCGACAGCAGTTGACGAAGGTCAATCACAGCCGCGTTGGCGCGGGAGATGTAGTTGGCCATGACCAGCGAGTGGTTGGCCAGTACGCCAAACGCGCTGCCGTTGAGCACCATCGGGCTCCACAGCGGTTCTTGCGAGGCTTCCAGTTCACGGATTATCTGGCGTACGCCGACGGTCGCGTTCTTCTTGGCCAGTACATCGGCGAAGTCGACTTCAATGGCACGCAACAGATGCGACAAGGCCCAGGCCTGACCGCGTGCTTCGTAGAACACGTTGTCAATCTGCAACCACGGCGTCTCGACGATCTCTTCATCGACCTGTGGCACTTCGCCCGGCTTCACATCAACCATCGCTTCAGTCTTCAACGTGCTGTTGAGCTTGACGCGACCAACGCTGGCCGACAGACGCTGGGACAACGAACCCAAGCGCGTACCGACGTCGCCCAGCCAGTTATTCAGGTTGTCTGCGCGGGCATAAAACAGCGCATTTTTTTGCGTAGGGTCGGACAGGCGCGCCTGATAGCGATTCAACGCCGCGATGCCATCACGGTATTGCGACTCGCTGGACGGCAGCACCCAGCTGCGGTTATCGAAGTTGAACAGCGGCTCGGCCTTGGCCAGATCGCCATCTTCCGCCGATTGCGACTGGGATCGGGCGAAGTCTTTACGCATGGCGCGGCTCAGGTCACGCACCTGGACCAGCACGCCGTATTCCCAGCTTGGAATGTTGTCCAGCCACAGGCCCGGCGGCAGACGGTCGTTGGACAGATAACCACCGCGCTTATCGAGCAGGGTCTGCGCAACGGATTTCAAGGTTTCGACGGTGGTGTAGCCAATCACCATCTGTTTGCCTTCACGCTGGGCCGCAGCCTGAGCGTTCTGCTGGACCGGGAACAGCGCGGGCTCCTGGCTCCAATACCAGCCGATCAGCGCCGTGGCGATCAGATAAATCGCCACCAGCGCGCCCAGCGCACGGCTATAAAACAGCCCGCCCAGATAGCCACGACGCTTCACTGACGCAGGTTCATCGACGCGTTCACTCGCGCTGCCTGCGCGGTTCTTCCAATCCAGCATGGCCATATCCTTTCAATCACGGAGTTCAGTGCTCTGACCGCAACCTTACAGCATGGTGCCTTTTGCGGGTACGTGAGGTGGGAGGTTTTGTTGTTTCCAGGGGACCGCTGGGGGCGAGCTTGCCCGCGAAGACGTCGGGACATCCAGAAATCGTCTGAGTCAGACACATTGCCTTCGCGGGCAAGCCTCGCTCCTACAGGCCCTTCTTTATTAGTGCGATCACAACAAAACCAGAAAAGCCCTACAGCATTGGGCATTGACCCAAATCCTCGGCTCTTTATCATTAGCGGCCTGAGCCTAAGAACTCAAAACCACCGTACACCCGCCACGACAGCTAGCGGTTTTTTTGCGCCTCGCGAATAAGGCTTCTTATCGCCTGCGCGTTACACTTCTGTTCGTCTGTCATGTCGGGAGTCGGCTAATACAAGACCCTTCGGGGGAATAGGCCGGCACTAGTGGTTAGTGTTCTTAGCTCCCGACACCTTTATGCCAAGAGGACAGCCCGCATGGACGCCATCTACGAACCCCTCGTCTTCACCCGCCACAAACTGCCCCTTCATGCCTTGATCATCGAGCGCCAGGCCTGGTTCAGCGCCAGGGATCTCGGACGTCTGGTGGGTATGTTCTTCGAAAACCGCATCACCCGAAAACTCGACAGCGATCAACGGCGCACCGTGCGCTTGATCTGCTACGGCGAAGTGCAGGAAGTCCAGATGATCAGCGAATCCGCCGTGTACGCCCTGCTCATCTACCACCATCACCCCGCCAACAGCCAACTGCGCCAATGGCTGACCTATGACGTGATGCCTATCCTCAACGAAGCCCCTTCCCTCCACACCCACAACAGCCCGACAACGGCACGCCTGGAATGGCAAGGCGCAGAACTGAGCGTGCTGCACTGGCAGAACGAACCGTGGATTCGGTTGCGGGATATGCCGAGTTTGTTGCCGGGGCGGGCAGAGTTGCAGGTCAAGCCGGGCAGCTGGTGGAAAAAAGCCAGAATGTTATTGGGCATCAACAGTAAGGAGCGAGTGCCTTTCTGATGATCCACGGTTTCATTAGCCACATATACCGCGTCCTGCACACTTCAACTGAGAAGAAAAACAGAAAAACCGACCATAAAATTATTTTTTTCAGCCAAGCAGCTTGTTCTGCGCCTGCACCAATGAACATCAACAATATAATCAAAAGAAACCACCTGAGGGGCAGCTGAAAATAAATAACATATTTAACCATAGGCTTATTGAGAAAGAACAATAGACATGATGCGAGAATGGACACATTGGATAGATAACAGGCCCCGAACCACACTATCAACAACCAGTAAACCGAGCTTGACGGATCAGTAAACCACGACACAATTATTTCAAAGTCACTCCAGTAGGGGATGTGATTCAACATCAGGCTTAAAAACCAGTACCAGACAATACAGAGAAGATCATAAATCCCAAACAACAGAAAGGCGCCTCGCTGACTTAGCCAAAAATGCATGATTCACTCCACGACTATTTTATTCTGAAAATGACAAGGAAAACAGAGCAAGCTAATAGCTTTTTATAATCTAGAACTGAACGCACGAGATTCACATCTTGCGCGCACTACAGGCTTTTAACTCATCGGCATGATCCAGATCGGTGACGATGCCCCAGCGATATTTGCAGTAATGAATCAGCTCTTGTTTTTGCTCTATCGTCAGGGCGTCGTAACTCCACGCCCAATGGCTGTACAAGCTTATAAACTCCATCTGAAAGGTGAAATCCTGCTTTAAGAAATACCTTCGGTCATTTGAATTTTCTTCAGCCTCAACATAATAACCAACATTCAACGCCAGAAGCAGGAAAGCGAACACCGATGGAATAAGATATTTTAAATCCCCCCTTAATGCCTTGAATTCATATTTAGCAGTCATAAAGTATCACCACTCCAAAACGTAACACGCTCTCAAACCCAGAACTTAAAAACCATGAAAATCGCATCAAGACCGTACGCAAATTATCGCAATTTTGTTTAACGCTTCGTGCATTTTTTCACGTCATCAG
Source organism: Pseudomonas syringae (assembly GCF_001698815.1). Lineage (GTDB taxonomy): Bacteria > Pseudomonadota > Gammaproteobacteria > Pseudomonadales > Pseudomonadaceae > Aquipseudomonas > Aquipseudomonas syringae_A. The sequence continues at coordinate 49,564 of NZ_LGSI01000012.1, read as the reverse complement.
GATGATCCAGTCGCGTTTCAACCCCCAATCTATATTTGCAGTAGTCAACAACTGATTGTCTATTCTCATCCGTTAGCGCCCAATCCGCCCCCCAATGTTCGGTAGCGATATTGATGAACTTGACTTTAAAAGTAGGCACTTTTTTCCAGAAAAAAACGGTAGTATTCGGCGCATCTTCTTGAGAAACATCATAATACCCAACAGTCAGCACCAAAAACAGACCCACTAAACAAACAGCTATTATTTTCATTTTTTTCAACCCTGGGCCCTATGACTCTCCTGACCTCGACAAAATCCATCAAGGTGAACACTACCTCATTCTGCACAATGCACCACAATAACCACAGCCATACACCACACCACACCACACGAAACAAACCATGCCAAGCCGCCGAAAACCTCGCTCTATAAACATGAACGAATGGCATGCGGACGCAGTTCATAAGCTGCCGGCCACTTGGCAAAACGACGACCGTAAAAGGTTCAAACTTGTGACTTATGAGTTGACATCAGAGAAATCAACCTCATCATCTCAGCCACCACAAAAAACACCATTACTAAAATCAGCACCACCTTACCCGTTATGGTTTTGCTGGCAACCACAGCAGTACCTAGCACTATCATCCCAACCAATCTAAATGGCACCTGCGCAAAAACCAGATACAGAACCCGTCTCGACCCACTCAAAAAAAGAACAAAAGATAAAATGACAGATACGTTAAAAATCCATAAAGCAGTAGCAATAGGAACAGCTAGAAACTGCCAGTCACTTTGTGAATACGGCTGCCCCCAAAACATTTGCAGCAGCTGAAATTCATAAAAATATGGAACATGATCGCTCATCACACTTACCAGACAATAAAAAATAATGAATAGACCATCAAAGACCGCCCACACTAGACAGCATCGCCTAAAACTGCCGCTCAACCACCGAAACAAACCCACTGTAGACCTCCAGAAATTTGACGATTACTAAAGAATTCAAAATCGCCGGATCGATCTAACTTCATATTTATCTCAAGCCGACATTTATAGAAATCGATCATGGTTTGCATATCATGCATTTGCAGACTGTAGGTCTGCCCTCGCGGCACGGTAAAAATATTCGTGAACCGAACCCTGAGCGTAAGAAATATCGTAATAGAAGCACTGTAGCATCAGGATAATTCTCAGGCGCGGCGCTGTAGCAACCTACATTCAGAACAAGAACTAGTGCCAATCATACTATGAGGGCTGTCCTTATCCCTAATCAGGAGCTCGAAGCGCTCTCTCCGTTCTTATTTTTCGCGCCAGCTCTAAACCTCCATTGCCCGGACAAACCTTCCCTTCATCAATTTGCTTTGGAAATTCCCGATGGCCACCTAAAACCTCAATGGTGAAAAATGATTGAATCACATCCAGCAACGCATTAAGCGCTTCCACCTGCCGACTGGGAGCTTCACTCTGGGTTTTATAACCCCATACCGCCATAAAATCTTTCGCTTCATCGACCAGATCACCGACCTCATTGGGAGTGGTTAGATCCTCCAACAAGACGATGCCTATAACTTTTGAGTTATAGTGAAGAACACTGCTTCCTTTCAATCTTAAATCGCGACCTTCAAAAATATGCCCCGTGCAATCTATACCAAAGTGGTAGCCAACCTCTCCAAACTTAACCAAATGGCTACTCAAAATCCGCCCCATTTGTAGAGCCCCGAAATCCCCACAACCAAACGTGCGCCCCGCATGATGAAGGGCTACCATCGAATAGTCCCAATCCATCGCCATCGCCGGGGTATTCTTAAGCGCCCCCCAAGCCGAACGCTCCGTGGATAAAAATTCTGAGCGCTTCAAGGTCCGCAAGATGGCTTCACGCGTCATCGCACGATCATCCACTGGAATTTCAATTGGAGGCAACTTTAGATCTAAATTGCGAGCACCTGCCAAGGTAATTAAGCGTTCCCGCTCTTCTTCGCTCACAAACCTATCGATATTTCCTACGGGAGCCTCATATTCGACACGTATAGAGATTCTTGAGCGCTCAGACAACGCAAACAGATGCACGATCCCATCAAAATCCGACTTACCCTTAACTTCCTCTCCATCAACTACAGCAACATAGGGCCTGAGAGGGAGTGGCATTCTTGTTTCACTGTTTAAAACCCGAAAACTCTGACCATATCTGATTTTCACCGATGCCTGAACTGGCGGCGCCCGCAACAACTCCTGCACACGCTGATCAAACACTCGCTTACGCACGGGCTTATCGAACTGCCCCCAATCGAAGGCATAGGCATTGTCTTTGACCAACAGCCATTCGCCGCTTTCAACACGTTCCAATACTTCGCTGTCGAAGTTGATCAATTCACCACGGCGCAACTGACTCAAGCCTTCGATGCTTTCGCGACGCTCAAAAGCTTGACCCAATAGGCCTGCTGCCTCATCGGGCGGGTAAGCATCGCTGAGTTCTTTCGGTAGCGGATACAGAGCGCTTATCAATTTCAAAGCTGACTGTCTCCGCTCCATTCGTCATAACCTGACGTTCCAGCAATTTCATGCCGCCAAGTGATGGTTTCGTAGGCAAAGTGCACTCGTTCAAGCTGGGTAAAATGAGCAGTGCTGAGATCCTGGCAATGAGGAAGGAGTAGGTCGACGCCGATAATGAGGGCGTTTTTCAGTTCAATTGTGTAGAAAAGCTCCTGCCCTCCGCGGCCCGAGTAACGAAAGAATTCAATACGACAGGTTTTCAGCGGTTCTCCATTACTCAGGGCGGTATTGATAAGAGGAGATGATTTATCGAGGGTTTTGGTGATGATTACCGGTTTGTGCATTCTTTGCCCGGTTTGCACGCCGCCGGGTACAGTGATTGCGTGGCTAATCTGCTGGACCAGAATCTGATCCTCATGGCCCTGCTGCCATGTGTTACCTACCGAAGCTTCGCTCAGCGCTCCTTTGGTTAGAAGACCTTGCTGTGTTCCTTCAATAGTCATATAGGCGGGGGTAGGCATCGCAAACACTCCTTTAAAGTCAGTGCGCACCCTACCAGCCCACTACCCGCCTCAACTCACCCACCCAAAAAATCAGAAATGCCTGACACGCCTGCAGCGTCAATTCCCGCATATGCCTGCATGGATGCCCACACAAATCTACGAAACCTCGGTCGTGGCACGTATCGCGCATATCAGGAGGAGGTGCCGCTGCCCAACCCGCAAATACTTGCCAATTAATTGACTTATGACACGCTTGTGCTGGGCAGAGGTGCTAGCATAGCGCCAGCATTCGTCCTCAGTGAACATTCACTACGTAGTCAGCCCATGACCGAGTTGGAAGATCCAAGCCGAGACCGGCTCAAGCATCACTTCGCTCAACGAGTCATCCATCAGGCGCGCCAGATCCTTGAGGCTTGGCAACGGCTGCAACAAAGTGAATGGTCGACAGATGACCTGGCCGAACTCAAGGTTGCCAACGAGCGGCTGATGCGTTTTGCCGAGCGTTTCGAGCAGGTCGAGCATGTGGAGCTGGCGCGGGCGATCAGTCTGACGCTGGATGGGGTCGAAGCCAATCGGGGTCGGCTGAGCAGCGATCTGATTACTGACCTCAATCGTGTCATGCAGCGCTTGTCGCGCACCGGGCTGCGGCATGGCGATCGTTTCGAGCAAACCTCGCTGCCGCCATTGCGCAAGCCGATCTACATTGCATTGCAGGATTTCGAGCGGGCCGAGCGGTTGGCCAAGCAGCTGGAGTTTTTCGGGCTGTTTGCGCAGCCGCTGGGTGACTTGAGCACTTTTCATGAAGCCATGGCTGAGCGCCATCCGGCGGCGATCGTCATTGATGTGGATTTCGGTGGCCCCGGCGATGGCTTGAAGCTGGCTGCGCAGGTTCAGGAAGGGCTTGAGCAAAAGCTGCCTCTGCTGTTCTTCAGCCATCAGGAAACCGATACGCCGACGCGCCTTGCTGCCGTGCGCGCCGGGGGCGAGGAGTTTCTCACCGGTACGCTGGAAGCCTCCAGCCTGCTGGAGAAAATCGAGATCCTGACCTGCGTCGCGCAGTACGAACCTTATAAAGTGCTGATCATCGACGATTCCCGCGCCCAGGCCACGCACACCGAACGCTTGCTCAACAGTGCCGGGATCGTGACTCGTACGCTGCTGGACCCGATCCAGGCGATGGCGGAACTGGCGGATTTCCAGCCTGACCTGATCATTCTCGACATGTACATGCCCGGTTGTACCGGGGTGGAGTTGGCCAAGGTCATTCGGCACAACGACCGCTATGTCAGCGTGCCGATCATTTATCTCTCGGCCGAGGATGATCTGGACAAGCAGCTCGACGCCATGAGCGAAGGCGGCGATGATTTTTTGACCAAGCCGATCAAGCCGCGCCACCTGATCACCACGGTGCGCAATCGTGCGGCCAGGGCGCGCAATCTCAAGGCGCGCATGGTTCGCGACAGTTTGACCGGGCTGTATAACCACACGCATATCCTGCAATTGCTTGAAGACTGCAGCTTCCGCGCTCGACGGGAAAACCAGCAGTTGTGCTTCGCCATGCTCGATATCGATCACTTCAAGAAGGTCAACGACAGCCACGGCCATCCCATGGGCGATCGGGTTATCAAAAGTCTGGCGCTGTTTCTCAAGCAACGGCTGCGCAAGACCGACTATATCGGTCGTTATGGCGGCGAAGAATTCGCCATTGTGATGCCCGACACCAGCATCCAGAACGCCCACAAAGTGCTCGACGAAATCCGCCGCCGCTTTGCGGAGATACATTACCCGGCGCAACCGGTGGATCTGTTTTGCACCTTCAGCGCGGGTGTCGTGGCATTGCGCGATACCGACGACAGCCTGATGCTCGCCTCCCGAGCCGACGAAGCGCTGTACCGCGCCAAGGATGCCGGACGCAATCATGTCAATTCCGAGCATGACGAGCCGTTTCTGGTGAGTTCCACCGAGCAGGCTTGATCCCTGGAATGAAAAAAAGCTTGTTGGAGCGAGCGGGCGGCGTTCCGACTTGCCCGCGAAGAACGATAACGCGGCGATTCTGGCCCAACGAGGTGACTTGATTCGCGGGCAAGCCTCGCTCCAACGGATCAGCCAACGGGTTGGCGCCTACAGTTCACTGTCCTACTCCGCTATCATGCGCGGACTTTTGCGACCCGAGACCGCCATGCGCCGCCTGTTATGCCTGCTGTTGTTGATCCTCGCCCTGCCCGCCTTCGGCGCCGGGTTGCTCGACAGTCGCCCGAACTCGGTTCTGGGTGGTACGACGCTGGATAACAGCAAGGATTTCCTGCCGGTCCGTCAGGCGTTTCAGCTGAACCTGATTGAAACCACGCCCGAGTCGATCAAGCTGCGGTTTGTCGCCACCGAAGGCTATTACCTGTATCGCCACCGTTTCCAGTTCCGCACCGAGCCCGCCGATATTGGCCTGGGCGCTGCGCAACTACCGGCTGGCGAGCAGAAACATGACGAGTATTTCGGCGACGTCGAGGTCTATCACGGCATTCTCGATGTCGACCTGCCGCGCAAACCCGGCGACAACCGCCCGTTCACCCTGCTGGTGACCTATCAAGGCTGCGCCGACAAGGGTCTGTGTTATCCCCCGGAAACCGAGCGGCTGAGCATTGGCGATGTTGCCGCCAGTCCCGCTGACGTTACCCCCGCAAACCCGATCAAAGCCGCGTGGAGCTGGAAAGAGCTGGCGCTGTTTTTCCTCGCTGGCATTGGCCTGACGTTTACGCCGTGCGTGCTGCCGATGTTGCCGATTCTGTCCGGCGTGGTGTTGCGTGGACAGGTCGGCGGGTTGCGCAGCTTCAGTCTGTCGCTGGCTTACGTGCTGCCGATGGCGCTCTGTTTTGCCGCGCTCGGCGCGTTGATGGGCGTGTTTGGCGCCGGACTCAATCTTCAGGCGCGACTGCAATCGGCGTGGGTACTGGTGCCGTTTGCGCTGTTCTTCGTGGTCTTCGCCATTGCCATGTTCGGCTTCTTCGAGTTGCGCTTGCCTCAGGCGATCAGCACTCGTCTGGATCGCATCGCGGGCCGCACCGAAGGCGGTTCGTTGTGGGGCGCGGCGGTGTTGGGCGTGGTTTCCAGTTTACTGGTCTCGCCTTGCGTGTCGGCCCCGCTGGCCGGGGCGCTGCTGTATATCAGTGCCAGCGGCGATGCGCTCGGCGGTGCCATGAAGTTGTTTGCCCTGGGCCTGGGCATGGGCGCCCCGCTGCTGCTGATCGCCACCGGCGGCGCGACCTGGCTGCCGAAAAGCGGGCCGTGGCTGGTGTTGGTCAAAAATGCCATTGGTGTCTTGCTGCTGGCATTGGCAATTGCCTTGCTCAGCCGCGTCCTGCCCGGCGAAATCACCTTGATGCTCACCGGCCTGCTCGCCGCCGGAGTCGCACTGTTTCTGGGTGCGCTGCAATTCACCGAGAAATCCACCCGGCAGCGCCTGGGCCAACTGCTCGGCCTGTTTTTGCTGGTCTATGCTCTGGCCTGCTGGTTCGGCGCGTGGAGTGGGCAAACCGATCCGACCCGTCCGCTGGGCCGCACGTCAGCCACGCTGATCGACGCCAGCGGTGTCACGACTGGCGCCGAATGGCAGACGATCACTACGTCAGCCGAACTGGATCGCGCCTTGAGCGCAGCGAAAAACGCAGGTCAGCCGTTGCTGCTCGACTGGTACGCTGACTGGTGCATCAGCTGCAAGGTGATCGAGCACGAAGTCCTGCCAGATCCGAACGTCGTCAGCCAGCTCAAGGGTTATCGGCTGATTCGTTTCGACATGACCGACAGCAATGCCGAACAACGCGCGCTGCTTGATCGCTACAAGCTGTTCGGCCCTCCCGCGTTGTTGATCTTCGGCAAAAATGGCGAAGAACGCTCCGATGTGCGGGTCGTCGGCGAAATCGATGCAAACGGCCTCGCAGAGCGGCTGATTAGAGCAAATGACCAAATTTAGCGAATGAGTCACAAACTTTTCGCGAATGTCGGTCATCGTGCTGGCTATTGCAGTTAACTGGACAGTCCAATGCGCTTTCCGGCATAGTCGCCGGGCATTAGCGCTCGCAACCATAACAAGGAACACAAGATGGCAACTTTCCTGGTCCTGCATGGCCCCAACCTGAACCTGCTTGGCACCCGTGAACCCGGGATCTACGGCGCGATTACGTTGGCCCAGATCAATCAGAACCTGGAACAGCAGGCCCGTGACGCCGGCCACCACCTGATGTACCTGCAAAGCAATGCCGAGTACGAATTGATCGATCGCATTCACGCTGCGCGCGATGAAGGCGTGGATTTCATTTTGATCAATCCGGCGGCTTTTACCCACACCAGCGTGGCAATACGTGACGCGCTGCTGGGAGTGAGCATCCCATTCATCGAAGTGCATCTGTCAAACGTGCACAAGCGCGAACCTTTCCGCCATCACTCCTATTTTTCAGATGTTGCTGTAGGCGTGATCTGCGGCCTTGGCGCCAGCGGTTACCGACTGGCCCTGGAGGCCGCCCTGGAACAACTGGCCGTGAGTTCCAGGCCTTGATCGGCGAAGCCTGAGGCTGCGTCGAACCATTGCCTGAACCGGCTACTGACTAAGACTTACCCCTGACCGACCCTTGGGAGTTGAAGATTAATGGATATCCGTAAAGTCAAGAAACTGATCGAACTGCTGGAAGAGTCTGGCATCGACGAACTGGAAATCCGTGAAGGCGAAGAATCCGTACGGATCAGCCGTCACAGCAAGACTCCGGCACAGCAGTATTACGCTCCTGCTCCGATGCCTGCTCCAGCCGCAGCGCCTGTTGCTGCTCCGGTTGCAGCCGCAGAAGCGCCTTCAGCGCCTAAGCTCAACGGTACCGTGGTCAAGTCGCCAATGGTCGGTACGTTCTACCGCACCCCTGCGCCGACTTCGCCAGCATTCGTGGAAGTGGGTCAGACGGTCAAGAAAGGCGACACCATCTGCATCGTCGAAGCAATGAAAATGATGAACCACATCGAAGCTGAAGTCAGCGGTGTGATCGAATCCATCCTGGTAGAAAACGGTCAGCCGGTTGAGTACGACCAGCCGCTGTTCACCATCGTTTGAACCGGGGAGAGCCTGCGATGTTGGAAAAAGTTCTGATCGCCAACCGCGGCGAAATTGCCTTGCGCATTCTGCGTGCCTGTAAAGAACTGGGCATCAAGACTGTCGCTGTTCACTCCACGGCAGACCGCGAGTTAATGCACCTGGGCCTGGCGGACGAAACTGTCTGCATCGGTCCGGCGCCCGCCAATCTTTCTTATCTGAATATCCCGGCCATCATTTCGGCTGCCGAACTCACCGGCGCCACGGCGATTCACCCGGGCTACGGCTTCCTTGCGGAAAACGCCGACTTTGCCGAACAGGTAGAGAAATCAGGTTTCGCCTTCATCGGCCCGAAAGCCGAAACCATTCGCCTGATGGGCGACAAGGTTTCGGCCAAGGACGCCATGAAGCGCGCCAATGTGCCAACGGTTCCCGGTTCCGACGGCCCGCTGCCGGAAGACGAAGAAATCGCCCTGCGCATCGGCCGTGAAGTCGGCTACCCGGTGATCATCAAGGCCGCTGGCGGCGGCGGTGGTCGCGGCATGCGCGTGGTGCACAAGGAAGAAGACCTGATCGAAGCGGCCAAGCAGACCCGCGCTGAAGCGGCTGCCTGGTTCAGCAACCCGATGGTCTACCTGGAAAAATACCTGACCAACCCACGTCACGTGGAAGTCCAGGTGATTTCCGACGGTCAGGGCCAGGCGATTCACCTGGGCGACCGTGACTGCTCGCTGCAGCGTCGTCACCAGAAGGTTCTGGAAGAAGCGCCGGCACCATTCATTGATGAAGAAGCCCGTAAAGCGGTGTTCGCAAGCTGCGTCAAGGCCTGCATAGACATCGGTTACCGTGGCGCCGGCACCTTCGAGTTCCTTTACGAGAACGGCAACTTCTACTTCATCGAGATGAACACTCGCGTGCAGGTAGAGCACCCGGTTTCGGAAATGGTCACCGGTATCGACATCGTCAAGGAGATGCTCAGCATCGCCGCCGGCAACAAACTGTCGTTCACCCAGGATGACGTCGTCATCCACGGGCACGCGCTGGAATGCCGGATCAACGCTGAAGATCCGAAAACCTTCATTCCGAGCCCAGGTCTGGTCAAGCATTTCCACGCGCCGGGCGGTAATGGCGTGCGGGTCGACTCGCACCTGTACAGTGGCTACAAGGTCCCTTCCAACTACGACTCGCTGATCGGCAAGCTGATCACCTGGGGCGCGACGCGCGACGAAGCCATGGCTCGCATGCGCAACGCCCTGGACGAAATCGTGGTCGACGGAATCAAGACCAACATCCCGCTGCACCGTGACCTGACCCGTGATGAAGGCTTCTGCGAAGGCGGCGTCAACATTCACTACCTGGAACACAAGCTGGCCAATCAATAAGTCAGTTTGCTCCGGATCAACAAAGCCGCTTTCACAGCGGCTTTGTTGTTTGTGACGCATCACAGTAAACTTGCGCGTTTCCTGCTGCACTGAACCGCAGATCATTTTTCATTCGAAGGTAACCCGCCATGCCTTGGCTGCAAGTCCGTCTCGCCATCAGCCCAGAACAAGCCGAAACCTACGAAGACGCCCTTCTTGAAGTCGGCGCCGTGTCCGTGACGTTCATGGACGCCGAAGATCAGCCGATCTTCGAGCCGGAACTCAACACCACACCGTTGTGGTCGCATACGCACCTGCTCGCCCTGTTCGAAGCCGACACCGATGCCAACCATGTTCTGGCGCATCTGAAGTTGCTCACTGGTGCAGAGCTGCCGGAACACATGAGCGAAGTCATTGAAGACCAGGACTGGGAACGCAGCTGGATGGACAACTTCCAGCCAATGCGTTTCGGTCAGCGCCTGTGGATCGTGCCGAGCTGGCATGCCGCTCCGGAGCCCGATGCAGTCAATCTGCTGCTCGATCCGGGCCTGGCATTCGGCACTGGCACTCACCCGACCACCGCTCTCTGCCTGGAATGGCTGGACGGTCAGGACCTGAAAGACTGCAACCTGCTGGACTTCGGTTGCGGCTCGGGCATCCTGGCCATTGCTGCGTTGCTGTTGGGCGCCAAACAGGCGGTCGGTACTGACATCGACGTTCAGGCGCTGGAAGCTTCGCGGGACAACGCTGGCCGCAACCACATCGAGGCCGAGCGTTTCCCGTTGTACCTGCCGGAAGACTTGCCGCAGGTGCCGGCCGATGTGCTGGTCGCCAATATTCTCGCCGGGCCGCTGGTCGCCTTGGCATCTCAGCTGGCAACCCTGGTCAAACCGGGTGGACGTCTGGCGCTGTCCGGCATTCTGGCCGAGCAAGGCGAAGAAGTTGCCGCCGCTTACACCTCGACCTTTGATCTCGATCCGATTGCCAACCGTGATGGCTGGGTACGCATCACTGGCCGTCGCCGTTAACCGCCGCTTGAACCGGACAGTCGCATGACCGACAGCTTCGTCACCCAGTGCCCGCACTGCCAGACCAGTTTCCGAGTGAGCCACGCCCAACTGAGCGTGGCGCGCGGCGTGGTTCGTTGCGGTGCCTGCCTGCAGGTTTTCAATGCCGCCAAGCAGCTGCTGGAGCAGCGCGGCGATGACTCAGTTGGCGAGGCTGCCAAACCGCCTGCGCCGACGTTTGAGCCTGCGCCAGCGATTGTTGCGCCGCCAGCGGTGCAAGCCCCGCCGGCGCTCGTGGCCGTTGAACCTTCGCCTGAAGCTGAACCTGAAGCGATAGAAATCGTCCCGGCGCCCCGAGACTGGAAAGCCAACGCCCTCGACCTGGACGACATGGACCTGGACGAAGAACTGGCGCGTCTTGAGCAACGGGAAATCCAGCTGCCGGAAACCTTTGGTCGTGAAAGAAGCCGCGCTGATGGCGATGCCAACCTGTCCGCCCATCGCGACAAGGCCCATAGCGAAGAAGACGAGTGGGTCACCAGTCTGCGCAATGACGACGTCAGTCAGCTACCGGAATTGCAGGCCGAAGTCATCCCCGAGCCTCAGCAATCACTGGAGCTCGAACCTGAGCCCGAGCAAGAGCAGACTTCCGGCAACGGCCGAACCGAACCTTCGCTGTCCCTGAATCCCGTCGGACTCGGCGACGAGGAGCCCATGGCGCCTCAGCAGAGCCAGCGCAAGGCGCCGGGCAGCGAGAAGAAGGAACGCTGGTCGGCGCTTGACGATGATGACCACGACCATGAGCAAGACCACGAGCCGCAACCAGAACCCCAAGTTCGCGGCCGACGTAATCGCAGCGAGCCTGCGGTGCGCGACAAGACGCTGGTCGACCTGACCGACGAACCCTTGCAACTGGAATGGCAACGGCCCAAGTCTCACTGGGGGCGACGCCTGATCTGGACGCTGCTGGCGATATTGGCCCTGGCCGGACTGGCAGGCCAATACATCTGGTATCACTTTGACGAACTGGCCCGCCAGGATCAGTACCGCCCGTGGTTTCAGCTGATCTGCCCGCAAATCGACTGCAAGGTTCCGTCCAAGGTCGATATCAAGCTGCTCAAGAGCAGCAATCTGGTGGTGCGCAGCCATCCGGAATTCAAAGGTGCGTTGGTGGTCGACGCGATCATCTATAACCGCGCGTCGTTTTCCCAACCTTTCCCCCTGCTGGAACTGCGTTTTGCCGATACCAGTGGTCAGCTGATTGCCAGTCGTCGCTTCAAACCGGCGGAATACCTGAGCGGCGAGATGGCCGGCAAGGAAGAAATGCCACCGCAGACGCCGATTCACATCGCGCTGGACATTCTCGATCCCGGCGCCAAAGCCGTGAATTACAGCCTGAGTTTCCGCTCTCCAGAATGAAAGCCGCGCGCCGTCTGGCTCGCCGACCTTTATAGACCTGGCGTATCGATTCCGATGCACTCATCGGCAGCAGCCGATGAGGTATTTCAGAACCAGGAAAAGAAGCACGAACGTTTCGCGATAAAAAATAACTGTTCAGATTTTATCCAATTCAGCCTTTATCCAGTCATCGAGAGCGGGTATCATGCCAACCCTTTTTCTTACTCTGGATTCGGTCTGAAAAGCGCTTGAGCACTTGGAAGACCGGACCGGGCAGACCGTGAACATCGAGCAGTCATCACGGCCTGCGATGATTCGGCCCCCACAACAGGCACACCTATGTCGGCGGTACGCATCGGTCCGTATACATTGCACAATGGCTTGATTCTCGCCCCCATGGCGGGCGTCACCGACCAGCCCTTTCGTCAGCTCTGCCGCCAACTCGGCGCGGGTCTGGTGGTTTCGGAAATGGTCACCAGTGACATGAGCCTGTGGAACAGCCGCAAGTCGCGGCTGCGCATGATCCACGAAGGTGATCCCGAGCCGCGCTCGGTACAGATCGCCGGTGGTGACCCGCAAATGCTCGCCGACGCCGCGCGCGCCAACGTTGAACTGGGCGCGCAGATCATCGACATCAACATGGGATGTCCGGCGAAAAAAGTGTGTAACAAGGCGGCGGGTTCTGCGCTGTTGAAAGACGAGCATCTGGTGAACGAGATCCTGCAGGCAGTGGTTGCCGCAGTCGATGTGCCGGTCACCTTGAAGATACGCACCGGCTGGGACCGGGCGAACAAGAATGGCCTGACGATTGCGAAAATCGCCGAGCAGGCCGGGATCCAGGCGTTGGCCGTCCATGGACGCACCCGTGCCGACCTTTACACCGGTGAAGCCGAATACGACACCATCGCTGAAATCAAGCAGGCGATGTCGATTCCGGTATTTGCCAATGGCGACATCGATTCACCCCAGAAAGCCCGGCACGTCTTGCACGCGACCGGCGCCGACGGACTGTTGATTGGCCGGGCCGCTCAAGGGCGTCCATGGATTTTTCGCGAAATAGAACACTACCTGCGAACCGGCGAGACATTGCCGACTCTGCAATTAAGTGAAGTGGAACGCATTCTGCTAGAGCATTTGGCAGCGCTTCACGTTTTCTATGGCGATGTGCTTGGCGTGCGTATTGCGCGCAAGCATGTCGGCTGGTATCTCGCAACCTTGCCGGGCGCCAGGGAGTTTCGCGCCCACTTCAATCGTTTGCAGGATACAGAAGCACAGTGCGCCAACGTCCGCGAGTTTTTCAGCGAACGCTACGAAAGCCCGGATGCAGGGAAAGAAGAAGAGGTGGCCGCATGACGATGATGACCGAGACTTTAGTGAGTGGAACAACACCCGTGAGCGACAACGTCAATTTGAAACAGCACCTCAACACGCCGAGCGAAGAGGGCCAGACCCTGCGCGGCAGTGTCGAGAAGGCGCTGCACAATTATTTCGCCCACCTCGAAGGCGCTCCCGTCACTGACGTCTACAACCTGGTGTTGTCGGAAGTCGAGGCGCCGCTGCTCGAAAGCGTGATGAATTACGTCAAGGGCAACCAGACCAAAGCGTCCGAGCTGCTGGGCCTGAACCGCGGCACCTTGCGCAAGAAACTCAAGCAGTACGATCTGCTTTAAGCATTCAAGACAAAAAGGCGGCCCACCTCAGGGTGTTTGAACACGTAGCGAGCGAAGGCAAGACAAGGCAAAAACAGGCGAGGAAGCGGAGTTTAGGCCCCTAAATTCCGAGCCTGTTTTTAACGCAGTATTGTCGAGCGAAGCAGTGTTCATACAGCCTGACGTCGCCTTTTTTGCTGACAACCTTCGCTTTTGATGGAAATTGAGATGACCGACCAGACCACACGCCTGCCGATCCGCCGCGCCCTGATCAGTGTTTCCGACAAGACGGGAATCCTCGAATTTGCCCGCGAGCTGGAAGCCCTTGGCGTCGAGATCCTTTCCACTGGCGGCACCTTCAAGCTTTTGAAGGACAACGGCGTCGCAGCGGTAGAAGTTGCCGACTACACCGGTTTTGCGGAAATGATGGACGGTCGGGTCAAGACCCTGCACCCGAAAATCCACGGCGGCATCCTCGGTCGTCGCGGTATCGACGACGCCATCATGAACGAGCACGGCATCAAGCCGATCGATCTGGTCGCGGTCAATCTCTACCCCTTCCAGGCCACTGTCGCCAAGCCAGGCTGCGACCTGCCGACCGCCATCGAAAACATCGATATCGGCGGCCCGACCATGGTCCGTTCTGCGGCAAAAAACCATAAAGACGTAGCCATCGTGGTTAACGCCAGCGACTACAGCCAGGTGCTGGAAAGCCTCAAGGCTGGCGGCCTGACGTACGCACAGCGCTTCGACCTGATGCTCAAGGCATTCGAACACACCGCGGCCTACGACGGCATGATCGCCAATTATCTGGGCAGCATCGACCAAACTGCTGAAACCCTGTCGACCTCCGGCCGCAGCGACTTCCCGCGCACCTTCAACAGCCAGTTCATCAAGGCGCAGGAAATGCGCTACGGCGAGAACCCGCACCAAAGTGCAGCGTTCTACGTCGAAGCCAATCCTGCCGAAGTGGGCATCGCCACTGCGACCCAGCTGCAAGGTAAGGAACTGTCGTTCAACAACGTGGCCGATACCGACGCCGCGCTGGAATGCGTGAAAAGCTTCGTCAAGCCAGCCTGCGTCATCGTCAAGCACGCCAACCCGTGCGGCGTTGCGGTTTGCCCGGACGCTGAAGGCGGCATCCGTCAGGCTTACGAACTGGCCTACGCCACCGATACCGAATCCGCGTTCGGCGGCATCATCGCCTTCAACCGCGAGCTGGACGCTGCAACCGCCAAGGCCATCGTCGAGCGTCAGTTCGTGGAAGTGATCATCGCCCCAAGCGTCAGCGCCGAAGCCCAGGCCATCGTCGCCACCAAAACCAACGTGCGTCTGTTGACCACCGGCCAGTGGGCTGCCGAACGTGCAGCGGCCTGGGACTACAAGCGTGTCAACGGCGGTCTGCTGGTGCAGAGCCGCGATATCGGCATGATCGGCGCCGATGACCTGAAAATCGTCACCCAACGCGCGCCGACCGAACAGGAAATCCACGACCTGATCTTCGCCTGGAAAGTCGCGAAATACGTCAAGTCCAACGCCATCGTCTACGCCCGCAATCGCCAGACCATCGGCGTCGGCGCCGGCCAGATGAGCCGCGTCAACTCGGCACGTATTGCCGCGATCAAGGCCGAACACGCCGGTCTGCAGGTCCAGGGTGCTGTGATGGCCTCGGACGCATTCTTCCCGTTCCGCGACGGCATCGATAACGCGGCCAAGGTCGGCATCACCGCAGTCATCCAGCCAGGCGGTTCGATGCGCGACAACGAAGTGATTGCCGCGGCTGATGAAGCGGGCATTGCGATGGTGTTCACCGGGATGCGCCATTTCCGCCATTGATCAATGGCACCCGTGGGATGCGAGCTTGCTCGCGAAGAGGCCGGTACAGTCGACGCATCATTAAATGCCGACACATCGCCTTCGCGAGCAAGCTCACTCCCACAGGAACCGGTTGGCAGCTCCCCTCTACAGAATTAGCGTCATCGAGGTTTTTGAAATGAATGTTTTGATCATCGGCAGCGGCGGACGTGAACACGCTTTGGCCTGGAAAGTTGCCCAGGACCCACGCGTCGTGAAGGTTTTCGTTGCCCCTGGCAATGCCGGCACCGCCATCGAAGCCAAGTGCGAAAACGTCGCCATCGACGTGCTCGCCCTTGAACAACTGGCAGACTTCGCAGAAAAGAATGTTTCGCTGACCATCGTTGGCCCGGAAGTGCCGCTGGTCGCAGGTGTTGTCGATCTGTTCCGCAGCCGTGGCCTGGATTGCTTCGGCCCTACCGCTGGCGCTGCCCAGCTGGAAGGCTCCAAAGCATTCACCAAGGATTTCCTGGCTCGCCACAAGATCCCGACTGCCGATTATCAGAACTTCACTGAAATCGAGCCCGCCCTGGCTTACCTTCGTGAAAAGGGCGCGCCAATCGTCATCAAGGCCGACGGCCTGGCTGCGGGCAAAGGCGTTATCGTCGCCATGACCCTGGTCGAAGCTGAAGACGCGGTACGTGACATGCTGGCCGGCAACGCCTTTGGTGAAGCGGGTTCGCGTGTGGTCATCGAGGAGTTTCTCGATGGCGAAGAAGCCAGTTTCATTGTCATGGTCGACGGCAAGAATGTCCTGCCGATGGCCACCAGCCAGGATCACAAGCGCGTCGGCGACGGCGACAGCGGCCCGAATACTGGCGGCATGGGTGCTTATTCCCCAGCCCCGGTGGTAACCGCCGAGGTGCATCAGCGTGTGATGGATCTGGTCATATGGCCGACCGTCCGAGGCATGGCTGACGAAGGTAATATTTATACCGGCTTCCTCTATGCTGGTTTGATGATCGACAAAGCTGGTAATCCGAAGGTTATCGAGTTCAACTGCCGCTTTGGCGATCCGGAAACCCAACCCGTGATGCTGCGCTTGCAGTCCAGCCTCGTGTTGCTGGTCGAGGCGGCATTGGCGCAGGCACTGGATAAAGTCGAAGCGCAATGGGACCCTCGCCCAAGCCTGGGCATTGTTCTGGCCGCTGGCGGTTACCCTGGCGATTACGCGAAGGGCGCAGCGATCAAGGGTCTGGACGACGCAGCGCAACTGTCGGGTAAGGTGTTTCATGCCGGCACCGCGTTACAGGATGGTCAAGTGGTGACCAGTGGCGGCCGCGTTCTGTGTGCGACAGCCATGGGTGACAGCGTGGGCGATGCGCAACAACAGGCGTATGCGCTGGCAGCAAAGATTGATTGGGAAGGTTGTTTCTATCGCAGTGACATTGGCTATCGCGCCATTGCACGCGAGCGCGGTGAAGAGCAGGAATAAGGCCGTCAGGCAACCAGAGCCGGGCGCAATCCTGCGGGGCGAGACAGATGACTCGCCCCGCAATTGGTCCGATTGTTCGAATTTTTCTGGTTATTTCAGCACCGCGCAGGGTTATCAGGCATTCATCTACGAAGGGATTTCGCCGTGCGCTGGCTCAGGATTGCCAAAAGATTAACCGTCGGGGTGCTGACCCTGCTCTTCATGCTGACTGCGCAAGCGGAGCAGAGTGCGGGCTGGTCAACCTTGCTCGACAGCCAGGCGGATCTGCAACTGAGCGATATCCGCTCGGCACGCTTCGAAAACGCATTCAGCCCCATCGATCTGTCGCATATCACCGCAGCGGATCGAAACAGTGCGCTATGGCTGCACTATCGTTTGCAACCCAACAAGCACGAACAACTGCTGCGTATCTTCGCACCGGATCTGGCCAGCCTGGACATGTATGTCCTGGACGGCGAGCAGATGGTCGACCATTCGCGCACCGGCAATGAGGTTCCGCGCCAAGACCAACTGCTGCATTCCCGAGACTTCATGTTGCCGTTACCTCAGAGTGACGTGCCCCTTGATCTCTACTTGCGTCTGGTTTCGACTCAGCAACTGCGCCCCAACATCACGCTGCAACCCGCAATCGAAAGTGCTGCCGATGAACGTGAACCCTTTCTATTCGGGCTTTTGTTCGGTTCGCTGGCAATGCTGATCCTGCAAAATCTGACCCGCTACGGCCACACACGATCCCCCAGCAATCTCTGGCTGGCAGCCTGCGAGGCGCTGCTGGCGTTGAGTGCGATTCTGCTGCTCAACCTGCTGACGCCTTGGCTCAATACCTGGCATATCCCCCAGACACCCAGCGCGCACCTTACCCTGTTGCTCGCGGCCATTACCGGGCTGATGTACGCCTATTGTTTCTTCCACCATCGCAAGGTCGTGAAGCTGGACCGCTGGTTGCTGGGCAGCCTGCTGGTCATTGCGCTGGGGGGTTTGCTGATTCTGTTCGTCGACACCTTGCCGCTTAACCTGCTGACCTTCGGGCTAGTCAGTCTGGCGACCCTGAGCATCCTGTTTGTCTCGGCGTATCACTGGCAGAAAGGCTACTGGCCAGCGCGGCTGTTCGTGGTTTCAATAATCACGTTCAATATTGGCTGCCTGATCATTCTGCCCGCGTTGCTGTGGCTGACGATGATTTCCCCGCAATGGCTGATTTTCACGTTGCTCGGCGTGTTTTGCGTGAGCGGCTTGCTCATGAGCATCGCACTCAGCGAGCGGCATCGCAGCATCACCGAAGACAACTTCAGCATCAGCCGTGATCAAGCCGCCAGCACCGCGGAAATAAACGCCAAGGCGGAATTCCTGGCCAAGATCAGTCACGAAATCCGCACCCCCATGAACGGCGTGCTGGGCATGACCGAATTGCTGCTGGGCACGCCACTGTCGGTCAAGCAACGCGATTACGTGCAGACCGTGCACAGCGCTGGTAACGAACTCCTCACGCTGATCAACGAGATTCTGGACATTACCAAGCTGGAATCCGGCCAGATCGAGCTGGACGACGTGCAATTCGACCTCAGTGCACTGATCGAAGATTGCATGAATATCTTCAGGGCCAAGGCCGAACAGCAGAACGTCGAACTGATCAGCCTGATCCAGCCGCAAGTGCCCAGGGTGATCAGTGGTGACCCGACCCGCTTGCGTCAGACCGTATTGAGCCTGCTGGAAAACGCCCTGAAGAAAACCGACGAAGGCGAAATCCTCGTGGTGGTCGCCCTCGACTCACGCGCTGGTAAACCACGCCTGCGTATTGCCGTACAGGACAGCGGCGAACCACTGGCGCCTAGTGAGCGCGACGCCCTGCTGCATGCGGAACTGCACAGCAAGAATTTCCTGGCCGCGAGCAAGCTTGGCGGTCACCTGGGATTGGTCATTGCCCGACAGTTGATCCTGCTGATGGACGGCGAGTTCGGCATCCAGACCGGTAGCAGCCAGGGCAGCACGTTATGGCTGAGCCTGCCACTGGACGCTGATCGTCTGGAGCAGCCGCCGCTGGACATGGACAGCCCGCTCAAAGGTGCGCGCGTGCTCGTGGTTGACGACAACGACACCTGCCGCAAAGTGTTGGTCCAGCAATGCACCGCCTGGGGCTTGAACGTTAGTGCGGTACCCTCGGGCAAGGAAGCGCTGGCGCTGCTGCGCACCAAGGCGCACTTGCGCGATTATTTCGATGTGGTCCTGCTCGACCAGAACATGCCCGGCATGACCGGTATGCAGCTGGCGGCCAAGATCAAGGAAGACCCAAGCCTGAACCACGACATCCTGCTGATCATGCTCACCGGCATCAGCAACGCGCCGAGCAAGATCATCGCGCGCAACGCCGGGGTCAAGCGCATCCTTGCCAAACCCGTGGCCGGCTACACCTTGAAGACAACGCTGGCGGATGAACTCACCCAGCGCAATAAAGGTGCAAGCCCGCAGACCATTACGCCGGTACTCAACACTCCGATCAACGTGCCCAGTGACTTCCGCATTCTGGTGGCTGAAGACAACAGTATTTCAACCAAGGTCATTCGCGGCATGCTCGGCAAGCTCAATCTGCATCCCGATACGGCCAGCAACGGCGAAGAAGCACTGCGGGCAATGAAAGCCCAGCGTTACGATCTGGTCCTGATGGACTGCGAAATGCCGATCCTCGATGGTTTCTCTGCCACTGAACAGCTGCGCGCTTGGGAGGTCGGCAATCAGCGTGTACGCACCCCGGTAGTCGCACTGACCGCGCACATCCTGACCGAACACAAGGATCGCGCGCGTCAGGCTGGCATGGACGGCCACATGGCCAAACCCGTCGAGCTGTCCCAGCTGCGTGAACTGGTGGAGTTCTGGGTTGCCCAGCGTGCCAAGACTCATGCACTGACCTCCGACAGCGACCTTTATCAGCAAAACTGACAATCCACAGCAAGGCAGCGCTTGCTGCCTGATAGACTCCCCTCGTCCTTATTCTGCTGCCGCGAGCCCAAGCCATGCTCCACGTGTTGTTCAGCGTTTACCTGAAGATGCTGGTGCTTTATAGCCCGTTCTTCGTCCTGTCCTGCTTCATCAGCCTGACCCGCGGTCATTCACGCAAGGAGCAACGGCGGCTGGCCTGGAAAGTGGCCCTGGCGACGCTGGTTTCCAGCGTGCTGCTGTATTTGTTCGGGCGGGTGATCTTCAGTGTGTTCGGCATCACCGTCGACGCTTTCCGCATCGGCGCCGGCAGCGTGCTGTTTATCTCCGCGCTGGGCATGGCCCAAGGCAAGTCGGCGGTGCAGACCGACAATGTGCAGCAGGACATGACCATCGTGCCGCTGACCATCCCGCTGACCGTCGGCCCCGGCACCATCGGCGCACTGCTGGTCATGGGCGTGAGCCAGCCCCATTGGGACGACAAACTCACTGCGATCCTCAGCATCGCCCTGGCCAGCCTGACCGTTGGCGTGGTGCTTTACCTGTCCAACCACATCGAACGGGTATTGGGCGACCAGGGTTTGCAGATTGTCAGCCGCCTCATGGGGTTGTTCGTCTGCGCGTTGGCCGCGCAGATTATCTTTACCGGTGTTCGGGGTTATCTGGTGCCGTGAAGATCGAGGCCCCTGATTTGGGTTACCCACCCCTTGATTGGTTGGTCTGTGACAGGCTCTCGAAATAAATCCTGGAGTACCTTTCCAGCCCCTTGGTCACCTTGGCGCGGTAGGGTTCGTAGGCTTGAGCGGAATAACGGTAAGCGCCGCCGTCCATTCTTACCGTCATGAGGGACTCAGGGCGTTGCAACCAGGAGCCGTCCGTTACCGCTGTCTGCATCTGCATGCCACACACCATGACATCAATGGTCCCTGTCACATCCTTGTGGCAGGGGACAACTTGAAAACTTTCGCTTTGACCGACGCTGAACGAGTCCTCAAAAAAGGTCTGAACCTGTTGGCTTTGCAGAAGGGTGTTCAACGCGGCATGGGCAAGGTCAGATAATTCCTTGTTACCTGATGCCTGAATCGCAGTACGAGCAACATCAAGCAGCTCACGACGCTCTGTTATTGCAACGACGTTATAGGCCAGCGCACCGCTCAGTTCGAAACCGTTGTTGAATAACCCGGCCTGATAGTAATTGATCCACCTGCGCCAGGCTTGTCGACGGTCACTCTTGCGGTCGGCCCTGATTTCCGAGTAGTTCAGGCAGTCGAGGATATCGACACGTTCCTGCTCAGACATCCCGGACGAAAACGAAACCAGGCTCTGACCTGACAACAGGATATTGGATTGACTATCAGTCATCTGAAGCCTCCTCCGAAGCCTCACAGGATATCGGCAGTATCATTCCTTCCCTTTTGTCTGCCAGAAATGCCTGGATTTTTCCAACAAGGTGCTTATTGTCTGCGTGATTCCATTCACGCTGGCGGAAACGCACCTGAACGTCATCGACAAGCGAGGCCTCAGGAAATGTCTGGTGCCATAGGTCATGCCCGACCTCGCTTGTAGTACCAAATATCACGAACAATGAGGACAGCCGAAGACCCGGGTCCAGAAGATCTATCTGAAGGAAAACATCTGTACGGCCCGGAACCTCTGCCGAAGCTTTCACTGTTTGCTGACGAAACAACAGCGATGCCTGATTGTCCTCAGCAAGACTGCCGATGCAGGTCATCATTTCTTTGACTTCTTCGACCTGCTTGCTTGCCAGATACTTCGACAAAACTTTTTCGACTAACACGCTAATACTAATACAGAGGTCACTCTGCGGTGGGCCCACATCACCTTCATAATCAGAAGTCGTCCACTTCAACTTCAAGACGGCTTGGTCAAAATATTCAAACCAGGCGGCTGACGGATCGAATCGAGAGACTTTGGTGTCGGCATAAAGCTGGAAAAACAATAACGAATCTAGAACATCCTTCATCACTGGCGGGGGAATCCCGGCATCGCTGGAGAGCAAACTCCCCACAACCAGCTTCTTCGTATTAATAACGACCATAATTAGATTCCAAAGCAAGCGAATGAAATGTACGGACCACCCTTGGGTGGCCCATGCATTTATGTCGTTATTTCAGGCCAGCAAAAAAATCTTCAGCATTGCCATCAAGATAATCCAGGACACGTTGTTTATTACGCTCATAAGTGCCCTGGCTGAAATTTACGCCTTTAGCGATATATTCCAGCTTCAACTTGGACACCGACCATTTCCAGAAAAGCGCTCCGCCTGAATCAGTGGAAGACTCACAATGGATGGCCAATAAATAGGTGACCGGAATACCTTGAGCAGACTCCAGGCAAGGCATGATACGAAATGTCGAGCTGGTGCCTTTTTTACGATTACGGTCAAACAGCTCCATCGCTGGTTTATTTTTTTGCAGTTTGTCCAACACAGTGGTCACCAGCTGGATAACGACTTGCGCGTTAGGCCCGGCTACAGCGCTGATCAACTCCAGAACCACTGAATCCATGGTTACGTTCACGTTCGACGAAGTGTATTTATCGGACCGATCCGCAACCAAGAGCCATCCGGCGTGTTTGAGCGCACCTGCATACTGTTTCGTCCATTCAACCACGTCTTTACTAATGTCTACATTTTGGCTGGCAACCGCCTCCGCGAATTCGACCCCAAGCATAACGGCTTCACGATTTTGCGCGCTCACGCCATCAGCAAAAGCAATGACTGCAGGGGCACTTTTACTAACTTCTGCATCGTTGCCAGTGTCAATCCCGCTTTCAGTGACATCGGCAGCCATCAGTGCCTGCGGAGCGGACTTGCGATGTGCACGCTCGATGAGCGGTAAGCCACTGAAATAAGCATCACACTCTTCAGCCGTAGGAAAAGACAGTTGTTCGTTAAGATTCATCATGCGTTCCTTGCATAAGTTTTTAGTTAGCGGCTCAACTGGCCACGCCTTAAAACTAGTCGCTAACCGCGACAGCATCAACTCATCACATAAGGCCAGCTATTTCAAGTTACTACCCACTAATGAACATACAACCAGCAAGCCACCACACCCACTTCCGCCCGCAACGACTGAATTGTATTGTTTTCATTCACTCGGGGAGTTAAAGGCCTTCCGACAAACAGGAAAGAACAGCGGATTTATATCCAGCAATCTTACTGGAGGCGTCCAGCAATTCCACAACACGTGGGTGACGTTTCCGAAGGTTGAATATGATATTTCTTACAACTCCTCGTCCATTCTCGAGCCACTTATACCCGAGAATGGACAAGCGCTGTCAGATCAACTGTTAATCGGGACTGCCGCCCGGCTTTTCCCCATACCAACGCGGCGTATACACCCAGGTACCGCCATCGGCACGCGGAAACACACAGGTCGTCGAAGAGCCGATCAATACCATGGTGCGCATGTCGACCTGCTCCGGCGTCAATTCGCCCAAGGTGATGATGCGCAAAGTCTGGCCCGGACGGCCGATGTCGCGACCCAAGGTTACCGGCGTTTCAGGCGTGCGGTGCTGGCGGACGACTTCCAGCGCGCGGCCCAATTGCCAAGGGCGCGAACGGGAAATCGGGTTGTAGAACGCCAACGCGAGATCGGCTTGGGAGGCCAGGTCCAGACGCTTTTCGATGACGTCCCACGGCTTGAGGTTGTCGGACAGCGACATCACGCAGAAATCATGGCCCAACGGCGCGCCCGCTTGCGCAGCGGTCGCCAGCGAGGCGGAAACCCCCGGCAGGATTTCCAGTTCGACCGTATGCCATTGCGGGTCGCTTGATTCGTGCAAGGCTTCCAGCACCGCCGAGGCCATGGCGAACACGCCGGGATCGCCCGACGACACGACCACCACGCTGCGCCCCGACGCCGCCAGTTCGAAGGCATGTCGGGCGCGCTGCATTTCTTCGCGGTTGTCGGTGCAGTGCAACACTTGATCGGTGCGGAACGGCCCGGCCATGCGCACGTAGGTTTCGTAGCCGAGCACGTCATTGGCGCGGGCCAGTTCGGCCTTGACCGCAGGCACCATCAAATCAGCAGCACCGGGACCGAGGCCGATGACCGCCAGCCTGCCGCGCCCGCGACCAATTTGCTCGACATCCAGCGGCTGCGGGGCGACGACAATGGCCAGGTCTTCGCTGATGCTGATGGGCGGCAACAATTGCAGCACGGCTTGCGCTGCCATTTCGCTCGCGCTGGCTGGCGCCACGAAACGGATGGGCACCGCCAGTTCGGCAGCGGCCTGATGCAGCAGCGGGTCAGCCATTTGCGTGGCGGGCGCCAGCAGGCACGCCAGGGATTGCACGGCGATTCCGGCCTCATGCAGCGCAGCGCGAACGCTGGCGACCAACTCCGGCAGCGTTGCACTGAGGGCCACGGCAACGCTGCGCGGGTATATCAGCAGTTCATGTTCCGAAGGCGCGCGCTCGGCGCTGCCTACGTGAATCGCCAACTGCGCCTGATCATCTTCGGGCAGTTGAGCTTTGGCCAGCCACGGCGCGGCACCTTCGATGCGCACGCTTTCGCCGGAGAGCAAATCAGAGACGAAGCGCTTGCCCAGCTCCAGATCGCCCAAGGCATAACCAGCCGGGGGATTGAGCAGGCAGGTGCCGAAGCGCAATTCGCCGCTGGTGGTAATGGCCGCCGTAATACCCAAACCGGCGGCGATTTCCCGAGCCATGACGTTGACGCCACCCAGCCCGCCCAACAGTGGCACGACGGCGCTGCCGTCTTCGGCGACTGCCAGCACAGCCGGTTCAGCGCCTTTTTCCAGCAACAGCGGCGCGAGGGTGCGGATGACAATTCCTGCCGCGCACAGGGCAATGATCGGCGTGTCTTGTTGATAAATCTGACGCAAGGTGGCGCCGAATTCGCTGTAGGTCCGGTCTGCGCCCTGAACCCGATCCACGAGGCCGTAAATCACTGCGCCAAGGTAAACCTGCTGAATTCGCCGTGCCGTGGCGAGGCTACCGTTGCCGAGAATGACAATCGCCGGAGTGTTATGCACCATCAGCCTTGCCACCTTTCGCCGGGAACGATAATCAGCGAGAAGTACGGCGAGGACATGGGTTCAACCTGATCCAGTGGCACGATTTTCTGATTGGCCATGGTGGCACGCTCGACATACAGCGCGCGCTCGGCGAGGCCGAGTTCTTCCAGCACCAACCGGACTTTCGGGAAATTGCGGCCCAGCTTCATGATCACTGCGGCGTCGGCGTCGGCCAGTTTGCGCTTGAGTTCTTCATGGGACAGCACGCCGGACAACACCGACAAACTCTGATTGCGGTACACCAGCGGCGCGCCCAGCACCGAAGCGCCACCGAGCATCGAGCAAACACCCGGAATGACCTGCGCTTCGTAACGGTCTGCGAGACGATCGTGCAGGTACATGTAGGAACCGTAGAAGAACGGGTCGCCTTCGCAGATAACGGCGACATCACGACCGGCATCCAGATGCGCGGCCACGTCGGCGCTGGAGGCATCATAAAAATCGCTGATCACTTGCTCGTAGGACATCGGCGCGGGCAGCGCTTCGGTGGTGACCGGATAGACCAGCGGCATCAGCGTCTGGGCGTCCTGCAAATGACCTTCAATGATGCCGAAGGCGTTGCCTTTTTTACCCTTGGCGACGAAATAGGCGATCACCGGCGACTCACGCAGCAGGCGAAGCGCCTTGACGGTAATCAGTTCCGGGTCGCCGGGGCCGACGCCCAGGCCAATCAATCGACCGCGTGCCTGCATCATTCGATCTCCGTGGCCAGCGCGTTGACCGCAGCCACCGCCATGGCGCTGCCGCCGCGACGGCCCTGCATGATGACGAACGGCACGCCACGGCTGTCAGCGGCGAGCATCGCCTTGGATTCCGCTGCGCCGACGAAGCCTACCGGGAAGCCGAGGATCAACGCCGGTTTCGGTGCGCCAGCGTCGAGCATTTCCAGCAGATAGAACAGCGCGGTCGGCGCGTTGCCGATCACTACGACACTGCCTTCCAGATGCGGACGCCACAATTCCAGCGCCACGGCGGAGCGGGTGTTACCCCGTTCCAACGCCATTTCCCGCACACCTTCATCATGCAGCGTACAGATGATCTGGTTATTGGCAGGCAACCGCGTGCGGGTGATGCCTTCGGAAACCATGCGCGCGTCGCACAGGATCGGCGCGCCCGCCGCCAAGGCATCGCGCCCGGCCTTGCCCGCTCCGGGCGAAAAGCGCAGGTCTTCGATGACCTCGACCATGCCGCAGGCATGAATCACGCGCACGGCGAGTTTTTCCAGATCCGCCGGAATGGTGTCCAGGCGCGCTTCCGCACGGATGATCGAGAAGGAGTTGCGATAAATCTCCTGCCCGTCGCGGATGTAATCAATCATGGGTGCTGCTCCGTGAGTCGGCGATCAACAATGCGCCGACTGCTTCAATAGTGAGGTCACGCGCCTGCAGAACGCCGAAACCGGGTTGTGCAGCATCGCGAAAATACAGGTCGTAATGGCCGGCGGACACCGCCAGCAAGGTCACCGGCGCGCGATGGGCCGCCGCGCAGGAACGCTGGCACGCCGTCAGATGCACGGCTCGGCTGAGGCCATTGTTTTGCAATTGCGCGGCCAGGATTCGGGCATCGCCCTTGGTATCGGCCAGGCCTTTGCTGCAATCGGTGGAGCCGGTGCAGGCAATCAGCTGCGCCAAGGCCTGCCCGGCGGAACACAGCAGCCCCGCCGCTTGCAGCCTCGCTAGCACGTAGGGCGCCTGTTCTGTCGGGATGTTGGGCAACAGCACGCTTTGCCAAGGAGTAAAACGCACGCTGCCATCGCCCGTTTCAGCGGCCAGCTGCGCAATGGCGGTGAGCATTTCAGGACCCAGTCGGCCCAACGGCGCCACGCCACTGACGGCTACTTTGTCGGTTTCACGCTGCGGATAAATGCCGATGTGCTGATTGGAGGCGATAGCTGGGCGACGCCAATCGGTTATTTTTTGATCAGTCCGCAGCGCTACATTCAAGCGCTTCGCCAACTGCTCGAGCAGCTGTTCAACCGGTATTTCCGCCAGCAACTGGCGCATCCGCACGTGCTCGGGCCGCGCAGTATCCAGAAACAACTCCAGCACGGCCAGTACCAGTTCCAGCCCATGCTCAACGGGAACAGCAGCCAAGGGCGAATCCTGCGCCGGACAACCGGCAAAGCCGAAGGCCAGCAAGGTTTCACCCTCCATCTGCATCGCACAAAGCCATAGATCGTGGGGATGTTCGAGCATCACCAGGCCTTCGCCGCCATCCAGCGATAGGGCGAACTTGGGTGACAGGTCGTGAAAGCGCGTATTGCTTTCCAGTGCCGCGAGGATTTGCGTCGCCAACGGACGCGTATCGAACAACATGTGTGGATCAAGCCCGGCGCTCGGGCTGAGCATCAGGTTGCGCACGTCGTCGCTGTCCAGGTTACTCGGCCCGAGGCCAGCACCCAGCAGTGTCTGGATCAACGCGTCCTGCTGCTCGCCGATGCCGCGAATTTGCAGGTTGCCGCGATTGGTCGCTTCGATCACCCCGTGGGCGTACCGCTGCGCAGCCTGAGCAACGGCCAGCGCTTGCGTTGAACTGATCGAGCCGCCCGCCAGTTTGATCCGGCAGATGCCGCCGTCCAGCGCCGGGACGATACGCAGCAACCCCGGACAGGCCGAGGGGCGAAGAGGTATCGAAGTCGGGCGAGCGGGCGTCGGCTCGGTCAATGGATCACCATGGCTGGAACTGGACTGCACGTGAATAGGCCACTTGTGCCGCTTGGGCGCGGTATTATGCCTGCTTTGTCCGCAGGCATGAAAAGCCGCTCTGTCGGAAGACTCAGATTGAGGGAATTAAATGTCGCCTTGGCTGACAGTCGTGGGAATCGGTGAAGACGGCTACAAGGGCCTGGGCAAGAACGCGCGGCATGCTCTGCTGCGCGCTCATCAGGTATTTGGCGGCCCGCGCCAGCTGGATTTGCTGCCCCCGTGCATTCAGGCCGAACGTCGCGCCTGGCCGAGTCCGTTTTCCCTGAATCCGGTGCTGGAGCAGCGCGGCGCCGAGGTCTGCGTGCTGGCCAGCG
The DNA here is from genome assembly GCF_001698815.1 of Pseudomonas syringae. Lineage (GTDB taxonomy): Bacteria > Pseudomonadota > Gammaproteobacteria > Pseudomonadales > Pseudomonadaceae > Aquipseudomonas > Aquipseudomonas syringae_A. The sequence goes on along the minus strand of NZ_LGSI01000012.1, from coordinate 21,806 downwards.
GCGATCCGATGCTGTTTGGCGTCGGCGCGAGCCTGGCCCGCGTGGTCGATATCAACGAAATGCTGATCCTGCCTGCGCCCTCTTCGTATTCCCTGGCCGCCGCGCGTCTGGGCTGGCCGTTGCAGGAGGTCGTCACGCTGTCGGTGGTGGCGCGTCCATTGGCCGCACTCAATGCGCAGTTTCATAACGGCGTGCGTTTACTGGTCCTCAGCAATGATGGCAGCAGCCCTGCGGCCATTGCCGGTTTGCTGCGCGAGCGCGGTTTTGGCCCCAGCCGCATGACGGTGCTGGAACATCTGGGCGGAGCCGCCGAGCGGCGCATCGACGGACTGGCCAGCGAATGGGCCAATCCGGACATCGCAGCGCTCAACGTGGTGGCCATTGACTGTCGCGCCGATGCTCATGCCTTGCGGCTGTCACCGCTGGCCGGCTTGCCGGATGCCGCATTCGAGCATGACGGCCAGCTGACCAAGCGCGACGTGCGGGCGATTACGTTGGCGCGACTGGCGCCGGTGCCCGGGGAACTGCTCTGGGATGTTGGCGCTGGTTGCGGCTCCATCGGCATCGAGTGGATGCGCGCCCATCCAAGCTGCCGCACGCTGGCGATTGAAGCGGATGAAGGCCGTCAGCAATTGATTGAATTCAACCGCGACGCGCTGGGCGTGCCAGGCCTGCAATTGGTGCGCGGCAGTGCACCGACTGCGCTGGCGGGGTTGGAGCGACCCGACGCGATCTTCATCGGCGGCGGCGTCACGCGTCCCGGCGTGCTCGATACGTGCTGGCAGCAGCTGCGTTCCGGCGGGCGACTAGTCGCCAATGCCGTCACCCTGCAAAGCGAAGCCACGCTGATGGCCTGGCGCGAGCTGCATGGCGGCGAGCTGACGCGCATTCACATTGCCCACGCCAAACCCTTGGGCGATTTCGATACCTGGCGCCAGGCGCTGCCGATCACCCTTCTGGATGTGGTCAAACCCTGATGCGCGACGAAACCGCCGAACAACCCGCCCCGCTACGCAGCGGCTTGACCACCGGCAGTTGCGCCACGGTGACCAGTCTGGCGGCGGCGCGCTTGTTGCTCGCCGGTCAGGCAAGCGACGCGGTGCACATCGTCCTGCCCAAGGGCAAACAGGTGCAGATGCGCCTGGAGTTCTGCCGCCTGTGCGCTGACGGGGCCGAAGCCGGAACCCTCAAGGACGCGGGTGACGACCCGGACGTGACCCATGGCGCATTGGTGTATTCCAAAGTGCGACTGCTGGACATTCCCACCGTAAGTTTTATTGCTGGCCCAGGCGTCGGCACGGTCACGCGCCCCGGCCTGGTGCTGAAGGTCGGCGAACCGGCGATCAATCCGGTGCCTCGGCGGATGATGATCGAGCACCTGCAAAGGCTGGCTGACGAGTTGGGTTACAGCGGCGGCTTTGAAATCACAGTGAGCGTCGAGGGCGGCGAAGCGCTGGCGCTGAAAACCATGAATCCGCGGCTGGGCATTCTCGGCGGGTTGTCGATTCTGGGCACCAGCGGCATCGTCCGGCCGTTTTCCTGCGCGGCCTACATCGCCTCGATCCATCAAGGCATCGACGTCGCCAAGACCAACGGCTACCTGCATATCGCGGCCTGCACCGGCAACGCCAGCGAAGACACCATGCGCCGTTATTATCAGATGCCGGACATCGCCTTGATCGAGATGGGTGACTTCATCGGCGCCGTGCTCAAGCACCTGCGCAAGGTTCCGGTGAACAAGCTGAGCATCTGCGGCGGCTTCGGCAAGATCAGCAAACTCGCGGCGGGTCATATGGATCTGCACAGCCGCCACTCCAGCATCGACCTGCCGCAACTGGCGCGCTGGGCCGCAGATGCCGGTGCCGATGACGCGCTGCAACAGGCGATTCGCGAGTGCAATACCAGTCAACAGGCACTGGCCATCAGCGCCGCGCTCGGCATTGCGTTGGGCGATGTCGTCTGTCAGCACGCGCTGGCCTTCGCCCGCAGCGTGGTGCCAGCGCAAGTTCAGGTCGAAGTGTTCGCCATTGATCGCCAGGGTGGCATCGTCGGTCAGGCGGGAGTCCTCTGATGCAGCGAGTGTTATTGCTTGGCGGCGTCGCCGATGCTCTGGCGATTGCCCGCACGCTGGGGCCGCAACATATTTATAGCCTGGCGGGCGTTGGGCGGGTGCCGACTGATCTGACCTGCGAGGTGCGCGTCGGCGGTTATGGCGGGGCTGAAGGCCTGGCGCGGTTCATTGTCGAACAAGGCATTGATCTGCTGCTGGATGCGACCCATCCCTACGCCGCGCAAATCAGTCATAACGCCGCCAAGGCCGCCCAACTGAGCGGCATTTCTTGCTGGGCCTTGCGCCGTCCTGCATGGCAAGCCGGACCGGACGATGACTGGCGCGAAGTCAGCGACTGGGCCGAATTGATTCAGGCGCTGGAACCCTTTCATCGACCTTTATTCACCTTGGGCCGCGAGCCGTTGCAGCATCTGGATGAAATCCCGCCTCATCAGTTCTGGACCCTGCGAGCCCTGGAAAGCACCTTGCGCGACTTGCCTGACCACCCGCGCTGCGAAGTGCTCGGCGCGCGCGGGCCGTTTCTGCTGGATGACGAGCGCGCTCTTTTTGTGGAACGCGGCATCGACGTACTGATCAGCAAGAACAGCGGCGGCAGCGCGACTGAGGCCAAGCTGGAAGTGGCCCGGGAGTTGAAAGTGCCGGTGTTGATAGTGAAGCGGCCGCCGCTGCCTGAGGTGGATCGGGAGTTTGGGTCGGTGGAGGATTTGCTAAACGCTCTTGATGAGGGGCAAGCCGCCAGCATTTCGACCCGCCCGTAGGAGCGGCTTCAGCCGCGAGGAATGCGCTCCCGGCTGAAGCCGGTCCTACGGCAAGGCGGTGCCATGCGACAGCGCGCCGCGCTCTGGGCTTTTTACATCTGCAGGCCATTCAGGCTAAATAGCGACACTCCCCCCAGATAGGAACGGAACCCATGTCACAACCACGGACGACATCGGTCTGGATCGCCTGCGTTGCAGCGCTTGTGAGTTTTCTGCTGCCCGCCAGCTTCGCCAATGCCGACGAGAGCAAGGCAGGCGAGTTGAGCGTTTCCCAGCCGTGGTCCATGGAGCTGCCGCCCAATGCGCCAACCGTGGCCGCTTATTTCGTCATCCACAATGGCGGCCAGCAGCCTGACCGCTTGCTCAGCGTCGACACGCCGATTGCCGCCACCGCGCAGCTTCACGAGCACGTGCATGCGAACGGGCTGATGAAAATGCAGCAAGTCCAGCTCGTCGAGATTCCAGCCGGTGGCGATGCGACGTTCGCACCCATGGGTTATCACGTGATGCTGCTGGACCTGAAGGACAAATCGAAGCTCACCGAAGGCGCGCACTTTCCGCTGACGTTACACTTCGAAAAATCCGGCGACGTGACCGTCGAAGTCGCGGTGCTCAAACAAGCGCCAACACCTGCAACGCATAACCATTGATGCCAATCTGATTTGAGCAACCCGCGCCTGCTTCGCAACAGCACCACCTTGCAGCCTCGGAAATCCCGGGGCGCCTGGCTGAGCCTGTTTGCCATGCTGATGATTTTCATCGGCCCGCTGGTTTCGCAAGCGGTGCCTATGGATCAGCATGCAGGCATGAGCATGTCCGTGGACATGCCAATGTCGGCGGCCATGGACATGCCGGCCGAGCACGGGGCTCACCATCAAGCGGATCCGACCGCCGAACAGGCCAGCGTCGATCATGTGCTGTGGGCCAAATGCGGCTACTGCACCTTGTTGTTCAGCTGCCCGGCGATCACCAGCGCGCTGGCCGTCACGGCCTTGGCGCCGCCCAATCCGGCTGACTTCTATCACGCGGCCATTCATACGGGTCACGCTCACAGCAGCATCTTCCCCAACGCCCGCAGCCGCGCCCCGCCGCTCTTCGTCACGCGATAAATCCTATTCGATTACGCACCCGCTCAGGCGCATGAACATTCATGCAGGTTCTGGGCGGGCGGCGTCGTGTGTTATGCCTGATGAGAGCGCTGCAAAAATGTCCATACAGACCGCCTCAAAACCGACTGTGTCCTTTTATAACCTCGCCTGGCGCTGGCATTTCTATGCCGGTTTGTTCGTCGCGCCGTTCATGATTCTGCTGTCGCTGACCGGCATCATTTATCTGTTCAAGCCGCAGCTGGACTACCTGATGTACAGCGATCTGCTGAACGTCACGCCGAGCCACCATCAACTCAGCGCCGATCAATTACAGCAACGCGTCCTGAGCGATTTTCCGCAGGCGAAAATCAGCAAATACCTGCCGCCGTTGAGTGCCCAAGGCAGCGCGCAATTTGTCGTGCAGCAGGCCGGCCGTGAAGTGAATGTGTTCATCAACCCCTATGGCGGCGAGATTCTTGGCACTCAGGATGCGAAGGACAACCTGCAAGCCATCGCCCGCGCGCTGCATGGCGAACTGATGATCGGTACGATTGGCGACCGGCTCGTCGAACTGGCTGCCGGTTGGGGGATCATGCTGGTGGTGTCCGGGCTATATCTGTGGTGGCCACGCGGCAGTTCCGGCGCGGGCGTGCTTTGGCCGCGCCTGAGCAAGCGCGGTCGGTTGATGTGGCGCGACCTGCATGCGGTGACGGGTTTCTGGGGTTCGGCGTTTTTGCTGTTCATGTTGATCAGCGGCATGACCTGGACCGGCATGTGGGGCAAACAATACGCCGACCTGTGGAACACCTTTCCGGCGGCGATGTGGAATGCCGTGCCCAAGTCCGACAAGCAAGCGGGCGAGTTGAACACCGCAACCGTGCAGACCGTGCCCTGGGCGCTGGAAAACACGCCCATGCCAGTCTCGACCGGCGAGCATGCCGAACACATGAACCATGCGGGTATGTCCGCCGCGCCCGCCGCGCCGAAAGTGTCGCTGCAACAGGTGGTGGGCATTGCCACCGAACGCGGTATCGAGCCGGGTTATAGCATCACGCAACCGAAAACCGCTGATGGCGTGTTCACCGTTTCGGTGTTCGCCGACGACCCACGCAACGACGCGACGCTGCATATCGATCAATACAGCGGCAAGGTTCTGGCCGACGTGCGCTGGGCCGATTACAGCACTGTGTCCAAAGCCACCGAACTGGGCGTGATGCTCCATGAAGGCAAGTTTTTCGGCTGGATCAACCAGCTGTTGATTCTGCTGGTGTGCCTGATGATCCTGCTCGGTTCGGTTAGCGGCCTGGTGATCTGGTGGAAACGTCGCCCCCAAGGCAAATTGGGCGTCCCGCCACTGCGCCACGATTTGCCGCGCTGGAAATCGGCGATGGTCATCATGTTTGTCCTCGCCGTGGCCTTCCCGCTGGTGGGCGCGTCGCTGGTGGTGGTTTATCTTCTGGATCGGTTGGTGTTGGCGCGGTTTGGCAAGGAATCCGTGCCAGCCTGAGCGAGTGCAAATCCTGNGGTTGGTGTTGGCGCGGTTTGGCAAGGAATCCGTGCCAGCCTGAGCGAGTGCAAATCCTGTAGGAGGGGACTTGTCCCCGAAGAGGCCAGCTCAGACGACGTTAACGTCTGAATTTTCTTGTTGCCCGACCTATCGCATTCGGGGACGAGTCCCCTCCTACCGTTCTTTAGCTGGCCTGCGCACCAATTCCGGTCGCTTGCCGCACCACGGCTTTTTAAAAGCGCCATCACGGTGCGCCACTCTCTTTCGCCAACCGCTCTGGATCGCTAATTGGCTCCACTTGGCCAGCTGGGCATAGCCTTTGCTTAAAAGCTTTCAGGCAATTGACCCGCCCTCCTAAAAAAACCAAGTGAATGGAGCTAGCCCAATGAAGCGTCGCAGTCTGATCAAAGCTTTCACCCTGTCCGCATCAATCGCCGCCATGGGCATGACATGGACCGTTCAGGCCGCCGAGACGATCAAGGTCGGCATCCTGCACTCGCTGTCCGGGACGATGGCGATCTCCGAGACTTCACTTAAAGACATGGCGTTGATGACCATCGACGAAATCAACGCCAAGGGCGGCGTCAACGGCAAGATGCTGGAACCGGTGGTCGTCGACCCCGCTTCCAACTGGCCGCTGTTCGCCGAAAAAGGCCGTCAGCTGTTGACCCAGGACAAAGTCGCCGTGGTGTTCGGTTGCTGGACTTCGGTGTCGCGTAAATCGGTCTTGCCGGTGTTCGAAGAACTCAATGGCCTGCTGTTTTACCCGGTGCAATACGAAGGCGAAGAAATGTCGCCAAACGTGTTCTACACCGGTGCAGCGCCTAACCAGCAGGCGATTCCCGCAGTTGAATACCTGATGAGCGATGACGGCGGCGCCGCCAAGCGTTTCTTCCTGTTGGGTACCGACTACGTTTACCCGCGCACCACCAACAAGATTCTGCGTTCCTTCCTGCACTCCAAAGGCGTAGCGGACAAGGACATCGAAGAGGTCTACACCCCGTTCGGCCATGCTGACTATCAAACCATCGTGGCCAACATCAAGAAGTTCTCGGCTGGCGGCAAGACAGCGGTGATCTCGACGGTCAACGGCGACTCCAACGTGCCTTTCTATAAAGAGCTGGCCAACCAGGGTCTGAAAGCTACCGACGTACCGGTTGTGGCGTTCTCGGTGGGCGAGGAAGAACTGCGCGGCATCGACACCAAGCCATTGGTCGGCAACCTGGCGGCCTGGAACTACTTCCAGTCGGTTGAGAATCCGGTCAACAAGAAGTTCGTGGCTGACTGGAAGGCTTACGCCAAGAAGAAAAACCTGCCGGGCGCTGACAAGGCCGTGACCAACGACCCGATGGAAGCCACTTACGTCGGCATCCACATGTGGGCGCAAGCGGTCGAGAAAGCCAAGTCCACCGATGTGGATAAAGTCCGCGAAGCCATGGCCGGCCAGACCTACGCCGCGCCGTCGGGCTACACCCTGACCATGGACAAAACCAATCACCACCTTCACAAACCGGTGATGATCGGCGAAATCCAGGATGACGGTCAGTTCAACGTCGTCTGGCAGACCAAGGAGCCGATCCGCGCTCAGCCATGGAGCCCGTACATCCCTGGCAACGACAAGAAGCCGGATCATGCGGTGAAGAGTAACTAAGCAAGGCGTCGGGCCTTAGGCCTGACATCCCCTGTAGGAACAACCGGGGCGCGTAGCCTTGTTGGCGATCCGTAGGACCGGCTTTAGCCGGGAGCACTCTCGCGGCTAAAGCCGCTCCTACGGATCACCGCTCCGGTCCCGCCTACAGTTTCCGCGTAACTCATGCGGACGCTTTTCAGGACACCCGACATGCCCAACGCTTTCTACCGTTTGATATTCACCCTGGCCCTGCTGCTGCCGATGGCGGCTCACGCCAGCGATGCCGGTGATTTCGTCGCGGCCAGTTCCACGCAACAAGCCGAGCTGCTCGAAGCCTGGGCTGCCAAGCCTGTGCCCGAACGCGTCGAGCTGATCAACGCGTTGCGAGATGGCCGAGTAGCGGTCGACAGCAGCAAACGCGCGTACATCGAAAGCAACGATAAATTCGTTGCCGTGGATGCCAACGCCGTAGCGGCACCTGATGCGGCAACCCCTGATGAACCGCGCAAATTGCGCCTGAACAATCGCCTGCGCGGCTTGGTCGATACCGCGCTGGCCAGTCACCAACTGCTGGCAGCGGATGCAAAACTGCGTCTGGCCGCCGCGCTGCAACTGCAAAAAAGCGCGCGTCCGGCACAACTGGCGTTTATCGGCCAGCAAGTCGCCGCCGAACAGGACGACGCCGTACACACCGCGCTGACCCTGGCGCTGGCCAATCTGCAACTGGTGGACTCCAGCCCGACCGTGCGTCTGGCGGCAGTGCGCCTGCTGGGCGAAACCGGCGATCCGCTGGCCCGCACGCGCCTTGAAACCCTGCTGTCGCCCGGCGTTGAAACCGACGCCAGCGTGAGCATGGCGGCGCAAACCAGCCTCGCCCAAGTGAACCGCAAACTGCTGATCGGCGAGATTCTCGGTCAGGCCTTCAGCGGCATGTCCCTGGGCTCGATTCTGCTGCTGGCGGCGCTGGGTCTTGCGATCACTTTCGGCCTGCTCGGCGTGATCAATATGGCCCACGGCGAAATGCTGATGCTCGGCGCGTACTCGACGTATGTCGTGCAGCTGATGTTTCAGCGTTATGCGCCCGGCGCCATCGAGTACTACCCGTTGATCGCGCTGCCGGTGGCGTTTTTTGTCACGGCGGTGATCGGCATGGCGCTGGAACGCACGGTGATTCGCCACCTTTATGGCCGCCCGCTGGAAACCCTGCTCGCCACCTGGGGCATCAGCTTGATGCTGATTCAAGCGGTGCGGCTGGCGTTCGGTGCGCAGAACGTTGAAGTCGCCAACCCGGAATGGCTGTCCGGCGGCATTCAAGTGCTGCCCAACCTGGTGCTGCCGTATAACCGCATCGTCATCATCGCTTTCGCGTTGTTCGTGGTGGTGCTGACCTGGCTGCTGCTGAACAAGACGCGGTTGGGCCTGAACGTGCGGGCGGTGACCCAGAATCGCAACATGGCCGCCTGCTGCGGCGTGCCTACCGGGCGCATCGACATGATGGCTTTCGGGCTCGGCTCCGGCATTGCCGGGCTGGGCGGCGTGGCCTTGAGTCAGATCGGCAACGTCGGCCCGGATCTGGGCCAGAGCTACATCATCGACTCGTTCCTGGTGGTGGTGCTCGGCGGTGTCGGGCAACTGGCCGGTAGCGTGATGGCGGCCTTCGGGCTGGGCATCGCCAACAAGATTCTCGAACCGCAAATCGGCGCCGTGCTGGGCAAGATCCTGATCCTGGCGCTGATCATTCTGTTTATCCAGAAACGTCCGCAAGGCCTCTTCGCGCTCAAAGGACGGGTGATCGACTGATGAATCAACCATTGATGGTCACTGCCGCACAAAAAATCGGCCCCAAGGGCACGATTGCCGTGGGCGTGCTGGTCCTCGTCGTGCTACTGGCGCTGCCGCTGCTTTCGCTGCTGCCCGCCGACAACGGCTTGCAGGTCTCGGCCTACACGCTGACGTTGGTGGGCAAGATTCTCTGCTACGCCATCGTGGCGCTGGCGCTGGATCTGGTCTGGGGTTACGCCGGTCTGTTGTCCCTGGGCCACGGCCTGTTCTTCGCCCTCGGCGGCTATGCCATGGGCATGTACCTGATGCGCGAAGCAGCGGGCGATGGTTTGCCCGCGTTCATGACCTTTTTGTCGTGGACCGAGCTGCCGTGGTACTGGACCGGCACCGATAATTTCCTCTGGGCCATGTGTCTGGTGGTCCTGGCGCCGGGCTTGCTGGCGCTGGTGTTCGGCTTCTTCGCCTTCCGCTCGCGGATCAAGGGCGTGTATTTCTCGATCATGACCCAGGCGCTGACCTTCGCTGGCATGCTGCTGTTCTTTCGCAACGAAACCGGCTTCGGCGGCAACAACGGCTTCACCAACTTCCGCAGCATTCTTGGTTTCAGCATCAGCTCCCAAGGCACGCGGGCGACGTTGTTTCTGGCCACGGTGATCTTGCTGGTGGCGAGCCTGTATGTCGGCTGGCGTCTGGCGCAAAGCAAGTTCGGCCGGGTGCTGACCGCCCTGCGTGACGCGGAAAACCGCCTGATGTTCTGCGGCTACGATCCCCGTGGCTTCAAGCTGTTCGTCTGGGTCTTGAGCGCGGTGTTGTGCGGTCTGGCTGGCGCGTTGTATGTGCCACAAGTGGGGATCATTAACCCCAGCGAAATGTCCCCGACCAACTCCATCGAAGCTGCCGTCTGGGTCGCCCTTGGCGGACGCGGCACGCTGATCGGCCCGTTGCTGGGCGCAGGTCTGGTCAACGGCATGAAGAGCTGGTTCACCGTGGCCTTCCCGGAATACTGGCTGTTCTTCCTCGGCGCGCTGTTCATCATCGTCACGCTGTATCTACCCAAAGGCGTGATCGGCCTGCTCAAGAAAAGGAGCGAGCAATGAAAACCACACCGACGCCCGCTTTCATGCTCGAACCGATCCTTAATCCCAACTCCGACATCGGCACCAGCCGCGATGCCATCGGTCTCGGGCAAGCGGCTGGCCAAGGCCTGAATACGCGGCACGGCACGATCCTCACGCTGGAAGACATCAGCGTCAGCTTCGACGGTTTCAAGGCGCTCAATGACCTGAATCTGTACATCAGCGTTGGTGAACTGCGCTGCATCATCGGCCCCAACGGTGCGGGCAAGACCACGTTGATGGACGTGATCACCGGCAAGACCCGCCCAAGCCATGGCAAGGCGTGGTTCGGTGAAACCCTGGACCTGACGCAGATGAGCGAAGTGCAGATCGCCCAGGCCGGGATTGGTCGGAAATTCCAGAAACCTACGGTGTTCGAAGCCTTGAGCGTGTTCGAAAACCTCGAACTGGCGCAGAAGACCGATAAATCGGTGTGGGCCAGCCTGCGGGCGAAACTCAGCGGCGAACAGCGCGACCGTATCGACGAAGTGCTGGAAACCATTCGCCTGACCAGTTCCATGCAGCGCCCGGCCGGTTTGTTGTCCCACGGCCAGAAGCAGTTTCTGGAGATCGGCATGCTGCTGGTCCAGGACCCGCAATTGCTGCTGCTGGACGAGCCAGTGGCGGGCATGACCGACGCCGAAACCGAATTCACCGCCGAATTGTTCAAGAGCCTGGCGGGCAAGCATTCATTGATGGTGGTCGAACACGATATGGGCTTCGTCGGCTCGATTGCCGATCACGTCACCGTTTTGCACCAGGGCAGCGTCCTGGCCGAAGGCTCGCTGACGGATGTGCAGGCGGATGAGCGGGTGATTGAGGTTTATCTGGGAAGGTGAGTATCCCTCTTGCGTAGGACCGGCTTTAGCCGGGAGCACTGTGTCAGGCGCGAGAGATGTATGGGTTGTACTGGCCTCCTCCCGGCTAAAGCCGGTCCTACGGCGAACGCAATAGCGAGAACGAATTAATGCTCCAGGTCGAAAAGCTTCATCAGTACTACGGCGGCAGCCACATCCTGCGCGGCTTGTCTTTCGACGTGAAAGTCGGCGAGGTGACGTGCCTGCTGGGGCGTAACGGCGTGGGCAAGACCACGCTGCTCAAGGTGCTCATGGGGCTGCTGCCTTCCAAGGAAGGCGCGGTGCAATGGGAAGGCAAGGCCATCACCGGTTTCAAGCCGCATCAGCGGGTGCATGCCGGTATCGCTTACGTGCCCCAAGGTCGGGAGATTTTCGGGCGGCTGACGGTGGAAGAAAACCTGCTGATGGGCCTGTCGCGGTTCCCCGGTTCTGAAGCCAAGGAAGTTCCAGCGTTCATCTACGAGCTGTTTCCGGTGCTGCTACAGATGAAGCATCGACGCGGCGGCGATTTGTCCGGCGGTCAGCAACAGCAGTTGGCCATTGGTCGTGCGCTGGCCAGTCGGCCACGTTTGCTGATCCTCGACGAACCCACCGAAGGCATTCAGCCTTCAGTGATCAAGGAAATCGGCGCAGTGATCAAGAAGCTCTCGGCGCGTGGCGACATGGCGATCCTGCTGGTTGAGCAGTTTTATGACTTCGCCGCCGAGCTGGCCGATCAGTACCTGGTGATGTCCCGTGGCGAAATCGTCCAGCAGGGGCGCGGCGAAAACATGGAGGCCGAAGGTGTGCGCGGCCTGGTGACCATCTGACCTGCAGTCCGTTAAGGTGCAGGCCCACGACATTGCGATAGAACTCACATGAACCTTCCCGCCCACACCGCGTTGTTCACTCCCAGCTGGCATGCCGAGCTGGAGCTGGGCTATGGGCGTTTCGGCGACAGCACGCGCCCGGTCCAGCGCCGGCACAAAGGCCCGCTGCGGGTGCAGAAACATCTGTATGCCGAAGGCCCGCAAGTCTGCCAGCACATCATCGTGCATCCACCCGGTGGCATTGCCGGTGGCGACCGTCTGGATATCAGCGCTCACGTCGGAGCTGACGCCTGGGCGCAACTGACCAGTCCCGGCGCGGCCAAATGGTATCGCGCGGCCGGTCCGGCGTATCAGCAGCTTGATCTGACGGTCGCAGCCGGCGCGACGCTGGAATGGCTGCCGCAGGAAACCATCGTATTCAGCGCCGCACAGGCCGAACTGACCACGCGCATCGAGCTGCAAGGCGACGCGAAGCTGATGTATTGGGACGTCGTGGCGCTGGGTCGACCGGCGAGCGGCGAGCGTTTTACCAGCGGCCATTTTCAGTCGCATTTGGATATCCGTCGTGATGGCCGGTTGCTCTGGCATGAACGGCAACGCATCATCGGTGGCGATGGCTTGCTCGACTCGCCGATTGGTCTGGACGGCAAGACCGTATTCGCCACGCTGCTGATTACCGGCGAAGTCGACAGTGAATTGCTTGAAGCCTGCCGCTCGCTGAGCCACCCGGTGCGCGGCGACCTGACGCAATTGCCCGGCTTGCTGGTGGCACGTTGCCTGGCCGACGAAGCGCTGCATGCCCGGGCCTGGCTGATCGAATTATGGAAGCTGCTGCGCCCGGCGTTGTTGGGCCGTGAGGCGTTGGCGCCGAGGATCTGGAGCACCTGACACAAAACCTGTTGGAGCGAGGCTTGCCCGCGAATCTTTGTAGGACCGGCTTTAGCCGGGAGGCAATTGAGCGGCTCGCGACTGAAGTCGCTCCTACGGTCGCTCCTGCGGTCGATTCGCGGGCAAGCCTNCCGGCTTTAGCCGGGAGGCAATTGAGCGGCTCGCGACTGAAGTCGCTCCTACGGTCGCTCCTGCGGTCGATTCGCGGGCAAGCCTCGCTCCAACGGTCCTCGAGCGAACCCATCACTTTCAAACTGGAAAAAAAATGGACCTGACACCCCGCGAAAAAGACAAGATGCTGATTTTCACCGCTGGCCTGGTTGCTGAAAGGCGTCTGGCCCGAGGTGTGAAGCTCAACTACCCGGAAGCCATGGCGTTTATTTCCGCTGCGCTGCTCGAAGGCGCGCGTGACGGGCAGACCGTGGCCGACCTGATGCATTACGGCACGACGCTGCTGACCCGCGAGCAAGTCATGGAAGGCATTCCGGAAATGATCCCGGAAATCCAGGTCGAAGCGACGTTTCCCGACGGAACCAAGCTGGTTACCGTCCATCAACCGATTGCCTGACCCCATAGGGAATTGTGGAACAGACCATGACTGACTTGATTCGCGATGCACTGGCGACCGACTTGCCCGGCATCCTGAGGATTTACAACGACGCGGTGCTCAACACCACGGCGATCTGGAATGAACAGCCGGTGGATCTCGCCAACCGTCAGGCGTGGTTCGATGCGCGGCAGGCGCAGGGTTATCCGATCCTGATCGCGGTCGATGCCGACAGTGAGGTGCTGGGTTATGCGTCGTTTGGCGATTGGCGGCCGTTCGAAGGTTTTCGCCATACCGTCGAGCATTCGGTGTACATCCGCGCCGACCAACGCGGCAACGGGCTTGGTCCGTTGCTGATGAAAGCCTTGATCGAACGCGCCCATGCCTGCAACAAGCACGTAATGGTCGCCGCCATCGAAAGTGGCAATGCCGCCTCAGTGCGCCTGCATCAGCGACTAGGCTTCATCGTTTCGGGGCATATGCCGCAGGTTGGCACCAAGTTCGGCCGCTGGCTGGACCTGACCTTCATGCAACTTGATCTGACACCGGGCGCTTCGGCCCCGGCTTCGCTGGCCCCTACCTTAAACATCTAGAGAGGCGCTCATGAACCCTGCCCAGTTACGGCGCGTCAATACCGAAAGCTTTGCACACTATCGCCATGGTTTGGTCGAGTTGCTATTGGACGCTGTGAAGAACGGCGCCTCGGTGGGTTTCATGGCTGATCTGGACGTCGAGCAGGCCTACGCCTGGTGCGACGGGCTCAAGACCGACCTGGAAAATAACAGCCTGTTGCTGTGGGTCGTGGTCGAGGACGAAAAGGTCCTGGCCAGCGCGCAACTGTCGCTGTGCCAGAAACCCAACGGCCTGAACCGCGCCGAAGTGCAGAAACTGCTGGTGCGCAATGACGCTCAGCGACGCGGGCTGGGCCAGCAATTGATGCAGGCCGTCGAGAAAGCCGCCGCGCAGTATCAGCGCGGCCTGCTGCATCTGGACACCGAAGCCGGCTCGCCTGCCGAAGCGTTTTATCGCTCCCTGGGCTACGTTCGCGTCGGTGAACTGCCGAACTATTGCCAAAGCCCGGACGGTCGTTACACGCCGACCGCCATCTATTTCAAGACTCTGGGACAACCTGCATGATTCCTGGCCAATATCAGATTCAACCCGGCGAGATCGAACTCAACGCCGGTCGCCGTACCCTCAGCCTGAACGTCGCCAACAGTGGCGATCGGCCAATTCAGGTCGGCTCGCACTTTCATTTTTTCGAGACCAACGACGCCCTGACCTTTGACCGTGCCGCCAGCCGCGGCATGCGCCTGAACATCCCGGCCGGCACCGCCGTGCGTTTCGAGCCAGGCCAGTCCCGGGATGTGGAGTTAGTGGATCTGGCCGGCCATCGCCGGGTGTTCGGCTTTGCCGGGCGGGTGATGGGGGATCTGGATTGAAACGACACATCTTTAACGGCCACATCGCCTTCGCGGGCAAGCCTCGTTCTCCTCAAGCAACACAACACACAACCATTGAATTGAAATGCGATTCGTTGGAGCGAGGCTTGCCCGCGAATCAGGCGCATCGGTGGTCCAGATCCACCGCGTCATCGTTCTTCGCGGGCAAGCCTCGCTCCAACAGCTACGAATTTGCCGTATTCAAGGAATCACTATGAAGATCAGCCGCCAAGCCTACGCCGACATGTTCGGCCCTACCGTTGGCGACCGTGTCCGGTTGGCCGACACCGAGCTGTGGATCGAGGTCGAGAAAGACTTCACCACCTACGGCGAAGAAGTGAAGTTCGGTGGCGGCAAGGTCATCCGTGATGGCATGGGCCAGGGTCAGTTGATGGCCGAAGATGTGGTCGATACGCTGATCACCAACGCGCTGATCATCGATCACTGGGGCATCGTCAAGGCCGACGTCGGCATCAAGAACGGCCGTATTGCAGCTATCGGCAAGGCCGGCAACCCGGATATCCAGCCTGACGTGACCATCGCCATCGGCGCGGCCACCGAAGTCATCGCCGGTGAAGGCATGATTCTGACCGCAGGCGGCGTCGATACCCACATTCACTTCATCTGCCCACAGCAGATCGAAGAAGCGCTGATGAGCGGCGTCACCACCATGATCGGCGGCGGCACCGGGCCGGCGACCGGCACCAACGCCACCACCGTCACGCCCGGCCCATGGCATCTGGCGCGCATGCTGCAGGCGGCGGATTCGTTCCCGATGAACATCGGTTTCACCGGCAAGGGCAACGTCAGCCTGCCGGGACCGCTGATTGAGCAAGTCAAGGCCGGCGCCATCGGCCTGAAGCTGCATGAAGACTGGGGCACCACGCCAGCGGCCATCGATAACTGCCTGAGCGTTGCCGACGACTACGACGTGCAGGTGGCGATCCATACCGACACGCTGAACGAATCCGGCTTCGTGGAAACCACGCTGGCGGCGTTCAAGAATCGCACGATTCACACCTATCACACCGAAGGCGCGGGCGGCGGTCATGCGCCGGACATTATCAAGGCCTGCGGCTTCCCGAACGTGTTGCCCAGCTCGACCAACCCGACCCGGCCGTTCACCCGCAACACCATCGACGAGCACCTGGACATGCTGATGGTTTGCCATCACCTGGACCCGAGCATCGCCGAAGACGTGGCCTTCGCGGAAAGTCGTATTCGCCGGGAAACCATCGCCGCCGAAGACATCCTTCACGATCTGGGTGCGTTCTCGATGCTCAGCTCCGACAGCCAGGCCATGGGCCGGGTGGGCGAAGTGATCATGCGCACCTGGCAAACCGCCGACAAGATGAAGAAGCAACGCGGCCCGCTGCCCCAGGATGGTGAAGGTAACGATAATTTCCGCGCCAAGCGTTACATTGCCAAATACACCATCAACCCGGCGATCACCCACGGCATCAGCCATGAAGTGGGTTCTATCGAAGTGGGCAAGTGGGCGGATCTGGTGCTGTGGCGTCCGGCGTTTTTCGGCGTCAAGCCGAGCCTGATCCTCAAGGGCGGCGCTATTGCGGCCAGTCTGATGGGCGATGCCAACGCGTCGATCCCGACTCCGCAGCCGGTGCATTACCGCCCGATGTTCGCCAGCTATGGCAGCTCGCTGCACGCGACCAGCCTGACCTTCATCAGCCAGGCGGCGTTCGACGCAGGCATTCCCGAATCACTGGGCCTGAAAAAGACCATCAGCGTGGTCAAGGGCTGTCGCAACGTGCAGAAGAAAGACCTGATCCACAACGATTACCTGCCCAACATTGACGTTGATCCGCAGACGTATCAGGTCAAGGCCGATGGCGTGTTGCTGTGGTGTGAACCGGCGGATGTGTTGCCGATGGCGCAGCGCTATTTTCTGTTCTAGGAAACAACCGGGCCTTGTTTGAACAAGGCCCCGTTGTACATCAACGGCGCGACTCGAGCTCTTTAATCAGCTGCTTGTACCTCTTCGCCTCCGCTTCCACGTCCTCCTCAAGAAACCCTGTCTCTCTATGCACCACATTTCCGTTCTTGAAGAAAAACACCGTGGGAACACTTTCGACTCCGTAGTTTTCAGCCGTGGCTTCACAGCTGTCCTTATGGATTCGCAATACCGGCACCCGCTCATCAAAAGCCAGCAGGTCCATGACTTCACCTGCTTTTGAGCTGTCGTTCGGATCGCCGTGCTCATCCATTCCCGGCCCGCTGAATTCGGCTATTACCAGCTTGTCCTCGTTCTCTTCAGAGAAAACTTTCTCTTGAAAACTGTCATCATCCACTTCAATTACGCGCATGGTTAACTCCTTGTAGTTGCTTCGAAATGGAGCATCCCTTCCTGATCAGGCCCCGCTTCCAAACCTACAACCGCCTTGATGTCACGTCTACCTGTCATAAATGACAGTAGCGGGTAAGACGATTGAACCGGATGTTTGTCGAGCCGGACAAAGGCGGTAAGATGCGCGTCATCTCTTCTCACCGCTCCCGCAGCAAGGTACTCGGCCATGCGCCTTTCCGACTTCATCGTTGCTCACGTGGATCGTATCGTCGATGAGTGGGAGAGCTTCGCCAAGACCATCAAGCCGGCTGCCGACCTGATGAGCAGGGAAGAGCTGCGCGATCATTCCAGGGCTATTCTGCTCGCCGCCGCGCGTGACATGAAGACCGCCCAGACCAAGAGTGAGCAGGCCGCCAAGGCCAAGGGCGAGGACCTGAATAAAACCCCAAGCCTGGACGAAGCAGCCGCCAGCCATGGTGAACTGCGCCACGTCGTGGGTTTTGATCTGGTGCAGATGACGTCCGAGTTTCGGCACTTGCGCGCCAGCGTCATTCGGCTCTGGGTTGAAAGCCTGAAAGAGCCCGAGCTGGCTTACTTCACCGACATGATTCGCTTCAACGAAGCCATTGACGAGGCGCTCGCCGAATCCACGGCTGCGTATGCCGAACAGGTGGCACGCTCGCGAGATATCTTCCTGGCGATTCTCGGTCACGACCTGCGTGCGCCGCTGCAAGCGGTGAGCATGTCCGCTGACCTGCTGGAGCGCAAAGCCAAGCTGGACGACGCAGCGCAAACCTATCTGGCGCGCATCAAGAGCGGCACGCGGCATATGGGCGCGATGGTCAGTGATCTGCTGGAGTTCGTGCGTAGCCGACTGGGCGCCACCTTGCCCGTGGAACGCAAGCACATGGATCTGGCCGCCGTCTGTCGCGAAGCCATCGAAGAAGCCTGCGCCGGACAGCCCGAATGCAATCCGGTGCTGAACGTGCACGGCGATACGACAGGCAATTGGGATCCGGGCCGCATCAATCAGCTGCTGCAAAACCTGATCGGCAACGCCTTGCAGCACGGCTCGGCAAACCAGGAAATCTCCATCCGCATCACCGGCGAAGACAACAACGTCGAGCTGGTGGTGCATAACGTCGGCAACCCCATCGACGAGAACGCCATCGGCAGTATTTTTGATCCGCTGGTGCGCAATCCCAGTGCCGAACAAGACGCCAAAGGCCCGTCCACCAGCCTTGGCCTGGGCTTGTTCATCGTCAAGGAAGTGGTCAACGCCCACGGCGGGAGCATTACCGTCACGTCCAATGTCGATGACGGCACGACGTTTACGGTGGTGTTGCCGAAAAGTATTTGATACTGCGCTGCCCCGTTGGAGCGAGGCTTGCCCGCGAAGAACGATAACGCGGTTTATCTGACCCACCGAGGCGCCCGGTTCGCGGGCAAGCCTCGCTCCAACGAAGTTACTCCTGCAAAAACCGCCCAAGCCGCTGCTTGAGCATGCGGTTTTCCGCGCGGACCTGCTCCAGCTCGTTGAGCAGATCAAGCGCCAGGGCAACGCCTTCCCACTCCAGCTCCAGATCCCGTTGCAGTTTCGCCGCACGCCGGGCAACGATCAGCGCCTGATCGTCGAATAGCCACTCATCCGGCTTTCGGCCCTGAGGTTCAAGAATGCCGTGTTCGACGATTTCGATCACGTAGGCGGCCGACATGTCGGTCACCTGACAGAATTGCTTCATATCCAGCTCAACGATCAGGGTGTGGCTCATGATCAGTTACTCCATTGGGCCCGCGGATCGAATGCCGCCTTGTCAGCCAGCGTTTGCCAGAGCACCTTGGTGGCCTCGTCGGTGGACGGCGGCATGACGACTTTGATCTGCGCGTACAGGTCGCCGCGCTCGCCTTTCTTGTTCATCAGACCATTACCTTTGACCCGCAATCGCTGACCGGTCTGGCTGTCCGGACGGATGGTCAGGTTGATCTTGCCGGTCAGGGTCGGCACGGCAACCTTGGCGCCCAGCGCAGCTTCCCACGGCGCAAGCGGCACGGTGATGATCAGGTCATGGCCTTCCACATCGAATTTAGGGTGCGGCGCCAATCTGATAATCAGGTATAGATCACCATTCTCGCCCCCGGCAACTCCCGGTGCGCCCTGCCCTTTCAGACGAATACGCTCGCCATCGACCACACCGGCCGGGATCTTCACGTTCAAAGTCTTGGTGATATCAGCCATGCGCTGGCCGGCAGGGTTGTACTGCGGCACCTTGAAGCTGACCTGCTTGGATTCCGCCGACAGGGTTTCCTCGAGGAAGATCGCGAGTTCCATTTCCACATCTTGTCCTCGGCGACCGGTGCTGCGCGCACGACCGCCCTGCTGCGCCCGACCACCAAAGATCGAGCTGAAAAAATCCGAGAAATCACCCGTATCGTCGCCGAAACCACCCGTTCCCGCGCCCGCACGACTCTGCCAGCCCGGCGGCCCCTGAAACGGTCGGCCCTGCTGCCCGTACTTGCGCAGCTCATCGTATTCAGCACGCTTTTCCGGGCTTTTCAGCACCTCGTAAGCCTCGTTGGCCTCTTTGAATTTCTCTTCCGCGCCCGCTTCTTTGCTGACGTCGGGGTGATACTTGCGCGCCAGCTTGCGGTAAGCGACCTTGATCGCTTTGTCGTCCGCAGTCGGCTCAAGCCCAAGAATCTTGTAATAGTCTTTAAAGTCCATCTAACAGTCGTCCCCGGTTATCCAGCGCAGCCTGGTGCGCTCTATTCTGCGCACAGCATCCTCGCATTTGAGGCATCTGGATCAATTAACGTCTTGATATATCGGCCGCCGATCCTTCTGACTTGATGCTTGAAGCGTTCGACGGCCTGCGTAGCTGACAATTCCCTGAAGATTGGGGGTAACGGCGCACAGTTCAAGTCGGTCAGGAAGATAACTGTGTATAACCGACGTTTCGCGCTACGCATCCGCGATCCACTGGCATACACTGCGCGGCCGTTTTTTGACTGGAACGTAAAAGACATGAATGACCAATCCCCAGCACGTGCCTGTGGTATCGACTTTGGCACGTCCAATTCCACGGTCGGCTGGCTGCGACCGGGCATGGAATCGCTGATTGCGCTGGAGGACGACAAAATCACCCTGCCATCGGTGGTGTTCTTCAACATGGAGGAGCGCCGTCCGGTGTATGGCCGCCTCGCGCTGCACGAGTATCTGGAAGGCTACGAAGGCCGCCTGATGCGCTCGCTCAAGAGTCTGCTGGGTTCCAAGCTGATCAAGCACGACACCAGCGTGCTCGGTACGGCCATGCCGTTCAAGGATTTGCTGGCGCTGTTCATCGGCGAGCTGAAAAAGCGTGCCGAGGACACCGCCGGGCGTGAGTTCGAGGAAGTGGTGCTGGGCCGCCCGGTGCATTTCGTCGATGACGACATAGGCGCGGATCAGGAAGCCGAAGACACTCTGGCCGAGGTCGCACGCAAGATCGGTTTCAAGGATGTCTCGTTCCAGTACGAGCCGATTGCCGCAGCGTTCGACTACGAGTCGACCATTACCCGCGAAGAACTGGTGCTGATCGTAGACATCGGTGGCGGTACGTCGGACTTCTCGCTGGTGCGTCTGTCGCCGGATCGTCGCTTCTATGACGACCGCCACGAAGACATTCTGGCCACCGGCGGTGTGCATATCGGCGGGACTGACTTCGACAAGCAGCTGAGCATTCAGGGCGTTATGCCGCTGTTCGGCTATGGCAGCCGCATGAAAAGCCAGGCTTACATGCCCACTAGCCATCACATGAACCTCGCGACATGGCACACCATCAACTCGGTGTACTCGCAGAAATCCCAGCTGGCATTGGGCAGCATGCGTTACGACATCGAAGACACCCAGGGCATCGACCGCCTGTTCAAGCTTATCGAACAGCGCGCGGGCCACTGGCTGGCCATGGAAGTGGAAGAAACCAAGATCCAACTGACCCACGCTGAAAGCCGTCATCTGCCGATGGATCGCATTGAACCGGGGTTGAGTGTCGATCTGAGCCGCGTGATGTTCGAAGCGGCCATCGACTCGCAACTGGAGCGGGTGCGCAACAGTGTTTCGGAGTTGTTGACCAAGGCCGGTGCGCGTGTCGATCAGGTCGATACGGTGTTCTTCACCGGCGGTTCCAGCGGCATCCCCGCGCTGCGCAACAGCATCTCGGCGATGCTGCCCAACGCCCGTCACGTCGAAGGCAATATCTTCGGCAGCATCGGCAGTGGCTTGGCGATTGAGGCGAAGAAGCGCTACGGCTAGAAATGTATTTGGCTCGGTAGGACCGGACTTGTCCGGGAAGGCGGAGGATCTGCAGAGGAATATCTTCAGCGTTCACACCAACCTCTTCGGGGACAAGTCCCCTCCTACCGGATTCTGTGTTGCTCGGTAGGACCGGACTTGTCCGGGAAGGCGGAGGATCTGCAGAGGAACATCTTCGGCGTTCACACCGACCTCTTCGGGGACAAGTCCCCTCCTATGTATGGACTCGCCCACACTTTCAACCTGCTTTTGAACACTGCTACCCGGTTGCATCTATGTATAAGGCCTGTTCGAGGAAGCATCATCGGCTTCTGGCCAACATTGGGTAAGCTCGCGGTATGCCGATTACAGTAAGGCCTCAAAGGGCCAGTAGGAGGGCAGGCATCTATCCGCGACGGTCTGACCTGGGGTCAATGTTCTTCAGCAGCGGTTGAGGTGACTCAGCACCCCGGTGGCAGAACTCTGTCGATTAATGGCTCATCGTCGCCTCCTGGCAACCCGCTGGCTGGCGACGATAGGTCTGATCATTTTGCAGCAGCACCCAAACGATCCGCAGGTTGCGGTTGGCCAACCGTACCGCGGCTCCTTTTTGACCGTGGCGACTTAACCAGCGCCGCAAGCGGTGGTCATCCGGATGCTCCGAATCAGGCCGCACCTGCCTCAATACCGCGTGTGCCCCTTGAATAGCCAAGCTGCGCAGGTAGGCATCACCGCGTTTA